>DASTRX010000001.1:0-25078 GCA_035760985.1 Polyangiaceae bacterium
ACCCGGGCCGCCGCAGGCGAACCGGCCCGGGTCGGGCCACGATTGCTACTAATGAGACGCGACACTAGCAGCTCGCCTTTCCGCGTTTGCAGCAGTCTTCCCACAGGTAATTGGTGAGCGCGCGCAGCGCGGGGTACTCCACCGCGTAGTAGTGAAAGGTGCCCTCGTTGCGGCTGCTCAGCAGCCCCGCCTCGACCAACCGCTTCAGATGATGACTGAGCGTGGAGGCGGCCACGTCCAGATGAGTCTGGATCTCGCCGGCGGCCGCACCTCCCTCTCCGCTCTGGACGACGAAGCGCAAGATCGAGAGGCGCACCGGGTGGCCGAGTGCACTGAGCTGCTCGGCGTGGTGTTCCAGCTTGGACGGCACGACCTGCTTCTAACAAATTCGAAATAGCGCGCAATCCCTATTTCGAATATCATGGAAGCATCCGACACGAAGAGGCAGCAGTCGCTGCATCCTTTGGGCGGGTCGAGCGTCCTTCTGATCGGAGGAGCGAAAAATGGAATCACGCGACAACGATCGAGTCAGAGAACAGGTGCGGAAGGCATATGCCAAGGTGGCTCGGAGCGCCGACGGCTGCGGTGTGGGCTGCTGTGGCAACCAGGGCGCCGGAAGCCTGGCCATGGGCTACAGCCAGGAGGACCGAGACAGCGTGCCGGAGGGTGCGGACCTCGGGCTGGGCTGCGGCAATCCGCAAGCGATTGCGGCGCTGCGCAGCGGCGAGACCGTGCTCGATCTCGGCAGCGGCGCGGGCTTCGATTGCTTCCTGGCGGCCAAGCGCGTCGGTCGCAACGGCAGAGTCATCGGCGTCGACATGACGGCCGAGATGGTGACCAAGGCGCGCGCGAGCGCGAGCCGCGTCGGCGCGGCCAACGTCGAGTTCCGATTGGGAGAGATCGAACACTTGCCCGTGCCGGACGCCACCGTGGACGTCATCCTCTCCAACTGCGTGATCAACCTGTCGCCGGACAAGGCTGCCGTGTTCCGGGATGCGTTCCGGGTCTTGAAGCCCGGCGGGCGCCTCGCCATCTCCGACGTGGTTGCTCTGCGGCCGATGCCGCGCGAACTGGCGGAGAGCGTCGAAGCCCTCACGGGATGCATCTCGGGCTCGGCGAGCATCGAGTTGCTCCGGAGTCTGCTGACCGAAGCCGGGTTTGAAGCGGTCCAGATCCAGCCACGCAGCGAGAGCACCGCGATCATCGGCCAATGCCTGCCCGGCGCCGAGGAGTATGTGGTCTCTGCAACGATCGAGGCACTGAAACCTGGCGCAGGGCGCTGCTGCGGCCCGTCCTGCTGCTCGTGACGAGGACCCAATGATCGCATCGGAAGCCCGCGGCGCATGGCTGGACATCGAGCGGCGGCTCAGGCCCTACGTCACGCGCCGCGTGGCTTCGACGGCGGACGTCGATGACGTCCTGCAGGAGATCTTCGTGCGGATCCATCGGGGCCTGTCGGCGCTTCGGGACGGCGAGAGCTTCGGTGGCTGGGTGTATCGCGTCGCTCGGAGCGCCATCGCCGATGCCGCACGGGCGCGCTCGCGCAGTCCGCTGGAGCTGGTCGAAGCCCCCCCTGAAATCGCCACAGCGGAAGCCGACGCGGGCGACGATCTCGAAGCCGAGCTCGGCGCCTGCGTCGCGCTGTTCGTCGCACGCTTGCCCGCTCCCTATCGCGAGGCGGTCACCCTGACCGAGCTCCAAGGGCTGACCCAGAGAGACGCCGCCGAGCTGCTCGGTGTGACGCTTTCTGCGATGAAGTCGCGGACCCTGCGCGGACGAGAAAAGATCCGCCAGATGTTCGAGGAGTGCTGCAGCATCTCCATGGATTGCCGCGGCCGAGTCACGGCGTGCGAGCCGCGTGCGCTCGAAGAGATCCCGGCCGATTGCCGCGCAGCCGCGGAGGCCTGGGCCCGGCGTTGATCACAGTTGCCGCGACCCATCCTGACGCAGCACCGACCTGGACGCCCATTGCGGGAATTGTGACAAGTCGTCCGGGATCGGCTCCCAGGGCGCCTTGTCCGAGACCCAGGTGTGCGCCTGCGGTTGCTTCGTGAAGGGCGTGTCCAGGCTGCCCAGACGGATCCGCAGCGCCTCGGGCGTGGCCGTGAGATAGGCGTACAGGGGCGACCCGCAGCGGCTGCAGAATGCCCGCCACTTGCCGGGGGAGCTCTCAAACTCACGGAGCGTGTCGCTCCCGCTGCTGAGGCGGAAGCAGGCGCGCGCCACGGGCGCGTTGGCGGCATGCGCCGATCCGCTCGCCTTGCGGCAGCTGGTACAGTGGCAATAACCGAAGTCCCCGAGCTCCCCGGTCAGCTCGTAGCGAACGTTCCCGCACAGGCAGCTTCCCCGATGCATTCCTCACCTCCGCGCTTCCTCTAGGGGCCGGGCTGCGGTCGCGGACAGCCCTGGATCGCCAGCCAGGTGCAACTAACTAGATCTCCGGGCCGCGCTCTGGGAGAGTGCGCACCATGCGAAAAGGGCCGAAAGCGCTGATCTGTGGGCTGCTGCTGATGGGGATCGGGCTCGGATGTGAGGACCCGCCCAAACCCGCGCCTGCCCCGGCTCCCGCTCCGCCGCCCGGGCCCGCTCCCACCGAGGCGCCGGCGGCTGCCGCTGCCGCACCGGAGAAGGTCGCCGAGAAGGCCGCCCCCGAAAGGGTGGAAGAGAAGAAGCCGGTGGTCTGCCCCAAGCCGCCCCAGGTGCACTTCACCGACCCGGTGCTGGAGGCCGAGGTGCGGCGCAAGGCGGGCAAGCCGGAGGGTGAGCTGACGACGGCCGACCTGAAGAAGGTGCGCAGCGTCGATCTCACGCGCGGCGGCAAGCCGGTGGACTCGCTCGACCCCTGCGTCTTCCCGCTGCTCACCAACCTGCACCAGCTGTACCTGGGCGGCGGCGAGCTCTCCGACTTGTCGCCCATCGGCGGCTTGACGCAGCTCGAGGGGCTGCGCGCGTCGATGAACAAGGTGGCCGTGATCACACCGCTGTCAGGCATGGTGCAGATGGATCGCCTCGATCTCGGGCGCACCCAGGTGCGCGATCTGACGCCGCTCAAGCGCATGACCAAGCTGACCGAGCTGATGCTGGATGACACTCCCGTCGACGATCTGTCGCCGATCGCGGGGCTCAGCAACCTGGAGCGCCTGAGCATCAAGCGCACACGCGTGGCGAATCTGGCCGTGCTCAAGGGGCTGCGCAAGCTCAAGTTCCTGTACGTCGGCGGCTCACCCGCGGCGGACAACGTGGCGGGCCTGCAGCGCCCCGGGCTGAAGATCAGCGGCGAGGACTGAGCGTCCTTCTGCGGTAACGCTTCCACTACGATCCGCGCGATCGCCGGGGCAGCTGCCGGCAGGGCGCCGAGCGGCAATGTTGCAGCCGCGCAGAAATGCCAAGCGCGCTCGGCGCGCGCTGAGCCCGCCGCACCACGGGCCGTGGTACCGACGTGGGCAACTCCATGTCCCACCGAAGCTTTCTTGGATCGATCGCGCTGCTGGGCCTGGCCGCCTGCGGCTCCAGCTCCGACTCCGGCTCGCCCTGCAGCGGCTCGAGCTGTCCATCGAACACCGGCACAATGCCGTCGGTGACGGCAATGCCGAACCAGCCCTCGCCCGATGCGATGGAGAGCCCGAGTCCCACGTCGCCCTCCCCCACCGTTGCTCCCGAGGCGCAGACGCCGCTGCCGATCGCCGAGCAGACGCCCATGATGACGCCGGCGGCTCCCCCTGCAGGTCTGCCCGTGAAGGCCGACGCGCCCACGCTGCTGAACTCCGTGGTCAAGTTCTACGGCGCGCAGCGCAGCGGCGACGGCGCCAACTGGCTGCTGGCGGCGGGAAATGCAGCCGACCCGGCGCGCGGTACCTCCTGCCACATGAACGACGGCGAGTCGATCATGCTCGATCTCAGCGGCGGCTGGTACGATGCCGGTGACCACGTGAAGGTCACACTCAGCATCGCCTATGCGAGCTATGTGATGCTCAAGGCCTTCGACGCCTTTCCGACGGCGTTCCCCGATCGCGACAGCCAGCGCTACACGGGCGCGCCGAACGGCGTTCCCGACGTGCTCGACGAGGCGCGCTACGCGACGGACTACCTGGTCAAGGCGCACATCAGCGACACGCAGCTGGTGGGCATGATCGGCAATGCCCAGAACGACCATCGCATGTGGGTCAGCTGCCTCGACCAGGAGGCGCTGCCGGCCATGCAAGGCGGCCGCCCGCGCCCGGTGAACCTGCAGGCGAACGCGGACATCGCGGGCATCACCGCGGCCTCGCTGGCGCTCATGTCCAAGCTCTACCGCCCGTACGACGCGGCGCTCGCCGACACGTACCAGGCACACGCGCTGTCGATCTATCAGATCGGCAAGAACAACCAGCGCGGCTCCAACCCCGGCCTCTACGGGCAGACGGGTACGGCCTGGCAAGACGAAATGCTGGCCGGCGCCGCCGAGCTGTATCGGGTCACCGGCGACAGCGCGTACCTGCAAGACGCGAAGCTGTTCAACGACGGCGTGGCGAACCACGGCTGGGCACCGAACTACAGCCAGTCCGCAGACTTCAGCCGCCACAGCCTGTACGTCGCCGGCGCGGCCGACGCGGTCGCGGACTACTGGCGTCTGGACGTCGAGAACTACGAGGCCAAGGTGAGCACGGAGGCGAACACCGCCGGCTTCGTCTACATCGACGAGTGGGCCTCGCTGCGCTACGCGGCGGGCGCCGGCTTCTCGGCGGCGCTGTACGCGCAGGTCACCGGCGACGGCGCAGCACGCGATCTCGCGGTGAGCCAGCTCAACTACATTGCCGGCGACAACAGCTACAACCGCTCCTTCGTGATCGGCTATGGCACGGCCTCGCCGGAGCATCCCCACCACCGCAACTCCGACAACCTGAGCGTGCCGCTCACGGGGGCGCTCGTCGGCGGCCCCACGCAGCGCGCCTACGTGCAAGGCCAGGGCACCTCCGTTCATCCGAACCCCGGTTACCAGGACAACAAGGACGACTACGTGGGCAATGAGGTCGCGCTGGACTACAACGCCGGCCTGGTCGGGCTGGCGGCGTTCGGCGTGACCCAGCAGAGCGCCGCTCCACCCGTGCAGTGAGCGGCTCCGCGCCGGCTCAGGCGGAGCCGATGGAGCGCGGCGCCGTGCCCAGCGCCCGCTCCACCGCCTCGAACAGCTTGTCGGGCGGGAACGGCTTCTGCAGCACGGCCACGTAAGAATCGAGCTGATCGCGCGGCACCACCTCGAGCACAGCCGTCATCAGCACCACGGGAACGGGCGCCAGCGACGGATCTTCCAGCATCTGCTGGCGCATCTCCGGCCCGCTCAGCACCGGCATCATCACGTCGAGCAGCACCAGATCTGCAGCGTGCTCCCGCAGCGCCTGCAGCCCCAGCTCGCCGTTGACGGCGATCGTCGTCTGGTAGCCCCGCTCGTTCAGGATCTCGGACATCAGCTCGGCCAGGCCGAATTCGTCGTCCACAATCAGGATCGACCCTCGGCTACCCCGGGCGCGGGGGGCTCGGGACTGCCGCTCGCCGTGGCTCTCCAGGAAGTCCGCCGGGCGGCACCCCCGCCGCACCACCTCGCCGAGCCGCAGCCCCACATCGGTGATCTGGAGCTCGCGCGTGTGCGGATCATAGCCGGAGTCCCGCATCTTCAAGATCGTGATCGTGCGCTGCAGCTGCTCAGCGCGCTCCAGATGACGCAGCACCAGGATGTTGTGGGTGATGGCCGACAGGCCGCGCACGGGGCTGCGGACCATCGGGCCGAGCAACTGCTCGGACTCGACCGTGTAGAGCGTGGTGATCTCGTGCCACTCCAGCTGCTCGGCGATGGTGGAGAGCACGCTGCCCAGCCGATCCGGTACGTCCACGTTCTGCTGAAAGCCCTGGATCCCGTCCAGGAACAGCCGCCGGGGGCGCAGCTCGCGGACGGTCTTCAAGAGGCGCTCGCCCAGCGCGTCGATGGCGGCCTCGCCGAACGGTTCCCACAGGAACTCGATCAAGCCCCGGCGCTGCGCGTCGCCCAGCCGCAGCTGCACTCGCTCCGCCTTTTCGACCAGCGTGTTCGGCCGTTCGTAGAAGCCAAAGAAGACCCCGAGCTCGCCACGCGCGGCGCCGGCTTCCAGGAACTGCAGTCCGAGCAGCGTCTTGCCGGAGCCAGACGGCCCGAGCAGCATGGTCGTGGAGCGCTCCGGGAGCCCGCCGTGCAGCATGTCGTCGAGCTCTCGCAAGCCGAAGGGGGCGCGCTCGATCGCGGGCCGGAGCTGGGCGTCCTCCGGCAGACGCAGGAGCTCGGCCTCGACGCGCGGCCGGATCGAGATGCCGCGCTGGGTGATGGACAGGGTATGCCGGCCGCGCACCGGATCGCTGCCGCGCAGCTTCTGGACCTGCAGGTGCCGCAGTGAACGCAGGTGATTCACTTCGTCCGTCAGCTCGAGGATACCGTCCACCATGGTATGCTCCGGCCGAAAACCCGCGGCGCTGGCGCTGGTGAGCAGCAGCACGGTGCAGTCCGTCATCGCTGCCAACGTCTGCAGCTCATGCACAAACCTGCGATAGTCCCGCTGGTTGGAGATGCCTTCCAGCGCCGGCAGCAAGCCGTCGATCACCAGCAACAGGGTCGACTGCTGGGTCACCAGCTCTCGCGTCAAGCGCAACAGTCCGGGCAACCCTTCCGTTTCGAGCGCCTTGAAGCCGCTCGCGTAACGCACACCGCGTCCGACCTGCTCGGCGCGGAAGAACCCGAGTCCCCGCAGGTGCCCCAGCAGGCGGGTGTGGGACTCGGCGAGCAAGGTCAGGTAGGAGGCGGAGCCGCCCTGTTCGGCGACATGGAACGCGATCTGACTGGCGAGGATGGTCTTGCCCGCGCCCGGCGGCCCCTCGACGATGTACACACTGCCGCGTGGCAGCCCGCCGCGCAGCACGGTGTCCAGGCCGGGCACGCCCGTGCTCAGCCGCCCCTGGGCGGACGTCTCAGCCATGATGCGTTCTCCGGTGGCGCGGCAAGCGCACGCTGAAGGTGGAGCCCTCCGCCGGGCGGCTCTGCACGTGGACCTCACCGCCGAGGGCGCGGCAATTTTCGCGCACGATCCACAGCCCGATGCCGAAGCCACCCGGCTTGCGCTGCTGCCCGCCGCGCTCGAAGCGCTCGAAGATGCGCCGCTGATCCGCGTCGCTGATACCGATCCCGTGGTCGCGCACGCGCAGGGTCGCCCACTCCTCGTCACCGCTCAGGAAGACCTCGATCGGATGTGCCGCGCCGTAGCGCACGGCATTGGAGATCAAGTTGGTACAGATCTGCTGGAGCCGCAGCCGATCCCAGCAGCCGACCAGCTGCGGCGGAGCTTCGACGGACAGCGGGCTCCGGGCGCTGGCCGCCTCGCGCTCGAAGCCGTGACAGACCTCGCGCAGCAGGCCGCTCAGGTCCACGTCTTCGAGGCGCAAGTCGATGTGTCCCGCGGTCAGTCGGGACGCGTCCATGATCCGATCGAAGGTCTCCACGAACCTGCACATGCGCGCACAGAGCCCTTCCAGGCGCGGGTTGAGCCAGATCGCCGGCAACGGCGCCTCGGCTTGGCGCGCCGCATCGGCCAGGTACTCCGCCTGCATCACGATCGGCGCCAGCAGATTGCGCAGCTCATGCGCGAGGGTGGTTGCAAACTCGTCCTGAACGGCCAGCTGCCGTTGCAGGTCGGTGATGCGACGCTCGGCCTCTCGCAGCGCCTGGACGGCTGCCTCCTGGTCCACTCGTTCCTGCAGTGAGCAAGAGCCGCACCAGCGAGGGCGCGGCGCCCATTTCGCACCCCGCCGCCCGACGCTCGGCGAAAAGAACGCGGTAGACCTCGTGGCAGGGCAGCATCCGCCCACATCACGATCGCCACAGCGAGCAACTTTGCCTCGACGGAAAGAGTGCCCGAGGAGCGGGGGCCTCAGCGCGTGGCGCAGCGATAGCGCGTCCGCCGCCCGCTGCCCTCTCGCACCAGCGCGCCCTCCTCCGTGAGGCTGCGCAGCAACCTCAGCGTGGTCGACGCCGACAGCTCCAGGGCTTCCGCGATCTCGCGCGAGCCCGTCTCCCCTTCCGCGCGCACGAACTCGAGCAGCCGCGCGCGCGGGTCGAGGGGAGGTGCGGCCGACGCGGACAGCGTCTGCGCGCTTTGCTCCCAGCTGATCAGCTCCACGCCCTCGGGCAGAGCATAGCCCTCGTCGCGCGTGATCACCCAGTCGGGATCACCGAGGGCCAGCCGCAGCCGGGACACCGCAGTGTGCAACGTGGCCAGATGGCGACCGGGCAAGAAGCGCTGGATACCCCACACCTCGCGCAACAGCTCCTCGCGGCCCCGGTAACCGAGCCGCAGCGCAAAGAGCAGCTTGAGCACGGGACGATGCGGCGCAGGTTGCACGCGCACTCTGCCCGCGTGCTCGCTGATCAGCTGGCGGTCGGTGACGATCACGCGCCGCCCGGGCGCGCGCCCCAGGGCCCAGGGCAACAGACCGAGGAAGCCCGCGTCGACGACCCGCTGCACGCGCTCGCGCGGCGGGCGCCCGATGCACTCCAGCAATAAGCGGCCCATCTTGTCCTCGACGCGCGGCGCGTAGAGCTCGGTGCGCTCCAGGGCCAGATCGAGCGCGATGCGCGCGCGCTGGGCACCCGTTTGCTGCGCCAGCCAGGCCTGCCGCTCCAGCTGCTCGGAGGCGCGCTCGCCCGCGAACACCAGCGCCACGAAACCGATCTCCGTCTCCAGCGTGAGCTGCTGCGCTGCCAGGCCGCGCGCTTCCGACAGGCTCTCCCGTGCCCATTGTGGGCCGCGCGCGAGCGCGCTGCACAGCGCGTGCGCAACCAGCCAGCGCACCTTGCCCCGGCTGTCGGTGCCCGTCAGCGCGATGCTGCGCGCGGACTCCAGCGCGGCCGCTGCGCGCTCTGCCTCGCCGCGCAGCGCGAAGCTGCAGGCGAGCTCGATCCAGGCGTTGCGGCGCGTGAAGTAGCTGACCTCCGCGCTGCGCGTCAGTGCCTCGACTCGTTCGATCACAGCCTCGGGCTCACCCAGGCTGAAGCGCAGTTGAAAGATCAGCGCCGAGGTGCCCAGCGTGGCTGCGTTCTGGCTGTAGCCCAGCGCCGCGGCCAGCTCCACCGCTTGCGACAGCAGTCGCAAGCCCGCGTAGATGTCGCCCGCGTGCACCGAGACGTGCGCCAGCAGGTCGAGCGCCAGACAGCGCGCGTACGGAAAGCTCGCGCCCAGCGCCGCCGCCAGCGCGCGGCGCGCAAAGCGCCGCGCGCGCCGGAAGCGGCCCTCGAAATAGCGCACCAGCGCCAGACCCTGGCAGGCCCAGAAGCGCCGTGGGCCCTGGGCGCCGAACACGTCCGGCACGGCTTCCAGCGCATGCCGCCAGGCGCGCGGTATGGCGCCACCGTGGCACAAGCCGGCGATCAGGAAGAAGCGCGCGCGCGCCAGCCCCTCCTCGGCGCGGGGTCGCAGGCGCTGGGCAGCGAAGGCGCTCTCCGCTTCCTCCAGCCGACCGCTGAGCGCCAGTGCACCGATCACGGACGGAGCATCGGCGTCCGCGTGACCGCCCGCCGTGCGCTCCAGCACGGCCCCGTACGCGCCGGCAAATACCAGGAACTCCAGCGATTTATCGCCGCCGGGCGGGCCTTCACCAGAGCTCTCCATGATTCCCGTCAAGCCGTCAGCAAGCGTCAGCCCGAGGCGGCGAAGGACGCGCCAGAGTGAGCTCGGGATCGATCAACAACCGGAGGAATGTCCCATGCAGGAACGAATCGGAAATTGGTTTTGGACGAGCGCTCTCGTGCTGGCAGCGTGTGGCGGGGTCGACGATCCGGGCTCATTGGCGCAATCCCGTGCCGCCCTCGGCCCTGCCTCGGCCCCCAGGACCTCCCCCTCCAGCGCCAGCTTCGCGCCGCCGCCCGGCGAGCGCACCTGCCGGAGCGACGCCGACTGCGCCGCGGGCGAGCAGTGCGAGAGCGAACATGGCCAATACTACTGCGCTGCGCGGCACGAGGACAAAGACTACTACGGCTCCGACGCGGGCGCGCCGCAGGCGGAGTGCCACCACCACGGGCGGGATTGCTACGCTGGCTCGGCGCCGGACGCCGGAAGCCACGCCGAGTGCGACGATGACGAGCACCACGGCGGCGAGTACTCCGACGACGATGACCACGAGGAGCGCGTTGAGCCGTACGAAGACCGCAGCGGCTCCAACCGCGGCCCACACTGAATCACGAGCGGAAAGGTAGGCCAACAGATGCTAAGCTGGTGCACCATGTGGTGGTCTCGATCTGGCGCAGCAGCGGTACTCGTGGCGACGGCGGGCTTCGCCTGGGGCTGCTCCGGCGGCCCCGACGGAGCCAGCGCCGCCGACTCGGCGCCGACAGACGCGCCACCATCCGCTGCCACGGCAGACTCCCCGGCGCCGGATCGCCCCGTCGGCGCGGCGCCGGGCGCCGAGCGCGCCTCTTATCACGTCCCTGTGCCTCTGGAGCTCGAGCCCTACTCCCACTTCGAGCTCGGCGACCTGCGGTTGCGCGCGCGCGGCAGCGACTGGGAGCTGGAGTACACGCTCCCCGAGCTGCTCGTCGGCGGCCACCAGAGCCTGTCCTTCCGCGGCAGCAGCGACGGCGCTGGCGACTACCGATTGCTCGGCGAAGCCGGGCAGGTCACCTGCCAGAGCCTCGGCACGAGCATGGAATGCTCCGAGGTGCTGAGTCGGGTCGAGCTCGATCGAGAAAAGCTCCAGCGCCTCCTCGCCGCCTTGCCGGCGGAAGAAAGCGCGGCACGCTGGGCGGTCGCCGGCCGCTTTTCGGATGACCCGATCGGCGTGCTCACCTTCCCGGCGCAGAAACGTTGACCGAGACAGCGCGGCCCTGATCCCGGAGCTCGGCGGCCGCTCCCGGAGCTCAGTAACCTAGCGGAGCTCAGTAACCTAGCGGAGCTCAGTAGCCCAGCGGAGCTCAGTAGCCCAGCGGAGCTCAGTAACCAAAGCGGCTCGCCAGCGAGACCAGCGCGGCCACGAAGATCAGCACCACGAGCAGCATGCCCCCGCTGAGCACGATCACCGCGCAGCGGCGGGCTCGCCGCTGCGCGGCGCCGTCGACGCCCAGGCAGCGCTCCAGGTACGCGCGCTGCGCGAGGCCCGGGGCGCGCGCGGCGGCGCCGACCGGCGCCCAACCGAGCCGGGGCCCGCGCGTCAGCAGCGCCGCCAACATACCGATCGGCGAGGTCAACAGATCCCAGCCGCAAGCGTACAGCCCGAAGCGCACGCCGTTCTTGCCTGCGCTACCCCGCGCTGCGGGCTGCCCCCGCAGCCCCTGTGCGCCCCAGTCGAGGCAAGCGCCCCACAGCGCGTGCAAGAGCAGCATGCACACCACGAAGGCGACCCAGGTGAGCAGCAGGGTTCGGCAAGCGGCGGAGCTCGCGAGCAGCTCGTGCAGCAGCCCGGGCGCAAAGCACCACAGCCCGAATGCTCCGAGCACCGCCAGCGAGCCCAGCGCGAACACCTCCGCGCATAGCGCGAACGCGAGCGCCTCGCTCACGTTCCCCTGCGGCAGCTGACCGAAGAAACGCTGCGGCTCCAGGCTGCTCGCGAGCGCCGTGCGCCAGAGACGCCGCCACCAGACCTGACCCGGATCCTCCCAGGCCACGGCGGACGCGGGCCGCTGGGCGCCCGCACAGCCCACACAGGAGCTGAGCCCACAGCTCACGCAGATCGCGATCGGCGGCGCGATGCTGTCCTCGGCCCGGGTCTCGGGCTCTGCGCGCCGTTTCGACACTTCACCCTCGAGCATGACCCCTTTCACGCCCGAGTGGCGAAAATCATGCCCGCCGGGCGCTCACCCCACTCAGCGGACCTGAGTCGCGCAGCCGAACTCGAGCTTCAACGCGCCATCGGAGCCGCGCACGCGCTCGCAGGTGCTGCCGCACAGCTGGACCTGGCTGTTGCCGGCAGAATATTGCCAGCCCTCGCTGCAGCTCGGGCCGGTGCTCTGGGGGATCAGCTCTTCGGCTCCGCCCGGCGGCGTGAACAACACATTGACCTTGGCGACGTCCAGCGTGGCGCCGTTCGGAGGAGCGGGCACATCATAGCGGCAGCTCAGCGCGAGACCCGAGATGGCCTCCAGTGCGCTGGAGAGCCCGGCGCCGAGATCGCGCACGCTCGTCATGTCGAAGTGGCAATAGTTTGGCCCCCTGTGCGAGCACCCCGCGCTGGCGGTACCGCCTGCCTCGGCCATGCGCGACAGGCTCTCGCGCGCATCTTCGCTGCCGGGCGATCCGATCACGAAGGTGCGGATGCCCCTGGCGTACGCCCCGGCCGCCTCCGTGACCAGCGGACTCGGGTCCACGGGATCCGAGATCAAGCCCGTGCCCACGCAGTTGAGCGAGTAGGTCGGTGTACCGTCCGTGATCAGCACCACGAAGCGCTCGCCCGCGGCTGCCGTGGAACCGATCTGCTCGAGCGCATAGCGATAAGCGTCATGCGTCGGAGTCCCGCCTTGCGGCTTCACGCGCTGAAACACACTGCGAATCTGCTGCCGCTGCTGCGAGTTCGAGGCTGCCAGCGGAGCCAGGTTCACGGCCTCGCGCCGATCCAGGCAGGGCCGATTGTCGTTCGGCACATTGGGATAGAACACCACACCGAGCGACGTGTCGCCCGGCATGCCATCGATCGCGGAGAGCATCGCGCTGCGTGTGACCGCCCACTTGGAGCCGCCGCCGCCCGGCGCCGACTGATCCATGGAACCGCTGGTGTCCACCAGCAGCTGCATCACTGACGGCGCTCGCTCCGCGCCCGCGGCCTCGCCGGCGCACACCTCTCCGTCGAAGCCCGGACGACCGTCGTTGCCCGGCTCACCTTCGCCGAAGATCACGCCGCCCAGATCCGAGCCCTGACCGCCTGGATCCGACGGCTCCTTCGAGGAAGACCCGCATGCCAGCAGCGCCACGCCGAACAACCCGGTGGAGACCAAACGGTGAAACACGGTGCGATCTAACGATCGCAGCTACGCAAAGTCAAACGCAGCCACGAGAGCACGCACCGAAGCGATGCACTGCGCACCGTTCCGGCGCACAGCAGCCAGAGCGAGCGAGAACGGCCATGCGCATTCGGTGCAGTGCTGGCGTGAGGGATCACCTCGCGCGCGCTACACGCGCGGCGCGCTGCAGCGCGACCTTCGGAGCCCCACGCCGTTTGCGCGGGATGGTTTGGGCTCGGCCCTCCATGACTCCGCGCGACCCCAGGACTGCCCAACTCCCGGCTCGGGCTCACCTCGCGCGCGCCAGCCTACGGCACCGCGCAGCCTACGGCACCGCGCAGCCTACGGCACCGCGGTCCTTCACGACTGCGCCGGTGCCCTGCAGAAGCCGTGAGCTCCCCAGCGCGCGTGATCCACCGTGTTCGCGCTCTGCTGCAGGAGGCGCGCGTGGGCAACATCACGCGGGCGCGTCATCGACGTCGAAGCTGGCGTACCGGCGCACTCCGCGACGCAGCAACCAAGTCCTTGCGGGCACGACCGGCGCTTCCCGCTCGGAGGAGGCGCGCCAGCGCCGCCGCGCGCTGGCGCCGCCAAACGCCAGCTCGGTGGGGCGGCTGAAACCGTCGAACCAGGGCGCAGACGAACAGGAATCGACGAAGCCGGTGGGCAGCTCCGCATCAACCGCCGCTCGCGACGGTCGATGCGATCGCTGGTGCTTCCGCCCATTGAGCAGCACATAGCGTAGAGCGAAATACGTAGCTCGCGGCGTGGTCAACGCCCGCGCATGATAGCGATCGCCAAACACCTTCCCCGCGCGCGAGAGCGCCCCATTCACCGCGCGCGCCACCCGGATCGAGAGCCCTTGCATCCCCCGCGACAGCGCCCGCCGATCCGCCGCCTCCGCGATCAGATGCACGTGATTGCTCTGCACGGAAAAGTGCACGAGCCGAAACCCAAAGCGCTCCTGCCCCTCCGCCAAGGCGCGGCGCACCTTGTTGAAGATGGCACCGCGCAGCGACGGCAAACCAGCGACGATGCGCAACGTGACGTGCACCGGATGGTGCCGCGACAGCGCCGGACGCCGCAGATGAGAGACCCCCGCGTCGCTCTTCGGCGGCCGGCCTGCCCCTTTCCGGGCCCCACCCCACGTCCGGAACCGGAAGGCGAGCTGACGCCGAGTCTTCACTCTCCTGATTATGGCACTAATTTTTTAGCGTGCAAGGGTCTCGTGTCAGTTCATGAAGAATCCGAATTACAGACATGGGTAACAGATCGGATCGTCGAGGTCGGTGAACGGGTGGCAGCTCGATTGGTGGCCAGGGCACGTGCTGACGGGCGGCGGCGCTCGGCGGCCTCGGCGCTCGACGCTCGGCGGCCTCGGCAGCACCGCGGCCTCGGCAGCACCGCGGCCTCGGAGCTCGGCGGCGCTGGCGCTCGGCGGCCTCGGCAGCAGGGCGGCCTCGGCAGCAGGGCGGCCTCGGCGCTCGGCGGCCTCGGCAGCACCGCGGCCTCGGAGCTCGGTGGCGCTGGCGCCATGGCGGCTCTCGGCGGACGCGACGCCGCCGGTGGCTTGGCCGCGCCACGGCGAACGCGACGGCGCCTCGGTGGCGGCGCCACCAGGGCGGCTTCATGGCACCAGGGCGGCTTCATGGCGCTCGCTACGCTCGGCGCCTGCGGCGCCCCTTGACGGCGGCTCGACGCCGCCGAGGAGAGGCAGCTGCGGGATCGTGCCAAGCGAGCGCCTCTCACAATGCGAGCGGCTCTCCGCTGCGCGGTCGCGTGTGCCGCATTTCGAGAAATGATCGCGGTTTCTCACCGGAAGAGGGTGAAAAACACACGGGGGGCTCCGCCGCGCCACGGCGGACGCGACGGCGCTCGGCGGCCACGGCGCTCGGCGGCGCTGGCGCCATGGCGGCTCTCGGCGGACGCGACGGCGCTCGGCGGCGGCGCCAGCATGGCGGCTTCATGGCTTCATGGCAGCAGGGTGGCCACGGCAGCAGGGTGGCCACGGCGCTCGGCAGCGCTGGCGCCCTGGCGCCGCGTCAGCGGCGCTTCGCTGGCTCGGCCGCGCGACGCCGGGCACGACGGCGACCGGGGGGCTCGGCCGCGCGACGCCGGGCACGACGGCGACGGGGGGCTCGGCCGCGCGAGCGGCGGACGCGACGGCTCGGCGGCGCAACGGCGGCGCTTCGCTGGCTCGGCCGCGCGACGCCGGGCACGACGGCCGGGGGCTCGGCCGCGCGAGCGCCGGACGCGACGGCGCTCGAGGGCGCTGGCGCCATAGCGGCGCGACGGCGCCGGGAACTCGACGGCACGGCGGGCGCTGGCAGCGCACGGCGGCTCCGGCAGCGCTCGACGGCGCTCAACGGCTCCGGCGGCTCCGGCAGCGCTCGGCGGGCTCTGGCAGCGCTCGACGGCGTGACGGCGGCGCTCAACGGCTCCGGTGGCCAGCTCAACGCCAGCCGCCAACTCAACGCCAGCTCAACGCCAGCCGCCGCTCAACTCCAGCTCAACGCCAGCCACCAACTGCCAGCCGCCAACTCAACGCCAGCTCAACGCCAGCCGCCGCTCAACGCCAGCTCAACACCAACGCCAGCTCAGCCCCAGTTCAGCCCCAGCGACAGTGAGGTCCTCGCATCCAGAACGGCTCCGTGTCGCGCAGCAACTCAGCGCCGTCATCGGCAGACGGTGTCGCCCGCGCTCTGCCGTCGGGCTCGCTGAGCGACCCCGTCCAGCGTTCGCGTCGCCGGTTCGCGCCAACCTCAGCGGCACGACGTTGGCGTCTTTCTGGGCTCTCGCCTGTTGCTGCATGCAGGGGCCGTTCTCGCCGCCTGCTGGGCTGCATTGCCACTCGCGGCTCGCTCTCGATGACCCCGCTGCTGCGAGCCGCTCGCGCGCCAGCACTCCGGTCACCCTCGCCTGCCTCGAGCGCTCCGTCCTGGCGTTCTGGGGGAGGCGGGCCCGGCGCGCGGCTACAGGGGATGCAAGATCGGTGGCTGCGTGCCCTCGGGCGCGTCGAAGGCGTTCAGCATGAAGCCATCGAGTCCCGTCCTGAAGTCGGTGCTGGTCGCGCCCGAGACTCCCGTGAAGGTCACCGAGTCGATCAGGACGCGCACCGTACCCGTGCCTTCGAAGGCCTCCGTCGTGCCCACGGTCAAGCTCACCCATTCGACCGCGCGATAGTTGAAGCCGGGCCCCGTCTGCGGTGGCGGGTGCGCCGAGACGTCGATGGCGAGGTCGAGCCACTGCGCCGGCGGGAAGTTGTAGGTCGAGAGCACGCTGTAGTTGGCGAACACGCCCGCGTAGCTGTTCGATGGTCCGTTCTGCACGTCCGTGGTCAGGAAGAAATTGGGGTTGGTGTCGGCTTGCAGCACCTGCACGCGCCACTGGACAGTACCCGCGCTGAAATCGAGGCCCGGGGCCGCAAATTGAAATTGAAACTGCGCCGACTGCTCGGCTTCCGTGACCGGCATCACCAGCTCCACGCAGCCTCGACAGGGCGCATCGCCAGCTCCGATCACCTGCGAGGTGCCCCCCGCTCCGCCAGCTGCGCTGCCCGCCGCGCCCGACCCGCCTGCTGCACCGCCCACACCTGCGCCGCCCGCACCTGCGCCGCCCGCGCCCGCCCCCGCCGCGCCGCCTGCGCCGCTCGCACCCGCTACATCGCTGGCGCCCGGCGTGCCGCCCGCGCTCGCGCCCTCGTCCGCGGCGCCCGCGCTGCCGCCGTTGACCGTCGCCGGCGCTCGGTCATCGACCGCGCAGCTGGCGCACAGCAGCAGTCCGCAATACCAGAGCCGCACGGCGACCTCAGCGAGCCGCATGCGCCGCGATCACGTCCGCGACACAGGCCGTCAGCCGCTTGCCCGTCGGTATGTGCAGGAACTCGTTGGGGCCGTGGGCGTTGGACTCCGGCCCGAGCACGCCCGTGATCATGAACTGCGCCTCGGGAAAGCGCTCGCCCAGCATGCCCATGAACGGGATCGAGCCGCCCTCGCCCATCGAGAGCGCGGGCTTGCCGAAGTGCCGCTGCGACGCTTGCTCCAGCGCCGTCTCCAGCCAGGGCGCGAGCGCCGGCGCGTCCCAGCCGCTCGCGCCATCGCCTTCGAAGGTCACCTGTGCGCCGTGGGGTGGGCTCGCTTCCAGCGCCTGCTTCAGCTCGCGCAGCGCGGCGTTCGCATCCACGCGCGGTGGCACGCGCAGGGCGAGCTGCAGCGCCGTGAAGGGCCGCAGCACGTTGCCGGCGCTCGCGGCCGGCGGCAGGCCGCTGGCGCCGGTCACCGCCAGCGCGGGCCGCCAGGTGCGCGCCAGGATCGCCTCCACGTCATCCCGCGTCGCGGGCTGCGTGCCGCCGGCGAACGGGAACTTCTTCCAGATTCCGGGCCCGAGCGCGCCCGCCGCCACCCGGGCCTGAGCACGGCGCGCGCCGGGGATCTCGCCATGAAATGCCGGCAGCAAGATCTCGCCCGTATCCGCCGCCTCGATGCGCGAGAGCAGCTGGCGCGCGATGCGAAAGCTGGACGGCACGATGCCGCCCGCGTCCCCCGAGTGCACCCCCTCCGTCAGCACGCGCACCGTGAGCGTGCCCGTGATGATGCCGCGCAGCGAGGTGGTGCACCACAGCTGCTCGTAGTTGCCGCACCCGGAGTCGAGGCACACCACCAGGCCCGGCGAGCCGAGGCGCTCGGACAGGGCTTGCACGTAGTAAGGGAGATCCGGACTGCCGCTCTCCTCGGTGGCCTCGATCAACATCACGATCCGTGCGTGCGGCAGCTGCGCCTTCTTCAACGCGGCGATCGCCGTCAGCGAAGCAAACGCTGCGTAGCCATCGTCGGCGCCGCCGCGCCCGTAGAGCCGATCGCCGCGCCGCACCGGCTCCCAGGGCCCGAGCCCCTGCGCCCAGCCGGTCATCTCCGGCTGCTTGTCGAGGTGGCCATAGACCAGCACCGTCTCGCCCGCGCGGGCGCCCGAACCGGGCACCTCCGCCCAGATCACGGGTGTGCGGTTCTCGTGCTCGATCACCTCCACCTTCAGCCCCTCGATCGGCTGACGCCGACACCAGTCCGCGATCAGCGCCACCGCGCGGTGCATGTGCCCGTGCGCCCGCCACTCCGGATCGAAGGCGGGCGACTTGTTGGGAATGCGAATGTACTCGGTGAGCGCCGGCACGATGGCCTCGTCCCAGACCGACCCCACGAACTCGAGACTTGCAGCTTCGCCCATGCTCCCACTGCTAGCAGGGCGCCCGCCGGCCGCCAACCCCCGCGCTTCAGCAGGTGCTGCTGCCTCGACGCGCGGGTCGCCGAGGGGTTGGGAGCTGCACACAGCGCGACCTGTCCGCTCGACACGCACCGTCGGGTCCCAGCCGCACCAGCCCCCGCAACAAGACGCCGGCGCGCGAGGGAGCCGTCTCCGGAGTGAAAACTCTGCTACCAGGTGGTAGTAGGATTTGCAGCCGCGCAGTGGCGGCGCCACGACGCCGAACACGCGGGCCCAGCGACGCGCGGGCGCCTCCGGAGAGTTGCCATCTCGCTTTTTGGATGGCCGTGGCTCACCGCGCCACCGTGGCTCACCGCGCCACCGCGGCTCACCGCGCTCACCGCGCCACCGCGGCTCACCGCGCTCACCGCGCCACCGTGGCTCACCGCGCCACCGCGGCTCACCGCGCTCACCGCGCCACCGTGGCTCACCGCGCCACCGCGGCTCACCGCGCCACCGCGCCACCGCGCCACCGCGCCACCGCGCCACCGTGGCTCACCGCGCCACCGCGCCACCGTGCAGCGGGCACATCGTAGCGGTACTCACGGTCGTGCTGGATGCGAAACCACTCCTGCCCGCGCCCGGGCAGTGCCGAGGCGCCGTCTACTCGCGCAAGGCGGCGAAATGAGCCCCCAGGTTCATGGCGGGCCAGCGCGTCTGGGTCAGCTCCAGCGTGCGCCGGGTCCAGAACGGCGCGCCCGGCGCAGGGATGCCCAGGCACGTCAGCTGCTCCGGCGTTGCATGATTCAACACCCGCTCCCAGGAGCGCCCGCGCGATGCCTGCCACACGTGAAACGCGATGTGATCGCTGCCGGCCGCCTTGTACCCCACCGTCATCGAGAAACGACGGCCGTGCGGCGCCGTCAGGTTGCTGCCCCGGTGCAGCGTGTCGATGCCGTGCGCCACCAGCGAGCCCGCCGGCACGGCCACCGCCCGCTCGCGCTCGCGCAGCGCGCGCTGTTCGCGCTCGTCCGGCACGGACAGCGCCGGGCGCCCCAGCACCTCCAGCGCGTCCGACTTGGTCACGTAGCGCAGGGCCCCGTGTGCCTTGGTCACGTCGGTCAGATACAGCACGAAGTCGACGGTCCGGAGCGCCGGGTCGTCGCTGGGTACGAGCAGCGTGTGATTGCCATAGTCACAGTGAAACTCCTGGTCGTAGTCAGCGTCACCGGTAAATTTCGCCCAGGTGTGCGACTGATAGAGCCGCACATCGTCCGCGCCGAGCAGCGCTCGGGCGAACGCGATCAGCTGGGGATGCAAGGAAATCAGGTTGATCGCGCTGGAGCCTTCATAGGGCAGGACGTGGATGTTCTTGAACTGCAGGCCGCGGCTGGCGCGCGCTTCTTCCGGCTTCAGCTCGAGCGGCAGGCCCGTCCCGTCACCGCTGGCCACGCCCCGGTACAACGCCTCGAAATCCTGGAGCACCGGCTGCCATTCCTCGGGCAGGAAGAAGCGCTCGATGACGGCAAACCCCTCTGTTCTCCACTGCGCGACGTGCTCTGCCGAGAACCGCATCTTTCGCGCCCAAGATCGCGCAGATCCCGCGCCGTAACAAGCCCTCCGCTGCCGCGGCCCGGCGCGCGCCCTCGTTTCGCATTCGCCACGACGCGAACGCAAATGGACCAGCTTTTCCAGGGTCGCCAAGCGCGAACTTTCGAGCTACGATGGCCGCGCGATGGGCATCCCGCGCGAGGCGGCCTTTGAGCAGGCCCAAAACAAGTGGCCCGGCGTCGCTCTCGATTTCGACGTCTGGTGCGCGCATCTCGACGCGCTGGGTTGGGCCGCTGAGCTGCCCCCCACTGCCGCCAGCTTGTTCCTGTGCTGCGCCTGTGCCCGGAAAGATCCCGTCGCTTGCCGTTCGCTCGATGAAGCGTACCTGAGCGGCCTGCGCAGCGTGGCAGCACGCGCCAACGCGGACGAAGAGTTCGTGGAGTGGGTGATCCAGGCGGCGCGCCAGCAGCTGCTCGGCGAGCCCAGCCCCAAGATCGCCGCGTATGACGGCCGGCGCCCGCTGGCGGATTGGCTGCGCGTGATCGTGCACCGGCTCGCGCTCGAGCAGAAGCTCGCCGACCGCGCCATCGCCAACACGCCGCCCGTGCCCCCGGCGGATCTGCGCCGGATCCGTCAGGCGCAATAAAAGTGCAGGTACGGCAGACGGCGCCTCTGACAGGCGCGTCCGGACTGGCACGCATTGGCTCGAGTCCTGCGCGAGCGCGGCACACGATCGGGTCGCGGTTTTGATGGCTCCCGCCCGGATCGGGGCGCTGTTCGACGCATGGCACGAGCGTTGCTCCTGCGGGCCGTCATGAAGACCATCGTGCGATTCGTGTGCTTCGCCGCCGTGCTCGGCAGCGCTTTGGGCTGCGGCTCTACGGAGCGCAGCAGCGACCTCGAGCAGCAGAGCGACAGCGAACGTCCCAGCGCAGCGAACCGCGCCGCGCAGCCAGCGACCGACATTGCGCCGAAGGAAGAGAGCTGCTCCGATAACCCGCTGCTCGCCGGCTGCAACGGCCAGAGCACGGTTCCGGCAGCAGCGGGGGCCGCGGCGACTCCCGCGGGAAACACTGCCAGCGCCGCGCCCCCGGCTGCGCCGGGCGATCGCTACTCGGCACCAGGCACCAACCCCTTCGTGATGGTGGCGCACGATCCGCTCTCCACCTTCGCGGTCGATGTCGATACGGCGAGCTACGACCTGTTCCGGCGCGACGCGCAGAGCGGAAGCTTGCCGGCGCCGGACAGCGTGCGCGTCGAGGAGTATGTCAACTACTTCGCCTACGACTATCCGCAGGGCGAGTACGACGCCGAGGTCCCGTTCGACATCGACCTGGCGGCGGCAGCCAGCCTGTACGGCGCGGAGCGCACGCTGTTGCGCGTGGGCTTGCAGGGCAAGAAGGCGCCGCCTCCCTCCGCCAAGAAGCCCACCAATCTGGTGTTCTTGATCGATGTGTCCGGCAGCATGTCTTCGTCGGACAAGCTGCCCCTCGCGCAGCAGGTCGCCACGCAGACGCTCGATCTGCTCCAGCCGAGCGACACCGTGTCGCTCGTCACGTACGCCTCGGGCACCGCCGTCCGGCTCGGGCCCACGCCTGCCAGCCAGCGCGAGGCCATCGTGCAAGCCATCCAGGCCCTCAGCGCCGGCGGCAGCACGGCTGGAGCGAGCGGCATCGATCTCGCCTATCGCGAGGCCGAGGCGGGCTTCATCGCGCAGGGACTCAACCACATCGTCCTGTGCACCGACGGCGACTTCAACGTCGGCCCGAGCAGCACGGGAGAGCTGCTGGAGCTGATCCGGCAGAAGCGCCGGACCGGCATCACCTTCACGGCGCTGGGCTTCGGAGCAGGCAACCTGAACGATGCCATGCTGGAAGCCGTCAGCAACGCCGGCAACGGCTTCTACGGCGTGATCAGCAGCGAAGAGCAGGCCGCTCGCTATGTCGACGAGCGCATGCTCTCCACGCTCAGCCTGATCGCTCGCGACATGAAGGTCCAGGTGGAGTTCAATCCCGAGCTCGTCAGCGCCTACCGCCTGATCGGCTACGAGAATCGCGCGATCGCCGATCAGGATTTCCGGAATGACACGGTCGATGCCGGCGAAATCGGCGCCGGTCACCGCGTCACTGCGCTGTACGAGCTGGTGCTGTCGGGCGCCGCGGTGCCGCAGTTGTCCGGCGCTCCCGAGGCGGAATCCGGTGAGCCCTTCGCGGGCCCGCGCGAGGTCGCGGCCTCGGATCTGGTGCAGGTCAAGATCCGCTACAAGGGCGTCAACGCGACCGAGCAGGACCCGGCGCTCGAGGTCTCCGCGCGGCTCGCCCCGGCAGCGATCGCGCCCAACCTGGAGAGCGCGAACCCGGATCTGGCCTGGGCCGCCTCGGTGGCCTCCTTTGCCGAGCTGCTCAAACACAGCCCCTACGCCGACGGCGCGGCGCTCGAGTCGATCGCTCGGGTCTTCGAGAGCCAGCGCGGCCGCGACGCCGATCGCCAGGAGTTCTACGAGCTGTTCAGCGGCGCGCGCACGCTGATGGCGGGTACTGCAACGCCTTGATTCGCGCGTGTGCTCAGCGCTTCGGAGCCCGGTGCGGCTCCGCAGCGCGCAGGGCCGGGGCGCGTTCACTCGAGCGCGCGGGCTCCGCGGGCTCCGCGGCGCGCGACCTCTCCTCGCGCGAGCGCGCCACGCTGAACATCCAGAGCTGGAGCAACAGGATGACGCTGGCCATCGCTGCCAGCAGCGCGCGCTTGGGACCGAGACGCACGGGCGGAGCGGGCGCGCTGGGGCCGCGAGCGGCGATGGCCTCGTGCACCGCCCGGAGCACCTTCGTCTGCTCTTCCTCTGCGGCGCCCGCGTCGGCGGCACCCTCCAGGCGAGGCACCGGCCACTGCGGGGCAGAGGGGATCTGCGAAGGAGAGGACGGCAACGGCGGCAGCGTCGGCGGTGGCAGGTGGGCACCGGCGCGCCCTGATTTCGCAGCCGCCGCGCCTTTCGGCACGACCGGGCGGCGCGCGAGCGGCGCCGGCCCTGCCACGCGCCCGAGCGGCGTCGGCAGGCGGCCCTGCTCGGGCGAGACCGCCGGGAACTCCCCGCTCACGCGGCGGCGCTCGAGGGCCTGCGCCACCGCGGCCGCCAGCGAGGACTTGGACGGGCCCGGCTGCTCCGGAACAACCGGCTGGGCAGCAACGGCCTCCACCGCTGGGGCGGGCAGCGGCGGCGGAGCGGCAGCGACCTGCGGCGCGTCGTCGACTCCCGTTGCGTAGCCGAGGGCGACGCGCACGATGGTCGCGGTCCGCTGCAGCCGGGCTCCGGCGACCTCGTTGACGAACGCTGCCACTTCCGCGTGCGAGGCCACGGCATGGCCGCAGCGCTCGAGCGCCGTCGCGAGCGCGCCCGGAGTCGGCGGGCGCTGATTGGGATTCAGCGACAGGCTGCTGTCGAGCAGCTCGACCAGCCCGCGCGAGAGCGGGCCATCGGGGCGCAGGTCCGGGCTCACGCGCGGCAGATCGTGTTCCAGCAGCCTGCGTTCGATGACCTCCCGCGGACCGGACAGCAAGCGCCGCCCCGACAGCAGCTCCCAGAGCAGGACCGCCGCGATGAACACGTCCGTCGACGGGTCCGGCGCCGTGCTGGCGTAGACCTGCTCCGGGGCGCGGTAGGCGAGCTCGGCCGCGCTGAGCTCGAAGCCGCGCTGGAGCAGCGCCGAGCTGGCAACCAGCGCGTCGCACAGGCGGGTGCGGCCGTCGCGCGACACCAGCACGCTCGCCGGCAACAGGCCGCCGTACGGGACCTCCGTGGGCCAGCCGAGCCAGCTCTGGTGCACCACTTGCAGCGCCCGCAGCAGGTCGATCGTCAGCCGCAAGCTCACGCCGACCGGGAACAGCAGCTCGCGCACCCGCGCGCTCGACTGCAAGCTGCTGATCGGCTGCGCCTCGACGTACTCGTACGCGATCGCCAGCGGCGGATGCAGCACCTCCAGCGTGGACACCAGCAGCTCACTGCGCAGGCTCATCGCCGCGTGGGCAGCGGCGGCCACGCGCTCCAGCATGTCCGCGGTCGCCCCGGTCGCGAGCGAGACGTAGCGCAACAGCACGGGCACCCCCGGGGGGCCGCTGCGCTGATCGAGCGCGAGCCAGAGATCGCCCAGCGGGCTCTGGGCCACACGGTGCACCAGGCGCAGGGCGTTGGTAGCTAGCTCGTGGTGGTTCTGCGGCGCGGCCATGACAGGGGGGACAGACGATGCAGTAGCGCGAACCTCGATCCGCGATCTGCCATTTGTACCTTACCCAGCACAGCGCGGCGGGCCGCGCTATCGCCTGCCGCCCACGGCGCTGCTTTTTCCTGCCCGGGCGCCCCCCGTTCCGGAACGGTCATCGGCCAGTGAGCCAAGGTCCACCCCGGAGCACGGCGGCGCTAGCGGCAGCCCGCCTGATCCGCCAGGAACGAGGCCACCCAGGCCAGCGGCGCATTCCAGTTGATGGCGACCTCGTTGGTGGAGAACGAGTTGATGTCGTCCACGTAGCAGAACTGCCCGACGCAGCCCGCGAGCAGGTCGCGCGCCACGGCGTCTTGCAGCGCCGAGTTGGGGCCGCCGGCGAGGCTGCCGATCGGCGGGTGCGGGAGCTCGCCGTTCAGCTGCGCTCCATACATGCGGCTGTGCTGGTTCTGGCTGTACACCTCGCCATATCCGGTGATGTACGACTGATTGAGCGCGTTGCGCCCGAGCAGAAAGTCGGCGCCTTCGACCACGGCACGCTGGTACCTGCGATCGCCGCTGATGTCGTATGCCGTGCCCAGCACCACCAGGTTGTTCAAGAGCTGCGACGAGGAGCCCCAGACCCAGTTGTTGCCCGCGGGCGCGTAGGGCTGGCCCCAGGGCTGCGCCTGGCCGATCGCGAGCAGCGCGTCTGCCGCGTCCAGCACGGAGCGCTGGATCGCATCCCGGCCCGGGACGTGGCTCGGGAGGCTGGCAAGGTCGAGCCGCCCCAACGGCGCCACGCGCGCCCAGCTGAAGCCGCCAGGATCGAAGATGGGCGCGGTGTGCTGGGGGGAAGCCAGCAGCGCATCCAGGTAGGCTTGCTCGCTGGTGGTGATGTAGAGCTCCGCCGCCGCCCAGTAGAACTCGTCGCTCACATCGCTGTCCGCGTAGGAGCCGCCGCCGGTGCCGTCCGCGCCCGGCGCGAGCAGGCTGGGATTCTGGATCGCCGCGTCCCAGGCGCGCCGCGCGGCCGCCAGCAGCCGCTCGGCAAACGCTCGATCGTACTTGCCGTAGAGGCGGGCGCCCTGGGCCGCCGCCGCGGCCAGGTTCAGGGTCGCGGCGGTCGAGGGGCGGTGCAGCTCGCGCGGCTGCGGGTCGG
>DASTRX010000002.1:0-33898 GCA_035760985.1 Polyangiaceae bacterium
CAGCAAGTCTCCCAGATCCGCGCGTGAGGGCTAGAACCACTGGGGAGCGCAAGCGCCAGCGAAGCTGGCGATAAGCGCGCCCGAGTGGATTCGAACCACTGACCTACGGCTCCGGAGGCCGTCGCTCTATCCAGCTGAGCTACGGGCGCGTCGAGCCCGGTGATAGACCGAGCGCGCTGGTCGGTCAATGGACGGTGACCGGAATCGGCAGTCGCCGCCGCGCGAGTGACGCGAGCGCGCAGGGGGCCCTCCTGGTGTCGTGAAGGGCGGTTGGTCACGAGCCCACCCGATCGAGCGCCGCTCGTGCGTCGGAGGTCTCCGTGCCCACGTGGGCGCCGGCCGAGTGGAGCGGAGGGGAGGGCCGCGCCGTCGGGGCGCGGGGGATCCGCGCTGGCGCGGATCGCTCTTGCGGGGGCGGACCCCGTCGCCGCGGCCAGCCCGCTCGCGACAAAAAAGAACGGCCCCCGATTGTGGGTCGGGGGCCGTCTCGTTCGAGGTCAGCAGCGGTGCCGCCGACTCCGTGTGGGGTCAGTTGTTGCTGGTTTCCTCGAACTCGGCGTCGATCACGTCGCTCTTGCGCTCGCCGCCGCCCGCGGCCGGGCCAGCGCCGGGGGCGCCGTCCGGCGGAGCTCCAGCGCCAGGGGCGCCGCCGACATTTTCGTACAGCTTGCTGGCCATGGCGTGGGCTTCCTTCTCCAGGTTCTCGAGCACGCGGGTGACACGGGGGTCATCCTGCTTCTCGACCGCGTCGCGGCCGTCCTTGATCAGCTGCTCGATCTTGGCCAGGTCGACGCCCTGCAGCTTGTCCTTGTTCTCGGAGATCTGCTTCTCGAGCGTGTAGCACATGTTGTCGAGCTTGTTGCGGCGGTCGACCTCCTCGCGGCGCTGCTTGTCCTCGGCTTCGTGCTTGGCCGCGTCTTCGACCATCTTCTTCACGTCAGACTCGGACAGACCGCTGCTGGCCGTGATCGTGATCTTCTGGTCCTTGCCCGTGGCCATGTCCTTCGCCACCACCGACAGGATGCCGTTGGCGTCGATGTCGAAGGTGACTTCGATCTTGGGCACGCCGCGCGGGGCCGGGGGGAGGCCGTCGAGCTTGAACTTGCCCAGCGTGCGGTTGGCGTTGGCCTGCGCACGCTCGCCCTGCAGGACGTGGATCTCCACCGAGGGCTGGCTGTCCGCCGCCGTGGAGTAGATCTCCTTCTTCTGCGTGGGGATGGTGGTGTTGCGCGGGATCATCACCGTCATCACGCCGCCCAGCGTCTCGACGCCGAGGGAGAGCGGGGTGACGTCGAGCAGCACCACGTCCTTCACGTCGCCGGAGAGCACGCCGCCCTGGACCGCGGCGCCGATCGCCACCACCTCGTCCGGGTTCACGCCCTTGTGCGGCTCCTTGCCGAAGAACTTCTGCACCGTCTGCTGCACCAGCGGGATGCGGATCGAGCCACCGACGAGCACCACTTCCTGGATGTCGCTCGGCTGCTTCTTGGCGTCGGCCAGCGCCTTGCGCACCGGGGCCATGGTCCGCTCGATCAGCGGGGTGATCATCTGCTCCAGCTTGGCGCGGGTCAGCGTCACCTGGAGGTGCTTCGGGCCGCTCGCGTCCGCCGTGAGGAAGGGCAGGTTGACGTTCGTCTCGAGCTTGGACGAGAGCTCGATCTTGGCCTGCTCCGCCGCGTCCTTCAGGCGCTGGATGACCATCTTGTCCTTGCTCACGTCGAGCCCGGAGGTCTTCCGGAACTCGGAGATGAGCCAGCCCATGATCTCGTTGTCGATGTCGTCACCACCGAGGTGCGTGTCGCCGTTGGTGGAGATCACCTGCACGACGTTGTCGCCGACCTCGAGGATCGAGATATCGAAGGTACCACCGCCGAAGTCGTAGACCGCGATCGTGTGGTTGTGCTCCTTGTCGAGGCCGTAGGCGAGCGCCGCCGCCGTCGGCTCGTTGATGATGCGCTTGACGTCGAGACCCGCGATGCGGCCCGCGTCCTTGGTCGCCTGGCGCTGCGAATCGTTGAAGTACGCCGGCACCGTGATCACGGCCTCGGTCACGCTCTCACCGAGGTAGTCCTCCGCGGCCTTCTTCAGCTTCTGCAGGACCTTCGCGCTCACCTCGGGGGGCGCCATCTCCTTGCCGCGGATCTTGACCCAGGCGTCGCCGTTCTTGCCCTTGACGACCTCATACGGGACGCGCTTGTCGCTGTCGGTGAGTTCGTCAAACCGCCGGCCGATGAACCGCTTGGCGGAGTAAACGGTGTTCTCCGGGTTGGTCACGGCCTGCCGCTTCGCGATCGTGCCCACCAGGATTTCGCCTTTGTCATCCCAGGCAACGACGGACGGAGTCAGGCGCGAGCCCTCCTCGTTCACGATGACCTTGGCCTCTTTGCCATCCATGATGGCCACGACGCTGTTGGTCGTTCCCAGGTCGATTCCAATGATCTTGCCCATTTGATTTGAGTCTCCTCGTGCTGCCCGGCAGCCTGAAAATGATCCGCCCCAACTGGTCCGGGGTGTCCTCTCTGGGACCGCCACCGGCCACGGCCTGGCGAGCTGTCTCGCGCCGGCCTCGAGCGTGCCGGCAAATTAACCACCACTCGAGCACGGTCAACTCCTCCCGGCCCGGCAGATCCAATTCGGATGCGGGCTGCCCCGCGAAAGATTCTGAAGCGAGGGAAACTGCTGGCTTGACAGGAGAGCGCTCCTGGCTACCCTGCCGTCCACCTCTGGGGCCGTAGCTCAGCTGGGAGAGCGATGCGTTCGCAATGCATAGGTCAGGGGTTCGATCCCCCTCGGCTCCACGATTTCATGGTTCATGGGCACCCCAGCCCATGCTGGTTCTCTGGTTCATGGGCACCCCAACCCATGCTGGTTCTCTGGTTCATGGGGCACCCCAGCCCATGAACTGACCTCCTTCGAATCCGGCGGATTCCGGTCGCGGCCGGAGGCCGCTTCCGTGAGGAGGTTTGGCGTTACGAGGCGCGCGGGGGAATGTTGCGTCCGACCGAGCAGGGCGCAGGGCGCAGGGCGCAGGGAGGCGCGAGCCCGTGCCGAGAGGCAGAGCCTCTGAGCAGGGCCTCTGAGCAGGGCCTCTGAGCAGAGCCTCTGAGCAGAGCTCAGGCTTGCCCGACGACGCGCGTCGTGAAGGCGATGGGCGAGGTGCCCGCGCGGCGATAGGCCTGCGCCCACATGTCCTCGAGCGAGACGTCGAAGACCAGCGACGCCTCCGCGCTCATCGGCAGCCAGGAGCCGCGCGCGATCTCGCGCTCGAGCTGCGAGGGCTCCCAGCCGGCGAAGCCCATCACGCCGCGCAGGGACTTGGGGGCGCGACCCTGCAGGATCGCCTCCAGCACCTTCTGCGAAGGTGACGCCGTGATGCCGAAGCCCACATCGAACTGATCTGGTACGGCGTGCAGCCGCTCCTCAGTTCGGTACAGCAGCCACACTTGCTCGCGACCTACCGGGCCACCCAGGTACACGCTGCTCGAGGACGGTGGGTACTCGCACTCGAGGCCCGCATGTGTGGCGAGCTCTGACAGCGACATGACGCGCTCACCGTTGATCACCCAACCAAACGCGCCGTTTTTTCCGTGGGAGGCCAGGAGCACCACGGAACGGTCGAAGTTCGGATCCTCCAGCGGCGGCGCTGCGATGAGCAGACCAGGGGCCAACACGGACATTCCCGGAAGGGTAGGACTAACCCGGGCGTTCGTCGAGCTTTAACCCGCAAGCGCCTCAAACTACTGAACTTAAGTGGTCGGAAGCGACGCCCGTATTTTGCCAGTGATGAGCCTGAAGAACCTGCTCACCGTCAAAGAGGTCGCGGCCCTGCTGCGCGTCTCGACGCAGACGCTGTACAAGATGCTGGAACAAGGCCAGATCCCGGCGGTCAAGGTGGGCAGCCAGTGGCGCTTCGACGGCGACAAGATCAAGACGTGGATCGAGCGCCAGGGCGCCCGCGCCAGCGGCGGAAACTGAGCGCCAGCGCTCACGCGCGGCAATTCGCCACCACGCCGCAATCAGCGCGCCCTGTTTCCGCCGCGTTTTCCGGCGCCAGAACAAGCGCCGTTGACAGCAGGACCAAAGCTTCGCGCCGAGACAAGCAAGCGGGGTCGGGGCCTCGCGCGCTGCGCGGGCGGAGGCGGGGGAAGTCCCCTGCAGCGAAGCTGCAGGGACTGGGGTCTGCTTCAGACCCCCCTTTAAGTCGTGTAATCGGCGTTGATATGGACGTAGTCGTCCGTCAGATCGCAGCCCCAGGCGATGGCGCGACCGGAGCCGCCCATGCCGAGATCGACCTTCAGCTTCACTTCCTCGGCGTCCATCGCCTTGCGCAGCGCCTGCTCGTTTTCAGCCACAAACGTGGCGTTGGCGTAGCCGACCACACCGTTGACGGCGATGTTGATGCGGTCCATGGATAGCTCGGCACCCGAGCGCCCTGCGCCCATCAGGATGCGCCCGATGTTCGGGTCGCGCCCCGTGACCATGGTCTTCACCAGCGGCGAGGACACGATGGTGCGCGCCGCCTTGCGCGCGTCCGCCTCGCTGCTCGCGCCCAGCACCTCGACCTGGATCAAGGTGCGCGCGCCCTCGCCGTCGCGCGCGAGGTCGCGCGTGAGCTCTTCGCAGATCGCATACACGGCGCCGTGCAGCGCCTGCGCCGCCGGGTGACCTTCGCCGATCGGGTCGCCGCCTGCCTCGCCGCTCGATAGCCAGAACATGGAGTCGCTGGTCGAGGTATCGAGATCGATGTTGAGCATGTTGAGCGAGCGGTCCGCGACGTGTTTCAGCGTGAACGAGGCCCACTCCGCCTTCACCGGCGCGTCCGTGGTCAGGAAGACGAGCACGGTGGCCATGTTCGGCGCGGCCATGCCGGAGCCCTTGGCGGTGCCACCGACGGTGTAGGTGCGGCCCCCCACCTCGAAGCGCATCGCGCGGCGCTTGATCACGCGATCCGTCGTCAGGATCGCCTGGCTGAACGCCAGTCCACCCTCGCGGCTGGGCTGGATGGCCTGGATTCCACTGCGCACGCGATCGAGCGGCAACGGCCGCGCGATCACGCCGGTGGAGGCGACCAGCACCTCGCGCTCCGGGACCTTCAGGTGCTCCGCCGCGGCACGCGCCATGGCCCGGGCGTCCTCGATGCCGCGCGCGCCCATGGCCACGTTGGAGCAGCCGGAGTTCACCACGATCGCTCGCGCGCGGCGATCGGCGAGGTGGTCTTTGCTGACCGTGACCGGTGCCCCGCAGACCCGGTTGGTCGTGAACAGCCCCGTTGCGACACAGGTCTTGCTCGCCACGAGCAAGCCGACGTCCTTGCGGCCTTCGGCGTCGGAGCCGAACTTCTTGATGCCCGCGTACGCGCCGCCTGCCTCGAAACCGAGCGGAGTGGTGACGCCACCGTCCGGAACGAAAACGTGACTCATGGGGGGCGTTCTAGCTCCTACAGGTAGGTTGTGCAGCACTATTCGCGTCCTCGTCGCGGCGCGCCGCCGCGCCGGGAGAAAGCTTTCAGGACTGCTGTGCCACAGCCGTTCTTCCCGCTGTGGCTGCGTCCATCAGTGGCAAGGGAAATTCCCTGAGTTCGCCGCCCATGGCTGCTCGCGAGCAGGCGCCCCAGGCGCCGACCCCGCCCGAGCCCGTGCGCGAGGGCCCGCGCAGCCGGCACTCGGCCGTGCTGGCCGCGGTCAAGCCCGAGGACGAGGCCGCGCCGCCGCCGCCCGCATCGGACGTTCACACCGTGCTGATCGCAGAGGACGACGCCGTGTCCCGGCGCCTGCTGGAGCAGGCCGTGCACGGCTGGGGCTACAACACCGTCTCCGTCACGGACGGCGCGAGCGCGCTCGCCAAGCTGAGCGCAGTCAACGGGCCGCGCATGGCGATCCTGGACTGGGAGATGCCGGGACTGAGCGGCCCCCAGGTGTGCCGGATCCTGCGCGCTCGCACCGCGAGCCCCTACGTCTATCTGGTGCTGCTCACCGCTCGCACCGCGCGCGAGCACCTGGTCACGGGCCTGGCCTCCGGCGCGGACGACTACGTGCTCAAGCCGTTCGACCCGATGGAGCTGCAGCTGCGCGTGCGCACCGGGCAGCGCATCGTCGAGCTGCAGCACGAGCTGCTCGCCGCGCGTCAGGAGCTGGAGCGCCGCGCCAACCACGACGCGCTGACCGGCGCGGCCAACCGCGGCGCCGTGCTGAGCAAGGTGGAGAGCGAAGCCGCGCGCAGCGCGCGCCAGGGCTCGCACTATTGCTTGATCCTGTTCGATCTCGATTTCTTCAAGCGCATCAACGACACGCACGGCCACCGCGCGGGCGACATCGTGCTCAAGGAGGCCGTGCGCCGGGCGCAGCTGGAGCTGCGCCCCTACGACGTGCTGGGCCGCTATGGCGGTGAAGAGTTCATGGTGCTGCTGCCGGGCTGCGAGCTGACCGCCGGCACCGTGGTGGCAGAGCGCCTGCGCAAGGGCATCGCCGACACGCCCTTCGTGGTCGACAACCACAAGCTCAACGTCACCGCCAGCTTCGGTATCGTCTGCTCCGCGCAGCCGCACACGTCGCTGGAGATGCTGGTGGACGCCGCCGACAGCGCGCTGTACCGGGCCAAGGCCGGCGGCCGCAACCGCATCGAGCTGGCCAAGCAGGAGAGCACCCACCCGCCGGGCTCCCGGCGCGAGGACTCGCTGCGCGTGTCGCAGCGCGGCGGCAGCCGCCGCCTGAGCTTTGCCGTGCCCGAGGTCGAGGCAGCGCCGGTGGACGATGCCTCGGCCGCGGTGCCCACGATGAACCCGGTCTTCGACCGCTCCGTGCTGGCGCAGGTGCAGGACCTGATCGACGATGGCTCCAACTTCCTCGAAGATTTGTTCGCCAAGTATCTGTCCAACGCGGCGACGGCCCTGGAGCAGCTGAAGTCGCCGCTGCCAGCCGACCAGCGTCGCCGCGTGGCCAACACGCTGCGCGGCGCCAGCATGAGCATCGGCGCGGCGGGTGTGGCGGACGCTTGCCGGCGCATCGAGCGCAGCCTGCGCACGCAGCCCGACGTGGACATCATTCCTGCGGTCGAGTTCCTGGAAGGGCAGGTCGAGCGCGTGCGCGAGCGCTATCCGCTCGAGATCGTGCGCATGTCCAGCCGCGCCAGCCAGCGCGCCTGAGTCGCGTCGCAATTCGCTTGCAGCCGGCTCGCGCCCGGCATGTCCTACGGGCATGAGCGACTTCACCGGCGGCTGTACCTGCCGCGCCCTGCGTTACCGGATGACCAGCGAGCCCTTGATCGTGCACTGCTGCCACTGCCGCTGGTGCCAGCGCGAGACAGGCGCGTCGTTCGCGCTCAACGCGATGATCGAGGCCGCGCGCGTCGAGTTGCTCGCGGGCGAGTTCGAGCTCGTGAACATCCCCTCGAACAGCGGTAAGGGCCAGCGCATCGCGCGCTGCCCGGCCTGCCGCATCGCCGTCTGGGGCCACTACGCGGGCGCCGGAGACGCGATCCGCTTTGTGCGCGTGGGCACGCTGGACGAGCCCGACCGCTGGCCGCCGGACGTGCATGTCTTCACCTCGTCGAAGCAGCCCTGGGTCGTGCTCCCGCCGGGCGCACGCGCCTTTGCCGAGTACTACCGCAGCAGCGAGGTCTGGTCCGCTGCCAGCCTGGAGCGGCGAGCGGCGCTGCTCACATCAACGACTTGATGGCGTTGTCGATCTGATTCTCGTCGCCGGGGCGGAAGCCGGCGTGCACGTAGCGGACCAGGCCGTTCTTGTCGATGATGAACAGCGTGGGCATGCTGTTGATGTGGTAGCGCTGGGCCAGGGACTTGTCGCCGTCCCAGGCGACGGGGAAGCTCGCGCCCGTCTCTTCGATGAAGCGATCGATGCCCGCGTCCTCGTCGTCTTCGGAGATGCCGAGCACCACCAGGTCCTTGCCGTGGCGGCTCGCCAGGGCCTGGTACTGCGGGAAGGAGAGCCGGCACGGCTCGCACCAGGTCGCCCAGAAGTCGACCAGCACCACGTGGCCCGCGTAAGCGCCGAGGTTGGCGGCCTGACCCTTGCGCGCGGTCAGGTTGAACTCGGGAGCTGGCTCACCGCGCAGCGGATGATCCGTGACCGGCAGGGCGGCGCTGCCCGCGCTATTGCCGGCGGGAGCGCACCCCGGCGCCGCCGCAAACAGAGCTCCGACCAGAAGCCAGCCCATCAGCCCCGCGTTTCCCATCCCGATCGGGATAGCAGGCGACGCAGCACCTCGCAATCGAGGCCGCGAGAGCAGGATGTGGGCGCGCTATCTCCCTTTGAACACAGGCCGGCGCTTCTCGGCGAACGCGCTCAGCGCCTCCACGCGGTCTTCGCTGGTCAGGCACACCTCGTAGCAGCCGCGCTCGAACTCCAGCCCGGCGTCGAGATCGAGGCGATCGGCCGCGCGCAGCGCGCGCAGGGCCGCGCGTTGCGCGAGCGGCGCGCCCTTCAGCACCGGCTCGAGCCAGCGCAGCGCGTCCGCCAGCACGAGCTCGCCCGGCGCCGACACGCGGTGCACGAGGCCGATGCGCAGCGCCTCCGCCGCGTCGATGCGCGTGCCGAGCAGGATCAGCTCGCGCGCCTTGGCCGCGCCGACGATGCGCGGCAAGTACTGCGTGCCCCCCGCGGCCGGGATGATGCCCAGGCTGGTCTCGGGCAGAGCGAAGCTGGCCGTCGGCGCGGCGACGCGCAGGTCGCACAGCAACGCCAGCTCCAGGCCGCCGCCCAGCGCTGCGCCGTTGATCGCCGCGACCGTGGGCACGGGGCAGGTGGAGAGCCAGATCAGATCGCTGCGGTAGCGCAGCAGCTGCGCGCGCACCTGGTCCAAACTCATCTGGCGCCGCTCCTTCAGGTCGGCGCCGGCGCAGAAGGCGCTGCTGCCGCTGCCGGTGACCACGATCGCCCGATCATCGCTGCTCAGGTGGTGGCGGAAGACGTCCCCGAAGGCCTGGAGCGTGGCGAGATCGAGCGCATTGCGGCGCTCTTCCCGCTGGATGGTGAGGATCAGGGCGCCGTCCTGGCGGCGGATCTCGAGCGGGCCTGCAGCCATTTCGCCACTATAGCTTCTCCCGGCGGAAAACCCGGGGTAAAAGTGCCGCAATGCCCACGCTGAGCGGCGAAGTCCAGCGCGTCACCTACGAGAACGAGGAGACGGGCTTCCGCGTGCTGAAGCTGGCAGCGGCACGCACGCCGGGCAATGCTCCGCCCGCGCAGGCGGGCAATTTCGGAGCCGGCAATTTTGGAGTCGCTAGCTCTGGCGCCAGCGTGGTGGTCGTGGGTGTGTTCGCGCCCGTCGCCGCCGGCAGCCAGGTGCGCGTGACCGGCAACTATGTCGAAGACCCCAAGCATGGGAAGCAGTTCCGCGCCGACTCGCTGGTGGTGATGGCGCCAGAGACGCTCGACGGCATCGAGCGCTATCTCGGCTCCGGCGTGATCCCCGGGCTCGGCCCGGGCTTCGCCAAGCGCATCGTGGAGACCTTCGGCTTGAAGACGCTGGAGGTGCTCGACAGCGACAGCGCCAAGCTGCGGCAGGTGCCGGGGTTGAAGGGGCGGCGCCTGGATCGCATCCAGCGCGGCTGGGCGGAGCAACGCCGGCTCAGCAACGTGATGCTGCTGCTGCAGACGCACGGCGCTTCGCTCAGCCTGGCCAACCGCATCGTGCAAAAATACGACGATCGCGCCGCGCTCATGGTGGAGCGGCATCCGTACCGGCTGGCGATCGAGGTGCAGGGCATCGGCTTCAAGACGGCCGATCGCCTGGCGGCGTCGCTGGGCCTGGAGCGCGACCATCCGGAGCGCGTCCAGGCGGGTGTGTTGCACGTGCTCGGCCTGCTCTCCGACTCCGGGCACGTGTACGCGACGCGCGCGGAGCTGGCGGTGCAGTGCGCGCAACTCCTGGAGGTGGACGAAGGCCACATCGACGCCGGCATCGACGCGCTGTGGGCGGCGGAGCGCGTCGTCGTGCAGGGCGACGCCGTCTACCTGAGCTACCTGCATCGCGCGGAGCTGGAGGTGGCGCAGCATCTGAGCCGCCTGCTGCATGCGCCCGGGCGCGAGCTCCCCCACTGGCAGCGCGCCGTGAGCCTGTTCGAGAAGGCGTCGGGCCACACCTTGTCCGAGGAGCAGCGCAGCAGCGTCGAGAGCGCGGCGCGCGAGAAGGTGCTGGTCATCACCGGCGGCCCCGGCGTAGGTAAGACCACGATCGTGCTGGCCGTGCTCGAGCTGTTCCAGCTGGCCAAGCTGAAGGTGAGCCTGGCAGCCCCGACCGGGCGCGCCGCCAAGCGGCTCGCCGAATCCACGCGGCGCTCGGCGCTCACGCTGCACCGGCTGCTGGAGTTCGACCCGCACCTGCACGCCTTCCGGCGCGACGCGGACAGCCCGCTGGAGGCGCAGGCCGTGATCGTCGACGAAGCGTCGATGGTCGACATTCAGCTGGCGCAGGCGTTGCTCGCGGCCGTGCCCAGCAACGGCCGGCTGGTGCTGGTGGGCGACGTCGACCAGCTGCCGTCGGTGGGCCCCGGCGCGTTCCTGCACGACGTGATCGAGAGCGGCGCCGTGCCGACGCTGCGCCTGCAGCGCATCTTCCGCCAGAGCGAGGCCAGCAGCATCGTGCGCAGCGCGCACGCGATCCTGCAAGGAGAGGAGCCCGTCAGCGACGATGCGGCCGGCGAGCGCGCGGAGTTCTTCGTGATCCCCAAGCGCGACGCCGATGAAGCCGCGGAGGTGATCCGGCAGCTGCTCACCCGGCGCATCCCCCAGCGCTTCGGCCTTGATCCGCGCCGGGATATCCAGGTGCTGGCGCCCATGCACCGCGGGGCCACCGGCACCATCGCGCTCAACCAGATGCTGCAGGAGGCCCTGAATCCTGGTCAGCGCGGCCTCGAGAATCGCGGCGAGACGCTCTGCATCGGCGACAAGGTGATGCAGATGAAGAACGACTACGACAAGGAGGCCTTCAACGGCGACCTGGGGCGTGTCGCCGAGCTCGATCTCGAGTCGGGGCGAGTGGGCGTCGACTTCGACGGGCGCATCGTGCGCTATGTCGGGCGGGAGATCGACTCGCTGCGGCTGGCCTACGCGACCAGCATCCACAAGAGCCAGGGCAGCGAATATCCCGCGGTCGTGATCCCGCTGCAGACCAGTCACTTTCCCATGCTCTCGCGCAACCTGCTGTACACGGCGGTCACCCGCGCCAAGCGGCTATGCGTGCTGGTGGCCGATCCGCGCGCGCTGCGCATCGCGCTGGGCGAGCTGCGGCGCGAGCGGCGCTCGACGGGACTGGCGGAACGCTTGCGAGCAGCGGCCGCCGGTGTGGACATCGGCGCGGCTGCGTACCGTCGCTGAGCGACGAGGATTCTCCCTGCACGCAGGGACGCCCCTTTGCACCGTCCGAAACGAGGTTTCCGGAGGAACCAAGGGGGTGCGCGAGGGGGAATTGAGGTTTCCGGAGGAACCAAGGGGGTGCGGGCGCGAAAACTGAGGTTTCCGGAGGAACCAAGGGGGTGCGGGCGGGGGAATTGAGGTTTCCGGAGGAACCTCAATTCCCGCGCGCAGAGGGGGGCTGCCGGGGTCTCGCGGGGAGTCGACTACGCGGCCACCCAACTCGAACCCCCTGCGTCGCGAGCGGCGCCAGGCGAGCAGGGCCCCGAGATGACGGGGAGGGCCGTGGGGGCTGAGGCCCGGCCCAGAATCAATTGCCGTGCAGCCGCGCGAAGTGGGCGCCGCTGGGCCGCCGCCGGTTACTGGATGACGATCGGGGGCAGGATGAATTCGTCCCAGGCCGGCGTGAGGTTGCTGGTCTGGCGCTGGGTGGTGCTGCCGTCGGCGTTCACGCGCGTGTTCTGGTTCCAGATGTAGATGGCGGGGTAGGTCGTGACGTCGCCGGTGGCGTCGTCGACCACGATCGAGGCCATGTAGAGCTGGGAGGAGGTGTTGGAGATCGGTGGCGTGTAGTCGGTCTGCGCGATCGTGAAGCTGCCGGGGTACGCGCGCGCCGAGGAGAAGACCAGGAAGTAGTAGCTCTTGCCTTCGCTGTCGATCACGCGCGGGGACCACTTGGGCCAGCTGTTGATGCTGCCGCGCGCGCTGGTGCTCGTGCACGCGACCGGGTCGTTGGCGGCCAGGCGGATCGGCTGCGCCGCGCCCGTGCTGGGCACGATGTAGATCTCGCCGTTGCGGTTGTAGTAGGGGCCGTCCGGGTTGGCGCCGAGGTTCTGGTTGCGGCAGCCGGGCTGCGAGGTGGGGGTGCAGCCGGTGCGCCCCGGGTTGCTGGGGTTGGGCGCGCGCGCGAAGGCGATGAAGGCGTCGTCGCTGGAGAAGGACGGGTAGTATTCGAGGAAGTTGGGGTCGGACGCGCCGGGCAGGTTCACGGCGCGCCCGCCGTCGCCGCCGTTGAAGGGCACGAGCTTGATGTCGGCGGCGTTGGCGGTCCAGTCGGGGTGGCCGTCAGGCGAGGTGACGTCGGTGGAGACGTAAGCGATCTGCGCGCCGTCATTGCTCCAGTCGGGCGTCACGGCGCTGCGCGTCTCACCCGTGGTGGCGATCAGGTCCCAGCCGCTGCCCTGCGCGCCCGCCACGGTCGCCGCGCGGAACAGGCTGAGCTGCCGGCGGTCGAGCTGGCCCTGCCCGGGCGGATTCGGGGGCACGCGCTGCAGATCGACGGGCTCGGTCGGATACGTGAAGCTGTTGGTGTAGTCGTTCGAAGGCGCAAACTCCCCGACCTCGCTGCGATCGGCGACAGCCACCTGCGCCTCCAGATCGAACCATGCCAGGCCGTGGCGGGCCGGGCCGGTTCCTTGCGCGAAGCGCGCGTCCCACGGCGCGCGCGCGGCCTCGCCATTCGCGGCCAGGCCGTAGCTGGTGAGCAGCAAGCGATCGCCCGCGCGGAAGTGCGCCGGGCTCATGGTCTGCGTGCCGAGCCAGGGCTGAGACAGGAGCAGCGCCGCTCCGTCGCTCATCCAGGCGGGCGTGGCGCCCACGCTGCCCTCGGTGATCGAGGCGACCACCTTGTTCCACGGCCAGTTGTCGCTGAATACCACGCCCGCGCCGTCGGGCGTGGAGATGTGGCAACCCACGCACGCGACCTTGCCGGCGCTGAGCCCGCGCTGGCTCAGCGTGCCGTCATAGTTGCCGCGCGGCTCGATCCCGTCTTCGCCGACGATCCCGCCGAGCTGAATGTCGGTGGCGTCGAGCGCCTGGATCACGCCTTCGTCGCCCACGCGAAAGCCGAGCAGCTGGCTCGTGACCTGCGGCACGAACGCGACCTCTGACGAGGTGGTGGCCCAGAAGACCAGGCTGCCGCCCGCGTTTACCGGCGCGATCTGGAACGTGCCGCGCATGCCGCTGAGCGTGGCGCCGCTGGCGGCGCGCACCGTGACCGTGATCGGGGTGTGCACGTTGCGCGCGAGGTTGCGCCACACGCCGGCGGGCATCACCCACTGCGTCTGGCGCGTGTAGGCCACGAGATCATTCACTTCGATCTCGTTGTGCAGGCGCACCTCGTACAGGGCGTTGTTGCCGCCCCCTTGCCAGCGAAAGCGCGGGCGCAGCCAGTTGGCGGGAAAGAGCGCGCCCGGCGTGCCGCCGCTGGAGAGCTGCGGCTCGACCACGCACAGGTTGCCGGCGCTGAACGCGTCGGGGTCGGCGAACGGCGCGAGCTCCGCGGGGTTGATCGGGCCGCCGCCGCTGTCGAGCAGCGGCTCGCTCGGAAAGTCCGTGCAGTGCTCGCGGCAGGTGGACGACGGAAAGTCGGTGCCGCCGAAGTTGGCGCCGAAGATCTGCGGAAACTCGGGCACCTGGAACGACTCGTCGACGCCTCCCGGCGCGATCGGCGTGATGATCGGTGCTTCGCCCGGCGCGGGGCCTTTGCCCGGCGCGCTCGAGCCGCCGCCGTCACCCGTGCCGTCACCGCCCCCGCTGCGCGAGGGATCGTGCGAACCGCTCGAGGAGCAGGCCAGCGCCAGCGCTCCGAGCACCATCGATCTCGTGCCAGCACTCCGAGAGCCATCGCGTCGAGTCATCGTTGTTCCCACCCGCAGAGAAAACGCCCAGATTTATACCAGGTTCAGGGCCAGGCGCGGAATGGGGAGCGAGCTATCCGCTTTTTGCGCGATACTGCTGGGCAGCGAGCGCAACACCCGCTTCACTGAAGTCTGGAGTTCGATCCTACCCCATCAAATCGCATGATTCACAGCGTCATCGCTCGTGCACCTGCTTGTAGGTGGATGTCAGGGCCGGCGCTGAAGTGTCGGCGTTTGTTCTCGCTCCTGCTGCTCGGCTGCAGCTCGGCGCGACTCGAGCCGGCGCATCCTGGCACCTCCGCTGCCCCGTCACGCATCTGGAGCTACCAGGTCAGCGCCGGCGCGGGCGCGCGCGAGCTCACGGTGCACGCCGCGTTACCACCGGGCGTGCCCGAGGAGCTGGAGCTGGACCGCTTCGCGCCTCCTCACTTGCGCGACCTCGAGCTGCGCACCGCGCAGGGCTGGCGCCCGTTGCGGGCGAGTGGTGCGAGCTGGCGCGTGCCCGAGTGCCGCGTGAGCGGCTGCGAGCTGCGCTATCGCTATCTGCTCGGTGAGGCTGCCGAGGCGATCGATCGCTTCGGCTATGCGGCGCTGCGCGGCGGTGTGCTGCTCGCGCCGCCCTCCACCTGGCTGCTGCATCCGCGCGAATACCAGGGCGACGATCGCTATCGCCTGAGCGTGCGCTGCGCGCCGCCGCTCCGCTTCGTGAGCGGGGTGCCGCCGTCAGCGAGCGCCGACGGCAGCCGCGAGGCGCCGGCGGAGCTGCTGTTCGAGGCGCCGTACTCCGCCTTCGGGCGCTTTCGCGAGCAGCGGATCGCGCTGCCGGATGGCGCGATCGTGGCTTCGGTGGGCATCGACGGCGGGCCGCTCGCGTTGACGCCCGAGCAGCTCGACTCCGCGCTGCGCGCCTCGGCGCGCCTGGTGACCGACTACTATGGTCGCTTTCCGGCGCGCGAGCTGGCGCTGATCGTGGTGCCGGCGGACGGCGCGGAGCTCTTCGGCATGCAGCTCGGCAACGGCGGCGCGAGCATCCTGCTGTTCGTGGGGCGTGGCGCCCGGGAGCTCTCGCCTCAGCGCGAATGGGTGCTGGTACACGAGCTGTTTCACCTCGGCTTTCCCACGCTGCCGCGCCGCCACTTGTGGCTGGCGGAGGGCATCGCCAGCTACCAGGAGCCGCTCGCGCGCGCCCGCGCGGGCTATATCAGCGAGCAACAGCTGTGGCGCGAGCTTCTGGACGGCTTGCCGAAGGGCTTGCCCGGCCCCGGCGAGGGAGGGCTCGACGGCACGCAGAGCTGGGCCCGAACCTACTGGGGCGGCGCGCTCTTCTGCTTGCTCGCGGATCTGCGCATCCGCATCGACTCCGCGCAGCGCTTCAGCCTCGACGACGCGCTGCGCGGCATCTTCGACGCCGGCGGTGACACCTCCGTGCGCTGGACCATCGCCCGCACGCTCGCGCAGGGCGACCGCGCCGTCGGCGGCCACGTGCTCACGCAGCTATACCGGGAGCACGCGCACACGGCGGTTCAGGTCGACCTGGACGCGCTCTTCCGCCGCCTCGGCGTGCGGCTCGAGGCCGGCCAGGTCGTGTTCGACGAGCGCGCCGAGTGGGCGCCGCTGCGCCGCGCGCTGACTGCGCCCGCCGGGCTTCAGCGCGCGCAGGCGGGGTTGTCTTCGCCCGGGGTGCCGAAGTCGCCGTTGTAGGCGCTCACGCCGTCACACCAGTTTTCCGGGCGGTCGTTGGCGGCGGGGTCGAGCGCGGAGCTGGCCAGGCTCAGGCTGTGACCGGCCTTGTTGGGCAACGCGGACGAGTCGATCGTGACCTGATCGATCAGCTGAGAGCCGCAGGCGAGCGCCAGCACGAAGCTGCCCGTGTTGGGCAGGGTGATGCCGCGGTACAGCACATCCGGCTGAAATCCCGGCATTTCTCCGTTGGAGAAGGTGAGGTAGGCGCCGGCCGCGATCGAAAAGCCCTCCTCCAGCGGCAGCGTCTGCTCGTCGCGCCGCAGCTCGCAGCCGCTCAGGTCCAGGTCCTGGGTCCCGGCGTTGTACAGCTCGAGCCACTCGCCGTCCGCGTCGGGCAAGGCCTCGGGGTTCTTCATCAGCTCCGAGATCACGACCAGGGGCGCGCCCTTGCCGTCGACCTCGATCGCGACGCGCAGATCACCGCCGCCGGGGCTCTGCCCCGGCTCTCCGCTGGTGCGGAACTGGAACGTCACGGTGGTGAGCTCTCCGGCGCGGATGCTGAAGTCCAGCGGGTTGCGCGACACCAGCTCCGCGGCCACCGGCTGGGTGCCGGCCGCGCCCGTGCGCTGCAGCTGCCAGCCGGGCAGGAGCTGGGCGCTGTAGTCTCCGACCGGCAACGAGCGCTGCAGCGTGTCGGAGTCGGGGCTGTCGGCGCTGCTCAGCTGCAGCTGGGCGGCGCCCTCGATGGCGAAGCTGGCCTTGTCGAGCCGATAGCGTGCGTCGCCGATGCCGCTCGACAGACCGAGCCGGAGCTGCCCGATGGGCAGCGGCGGCAAGTCAGAGCAGGCGACGAGCCCGGCGAGCGCGCCGGCTCCGAGCCAGCGCGAGAGCGAGTGAATGGGCGTGGGCATGGTGGTCCTCCGCCCTCGCTCCAGCAAGCGAGATGCCGGCGCAGCTAGACTGCCGGCGCAGCCCGTTTCGGCTGCATCCGCGCATCCGGCGAGCGGCGCTGGCCAGGCGCCACCGCGGCGCTCGCGTCAGCGCAGGATGGTGGCGCAGCCGAGCTGCAGGTTGATGCTGCCCTTCGCCGCCGCCTTCACTTCCTGGCAGATGTTCGGGCAGACCTGGATCGAGGTCGGCTTCCTCTGGTTCGGATCGACGTCGTAGTGCCAGCCGAGGGGATTGTCCGAGCAACCGCCGGAGTCGCGCACGAACTTGAGCTGGCGCGTGCTGCTACCGTCGTCGAACTCCAGGTTCACCTTGAAGTAGTCGAGCTGCTGCTCGCTCTGCGGAATGCGGAACTCGCACGCCAGCTGCCCGCTGCGGATCTCGCGCAAGGCGTCCAGGAACTGTTGCTCGACTTCGCCGGTGGAGTCGATGAACACGGCCTTCTGGGTGCCGCCTGCCTGGGCGATGGCGTTCACGTTGTTGATGCTGGCGTCGTCGCCGGGGCGGAACACGCCGATCACGAAGGTGCGCACCGGCGGATCGTCGTTGGCGCCCTGCGCAGCGATGTTCAGCACCTGGTTGATGGTCTCGGTGCCGGTGGTCTGCTGGGCCGAGCCGCACTCCGTGGGCAGGCCGTCGGTCGCGAGCAGGGTGGCGACCGTCTGATCCGGATGATCGATCGCCCACTGGCGCGCGTGCTCGAGCGAGCCGGTGAGCGCGGGCACGGTCGGCGTGAGCCCTTCCGGCAGCTTGCCCATCAGCGCCTGGTCGATCGCGACCAGACCCGTCGTGACGGGCTGGATCTCCACCGCCGGCGTGCCGTAGCGGTTGGGATCGCAGGACGTGGCGTTGGTGCAGGTGCGGTCGAAGTCCTGGCAGAAACCCTGGCCGGGCCCGCACGAGCCGTTTTGGCCCAGGATGCAGGCGAGCGGCGCCGCCGGATCCGAGCCGGAGCACAAGCCGAAGTCCACGCACGGGTTCACGGAGGGGCCACCGGGACAGTCGGAGTTGCTCCGGCACAGCTGGATGGTGCTGGTATTGCGGCACGTGGACAGGAAGCAGGGCCCGCCGTCGTCGCCGCAATCCGATTGCGACTTACAGGTGAACGACTTCACGCCGGGCTTGAGCAGCGGGAAGAACTGCATGCCGAGCAGCAGATCGCTGTCACGCGTCTCCGCGAGGAAGCCGCGCAGCGCGCGCTGCACCGAGTCCCACTTGGTGCGGATGCTGCCGGTCGACTCCTCCATCGAACCGGAGCTGTCGAGCATCATGTACAGCGCCACCTTGCGCTGCTCGGCGCCGCTCTTCTCCTGCAGACACGCGGCCATGTCCAGGTTCTGCGCCTGGTCGCCGTCCTCATCGATGAAGCCGCTCTGCCCGTTCAACTGGTTGGACGCGCTGTCCGCGACATCCACCTTGGCCGGCCCCGCACAGCCGAGGGCAACACCGCCGAGGGCAAGTACACCCGCGGCCATCCGCGCTCTGCCGCTCGCCTGGGAGAAAAGCCGGTATTTCACGGCAGCATTAAAGCATAGTCGTCTGCCCCGTGCCAGAGAGCGTACCAGTCGGGGCAGCACCGAATTCACTGACATTTTCGGTTGTATGCAGCTTCTTGGTGCGCTCGCCTGCGCTCCCGGCAAGCGCTGCCCCGAAACGCGGAACTCTCGCTCTCTGCTGAACCTGACGCTGCATGTCGCCGTTTGCTCAGCGGAACGGGCCGGTAGTGACTTTGCGTCACGCCTGGATTGGCTGAGAGACCAAACGTGATACACGGAAGCTCGAGCAAGGGATTCGCGCTTCTCGTGAGGAACCCTTTTTCCAATCGGGGTGGCTATGACCGTGGCTCGGATCGGGTCGCGACATGGTATAGGCGGAGGCACTTGGTGTCTCCGAAGCAGTGGGGTCGCAGGTGAACAGCCAGAGCCCCCGTTATGAGATCCGCGGCGCGACGACCAGCGACGAGGAGCAGTTGCTCGCCCTGGCCGGGCACCTCGACACAGTGAACCTGCCCGACGATCGCCAGTCGGTGCGGGATTTGTTGCAGCACGCGGAGCAGAGCTTCTCCGGGCAGCTGAGCGTGGCCAAGCGCCGCTACGTGTTTCTGCTGTGGGACCTGCAGACGCAGCGGGCGATCGGCTCCAGCAGCATCATCGCGCAACTCGGGCGCCGGGATGCTCCGTATATCTATTTCGACGTGCTGGACGAAGAACGTTACTCGAAGTCGCTCGACAAGCACTTCCACCACACCGTGTTGCGGCTCGGGTTCTCCTACAAGGGGCCGACGGAGCTCGGCGGGCTCGTGGTCCAGCCAGAGGAGCGCGGCTCTCCCGAGCGGCTCGGCCGTTTCGTGTCCTACGCGCGCTTCGCCTACATCGCGGGCCGGCGCGAGGCGTTCCGAGATCAGCTGCTGGCAGAGCTGCTGCCGCCGCTCGAGGCCGATGGCACCAGCCACCTGTGGGAGGCGCTCGGCCGCCGCTTCACGGGTATGAGCTATGCGGAGGCGGACCGCCTGTCGAGCCGCGACAAGGATTTCATTCGCGACCTGTTTCCGCTGAACGAGATCCACACCAGCCTGTTCGACGACAAGGCGCGCGACGTGATCGGCCGGGTCGGCGCGCAGACGCTGGGCGTGGAGCGCATGTTGCGCGCGGTGGGCTTCCGCTATGCGCGCCGTGTCGATCCGTTCGACGGCGGGCCCCACTTCGTGGCGCCGACCGAGGAAGTGTCGCTGATCCAGAAGTCGCGGCGCGTGCGCTTCGCAGGGCCGCTGCCGGGCGCGTCGCAGCCGCCGAGCGCGCCGGGCTCCGCGCCGCCCGGGGAGCAGCGCGCGGTGATCTTGCGCTATCTATCCAGCGCGCCCTTCGCGCGCAGCGTGCAGAGCGAGTTCCGCTGGTCGGGCAGCGACGGGGTGTGCTTGCCGGAGGCGATCCGCGGCCACCTCGAGCTGGAAGCGGGCGCGGAGCTGATGGTGACGCCGTTGCCGTCGGCGAGCCAGCGCGAGCCCAAGCAGCAGGGAGCGAGCCAGTGAGTCGGTTCTTCATCATCGCGCTCAGCGTCTTCGCGAGCGTGCACTTCTACATCTGGTCGCGCCTGGTCTACGCGCCGCAGCTCGGCCCCGGCTGGACCATGGCGCTCAGCGCGCTGATGCTGCTCCTCTACGCCAGCATCCCGCTCACCTTCGCGTTCGGCCGCCGCGCGTCCTCACGGGCGGCGCTGATCTTCGTCTGGCCCGGGTACGTGTGGCTGGGCTCGCTGTTTCTGCTGTTCGTCTCGGTCGTGGCCGCGGATCTCGTGCGCGCTGCCATCGAGCTCGCTGGCGTGCTGCTCGGGGCGCCGCCGATCGACGGCGCCGAGCGGCTCTCTCGCGCGCGCCTGGAGGCGGGCATCGCCGCCTCTGTCGCCGGGGTCGCGCTGCTCGCATCGCTCTGGTCGGGGCGCAAGCTCCAGGTCAAGCGCGTGCCGGTGCGGCTCTCGCGCTTACCGGCGTCGCTCGATGGCACCACCATCGTCCAGCTCACGGACGTGCACATCGGTCCGACGCGCGGGCGCCGCTTTCTCGATCGCGTGGTCGACGCGACCAACGCGCTTCAGCCCGACGTGGTCGCCATCACGGGCGATCTGGTGGACGGATCGGTCGCGAAGCTGGCGGAGGACGTGGCGCCGCTCGGGCGCCTGAAGGCGCGGCACGGCGTGTATTTCGTGACCGGCAACCACGAGTTCTACTCCGGCGCCGAGCCCTGGTGCGCGTATCTGACCCAGCTCGGGCTGCGCGTGCTGCGCAACGAGCGCGTCCGCATCGGCGAAGGCGAGGCCAGCTACGACCTGGCCGGCATCGACGATCTGGCGGGGCGTCAGTTCGGCCCGGGGCAGGGCGCCGACCTGTCGCGCGCTTTGCTCGGACGTGATGAGTCACGGGAGCTGGTCTTGCTCGCACATCAGCCGCGCGTCGTGGCGGAGGCGGAGCGAGCCGGGGTCGGGCTGCAGATCTCCGGGCACACCCACGGCGGGCAGATCTGGCCGTTTCACTTCCTGGTGCGCTTGCAGCAACCGGTGATCTCCGGGTTGGTGCGCATCGGCCGCGCCTTGTTGTACGTGAGCAACGGTACGGGTTACTGGGGGCCGCCGATGCGCCTGCTCAGCCCCGCCGAGATCACGGAGCTGAAGCTGCAGGCGGCGCTGCCGGGCGCGGAGTAGTCGCCATGTTGCACTGGCTGCTGGATGTCTATTCCCTGGTCGTGATCGCGTCCGTGGTGCTCAGCTGGATGAGCCTACCCGAGGACCATCCGGTGGTGCGCGTCGTGCGTCAGCTGACGGAGCCGGTGTTCGCGCCGGTGCGCCGCGTGCTGCCGGCGATCGGTGGGTTCGATCTGTCGCCCCTGATCGTGCTGCTCGCGATCCGCCTGCTGCAGCGCCTGCTCTGAGCGGCGGGCTGCAAGGGCTGAAAAGGTCCGCCCCACGAGCCAGGTGCACGGTGGCGCATTGCGCGTCACTCCCGACGAGTCAGCGGCGGAGCTCCGCGAGTGGTGCAGCTTTTGCTGTGGGTTTGCGCGCCCAGCGGTCACGCTCGACCGCTGGTCAGATAGGAGACGCCATGATCATCCAGAGCCTGATGACCAAGAACCCCAAGTGCTGTCGTCCGGACGAGAGCCTGAAGACCGCGGCTCAGATCATGTGGGAGTGCGACATCGGGAGCATTCCCGTGGTGGACCGCGAGCGACGCGTGGTCGGCATGATCACCGATCGCGACATCTGCATGGCAGCCTACTTCCAGGATCGCCCGCTCTCCGAGATCCCGGTGCACCAGGCGATGGCGAGCAAGATCGTGGCCTGTCGCCCCGACGATGACGTCAAGACGGCGGAGCGCCTGATGCGCGACAACCAGGTGCGGCGCGTCCCGGTCATCGATCGCGAGGGGCACCTGCTCGGTATGATGTCGGTCAACGATCTGGCCCGCAAGGCGGCCAGCGATCGTCACCTCAGCTCCCCGCAGGTCGGCGAAGCGGGGGTGGTCACGACGATGGCGGCGATCGCCACGCCGCGTCCCATGGCGTCCGTCTCCTGATCTGTGAACCCGTGCTGATCGACGGTCAGCGGCACGGCGGACCCGCCGCGGCCGGGACGGATTGGAGCGAGGCAGAACGTCGCGCGCGGCGCGCGACGGCGCGTGCTCGCACGCTCGGTGCGCGGTGGCGTCTCACGCTCGTGACGGCGTCGCCGTTCGCGCTGGTCTCCAGCGCCGCGACCAGCGGCGCACAGCAAGGGATTCCGGCGCAACCCGAGGCCATTCCGGCGCCAAAACCGGCAGCCCTGGCAAGCGACAGGGGTGCAACTCCGGAGGGCGCGTTGCCGGAGGGCGCGTTGCCGGAGGGCTCGAGCACTCCGGTGTACTCCGAGCTGCGCGACGCGGAGCAGCGGCTGGAGAACCTGAAAGCCGAGCTCGATCTGTTCGAGTTCCACGGCTATCTGCGCGCCGGCTACGGCCTCAACGGGCGAGGGGGCCAGCAGGTAGCGTTTCAGGCTCCGGGGGCAGGCGCCAAATATCGCCTGGGTAACGAGGCCGAGACGTACGGCGAGTTCATCCTGGTCAACAACTGGCTCAATCCGACGCCGGACAAGCAGGGCCCCGCGTTCCGCACCGAGATCATGCTGGAGGCGCAGACCACCAACGCCAACAGCTTCAGCAGCCACGACAGCTTTCACCTGCGCGAGGCCTTCGCGCAGGCGAGCAATCTCTGGCCCGCGCAGCCGCTGGCCCGCTTCTGGGCGGGGGAGCGCTACTACCGGCGCCAGGACATTCACATCAACGACTTCTACAGCGTCGACATGACCGGCTACGGCGGCGGCGTCGAGGATCTGGACGTACAGCTCGGCAAGGTGGCCGTGGCGGTGATCGGCGCCGCCAGTGATGACGTGAGCACCGAGCGCGGCGCCTACGCCAAGCTGAACTTCGACGCGCGCTGGTACGGCGTGGACGTGGGCGTCGGAACGCTGGCGTTCTGGGTCAATGTCGCGCAGGCGCAGGGCGGGACCGCCCAGGACGGCACGGTGATCCCGTCGTCCGTGGGCTGGGCGGTGGGCGTGAAGCACCTCGTGGAACACTTCGGCGGGGGCTATCAGAACCTGTTGATCGCCTACGGCGAGGGCATCGCGACCAACTTCCGCGCCGACGTGGCTCCGGTGACCGTCTTTCAGGAGGACGCCAAGCGACTGTTGATCACCGACCACCTGCTGCTGCGGCCCGCGCACTGGTTCGGCGTCATGCCCGTCTTGATCTATCAACGCTCGGAGAGCGGCGATCCGTCCGCCGGCGCGAGCCACTGGCTCTCCGCGGGCGCGCGCCCCATCCTCTACTTCTCCGACTACACCTCGCTCGCGGTCGAAGCCGGCGTCGACTGGGTGCGGGACGGCGCCACCCGCGTCGACGGGTCGTTGCGCAAGCTGAGCGTCGCGCCGCAGCTCGCGACGGGGCGCACGTTCTTCAGCCGCCCGGTGCTGCGCATGTTCTTCACGTACGCCAGCTGGTCTTCGTCGCTGCGCGGGCAGGTCGGAGGCGCGCCCTACGCCGATCGCACGGAGGGGCTGAGCTACGGGTTCCAGGCGGAGACCTGGTGGTGATGATTTTGGGCCGGGCCTCAGCCGCCCGGCACCACACGCAACCTCGGGACCCAGGCTCGAGCGATGGCGTCTCGAGCGGACGCTGCCGCGCGCGCGGCGACAGAAGGCTCCCGCCAGCGCGGCCGGACGCGCTAAGCTTGCCTGGTCATGCAGAGCCTGCCGGTCGCGGTCAGCTGGGTCCCTCTCGATGTTCTCGCCCGGCTGATCCTGGCGCTCGGAGTCGGTCTGCTGGTGGGGCTGGAGCGCGAGTGGCGCGGGAAAGAGGCGGGGCTGCGCACGTTCGGGCTCGTGTCCCTGCTGGGGGCGCTGAGCGGCCTGCTGGGCATGCCCTACGCCCTGGCCTGCATCGGGCTGGTCGGCATCCTGCTGGTGTTTCTCAATCTGCAGGGCATGCGCGCGGAGGGCAGCACCGAGCTGACCACCTCGGCGGCGTTGCTGGTCGTGTTCATCACGGGGCTGCTCTGCGGCTTCGGTCATCGCGTGACGCCGGTCGCGGTGTCCGTCATCACGGCGGGGCTCTTGTCGTGGAAGGAGCGCCTCTCGGAGTTCGGACACCGGCTCACCGCCGAGGAGCTGCGCTCGGCCATCTTGCTCGGCATCCTGGCATTTGCTGTCTACCCGGTGCTGCCGGACCACCCGATCGATCGCTGGGGGCTGATCGATCCGCGCGAGGCCTGGTTGACGGTACTCCTGATCGCCGGCATCGGCTTTGCCAACTACATCCTGTGGAAGCTGTTCGGCACGCGCGGCATCGAGTTCGCGGGCTTTCTGGGCGGGCTCGTGAACAGCACGGTGACCGTGACCGAACTCTCCGCGCGGGTCGCCGACGTCGGCGGCAACCTGGTCGACGTCGCCTACCGCGGCATCATGCTCTCGGTCGCCGCGATGGCGGTGCGCAATGCGCTGGTGCTCGGCCTGCTGCGGCCGGGGGCGCTGCTCGTCTCGGGCTGGTCGCTCGGGTTGATGCTGCTGGCGAGCGCGCTGCTGGCCTTCTCGCGAAAGAAGCACGTCGCCGATACCTCGGGAGACAAGCCGCTGGATCTAAAGTCGCCGTTCTCCTTGCTCTCGGCGCTGAAGTTCGGGGCGATCTTCCTGCTGCTGCAGATCGCCGACACGTTCGCGCAGGGCCTGTTCGGGCATTTCGGCTTCTACGTGATCAGCGTGCTGGGCGGGGTCGTGTCGAGCGCGTCCGCGGTGGCGGCGGCGGCCACGCTCGCGGCGACGGGCACGATCTCCTCGGCGGTGGCCGGCGTCGGCGCGATCCTGGCTTCACTGGCCAGCGCCGCGGTCAACACCGTGCTGGTCGCGCGCTTCGCGGACTCGCCGCTCCTGCGCCGGCGGGTGCTGGCCTCGACCGCCGCGATCGTGGCCATCGGGCTCTCGGGCGCGGCGATCACCGCGTACCTGGAGAGTCGCTCCGGCAGCTGAGCGCATCCGGGCCACGGACTGTACCGGACTGTTTCAGTTTGTGTTCACGCGGTTGCGATCTGTAGTTGGGGCGGTGGACCCCATTTCCGGGCCTGTCCTGCGGAAAATCGGGCTTGGAATTGCTTCGCGAGAGCTGTTAGCGTCGCCGCGTTTTTGTGCTCCCGTTCCCTGGCCACACGACCTCCGCGGCGGCACTGGATCCGCCCTCGCAGCCCAGCACCTGGCTGGCGCGGCTGTCGTTCGCGGTGCTGATCTTGGGATTGCTGGCCTGCGCCGGGTCCCGTCCGCCCAGCGCGGCGCGCTCCGCCGCTGAGCTCGCTGCGGTCGCACCGACGTTCGAGCCTCACCCGGAGGACGTCGGGCAGGGCTGTAGCCCCAAGGGCTGCCTGCGTGCGCCGCCCGAAGCGGCGTTGCTCGCCCGCGAGCCGGTGCAGCCGCCCGCGCCAGTGCGCCGAGCGCGGCCGCCCGTGGTGCGGCAAGTCGTCAGCGGCAAGAGCGACGAAGAGATCGCCAGGCTGCTGCGCAACGACGTCAGCAGCGTCGGTTCCATGGCCTTCGGCACGGCCGCACACGGCGGGCTGTTGAATCCCGTGCATATGCCGGAGGACGATCGCTGGATCCTCGTCCACCCACCTCAGGCCTGGGGCACCGCGGAGACGATCCAGTACCTGGTCACGGCGATCGACGCCGTCAACGAGCACTTCCCGGATTCGCCGCCGCTGTTCATCGGGGCCATCAGCCAGCGGGAGGGAGGCTATCTCTACCCGCATCTGAGCCATCAGTCGGGCAGGGACGTCGACGTCGGGTATTTCTACAAGAGCAAGCCGGCCTGGTACCGGCGTGCGACGCGCCGCAACCTGGACGTGCCGCGCACCTGGGCCCTGATCCGCACCCTGATCGCGCGCACCGACGTGCGCTACATCTTCATCGATCGGCGCGTGCAGGGCATCCTGCGCGAGTACGCGGAGAAGATCGGGGAAGACAACGGCTGGCTGGAGAGCATCTTCCACGGTAACGATACCGAGCCCCCGATCATCCTGCACGAGCCAGGGCACGACACGCACTTTCACGTGCGCTTCTACAGCCCGGTCGCCGAGGAGACGGCGCGGCGCTGCTACAGAACCCTGCTGGCTCAGCACAAACTGAAGCCGCTGCGCTACAACATCCGGCACACGGCCCGGAAGGGCGACACGCTGCTCAGTCTGGCCCGGCGCTACAGCGTCAGTGTGACCGCCATCATGCAGGCGAATCACCTGACAGAGAAGGTGTTGCACGCGGGTGAGGTGTATCAGATCCCGCGCGAGGGGTCGGCGGGGCCTTCCGAGGAGGAGAGGCCGCCTCCGCGTCGCGTTCCACCCGTCCGTGCGCCGGTCGGCAATATCGCGTCGCTGTAAGCCGCGCGTCGCTGTAAGCCGCGCGTGGCTGTGATGTGCGCTTCGCGTGACGGCAGCTCGCCCGATCGCGAATCAGGGCGAGGGCTCCAGCTGTTCGCGGATCTGCTGCACGATCTCGGCGGGTGGGAGCGCGGCGTCGATCTGGATCGCATCCGTGGGCTCCTGGAGCGTGGCCAGCTGGCTCTCCAGCAGAGACACCTTCGCGTAATGCCCGAAGCGCTGGCGCAAGCGCTCCTGGAGCAGCGCGACGTCCGCGCGAAGATAGACGAGCGGCACGCGCGCGGGGTCGACCCGCAAGATCTCCCGATAGCGTTGCTTGAGCGCCGAGCAGGCGAGCACCGCGCGACCTCCGCGCGCCAGGGTTTCGGCGATCACCTCGCGCAGCGCCGCCAGCCAGGGAGCGCGGTCTTCGTCCGTCAAGGGTTCGCCACGGGCCATTTTCGACTTGTTGGCGTCGGAGTGATAGTCGTCCGCATCCACGAAGGTGCAGCCCAGGCTGGCGGCAAGCAGCTGGCCGATGGTGGTCTTCCCGCTGCCCGCGACACCCATCACGATCACCACTTGTTCTGGCTCCGGCATGCGCCGAGAGCCTAGCAGACCCGCCCGGTCGGGCCGAGGTGGGAGCGGTGCGTCCCGCCGGCGCGGGCCGCTGGCGGACCCTGTGCCGCGCTGAACCGGGGCCTCGGGTCGGGCCACGAATCGTCGTGTCCCAGCGCCCGGGCGGGAACTCCCGCGAGCAGCACTCCGTCTCACGCGCAAATGGCCGAATCGAAATCACCGTCGATGCCGCTGGCGGCGGATGAAGTGGAGCCGCCAGCGACGATCTCCCGGCCGGCGCGCTCGCGAGCGCAACAAAGCCAGCGCTCCTGGCTGCCGACGAGCGCCATCGCGTCGCTCGTCATGCAGCGGCATGCCCGGCTGGGGCACTTCAATCACTTCGAGGTGCTCGACGTTCCGGAGAACGCGGACCGAGAGACCATCCGCCGCGCGTTCGAGCAGGCGATCTGGCGTTTCCACCCCGAACAGCTGGTGGGCGAGTACGAGCGCCTGCAGCCGCTCGCCAAGGAGATCGTGTGCCGGATCGGCACTGCGTACCGGGTGCTGGAGAACGACGAGAGCCGCGCTCAGTACCGGCGCAGCCTGGCGGAGTACCCGCACCTCGCGGCAGTGCGCTCCAGCATGCCGGGGCCACGCCCCAGCCATCCCGCTTTGCGTCGCTCGAGCCTGCCCAGCCCCGACGCCGACGAGCCGCGCGCGTCCGGAGTGGTCGCGGCGCGCGCCGGCTTGCCGACGCTTCGTCCCAGCAGCGCCCGGTTGCCTGCGAGTCCCTCCAGCGCGGTCATCGACATGGCCGGTCCATGGACGGCGGAGAAGGCGTTCGCGGCGGCCAAGATCCACCTCCGGCGCGGGGCGATCGAGGAAGCGTTGGCACACATCGAGCAGGCTTGCATCGCGGAGCCGGAGCACGCGCAGTACCGCGCCCTGCACGCCTGGCTGCGGGTGGAGCGCGGCGAGCTGACGGACGGTCCGATCGCGGAAGAGATCCTGAGCACGCTGACCTGGGCGGTGCGTCAGCGCCGCAACGATCTCGAGATCCGGATGTACCGCGGCCGCGTGCTACAGCTCCTGGGACGCAACGATCAGGCGATCCGGGAGTTCTCCGTGGTCGCCACCATGAACCCGACCAACGTCGAGGCGGTGCGCGAAGTCCGGCTCCACCAGGCGCGCGAAGACCACAAGGCCGCGCTGGCCGCGGGGCTGTGGACGCCCATGCCCAAGGAATCCTGAGCAGCCCCCGAGCACGCACCCGGCGTGGAGGCCCGGCTCAGGACGCGAGCGTCCCGCGCTCGTCCCCGACCACCTTGCCGTCGCTCATCGACACCACCCGCGGCATGCGCTGCGCGAAGGACGGGTTGTGCGTCACGACCACGATCGTGGTGGCGTGTTTGTGATTGATCTCGAAGAAGAGATCGTGAATCGCGTCGCTGGTGGCGGTATCGAGGTTGCCGGTGGGCTCGTCCGCGAGCAGCAGCTTCGGCTCCAGCGTCAGCGCGCGGGCGATCGCCACGCGCTGTTGCTCGCCGCCGCTCATCTCGCCGGGGCGATGCGTGATGCGGTGACTCAGGCCCACCTCCGCCAGCAGCTCCTTGGCCCGCTGCTCCATCTGCTTGCGCCCATCGCCGCGGATCAGCCCCGGCATCATCACGTTCTCCAGAGCGTCGAACTCCGGCAACAGGTGATGGAACTGGAACACAAAGCCGATCGACTGATTGCGCACGCGTGCCAGCTTCGGCCCCGAGAGCGTCGTCAGCTCCACCCCGTCCAGCGTGATCTGCCCGGAGGTCGGCAGATCCAGCGTGCCGATGCAGTGCAGGAGCGTGCTCTTGCCAGCGCCGGAGGCGCCCACGATGCTGAGCAGCTCACCGCTCTGGATCTCCAGATCGATGCCCTTGAGCACCTCCAGCACATTGCCCATGTGCTTGAATGACTTGTGCAGGTCGCGCACCTGCACGAGCGGCTGAGCGGTGCTGCGGCGGGTGGAGCTGCCGCGAGCGGCGCTGGCGGTGGCTTCGGACACGGGCGGGGAGGGCGCGCTCATTCGTAGCGGATCCCTTCGACAGGCCGCAGCCGGCTCGCGGCCACGGCAGGATAGATGGTGGCGAGGACAGTGATGCCGAGGGCGCACAGCGCCACCACGGCGTAGTCGAGCGGGTCGACGTTGATGGGCAGCCGATCGACGTAATACACGTCCGGGTCGAGCCGCACGCCGAACCAGAGCAGGCCCAGGCACATCGCCAGCCCGGTGACCACCCCGAACACCGTGCCGATGCCGCCGATCAACAGACCTTCGCTCATGAACACCTCGAGGATGCCCAGATCCGAGGCGCCGGTGGCCTTGAGGATCGCGATCTCCTTGCTCTTCTCCGTCACCATCAGGAGCAGGGTGCAGATGATGCAGAAGCTGCCCACCACGATCGCGATCGACAGGATGATGAAGGTGACGATCTTCTCCAGCTCCAGCGCGCTGAACAGCCCCTTGTTCAGCTCCTGCCAGTCGCGGATGCGCAGGTCCTGGCCCGCCAGCGCCTCGCTCAGGCGCTCGCGCACCTCGCCGGCGCGGTCCTCGCGCTCGACCTTGATCTCGATCTGGCTGATGCCGGGTCGATCCAGGAAGCGCTGCGCTTCTGCCAGCGTCAGGTAGGCATGGCTCGAGTCGTATTCGTACATGCCGCTGTAAAAGACGGCCGCCACGCGGAACTTCCTGGCGCGCGGCAGTACGCCCATGGGTCCGAGCTCACCCACTGGAGAGACGAGCGTGATTTCGTCGCCGACGTACACATGCAAGGTCTTGGCCAGCTCGCGCCCGAGCACGACGCCAGGATAGACGTCTTCCTTCTGCACCACGTCGGCCACGTCCGGATCCAGCGTGTCGCGGTCCGCGCCGCCCGAGCCCGCCGCGCCCTCGCTGCCGCGCATGGCGCGCGGCCCGTTCAGGTACTTGTGGCCGCCGCGCCCGATCCAGATCGGCTCGTCTTCGCCCATCTCGCTGATCAGCGACGGGTCTGCCAGGTATTCGAATTTGCCGACCTCGATGTTCTTCACCAGGTCGATCACGCTGCCGATGCTGGCCGGGTCCACGCCGCGCAGCAGCACGCCCGCCGTATTCGACTGGCTGGAGGCCATCGCCTCGCCGGTGACGACGGGGGTCGCCGCCATCACACCCGGCACCAGCCGCACCTTGTCGAGCAGATCGTCCCAGGGGATATGGCCCAGGCCGCCGCCCGCGGGCAGGCCCGGTGCTTCGCCGTCGGGGGCGGCGGTGCTGTCGATGCTGATGTGGGCGTTGTTGCCCAGGATCTTGTGCTTCAGGTCCGCGCCGAAGCCGCCCATGATCGAGACCACGGCGCACAGCGCGAAGGAGCTGATCGCGACGCCGGCGATGGACAGGATGGAGATCACCGTCAAAAAGCCGCTCTTGCTGGCGCGCACGTGGCGAGCGGCGACGAAGCTGACGAAACCACGGCGCTCCAGCCGATCCAGCACCAAAGGCAAGCTCAGTGCCATGCCGGACATGATCGCGAACGTGCCCCAGACGGCGGCGCCCACCCGCACGATCTGATCCGAGAGCACGAAGCTGACCCGCTCGGGCTCGGGCAGGGAGGCCGCCCAGATGCCGAGCCCGACCGCCGCCACCACCGAGACGCCGCAGAACACGATCAACACGCGCTTCAGCAGCGAGGTGCCGATGCTGCGCAAGGTCGCGCGCACGAGCAGGAACGTCAGCCCGAGGCCGACCAGGGCGACGAGCAGGCGCAAGGCGATGCGCAGGCCGAGCTGCGGGGTGCTCCACTGCTCGGTGAGCGCTTCGAGCGCTGTCTCTCCCAGCGTTCCCAGGGCCGCGAGCCAGGTCATCAGCGCGCTTCCGGACGCAGCAGCGGGAACGCGATCACGTCGCGGATCGACTCCTGGTTGGCGAGCATCATCACCAGCCGGTCGACGCCGATGCCGAAGCCGGCGGCGGGCGGCATGCCGTGCTCCAGCGCGCGGATGTAGTCGGCGTCGTAGTCCATGGTCTCCTCGCGGCCGGCGGCCTTGCGCTTCACCTGATCGCGGAAGCGCTCGGCTTGATCGTCCGGATCGTTGAGCTCGCTGAAGGCGTTGCCCACCTCGCGCCCGTCCACGAAGATCTCGAAGCGCTCGGTCAGCTTGGGATTGTCGTCGCGGCGGCGCGCCAGCGGGGAGACCTCCGTCGGGTAGTCCATGATGAACACGGGTACACCCTTGTTGGTGGTGCTGGAGCGGTAGTCCTCGGGCAAGAAGGGCTCCGCCAGGTACTCGTAGGCCACGAACACGCGCTCGCCGCCGCTGTGGCAGTGCCCGAGCGCGCGCACCAGATTCACCCAGTCGATCGCGCCCGCGCGAGCGCTCAGCCCGTGCCAGCGCCGGGTCTGCTCGCGGAACTTCTCGGCGTCGAACGGCTCTGCCTCGAGCTGCTCCAGCACCGGCTCATGGATGGCGGCGCGCTCCAGCGCGCGCAGCACCGCTTCGTGGATCGGCAGGCGGACGAACGGCTCGTCCAGCGTGTAGTTGCGCGCGTTGCGCCAGGTTTCGTACTGGGCGGCTTGCCCCAGCTCGCTGAAGCGGCGGCCCAGGAACGCGTCCACGTGGCGCAGCAGCCGCTCGCCGAGCGGCATCAGCGTCTGATACGTGGCGTAGGCCTGGTAGAACTCCAGCATCGTGAACTCGGGGTTGTGCCGGGTGCTGATGCCCTCGTTGCGGTAGCAGCGCCCGATCTCGTACACGCGCTCGTAGCCGCCGACGAGCAGGCGCTTCAGGTACAGCTCCGGTGCGATGCGCAGGAACAGCTCCAGATCGAGCGTGTTGTGCTTGGTGATGAAGGGCTTGGCTGCCGCGCCGCCGACCAGCGTATGCAGCGTCGGCGTCTCGACCTCGATGAAGTTCTCGCGGTCCAGGAAGTCGCGCAGGCCCTGCACGATGATCGAGCGGGCGCGCAGCGCGTGGGCCACGGCGGGGTTCGCCACCAGGTCGACGTAGCGGCGGCGATAGCGCTGCTCCACGTCGGTCAGGCCGTGCCACTTCTCCGGCAGGGGGCGCAGCGCCTTGCCCGCCGGGCGCAGCGCGTGCAAATCGATGCTGAGCTCGCCGCTCTTGGTCAGGATCACGGGGCCGCGTGCCTCGACGTGATCGCCCACGTCGATCTCCTCCAGGCGCGCGAAATCGTCGCCCAGCACGTCGCGGCGCGCGAACAGCTGGATCTCGCCGGTCTGATCGCGCAGGCGCAGGAAGGTGAGCTTGCCGAAGCCGCGGCGTGCGATGATGCGCCCGAACACATGCAGCTGCGGCGGTTCGCTCGCCGAAGGCGAGGCAGACGACGCAGCCGCCGAAGGCGAGGCAGACGAGGCGTCGCCGGCGATGGCGGCGAAGCGCACCGGGTCGTAGCGCTGCTCGACGGCGTCGATCAGCGCGCTCTCGAAGCGCTGCCGCAACGGACCGAGCCAGGTGCGATCGCTGGTGTCGAGCTGATTGGGGAAGGGGTTCTCCCCGCGGCCACGCGCCGCCTCCGCCTTGGCCCGGCGCGTGGCGATCAGCGCCTCTTCGCTGCTTTGCCCGGTTTGCCCGGCAGCGGGACTGGACTCGGTAGGCGACGCCATCATGGAGGTGGGTTTTAGTACGCCGCCCCGGTCAGCGCGATGGGAATTTCCCTTATTCCAGGGCTGCGGCCGTGGGCGTCTTCAGCCCATCGGGCTCTGCGCTCTTGCTCAGGTACGACTCGATGAACTCGTCCAGCTCGCCGTCGAGCACCGCGTCGACCTGGGAGCTTTCATGCTCCGTGCGCAGATCCTTCACGAGCTGGTAGGGCTGCAGCACGTAGCTGCGGATCTGGCTGCCCCAGGCGATCTGATCCTTGCCGGCTTCGTACTTGGCCTTGTCTTCCGTGCGCTTGGCGAGCTCGATCTCGTACAGCTTCGCCTTCAGCATCTTCAGGGCCATGCGGCGGTTTTGCAGCTGGCTGCGCTCCGCGCGGCACACGACCATGATGCCGCTGGGCAGATGGCGCATGCGCACGGCGGTCTCGACCTTGTTGACGTTCTGGCCGCCCTTGCCGCCCGCGCGCATGGTCGTGACCTCGAGGTCTCCCTCGTTGACCTCGATGTCGATCTCGTCCTCGATGTCGGGCGTGACCTCGACCGCGCAGAAGGAGGTGTGCCGGCGCGCATTGGAGTCGAAGGGGCTGATGCGCACCAGCCGGTGCACGCCCATCTCCGCGCGCAGGTAGCCGTAGGCGAAGGGGCCGCTGACCGTGAAGGTGGCGCCGTCGATGCCGGCTTCATCGCCTGGCTGGTAGTCGATCATCTCGGTCTTGTAGCCGCGGCGTTCGCACCAGCGCAGGTACATGCGCAGCAACATCGCGCCCCAGTCCTTCGACTCGGTGCCGCCCGAGCCGGGATGGATGGAGACGATGGCGTCCGCGTGCGCCGCGGGCCCGTTGAGCATGCGCTCCAGCTCGGCCCGGCGCACCTTGTCGACCAGGGCGCGACCTTGCCCCTCCACCTCGGTCACGACCTGCGTGTCATCGGCCTCCTCGCCCAGGTCGAGCAGCTCCGTCAGGTCCTGCACTTCCTTGGTGAGGGACTCGATCGTCTTCAGCTTTTGCTCGACTCCGGACCGGCGCCGCAGCAACGCCTGTGCCTTGGCCTGATCGTTCCAGAAGTTGGGGGCGGTGGAGAGCTGATTCAGCTCTTCGAGTTGGCGTTCGAGTTGCGGTACGTCAAAGATGCCCCCTTAGCGCATCCACGCGCCGCTTGAGGTCAACGAGCACCGGTCGGATCTCCGAGGCCATGGGCGACTTGTAGCCCCCTTGCATCCGACTCGCAAGCTTCGCCGTCGAGGGATGACTCGAGGCGGGGGTGCGCGACCAACCCCGAGGTGCGCTCCAGGTGCCGGGAGAACCACCCGTCGGTCCAGGCGTCCAGGCGCAGCAGGGCGTCGAGCTCGCGCAGCTCGAGCGCGAGGCGTTGCTCCTCTTCGAGCAGCTCCGAGCGCTGGGCCTGCCGTGCCCGCTGCCAGTCCACTAGCGCCTCCAGCACCTGACGCAGCAGCCGCTGGCGCGTCTCGAGCCGCTGCGCCTTCAGGCGCTGGATCGCGATCTCGTCGTGCGAGAACACGAGGTGCTCGAGCCGCCAGGTGAGCCGCGCCTCGAACCACAGGTCGTGACCGCCGTCCCGGGTGAACTTGCCCGGATCCGTGAGCGTCGGGCTGAACCGGAGCGACTGGTCGCGCGAGCTGCCGGCGCCCAGGC
>DASTRX010000003.1:0-25954 GCA_035760985.1 Polyangiaceae bacterium
CCTCGAGGCGGCGCATGGCTCGCTGTTCGATTACTGCGTCCGGCAGCTCCAGATGAGCGAGGACGAAGCTTGCCGCCGCATCGACCTCGCGCGCCTCGCGCGCAGATTCCCTGCGCTCTTCCCGCTGCTCGCGAGCGGAGAGATCACGCTCTCCAGCGCCCTCGCTCTCAAACCGGTGCTGACCACGGAAAATCACCTCGAGCTGCTCACTGCCGCGCGACACAAATCGATCCAGCAGACGCGCGAGCTGGTGGCGGCACGCTTCCCGAGCCCTGACGTACCCACCACCCTTCGGAAACTTCCAGAATCAAAGCCGGCGCCGACTCCGGCGCGCTCCGAGGCTGCCGCGCCGCTCTTCGCGGCTCCGAGTCAACCGGCCCCATCATCTGCCGGCATCGAGGCACCTGCACCCGCGCCGCTGAGCGTGCATGCCTCTCGCCCAGGCCCGGCCCAGCATCGAATCGAACCGATCGCCGCGCAACGCTACAAGCTTCAGCTGACGATCGACGCCGCGACCAAGAGCCAGCTCGAAACCGCTCGCGACCTCCTACGCCACGCCGAGCCCAGCGGCGACCTTGCGCGCGTCCTTTCGCGAGCGCTCGAGCTGTTGATCGCCGACCTGCTGCGCCGCCGCTTCGGGGTCGGCAAGCGGCGCAACGCAGCAGGCGAACGAGCGCCCGAAAAGACTCCGCAGGCGTCGGTGTCAAAAGCGGGCACGCCGCCCCCGACCTCAGCGGACGCTTCGGTGTCAGAGGCGGGCACGCCGCCCCCGGCCTCGCCGGGAGCAGCGTCGGCGCACATCCCGCATGCCAACCGCCGCGCTGTCATCGAGCGCGACGGCCTCGCGTGCACGTGGGTGGATGCGAACGGCAATCGCTGTAGCTCACGAGCCTGGCTGGAGCTCGATCACCGGCACCCGCGCGGCAAGGGCGGGAGCTCGGAAGCCGAAAACATCCGAGTTCTCTGCCGGGCCCACAACCAGCTCGCGGCCGAGCGCGCCTACGGCCGCGCCCACATCGAGCGAGCCAAGACGAGACGCCGCGCCCTCGAACGGAGCGGCTCGACGGATCCCAGCGCCAGCAGCACCACGGCGTATCAGCCGATGGCTCGGTGACGCCCCATCGACTCTGGCGTCCGGAGCGGGATCAATGCACGGATCTGCTCACCGCCGCGCTCGAGCCGCGCGTCGCGGCGACGGCGTCGGTTCGCGCACCTGCTTCCCTCGACCGCCGCAGCGCTGAAATGCGCCGCGAGCGCAGCGGAGCCCGCGGTACGCTTCGCGCGTTGCACGCAAGCGCGGCCCCGCGCAGCCTGGCGGCCCCGCGCCGCGCGACGATGGCTCAGCGGTATCCGGGGCCGAGCACGTATCGGCGCAGCGCGGGTACGGGGTGCGGCTGCAACCTGCGCAGTACGGCGGCTCAGGGCGACGGGCTCGCGCCGCGGATAACCGGTCGCGAGAGGCGGCTTGGTGACGGATCTCGCGGTACCGATCCACACAGCGCGGCCCGGCGGCTGGCAAACGGGCTCGCGCTGCCTGCCGACGCCGTGACAACTTGCGACCTGACCGCCATCCGCGCAGCGTAGATGCGGGTCGCGGTAAGCTCGGCGATGGCTTGCGGCCCTGGCGAGTGGGTATCCGCGGCACGCAGATGAGTTGCGAGCTGGCGACTCGGCGACAGGCGCGCGCCGTGCGCATCCGCGTAGCGCAGCATCGCGCGCGGCACGGCGGCTCATGGCGACGGGCTCGCGTCGCCTCCCCGCCCGTGACGGCTTGGGCCTGGAACCGAGCGGTATCCGCGCAGCGCGGATACGGGTTGCGGCAAGCGACTCCGTGATGGCTTACGTCCCGGCCCCGAGCGGTATCCGCGCAGCGCGGATACGGGTTGCAGCTGGAACGCGCTGATGGCTTCCACCTCGACGCGGTTTTGCCTGAAGCCGCTCGCGCGCATCGCCTGCGGGTGTTGCGGGAGCGCGGCGCGGATCCGTCATTCAGCGCCCATGATTGGGAAGGGGCGCTGCTCAGCCCCGGGTTCACCGAACAGCGCGAGTTCCGCAGGTGCGCCCGCATCGACATCGCACGACGCGGTACACGCTACGCCGACACACTTACGTGTTCCATGGCACTCCGCGTCTTCTCCGGAGTGCGACAGATCCCGTCCCGCCCGAGGCCACGGACAGTGTCGAGTGCGGCGCGCAGCGCTTCCCAGGCTGGATGCGGATGCTGCAGCTGAGCCGCGGCGTTCCGCCAAACATCGACGCAGCCCGCGATCAACACCACCCGATGCCCGATGCATCCCGCTACCTGCGCCCACGTGGGCAACGCCCGCGCCGCCACGCCCGCTGCGCCGCCGCCGCCGCCGCCGCTCCGCCGCGCTCCTGCCCGCTCGCCACCGCTACCCCGCACGGCGCCACGCAGCCGCGTGACCCCGAGTCGAACGTGGGGCAGTCCTGGGGTCGCGCGGAGTCGTAAGGGGCCGAGCCCTGACCCCCGCTCGCAAGCAGCACGCGGCTTCGCAGCGCGTGCGCAGCCTGGCGCTGCCAGCCGGAAGCCGGGCTTCGCCTTCGCTCAGGGCCCGCCTCGAGCCGCCCTTCGCTCAGGCCGCGGCGGGATTGTTCTGGGGCGGCGGGACCGACGGAGGCCGGCTCGGACCGCTCTGAGAGGCGTGGCTGGAGCCGGGCGGCGCCGGGTTGGAGTGGGCGGAAGCCGCGGCAGCAGCGGCCGCCGCGATCGAGCTCGGCGGCGGCGGCGCGTTCGCCGGGATGGATCGCATGGGCGCGCCGGAGAGGCGCGGGGATTCGGGCGCGGTCGCCGTGGGCGGGGGCGCGTCGATCAGCGCGGAGGCGATGCCGTCCGAGAGCCGCAGCGGCGAGAAGACCGCGCGCAGATCCGGCGGCAGGACGCGGATCTTGTCGACCAGCTCGGCGTGGGTGCAGTACGTCTCCTCGCGCCGCCCTTCACCGAGCGTGCGGCGCAGCACCAACTCTCCCGGCGCGCCGGAGCGCTTGGAGATTTCGACCACGACCGGCGCCATGTCGGCGATCATCGCTTCGGCGAGCTGGCGCGGCGAATCGAGCTCGATCAGCGGCCGCTCGAGGAAGCTCGCGCCGACCAGGCGGCGGCGCAGCGAGGGGAAGTCACGCACGGACTCAGCCGCCGCGCGCCAGAGCGCGATCATCGCCGCCAGGTCCTTGCCTTCCAGGACCAGCGGTTGCCCCTGGTCCGGGCTGCCGTCTTCCTTCAGCGGGCTGATCGCAGCGTTGATGCTCTCGGTCAGGCCAACGCGCAGGCGATAGCCGGGGCCGGAGGCAGCGCCTCGCCGCAAGCTGAGCACGCCGAAGTGCTCACCGATCACCAGCTCGCTGATGACCATGCGCTCGAGGCGCACGGGCGTCATCTCGACGCGCTTGGAGAGCCAGCCCGACTCCTTGGGCAACCGGATCTCCAGCTGCTGCACGAAGTCGGCGACGCGCCGGGGGCGCGCCCAGGCGTGCGTGTTCGGCAACGCGACCCCGAAGGTCGCGGTCAGATCGTAGGGCGTGGCGACCGTGACCTGCCCTGCGTTCGACTCGGCGCTCGCCAGCACCTGCCAGGCGAAGCGGCTGCGCGGAGGCGCGTGGCGCTCGAGGAATTGCTCCGTGGCATGCATCACCGTCTCGCGCGCCTTGTCGACGATGTGCCGCGCCTGCGCCGTCTCCGCGACGACCTGAGCGTCGAGATCCGCCGTGGCGGAGTCGACCATGCCGCGCGTACCCGCCACGATCTGCGCCGCCGTGCGCACGGTGCGATCCACGCCTTCGCTGATCGATGCCGAGACCGCCGCTTGCACGCGCTCGAACAGCGCGTTCAGCTCCAGCACTTCGATCTCTCGGGACCGCTCCGCAGCACGCGCGCGCTCTTGCGCGGTGTGGATCGAGTGCTGGGCAGACAGCAAGCGTACGGTACACTCGATACCGTCGCGCAGCATGTGAATATAATCGAGGTCGTGAGGGAACGGGGTGGAATCCCCGTAAACGCGGGACATGTTCAGGAGCGTACCACGTACGTTAGCGAGCGCCCGTCCCGGCACGGTTTCCACCACGCGTAGGTGCGCGCGCGTGCGTGGCCCGCTGCCCCTGCGCGCCGCAGCCCGCACCTGTCAAAACGTGATGTAGGCGCGCTGTCGCCGAGCGGCGACAACGCAGGCGCAGCGCAGTTCCGCAGCTGGTTCAGCCCCGCGCGCAAATCGCGGTGGCAACGTGGGTTTCCTGGCACCTCGTGCTGCAGATAGGCAGCCCAGGCTGCGCGCTGGTCGTATAGTGGCGCGTGGCTTACGGCAGAGCGGTCTTCCCGGCGTTGATGGCGATGGTCCTCGGAGGAGGCTTCGGCTGCGCCGAAACGGGCAGATCGGCGTCACCTGCGCCGGTGCGCAGCCAGCCGCTCGCGGAGTCCGTGGCTGCCGCGGTAGCCCCGGCGGCCGCCCACGCCCCCACGCCGGCCGGTCCCCCTTCGCTGGACTGGCGCCCCAATCCCGCCAGGGCGGCGCAGCCGTCGCTGCAGATCCCGGCCATCGACGAGCTGGTCGCGACAGCGCTCGCGGACAAGAAGATGCCCGGCTGCGTGATCGTGATCGGGCGCCACGATCGCGTGTTGTTTCATCACGCCTATGGGCAGCGGGCGTTGCTCCCGGAGCCGCTGCCGATGACCGAGGACACGATCTTCGACATCGCCTCGCTGACCAAGGCCATGGTCACGGCCACGCTGATCCAGAAGTTGATCGAGCAGGGCAAGCTGCGCCTGGATGATCGCGTCTCGAAGTATGTCCCGGAGTTCGGGGTCAACGGCAAGAGCGAGATCACCGTGCGCCAGCTGCTGCTGCACACCTCGGGCTTGCCGATCGTCAATCCGCTGCGCGACTACGCGGGCGGGCCCGCGGCGGGGCTGCAGCACGTGTTCGAGCAGCGCCTCGAGGCGCCGCCCGGGCAGAGGTACAGCTACAGCGACCTCGGCTACATCACCCTCGGCGTGCTGATCGAGCGCATCAGCGGTGAACGCCTGGATCAGCTGGCCCGGCGCGAGATCTTTCAGCCGCTCGGCATGCACGAGACCGGCTATCTGCCGCCGCTGCGCGAACGCACCCGGATCGCGCCGACCGAGATCGCCGACGAGCGTCCCATTCCGTTGATCCACGGCGAGGCGCACGACCCGCGCGCCTGGTTGCTGGGGGGCGTGGCCGGCAACGCGGGCGTGTTCGCCACGGCCGACGACATCGGCCGCTACGCGCGCATGCTGCTCGGCGAAGGGCAGCTCGACGGGGTGCGCGTGCTCAGCCGCGCCAGCGTGCAGGAGATGACGCGCCCGGAGCTGTTGCCCGGCACGGTGCGCAGCGCCGGCTGGGACGTCGCGAGCTCTTACTCGAAGCCGCGCGGCCGCTACTTCTCGGCGCGCGCCTTCGGCCACGGCGGCTACACCGGCGTGTCGCTGTGGATCGACCCCGAGCTGGATCTCTTCGTGTACTTCGCCAGCAATCGCGTCCATCCCCACGCGGACAGCAACGTGGTCGGGCTGCAGGCGCAGATCACGGACGCGGCGGTGGAGGCGATCCGCCCGGTGCCGCCGGCCTGCACCTCGACGCCACCGCCCGTCCGCAACGGCATCGACGTGCTGCGCGCCCGCGGCTACGAGGAGCTGCAGGGCAAGCGGGTTGCGCTGGTGACGCACCGGGCTGCCGTGGCTGCCGATGGCACCACCACTCTCGACCTGCTCAGCAGCGCGCCCGAGGTCAAGCTGGTGGCGATCTTCACGCCCGAGCACGGGCTCGAGGCCACGAACGAGGGCGCCATCCGCGACTCGCGCGACGCGCGCACGACCTTGCCCATCTACAGCCTGTACGGCGCCACGCTGCGCCCGACCGCGCGCATGCTGGAGGGAGTCGATGTGATCGTGGTCGACCTGGTCGATGTCGGCACCCGCTATTACACCTACATGTCGACGTTGCACCAGGTGCTGATCTCCGGCGCCGAGCACAACGTGCCCGTGCTGGTGCTGGATCGCCCGAATCCGATCGGAGGCCTGGCCGTGGAAGGCCCGCTGCTCGACGCGGGCTACGAGAACTTCGTCAACCATCATCGCCTGCCGGTGCGGCACGGGATGACCGCGGGAGAGCTCGCCGGGCTGATCAACGATGAGCGCGGCATCGGCGCGCGGCTGCAGGTCGTCGACGCCCAGGGCTGGCAGCGCGCCATGCTGCAGCCGGATACGGGCCTGCCCTGGAGCAACCCTTCCCCCAACCTGCGCGATCCGGAGGCCACGCTGCTTTATCCCGCCATCGGCTTGCTGGAGAGCACCAATGTCTCGGTCGGGCGCGGCACGGATCAGCCCTTCCACGTGCTGGGCGCGCCCTTCATCGACGGCAAGGCGCTGTTGAAGTCGCTGCGGGCAGCCCAGCTGCCCGGCGTCGAGTTCGCGAGCATCGATTTCACTCCGGACGCAGAGCCGCAGCGGGGCAAGCTCTGCCATGGGATCAGCGCCAGGGTCAGCGATCCGCGCGCCTTTCAACCCGTGCGCACCGGCATCGAGCTGGCGCGCGGCGTGTGGCGCCAGCGCCCGAAGCAGTGGCAATCGGAGAAGCTGATCCGCTTGATCGGCAACCAGGCGGTGGTGCGCTCGCTGTTCGCGGGCGCCAGCACGGCCGAGCTGGAAGCGTCCTGGCGCAAGGAGCTCGATGCCTTCGTCGAGCGGCGTTCGCGCTTCCTGCGCTATCCGGACTGCTCCTATTTCATCCCCGCCGCGCGCTGAGACCACTCGCCGTGCGCAGCTGACCCGTGCTAGCTCTGAGCGCATGCCTGCCGAGCCGCGGCTCACGCGCAGTGCGCTCCGTCGGCGGAGCGCCGCTGCTCTCTGCCCCTTGCTCGCGGCCGCAGCTTGTGGCGGCACCCCGCCCGCGCGAGCTCCCGCTCCGCCCGCGCCCGCTCCGCCCGCGGCTTCGGCCGCCCCTCCGCCGGCCCCTGCGCCGCCCGATGGCGCGCCGCCGAGCTCCGCGGGCATTGAGTGCGGCGCGCTCGACTGCAGGCGCTTCGGCGACATCGCCTCGGCCCTGAGCTACGTGCTCGCCGCGCCGCCACTGGTGCTCGGCATCGGCGAAGCGCACGCCCAGGCGGGCTCGGAGGGCGTCCAGACCACGGCCGCCCGCTTCAGCGAGCAACTCTTGCCGCTGCTCGCGGGGCGCGCCAGCCACATCATCGTGGAGCTGCTGCGGGCCAATCCAGCCTGCACGGCCGCGGCTCGCCCGCTCGAGCGCGCGCAGAAGCCGGTCACCGAGGGCCAGTCGAAGAACAATCAGAGCGACTACGTGCTGATCGGAGTGCGGGCCAAGGAGCTGGGCATCGAGCCCTTCCTGCTCACGCCGAGCTGCGCGGAGTTCCAGGCCATCGCCGACGCCGGGGAGGACGCCATCCCCGTGACGCTCGCCACCATCGCCAGGATCACGACGCGCATGGTCAAGGGGGCGCTGCTGCAGAATCACAAGCTGGGCCGCGAGAGCATCGTGCTCGCCTACGGCGGCGCGCTGCACAATGATCTGCAGCCCAGCGATCTCGCCCGCGCCGATCTGGGAGCCAGCGCGCCGCTGTCCGAGGCCTCGTTTCGCTACGGTGACGAGCTGAACCAGTTCACGCGCGGCCGCTACATCGCGCTCGACCTCGTGGTGCGCGAGCTGATCAGGGACAACGCGGCCTGGCGCGCGTTGCCCTGGTACGCGGCGTTCGACCCCCATCTGCACCCCGACAGCTACATCGTGCTGCGCACCTCGCCGCAGAGCTACGTGCTGTTCTTCCCGGGGCTCGCAGCGAAGGCAGTGCCTGCGCCGAGCGCGCCGGAGAAGTGATCGACACAAACCCCCTCCCGAGGCGGGGCGCGCACGTGCTAAAGCGAGCGCATGGCAGAGTTCATCTTCACGATGCAGGACGTCACCCGGATCCATCCACCGGACAAGAAGGTCCTGGAGAGCATCTACCTGTCGTTCTTTTTCGGCGCCAAGATCGGCGTGCTCGGCGCCAACGGCTCCGGCAAGAGCTCGCTGCTGCGCATCATGGCCGGCGTCGACAAGGAGTTTCTCGGCGAGGTGCACCCTGCCCCCGGCATCCGCATCGGCTACTTCGCGCAGGAGCCCGATCTGGGCCCCGCGAAGACGGTGCAAGAAGCCGTGAACGAGTCCGTGCACGACATCCGCAGCCTGGTCACGCAGTTCGAAGAGCTGAGCCTGGCGCTGGGTGAGCCGATGTCGGACGACGCCATGACCAAGCTGCTGGAGAAGCAGGGGGCGTTGCAGGACAAGATCGAGGCGGCGGACGCCTGGAACCTGGACGCGCGCGTCAACATCGCCATGGAGGCGCTGCGCCTGCCGCCCGCCGATGCGGCCATCGAGCACCTGTCGGGCGGCGAGCGGCGCCGGGTCGCGCTGTGCCGCATCATCCTGAGCCGCCCGGACCTGCTGTTGCTCGACGAGCCGACGAACCACCTCGACGCGGAGTCGGTGGCGTGGCTGGAGCGCTTCCTGCAGGAGTACACGGGCACGGTCGTGGCGGTGACGCACGATCGCTACTTCCTCGACAACGCGGCCGAGTGGATCCTGGAGCTGGATCGCGGCCACGGCTACCCGTTCAAGGGCAACTACTCCTCCTGGCTGGAGCAGAAGCAGGCGCGCCTGGCGCAGGAAGAGAAGAAGGAGAGCGCGCGCCAGCGCAAGCTCAAGCAAGAGCTGGAGTGGGTGCGCCAGTCCGCGCGCGCGCGGCAAGCCAAGAGCAAGGCGCGCCTCGCCGCCTATGAGGATCTGCTCTCGAAGGCCAACCAGGGCAACGCGGACCCGGCCGAGATCTCGATTCCGCCCGGGCCGCGCCTGGCGGACCTGGTGATCGAGGCCAAGTCGCTGAACAAGGGCTTCGGCGACCGCCTGCTGATCGAGAACCTCTCCTTCCGGCTGCCGCGCAGCGGGATCGTCGGGGTGATCGGCCCGAACGGCGCCGGCAAGACGACGCTGTTCCGCATGCTGGTCGGGCAGGACAAGCCGGACTCCGGCGAGCTGGTGGTGGGCGATACCGTCAAGATCGCTTACGTCGACCAGTCGCGCGGGGCGCTGACGGGCACGCGCACCGTGTACGACGAGATCTCCGGCGGTCAGGAGACGCTGGCGCTCGGCAAGCGCGAGGTGGCCGCGCGGGCGTACTGCGCCTGGTTCGGCTTCAAGGGCAGCGACCAGCAGAAGAAGGTCGGCAACCTATCCGGCGGCGAACGCAACCGCGTGCACCTGGCCAAGCTGCTCAAGGAAGGCGGCAACCTGCTGCTGCTCGACGAGCCCACCAACGACCTCGACGTGGAGACGCTGCGCGCGCTGGAGGAAGCGTTGCTCGAGTTCCCGGGCTGCGCCGTGGTCATCACCCACGATCGCTGGTTCCTCGATCGCATCGCGACCCACATCCTGGCCTTCGAGGGCGACAGTCACGTGGAGTGGTTCGAAGGCAACTACCAGGCCTACGAGGAAGACCGCCGCCGCCGCTTCGGCGAGAGCGAGGACCAGCCTCACCGGATCAAGTACAAGAAGATCACCGTCTGAGAGAGGGCTGGAGCTCGGCCCTGCGCGCGCTGCGCGGTGCCAGAATGTGCCCACCGTGCGCTCGCCCGGTGGGCAGATTCTGGGGCCGCGAGGGGCCGTGTGGTGCCGAGCCCCTTCCCTTGATCCGCTACAGGAGCTTCTCGTGGCCGCGGTTGGCGAGCTCGCTGAGCAGGTCGCCGAGCGTCCGCACGCTGTCCTTGTGCACGACGAGCAGTACGTCGGGCGTGTCGACGACGATCACGCCGTCGAGGCCCATCGCTGCGACGGGCCGATCGCCGGCCAGGTTGTAGAGGAAGCTGTCCTGGTTGCGCACGCTCACCACGTTGCCGCGGGTGACGGTGGCGGCCGGGCTGTCTTGCAGCGCCTCTTTCAGACTGTAGAGATTGCCGGGGTCGCTCCAGCCCAGGTTGACCTGCAGCAGCACCGCCTGGTCGCGCGGGAGCTGCTCCAGGATGGCCACATCAAAGTGCAGCGAGGGCACGGTCGGGTACAGCTCGTCGAGCTTGGCCCGCTCCTCCGGGGTGCCGCGGTACGACACGATCTCTTCGATGCGCTGGGCCAGCTCCGGCGCGTGGCGCCGGAAGGCCGCCGTCATGAACTCCACGCTGGTCACGAAGTAACCGGAGTTCCAGACGAAGTTGCCAGAGGCCAGCATGTCCTCGCAGCGCGCCTTGGGCGGGCGGTACTGCCAGGAGCGGAAGCCGTAGTACGGCATGCCGGCGTGCTCACCGAGCCGATCACCGAGCTCGATCCAGCCCAGGTTCTCGCTGGCGTAGCGCGGCTTCTCACCGAGAAACACCATGCGCTGGGGATTGCGCTGGATCAGCGTGTGCGCGCACTCCAGCGCCTGATCGAGCGCGGCCGTGTTCTTGACGTAGTTGTCCGCCCACTGAAACAGGAAGGGCCCCGTCACGCCGTCCTTCTCCAGCGAGAAGAAGGCCAGCGCCACGGCCGCCGCGACATCGCGCCGGCACGGCTCCAGCAGGAAGTTCGCGGCGGGCAGCGCCGGCGCCTGCGCGCGCAGGATCGGCTCATAGGCGCGGTTGGTGCCCACGTAGGTGCGCTCCGCCGGCACGCGCGCCGCGAGGCGCTCGACCGCGAGCTGAAACGACGACTTTTCGCCGATCAGCGGCGCGAATTGCTTGGGCGAGTTCTTGCGGCTCAGCGGCCACAGGCGCTGGCCCGTGCCGCCGGCGAGCAGCAGTGCTCCGAGGGGTGCGTCATTCATGCGCGACGGATCCCGGCATCAGTGATGCGAATGCGGCGCATGTGCGTGACCATGCTCCAGCTCGGATTTGGTGGCCTCGCGCACCTGACGCACGCGGACCTCGAAATGCAGCGTCTTGTCGCAGAGCGAGTGGTTGGCGTCGATCTCGATGTCGTTGATCAGCACCTTGGTCACGGTGACGTTCCGGGTCTGATTGCCCATCTGGATCGAGTAGCGCTGGCCGCGCATGGGCGACGCGCCCTCGGGCAGCCGCGAGATCGGAATCTTGGAGACGAGCTTGGGGTCGCGAGTGCCGTAGCCCTTCTCGGGGGGAACGGAGACGCTCAGCGTGTCGCCCGGGGCCTTGCCCTCCAGCGCCTCCTCCAGCCCCACCACGAGGTTGGAGTGGCCATGGAGGTAATAGAGTGGCTCCTTTCCGCTCTTGTCGATGATGCCGCCTGCATCATCCTTGAGCGTGTAGTCCAGGGCCACGACCCGATTCCGACGAATTTCCATGCCGGAGGCTCTAGCCGAGAACGGCGCCGCCGGCTAGTGCGCCGAATCAGCCCCGGAACGCTGCCGCACGAGGGTCGCATTTTTCGCGCAACTGGCCGCGTTCGCTGACCGACAGCGGGGGGTGCAGGAGCGCAGATGTTGAGCGGCGAATGCCGGATCGATGCCGTTCCCGTCAAAGGCCAGGCGGTGCTGATCGACGGCCTGCGCCTGCGCCTCGACCTGCGCCTGGCCCCCGCCGCGAAGCCCTTCGCTGACGCACAGCGGACGAGCCCCGCGCTGCTGCCCCGCCGGGTTCAGCGGCTCGCCGCGCTGGCGGGGCTCGCAGCTCTGCTGCTCGCTCTGGCGATCTGGTTCGCGGGCGCGCCCGTCCCGTCGCAGCCCAGCAGCGTCCCGCCGCCCCCGCCGCTGCCCGCACCGCCGGTCGCAGTGGCGCCGCCGCAGGTTGCTCCGGTGCCACAGCTGAGCCCGGTCGCGCCCCAGGTGCGTCCCATCGCCCCGCCCCCGCTGCACGCTGCTCCGCCGCCAGCGGCGCGGCCCGTCGCGAAGAGCCCCGCGCCGTCACGGCCCCCGGCGCCCAAGGCCGTTGCCGAGCGCCCGCGGGCAACGGAGCGCGAGCTGCTCGATCTGTTCAGCGACACCAAGTGACGGCGCAGCTGCCTGCAAGCGCGCACCGGTCGCACAGCCGAGTTGGTTCTCGGAGGTTTTAGGCGCGCAGCCCAGGTGCTAATGACGCGGGGCCCGCCCCGCACCCCAGAGGACGGGCCGAGCCGGAGCGCCTCTTCCGGCATCCAAGGCTTCGATGATCCCGATCCTCGCTCCTCACGCACCGCTTCCCGAACTGTACCGAGAGTTCCTGGCCCAGCTCAGCGCCCAGGGCTTCAGCGGCGAGATCTCCACCGACTACGCCTCGCGGCTCGTGGCCGCCACGGACAACTCCGTCTATCAGCTGCTGCCGGTCGCGGTCTTGTTCCCGCGCCATGAGGCGGACGTGGCGCTGGCGCTGCGCCTGGCGCACAGCGAGACCTTCCGGGACATCAAGCTCAGCCCGCGCGGCGGCGGGACGGGCACCAACGGCCAGGCGCTGTGCGACGGGGTGATCCTCGATCTCTCGCGCCACTTCCGCTCCATCCTGGAGCTGAACCTGGAGCAGGGCTGGGTGCGCGTGCAGCCGGGCGTGGTGCTGGACCAGCTCAACGACTACCTGCGCCCGCACGGCGTGTTCTTCGCTCCCAACCTGTCGCCGAGCAGCCGGGCCACGCTGGGCGGCATGATCTCGACCGACGCCTGCGGCAAGGGCTCGCGCGTCTACGGCAAGACCAGCAACCACCTGATCACGCTGCGCTCGGTGCTGCTCGACGGCTCGAGCTTCGAGTCCAGCCGCATCAGCGCGGCGGAGCTCGCGCGCCTGCAAGCGCGCGATGACCTGGTCGGCGAGGTGCACCGCGTGGTGAACACGATCGTGACCACGCGCCGCGGCACGATCGCCAAGCAGTTCCCGCGCCTGGCGCGCTTCCTGACCGGCTACAACCTGGCGCACGTGCTGGATGACCAGGGCGGCTTCAACCTGAACTACATCCTGGCCGGCTCCGAGGGCACGCTGGCGGTGCTGACCGAGGCCAAGCTGAAGCTGACCAAGATCCCCAAGCACAAGCAGCTGTTCGCGCTGCGCTACGCCGATTTCGACAGCGCGCTGCGCGCCGCCAACGTGCTGGTGCGCAGCGAGCCCGGCGCGATCGAGACGGTCGATGAGACCGTGCTCGGCCTGGCCCGCAAGGACGTGGTCTGGTACTCGGTGAAACACCTGCTGGAGGCGGCGAACGAGCCGGCGCCGACGGCGATCAACCTGGTCGAGTTCGAGTCGGACGATCCGGCGGTGGTCGAGCGCAAGGTGCGCGAGCTCAGCCGCACGCTGGAGGACGAGCGCGGCCAGCCCGGCAAGTGCACCGGCTACACCCTGGCCACGCGCCCCGAGGACATCGCCGCGCTCTGGGCGCTGCGCAAGAAAGGCGTGGGCCTGCTCGGCAACTTCTCGGGCGAGCGCCGCCCGGTGCCGTTCGTGGAGGACACGGCCGTGCCCCCCGACCGCCTCGCCGACTACATCAAGGACTTCAGAGCGATCCTCGATCGCCATGGCTTGCGCTACGGCATGTTCGGCCACGTCGACGTGGGCTGCCTGCACGTACGCCCCGCGCTCAACCTGCGCGACCCGCTCGACGGCAAGAAGCTGCGCGAGATCAGCGACGAGGTGGTGAAGCTGGTCAAGAGCTACGGCGGCGTGCTCTGGGCCGAGCACGGCAAGGGCTTCCGCAGCGAGTACAGCCCCACGTTCTTCGGGCCCGAGCTGTACCAGGAGCTGCGCAAGGTCAAGGGCGCCTTCGACCCTTACAACCAGCTCAACCCGGGCAAGCTCGCCACGCCGCCCACCAGCGGCGAGCGGCTGGTGAGCGTGGACGCCAAGAAGCGCGGCGACTTCGACCGCGAGATCGCCAAGGCGGCGCGCGTCAAGTACGAGACCTCCGTGCACTGCAACGGCAACGGTCAGTGCTTCGACTACCACCAGGATCACGTGATGTGCCCCTCGTACAAGGGCACGCGCGACCGCATCCACTCGCCCAAGGGTCGCGCCGGCATCCTGCGCGAGTGGCTGCGCCTGGCCTCGAACTCCGGCTACGATCCCGGCGCCGAGCCGGGCAGCGGAGCCGGCGGCCGCCATGGCCGCAAGGAGGCGCCGGCTGACTTCTCGCACCAGGTCTACGACGCGATGAGCGGCTGCCTGGCGTGCAAGGCCTGCGCGACCCAGTGCCCCGTGCGCGTCGACGTGCCGGAGCTGCGCGCGGAGTTTCTCTCCCACTATCACATGCGCTACCGGCGTCCGCTGAAGGACTACCTGGTCGCTGGCCTGGAGGGCATGCTGGGGCTGATGGCCCTGGTGCCGCGCCTGGCGAACTGGTTCTTGACGCGCGCCTGGTTCAAGGCGCTGCTGGCGCGCTGGGGTGGCATCGTCGACTCCCCGCTCTTGAGCGAGGAACGGCTGGAGCTGGCTCTGCGCGGCCGCGGCGCCCCGCGCTTCGATCTGCGCGAGCTGCGCAAGCTCGGCGCGGCGGAGAAGCAGCGCACGGTGCTGATCGCGCAGGACGCCTTCACCACCTACTACGAGACGAACGTGGCGCTGGCCGTGTACGACGTGCTCACGCGCCTGGGCTTGCACGTGGTGTTCCTGCCCTTCCGGCAGAACGGCAAGGCGCTGCACATCAAGGGCTTCCTGGAGAAGTTCCAGCGCCTGGTGCAGCGCAACAATCGCTTCTACTCGCGCGTGGCCGAGCTGGAGATCCCGATCGTCGGCATCGAGCCGGCCGTCACCCTCACCTACCGCGACGAATATCGCACGGCGCTGCGGCGCAGCTCGGGCAAGAGCCGCGCTTCCGAGCCCGCGCCGGGCTTCCGCGTCCAGCTGCTGCAGGAGTACCTGGCGCAGAAGCTGCCCGAGCTGCAGCAGCAGGGCTCGGCGCCGAGCGTCGCCTCAGCCCGCCAGGAGGGCCCGCTGTTGCTCTTCGGGCACTGCACGGAGCGCACGGCGGAGGTCGAGTCGCAGAAGCAGTGGCAGGTGGTGTTCCGCGCCTTCGGGCTGGAGCTGCAGCCGCAGGCCACGGGCTGCTGCGGGATGTGCGGCGTGTACGGGCACGAAGCCGACCACTACGCGGACTCGCGCGGCGTCTTCGAGCTGAGCTGGGCGCCGCGCCTGGCCAAGGAAGCAGCAGCCCAGCGCAGCGCGCTGGCCGCGGGCCACTCCTGCCGCAGCCAGGTCAAGCGCTTCGCCGGCTTCGTGCCGCGCCACCCGATGGAGGCGCTGCGCGACGCGCTGGAAGCCGCACAGCCCGGAGCGGCTGCGCCGCCCGCGTCGATCGCCGCCGAGTGAGCGCTGACGGGCGGCTCAGGGGCCCCAGACGCCGCCCACGCGCAGCCCGCCCCGCAGGTACCAGGCCTCGGGGCGCGCGGAGTTTTCGAAGTGATACTCCGCGGCCAGGCCGATGCCGACCCAGGGCAAGATCCCGCGCACCCGCAGCGCCGAGACACCGACGGTCACGCCGCCGCGCACGCCGTAGCTGAGCCGGTGGTTGCTGGCCTGGAACAGCCCGACCGAAGCGCCTTCCAGGTCGATGTTCCAGGCGTCGCGATGCAAGCGCAGGATCACCGGCAGCGCCGGGATGTAGTTGACGGCGAAGGCGGTCGGCTTGGTGTGCGGCTCGACCAGCGCGCCGCCGCCCAGCTCGACGCCCGCGAGCAAGCTCAGGTGCGTGAAGCTGTAGCCGCCCAGCATGCGGCCGAAGCCACCCGCGCCGATGCTCCAGTCGCCCTGGGTGCGGCGCAGCTGCACCGTGCCGCCGGTGTCAAAGTTCACGATCCAGCGATCGCGCGTGCTCTGCAGCCCTCGAAACTCCGGGTCTGCCTGCACCCAGAACGGGCACTCGCCGGGCGCGGCCGCCGTGCCGCGCTGCAGCGCCGAGAGGGCGCGCTGCGCGGAGAGCGCCGACTCGACCTCGGACGTCAGCTGACCACCGGCGCGCTCGTACAGCGCTCGCGGGTCACCGAGCGCGGCGCTGCGCTGGCCCAGTTGCTCGAGCGCCCGCGCGCGCACGGCGGGCGCGGCGCGACAGACCGACTCCATCACGTCGTGGTGGATCGAGTCCTGCTCCTCCTGTTCGAGCAGCCAGCCCCCGCTCTCCTCGGAGGCGATGATGCGCTCCAGATCGAAGAGCAAGGCCGCCACACTCGCTGCGCTGGGTTCCGCGCGTTCGCCAGCAGCCTGCGCGCGGGCCACGCCCGCCGCGCAGCTGAGCGCGAGCAGGGCCGCGAGATGAAGGGCCACACGGTGGAGGGCCGCCCAATGTAGGCCCGCGAGGTGCGGGCTCCTCGCGTGCACGGCGGCCACCCTAGTGGCGAGGCCCTCGGCCTGGCCACTCATTTCGCAGGCGGATCTGCGCGCACGAGATCGGCCTCCCAGCGGCCCTCGCCCGCGTTCATGACTTCCCAGCGGCACCAGACCCCCGCCAGGTGACCGCGGTCGACCTGGTCGACCCACATCGCGATACCCGCCCCCGAGCTCGCGCGCCGGCCTGGCGCCGCCTTGGGATCGCTCGACACCAGCAGCACCTGGCGCTGTGCGTGGCCATTCCATTGCAGGACTTCGACCAGCACGTTGGGGTGGATCGGCTCGCGCCGGGCGCTGCCCGACGGGCGCGGTCCCAGGCACGCTTCGAGGCTCTCGACGTCCAGATCCGTTTGACCCCAGAGCAGCAGGTCGTTGCTCTCTGCATCGCCCGCGCTGGCTCCCGGCAGCTGCGCCGCCGAGATGCGCTTCAGCGAGAGCTGCCCCTTCGCCGAGCGTTCCTGCTCGGGGCAGGTCGCGGTCATGCGCAGCCGGTAGGAGCCGGCCTGCACCGGAGTCTGCGCGCCGGGCGAGCGCGGCGCGAATTCGCTCGGCGGGTCGAAGGAGAGCTCCGCGGCGGGCTCCGCGGGTGGCGCGGGCGCGGAGCCGGCAGCCGGTGCCGGTGGGGAACCACACGCCAAGAGCGCGAGGCCGATGGCGATGGCCTGCGGCAGATCTGCTGACATCGCTGCTGCCGAAGGCAACGGAACGCAGCGCCGCAGGCCTAAGAGCAGCCACCGAGGGGTGGACGGGTGTGGTCCGGTACCGGGCGGACACAACCACGCCCACCCGACGCTCCCGACGCACACCCACGCTGGCAGCCGGGCTGGAATCGGGGGTCCAGACCAACTCCGCGTGTACGTCGCCCCTGGTGCGTACTAGAGGCGAAGCATCGCCGCCTCGAAGCCTTTTCCGCAGTTCATCGAGCTCACGCTGGGGCTGGACGAGCCTCAGGACCGTGCGGCGCTCAGCCGGCACGTCGCGCGCAAGCTCGGCGTCGCACCGGCGGAGGTGCCGGGGCTGGTGCTGCGCAAGCGCTCGCTCGACTGCCGGCACGGCCGCATCCGCCAGCAGCTGTCCCTGGAAATCCTGGCTCGAGAGGCGGGCAGCCTGAGCTTGGGGCTGCCCCCCGGAGCCGAGCTGGGCGCTCCGCAGCCGATCGAGGTCAGCTCTCCGGCGCGCGTGCTGATCATCGGGGATGGTCCCTGCGGGCTGTTCTGCGCCTACGAGCTGGCCCGCGCCGGCATCGGCTCGATCGTGCTCGATCGCGGCAAGCCCGTGCAGCCGAGGCGCCGCGATCTGAAGGGTCTGACCCGGCGCGGCAGCGTGGATCCGGACAGCAACTACTGCTTCGGAGAAGGAGGTGCCGGCACGTACAGCGACGGCAAGCTCTACACGCGCTCGCACAAGCGCGGTCCGGTGCGGGACGTGCTCGAGATCCTGGCCTTGCACGGGGCGCCCTCCGAGATCCTGATCGACGCGCGCCCGCACATCGGCACCAACAAGCTGCCCGGCGTGGTGAGTGCGCTGCGCGCGAGCCTGGAGAAGGTGGGCGTCCAGTTCCGCTTCGGCGCGCGCGTCGTGGAGCTGCTCCGGGCGGGCTCGCCCCCGCGCGTCACGGGGCTGCGCCTGGCCGACGGCAGCGAGCTGGAAGCGAGCGCGGTCGTGCTCGCCACCGGCCATTCCGCGCGCGACGTGTATCGCTGGCTGCACGAAGCCGGGCACCGGCTGGAGGCCAAGAGCTTCGCGATCGGCGTGCGCATCGAGCATCCGCAGCCGCTGATCAACCGCATCCAGTACGGCGCTCTCGCCGAGCATCCGCAGCTGCCGAGCGCGGCGTATCAGCTGGTCGACAGCCGCGACGGCTGCTCGGTGTTTTCGTTCTGCATGTGCCCGGGCGGCTTCATCGTGCCCGCCACCACGGAGCCGGAGCACGTGGTCGTCAACGGCATGAGCCCGTCGAGCCGCAACTCGCGCTACGCGAACAGCGGCATGGTCGTGGCGATCGACATCGACACGCTGCCCGCGCTCGGCTTCGCCGCCCCGCTCGGCGGGCTCGCGCTGCAGAGCGCGATCGAGCGCGCTGCCTTCGCGGCGGGCGGTGGCGCGCTGAAGGCACCCGCCACGCGCGTCACCGACTTCCTGGCGGCGCGCAGCTCGAGCAGCGTGCCGGCGAGCAGCTACGTGCCCGGTCTGGCAGCGAGCGACGTCGCGGCGGTGCTCGACAGTGCGGGGCCGCGCCTGGCCGCGCCGCTGCGCAGCGCGCTGGCGCAGTTCGGTCGCCAGCTGCGCGGCTACATCACCGACCAAGCCGTGCTGGTCGGCATCGAATCGCGCACCAGCGCTCCCGTGCGCGTTCCTCGCGACCCGGTCACGTTGCAGTCGCTCGACTGGGCAGGGCTCTATCCAGCGGGTGAAGGCGCGGGCTACGCCGGCGGCATCGTCAGCGCTGCCCTGGACGGCATGCGCGTCGCCCAGCAGATCGCTCGGCTCGGCCTCGCTGGCGAGGCCCGGTTGAGCCGAACGTGAACGCCCGCAGCGCGCCCGCGCTGCTCCCCCATTCAGCCAAAGGCAAAAACCTACAAGAACGAGCTGCCGTGAAGGGGCTTTTGCGGCTGATTCCGGGTCAGCGCCTGCCGGGGGACTGGCGGTACTCGCGGGAAACACGTACTAAGATCAGGTGCGCCGATTCTGGAGGCTTTTGCCCTGGCTCAGCCTGATCGGTTGGGTGGGATGTTCCAGCTCTCACGAGCCCGATGCGTCAGTGGACGTGAAACAGGGCCAGCCCACGGGTGCTCCAGCCGGCGGCCTGCTCAGCGACGACGAGCTCGCGACCGTTCCGGACCCGAGCACCGGGGAGCAGCGCACGTGCCTGGGGGAGACGCATGCGGCTGAAGTGATCGGGCTGGACATCTTCGTCATGCTCGACATCTCGGGCTCGATGCTCCAGGTGCTGCCGTCGGCCTCTCTGCTCGCTCGCCAGACGAAGTGGGATGCCGTCAAGCAGTCGCTCGAAGCCTTCGTCCAGGCGCCGGAGAGCGCGGACATCGGCGTCGGTCTGCAGTACTTCCCGCAGCTGCGGCCGGATGTACCCGACAGCTGCATCAGCAACGCCGAGTGCGGCGCCGGCGGCCCCTGCACCGCGAGCGTGTGCGTCGCGGGCTTCATCGCGGACGATCCGACCGACAACCAGCCGGCGGTCGCGTTCATCGGTCCCACGGATCCCGACTGCATCGGCGATGAGTGCATCTGCTCGAGCGACGCCGATTGCGGCGGCAACAACGCCCAGTGCCTCGGCATGCTGGGGGTGTGCGTGATCCCGGGCCAGGGCGTACCCGCGCTGCCCGTGCCACCGCTGTGCAACGCGCAGAACGAGTGCGCAGGCCTGCCGGGCACGAACTGCGAACCGCTCGGGCTGTGCGACGCCTCGGACCCGGCCGCGCCCACCATCTGCGTTCCATCGCTCGGCTGCCCACCGGGGACGGGAACGTGCACGCCCTACCCGTACCGCTGCGTGAATCAGACCGTGTGCGAGGCGACGGCATACGCCGCGCCGGCGGTCTCGATCGCGACCGGCACGGACCACGCGGCGCAGATCATCCAGTCGCTGGAAGGCGTGGAGCTCCGGGGGCTCACGCCCACGGGTCCGGCGCTGCGCGGAGCGCTCGACCAGGCCCGGGCCTGGGCTGCCGAGCACCCGGATCGCCAGGTGGTGACCGTGCTCGCCACGGACGGGCTGCCCACCGAATGTTCGCCGCTCGAGATCCCGGACATCGCCCAGCTCGCCGCGGGCGAGAGCTCCGCCGCCGCTCCGGTGCGCACGTTCGTGATCGGCGTGTTCAGCGCCGCCGATCTGGGCGAGGACGGCCAGGCCAACCTCGACGCGCTGGCGCGCGCGGGCGGCACCGAGCGCGCGTTCGTGATCAACACCGGCGGCGACGTCGCGGATGAGTTCCTCGACGCGCTGAACAAGATCCGTGACACCGCGGTCAACTGCGAGTTTCAGCTCAGCGCCGAGGCCGCGCTCGATTTCGATCGCGTCAATCTGCGCTTGACCGAGCCCAGCGGCGAGGTCAGCGACCTCGCCAACGTGGGCGACGTCAGCGCCTGCGGTAACGACCAGGGCTGGTACTACAAACGTGCCGAGGACGGCACGCCCACGCAGATCGAGGTTTGCCCGAGCACCTGCGCGCGCTTCATCACGAGCGGTGTGAGCGCCGAGCTGCAAGTCGGCTGCGCGACTCGCATTCGCTGACGGCGGACCACCCGGCTCATCCAGCCGCGGCGGACGCGGGTCGCTCTACGTCATTTGCGCGCTCGGCCGCGGCATTTCGAGAACCCGAGACGGACCTGGTCGCCCTGCGATCAGCACGCGCGCAGGCGTTTTGCGCGAGACCGACGAAGCTTCCACGCGGGCCACGCAATGATCTATGGTCCGCGTCAGCGATGGGGCCGTTGCTCAAAAAGCCGCCGGCACAGCCGTTTTCAAGCCTTCTGCTGGATCGCAGCAGAGCGGGCCGCGCCGTGCCCCGCGCGCCAGCGCTGTGTCTGGCCGCTGTTCTCGCGGGCTCCGCGCTGATCACGAGCAGCGAAAGCGCCTGCGCGGCCGACGGTCCTGCCGAGACGGGCCGCTCCCATCTGCGGGTGGACGTGGAAGGCGAGCGCGGCGAGATCTTCATCGACGGCGAGTCCGTCGGCCACGGGCGGTTCAACGGGGACGTCCGACCGGGCCGCCACCAGCTGCGGGTCACGCGGGAAGGGCACGACACCTTCGAAAAGGAGCTGTCCCTCTCGGATGGCGAGGTGCACTCAGAATCCGTGGCCCTCAAACCGACCGTCGGCGAAGTGACGCTGGAAGGCGGCGCGGCCCTGCCCTCCGCGCTCGACGGCATCTACGGCGGTGTCCAGCTGCTCGCCGCATTCCTGCCGGGCGGCACGGGCAGCACGTTTCAAGACTCTTGCGACAGCATCGGCGCGAGCAGCTGCTCGGCGGGCAGCGTCACGGCGGGCGGCATCTCGGGCTACATCGGTTACATGCTCGACCCGATCGGGGTGGAGCTGGCGCTGCTCGGCACGGGCGACTTCTCCGGTCCGAGCGCGACCTTCGACGGCGTGAAGGGCTCCGAGATCAACCCGGTCGTGGCCCAGCCGGCGCGCGAGGAGAAGTTCACGGTCGCGGGCTTCGGCGGCGCCGCCATGCTGCGCGCGCGCCTGATCACCAAGTTCTCGCGCATCCGCCTCAACTTCGCGCTCGGGCCCGGACTGGCCTATCGCGCCTTCGTCATGCGGCGGGACACGACCTCACAGGATGGCCGCAACGGCTTTTACTCGGACGTCGGCACGAGCTACGTCTCGGCCCTCTTGTCCTTCGAGGCGTCGCTGGCGTTCGAGCTCGGCGGCAGCACCGCCATCTCGCTGGGCGTGACCAGCTGGTTCGAGCATGCGGGGGACGACACCAGCACCCGCCCCGAAGAACGCGCGGTGCTGACCTCCAACGACGGCCGGCCGCCGATCCCGCAGGCCACGCCGCCGTACGAGCTGGCGAACGGCTCGCAATGGTTCCTGGGCCCTTTCCTGGGGCTCACCTTCGGCCCTTGAGGGGGGAGGCACACCGTGGATCCGGACGAGACCAGCGGTTACCCCCAGCCCGGGGAGATCATCGACGAGAAGTACCGCATCGAGCGCCTGCTCGGCGCGGGCGGCATGGGCGCCGTCGTGGAGGCGACGCATCTGCTCCGGCGAGCGCCCGTGGCGCTCAAGTTCATGAGCGCACGGCTGGTGCACGATCCGGCGGTGGTGGAGCGCTTCCTGAACGAGGGCGTGGCCGCGTCGCGCATCAACAACGAGCACGTCGTGAGCGTGCTCGACGTGAGCAAGCTGCCCAGCGGTCAGCCCTACCTGGTGATGGAGTACCTGGAGGGCCTCGATCTGGCGAAACTGCTCGCCAACGAGGGCAACCCGGGCCTGCGCGACGTCCCGCGCTGCATCCATTTCGTGCTGCAGGTGCTGCGCGGACTGCAGGTGGCGCACGCCGCCGGGATCATCCATCGCGATCTGAAGCCAGCCAACTGTCTGGTGGTGCAGCGCGACGACGAGGCCGACTTTCTCAAGATCGTCGACTTCGGCATCAGCAAGCTGAGCACCGAGCCGCTGAACCTGACCAAGGTGGGCTCGGCGCTGGGTACGCCGCTGTACGTCTCGCCGGAGCAGGCGCGCGACCCGGCGTCGGTCGACGCGCGCGGCGACCTGTATAGCGTGGCGGTGATCCTGTACGAGCTGCTCAGCGGGCGTACGCCGTTCCATCCACCGTCGGGGCAGCTCAGCGAGCTGTTCATGGCGCTCGCGACCAAGGACCCGCAGTCGCTCGACACGATCCGCGGCGATCTGCCGCCCGGGCTGGACAACGCGGTGCTGAAGGGTCTCGCGAAGACGCCGGACGCTCGGTATCGCTCGGCGGCGGACATGGCCGCCGCGCTGGTGCAGTTCGGCGATCTGCGCAGCGAGCGCGTGGCGCGCCAGCTGTTGCAGCGCTCGACGCTGAGTCCAGGCGGAGGCGCCGGCGGAGGCAGCTGGCGCCCGTCCGATCAGCCGCCGCCGGCATCCACCCGCGCGTCGTTCGGCTCGTCCAGCACCGGCAGCCCGACGGAGAAGGTCGGGCGAAGCTCGAGCCCCGGCATGCGAGGCTCCCGTCCGGGTTCGCAGCACCCAGCTACGCCACCCGTGGCACAGCCCACCGTCGCGCAGTCTCCGTTCTCACAGGGCCCCTCTTCGTTTCCATTGCCCGGCCCCGCCACGGAGCGGGTGGGCTCGCCGGAGACGGAGCGCGCCTCCAGCCAGTCGGGCGCCCACTGGCTCACGGGGTTCGCGCCGCACGATACCGCCGCCCCGACCACGCTGCCCACGTTCCTTCGGCGTCGCCAGACCGAGCTGAAGATCGGCTTGCCGCTGCTGGCAGCGCTGGTGCTGGCGGCGGTGTTGTTCCGGGTGCTGCGCCCGTCGGGCTCGCACACGGCGGCCGCGCCCGTGGACGAGGTCATCCCCGTCCAGCACGTCGACACCACGCCCGCCCCCGCGGCTCCCAGCGTCCGCCCCATGGCGCCGGGCGCCGCCCCGCAGGCGCCGGGCGTCGCGCCTGTGGCTCCGGCACAGGCTCCGGGCGTTGCGCCCGTGGCTCCGGTGCTCGCGCTGCCCGCGTCATCCTCGCAGTCGGCCCAGCCGGCGGCCGCGCCTTCGACCGCTCCTCCCCAGGCCGCGCCCTCCGCTCCAGAGCCGGCGGTACAGGCCGAACCGTCGCCGTCCGAGCCGCGGCCGGCGCGCGGCAGCGCGCCCAAGCGCCGCCGGCCTTCCCTGAAGCAAATCGGTATCGAGCAATGAACCCATCTCTCCCGCTCCGTCGCTCCCTGCTCCTGCTCCTCTGCTCGCTGCTGGCGGTGCTCAGCCTCGGGCGGCCCGCGCACGCGAAGCCGATCCGCGACGAGCTGCCGCGCGAGGCACGCGAGCAGTGGGACGCCGCGCGCGAGCTGCACGACGCGGGCGACTACAAGAGCGCGCTGGTCTACTTCAACCGTGCTTACGAGCTGAGCAACAACCCCCGCACCCTGTTCAACGTGGGCGTGTGCTGGAAGGACCTGACCAAGTACTCCGAGGCGATCAAGACCTGGGAGAAGCAGCTCACCTTCCGCAAGAAGCTGCCACGGGAAGACATCCGGAAAGCCGAGACGGCGATCCGCGCGCTGCAGCAGTTCGTGTCGACGATCGAGGTCAAGGCCGCCGAGGCCGGCGCGCGCCTGGTGGTGGACGGGCTCGAGGTCGGGGTGACGCCTTTCCTGGAGCCGATCCGCATCGACGTGGGGCGGCGCCAGCTGCGCCTGCTCAAGGAGGGCTTCGAGCCCGCCGAAAAGACCGTCGACGTGGTGCGCGGCAAGACCGCCTCGATCGAGTTCGATCTGCAGCACGTGAACAAGACGGGCACGGTCGAGATCGCGGTCGAGGGCCCCCCGTCCGCCGACGTGTACATGGACGGGCGTGAGCTCGGCCCCGCCCCCTTCAAAGGCCCGGTGCCGGCGGGGCCGCACACCTTCGAGGCGCGGGCGGCGGGTTATGCCACCGTGCAACAGACCGTCGACGTGGCCTACAAGGACTCGCTGAGCGTGACCCTGTCGCTGGCCGAGGCCAAGAGTGAGGGCAAGCTGCGCGTCGTGACCACGCATCCCGATGCGGAGATCCGCATGGATGGCGCGGTGGTCGGGCGAGGTGCCTGGGAGGGGCTGCTGGCGGCGGGAGGTCATCAGCTGGAAGTGAGCAAGTCCGGCTACGCCACGCAGCGCCTGGAAGTGACCCTCAACCCCGAGCAGGAGCGCACCGTCGACGTGGCGCTCAGCCCGGAGAAGTCCTGGCTGTTCTGGACCGTCAGCGCCGTCGCCGTGGTCGGCGGCGCCTCCTTCGCCGCCTACATGGTCTCGCGCCCGAGCGAGACCGCGCCCGTCAACGGCACCTTCGCCACCTTTCGCGCCTTCTGAGAGCCCGCACCGCCATGTCTCCCGTCTCGACCCAGCGCGCCCGGCGCTTGTCTTCCTCGCTCGGCGCAGCCGCCGCGCTGCTCGTGCTGGCCTGCACCACCACGGACCCGACCGAGATCGTCGGCGGTGTGACGACCCAGATCAAGGTCCCCGACTACCTGCGCGCCGTGGGGCTCACCGTGCAGGTGGGCGGAGAAGTAAAGTTCTGCGACGCCTATCCGGTGACGGGCGGGCTCACCACCCTGCCCGCGACGCTGGGCGTGCTCGGCTCGAGCGGCATCGATCCCAGCAGAGTCGTGACGGTGCAGGTGCTCGGCCTGCGCACGGACACATCCGATTTCGACACCGACTGCATCACGACGCGGCCGGAGCCCAACGAGCCGAACAACCGCGAGGTGCTGGTGATCCGGCGCCGGCGGCTCGGGTTCGTCGACGGGCGCATCCTGTACCTGCCGCTGCCGCTCAAGGAGTCCTGCAGCGATGTCGCGTGCCCGCCGGACCAGACCTGCATCGCCGGCGCGTGCGTGCCGGCCGACATCGACGCCAAGACCCTGCCGGACTACGACCCGCGGCTCGCCTTCGGCACCACCAACACCTGCTTCAACGCCGACCTGTGCCTGCCACAGGGCGCCAACTTCCCCGCCATCCTGGATGACGCCGCGACCTGCAGCTTCCACATCGACTGGCCTGCGGATCGCCCCAAGCCCGCGCCCGGCGAGCTGAACGTACGCGCCTTCTACAATTCCTTCGGTTCCGAGGTGCTGGATGTCGACCTGACGGGTACGGCGCCGGATCAGCAGGAGGGTTTCAGCTTCAGCGATCCCAATGACGCAACCCGGTTCCGGCTCGCGCCGAACCTGTGCAGCACGAACTACAACAGCGATCGCATCGTCGCCGTCGAGGCCGGGCCGTACTGCACCGCCAAGCGCGGCTATCAGCCGATCTGTGGCAGCTACACGGCGCCCAATCCGCGCCTCAGCTCGGCCGCGAACGCCGCGCCCAACGGCGGCGCCGGGCTGTGCACCATCGCCCAGCTCACGCCGGTGCAGAGCGTGGTGTACGTGCTGATGGACAACTCCCAGCGCATGTACCCATTCTACGGCATGGGCGGCTTGCAGTTCGCCATCGACCTGCCGCTGGCGAGCCCGGTCGCAAAGCGGGCACGCATCGCCTTCAGCCGCTTCCCGGCCAGCCCCGC
>DASTRX010000004.1:0-34225 GCA_035760985.1 Polyangiaceae bacterium
ATGAGACGAAGCCACGCCATGAGACGAAGCCACGTCGCCTGTGCGGCGTGCGAGCACCGGCATACGGAGCCGTACGGCTCCGTATGCCGCTGGCGCCCTGCGCCCCGAGGCTTCGTGCAGGGTCGTGCGGCTGAGGCCCGGCCAAAATCAAGCCGATCGGGTTGTCCTCGCCGCGCCGACGCTGCCGGCAACCCTAGCGGTCGATGCTGCCGATCGGATCGGTCAGCAATGCCTGGAAGGCTAGCTCAGCGGCTCCGATCAGCAACAGGTTCTCTCCCAGGGCCACGCGCCGAATCTGGAGACCCGCGGCGGCGGGCGCGAAGCACAGGCGAGCTACGCAGGCCTCCAGTCGGGAGGGCATGGCGTCGAGCAGTGTGCCGAGAAATCCACCCAGGAGCACCAGCTCGGGGTTGAAGATGGCGACGAAGCCGGCGATCGCCTGGCCGAGGAGGTCCAGCTGGCGGCGGACTTCTACCTTGATGGCGCTGCCGGCTCCCGCGCGCATCGCTCGCTGCATGTCTTCGGCGCTTAGCGGCGCTCGACCCATGGCGGCTTGTAGTCTGTGCAGGTTGACCTCGGTCTCCAGGCAGCCGCGCCGGCCGCAGTGGCAGCGGCGGCCGTCCGAGTTGATCAGCGTGTGGCCCAGCTCCGCCGCGTATCCGCGCGCGCCCCAGAGCGGCCGCCCCGCGGCGAGCACGCCGGCACCGATGCCGGAGGCCGATCCGTTCAAGTACACGAGGTCGCTCACGCCGCTTCCAGCGCCGAACACGGTCTCGGCGATCATGCCGAGCTTGGCGTCGTTGCCTGCGAACGCCGGGTAGCCCGTGGCCTCCGTCAGCATGGGAGCGAGCGGCTCGTCGTGCCAGTCGAGGTGCGGGGCGAGAGCGACGACGCCCGTGTCGGATTGTACCAGGCCGGGTACGGCCACGCCGATGCCCACCACGTTGCACTGGCGCAGACTCGGCTCGAGCTCGTCCAGCAGTTTGCTGACCAGGCGCACGGTCTCTGCTGCGGTGGGCGCTGTTGCAGTGGGGTGCCGGACTTTCGCGTGGAGCACGCCCCCCAGGCCCACCAAGCCCAGCTCGACAGCGTCCACATCCGGATTTAGCGCGAGTGCCGCCACCTGCCGGTTGGCGTGCACGAGCGGGCTGGGTCGACCCACGCCTGCGCTCTCCGGGGCGGCGGTCTCGTGCACCAGTCGGGCCTGCTCGAGCTCGCCGACCAGCGCTCCCACCGTCGAGCGATTGAGCCCGGTCCGACGGGTCAGCTCGGCGCGCGTCAGTGACCCGCTGTGGTGCAGGTGGGTGATCACCGACGACAGATTGTGCCGGCGCGTCTGCGCGTTGCTCGTTCCCACGTCCGCGCGGAGCGGCGCCGACGCTGGCGGCCGGGGATGGCGCTTTCCTGCCATTTACACCGGCAGTTTAGGTCTATATGTTGTGTGCTGCAACAAATTAACCTCGGGCCTTCGAAAGCAGGTTTCCATGACACTCCCGCCCCGCTCGCCAGTCGCACCGCATCGCAAGCCAGTGATCCTGGGTTTCATGGGCAACCGGGGGTTCTTCCCCAGGGAGTTCGCCGTCGAGGGGGCGCGGGCCACTGCCGCGGTCGTGGAGCAGCTGCTCGGCGAGCAGGTCGAGTACGTGGACCTGGGCAACGTGGAGTCCTACGCGGACGCCAAGCGCGCCGCCGGTCTGGCCCAGGCGCACCGCCAGGGCGTCGATGGCGGCGGCGCCATCGGCGTGATCTGCTCCATGTACAACTTCTCCGACGAGAACGGCATTCGCGATGTCTTGCGGCTCGCGGATTTGAACGTGCCCGTGTTGATCCACACGGAGCCCGACGTGCGGGGTCAAGGAAGAATGGGAGAGAAGGGCCGGCGTGACGGCGCCTGCGGGCGTTTCTCCGCGGCCAACGCGCTCCGCCACATCGGCTATCCTTACACCCTGACGACCAAGCACTGCGAGTCGGTGCACTCCGCGGAGTTTGCGCGCGACCTGCGGGCGTTCTTCGCGACCTGCGTGCTGGCCTCGAAGTTCCGGCGCCGCGGGCGCGGCGTTCGCCTGGGGCTGGTGGGTTCAGGACCGGACGCGTTTCAGACGGTCACCAACGTCTCCACCGAGCTGTTGGGGCACATGGGCTTGAGCACGGTGGGCCTGGAGCTGATCGCGCTGGACCGGCAGATGCGCCAGGTGGATGGCGTGCAGCTCGCGGCCCAGCAGGAGGAGATCCGCACGCACTTTGGCGCGAGCGATGTTCCGGCAGCTTCGCTGGACGCCATCGCGCGCATGGGTGTGGTCTTCAACCGGTTCATTCGCGACAACGACCTGGACGGGATCGCCGTGCGCTGCTGGACCGAGATGCAGAAGTACCAGATCGGCGGAACCGTGGGCATCATGCCCTGTACGTGCATGAGCATGCTCTCGGACAAGCTCCTGCCCGCCGCCTGCGAGACGGACGTGGCGGGCTGGATGGGGATGTACCTGTTGCAGTGCGCATCCGGCCTGGTTCCGGTCCTGGGGGACTGGAACAACATGTTCGATGACGAGCGAGAGGAGGTCGATCTGTTTCACTGCGGTGTCTGGGCCAAGAGCGTTTTGCGCCCCGGCGCCAGGATCACCGAGCATCAGATCTTGGCCAAGGAGGTGGGCAGGGACAATAGCTGGGGCGCGGTCGACGGCGATCTAAGGCCCGGCACGTGCGCCTTCTTGCGTCCGTGCACCAACGCACGGGACGGCAAGATCTTCCTGTATGGCGGCGTGGGGCGGGTCACGGAAGAGCGCATCGCGACGTTCGGCACGCGCGGTCGCGTCCACATTCCTCGCATCCAGGAGCTGTTCCGCTACATCGCGGATCCGGAGCGGGCGGTGGAGCACCACACGGCGCTCGTCGTCGGTGAGCAGCAGTCGATCGCGACCGCTATGAAGGGCGTGCGCGACGCGCTGCCGTACATCAATGCCCAGGCAGGTGTCGGTTCGTCCGGTCGCCCCCTGATCGAGTACTACGAGCACAGCACGGTGGCCGATCTCTGACGTCGCTGACGACGATCGAGCTCAGGGAGCCGGACGCGGCGCGCGGCGGCCCGGGCGAGGCGCGGGCCCGGCGGCGCGCGGCCCTCTGGCGCCAGCCCGGGGGGCGGGTGCCGCGCGGCGCGCGGGCGCAGCCCGGGAGCTGGAGCCGCCGAGGGTCTTGCCCTTGAGGCGGTAGACGAAGGCGAGGATCTCCGCGACGGCCGCATAGAGATCCACCGGCACCGGGCGGCCCGGTCGCACCCGCTTGGCCAGGGCGCGCGCGAGCGGGCGGTTCTCGATCACCGGGATCTTGTTTTCCTTGGCCAGCTTGCGGATGTAGAGCGCGACTTCGTCGTAGCCCTTGGCGGTGACCACGGGCGCGCCCTCCGCGACGCGGTAACGCAAGGCCACGGAGATGTGCGTCGGGTTGGCGATCACGAAGTCGGACTGCGCGATCTGCTTGGCCAGGCCGCGCTTGAGCATCTCGCGCGCGCGGGCGCGCTGGCGATGCTTGATGCGGTGGTCGCCTTCCTGCTGCTTCATCTCTTCCTTGAGCTCCTGGCGGCTCATGCGGATCGAAGCTTCGTGCTTGCGAAAGCTCTTCAGGTAATCGAGCAGCGCCAGCGAGCCGAGGGCCAGGCTCGACCACAGGCCGAGCTTGAACAGCGCGCGGGCGATCTCCAGCCCCGCGGCTTCCAGGCTCACGCGCTCCAGGTGCATCAGCCGGGGGTAGACGCTCTTGACCGAGGCGAAGGCCACGGCGAACACGACCGCGACGCGCGCCAGCTGCAGCACGATGTCGACACCGGTCTCCTGCAGCTTGAACATTTGCTGCAGCTTGGGCAGCGGATCGAGGCGGTCCCACTTGGGGGCCACCAGGTTCATGTTCGGGTGGAAGCCGGCCTCCGCGATGCCGATCGCCAGCGCGCCCAGCGCCGCCGCGAGCGCGCAGGGAAAGACCAGCAGGGCGATCGTGGTCGCCAGGCCGTGAAACAGCGCGCGCGGATCACCGCTCAGCAGCTGGTACGGCTCGGACAGGCAGTGGATGGCGAACTTCTCGAGCAGCGCCAGGCTGTCCTTGCCGAGCGCCGAGAGAACCAGCAGCACCGCGATGCCGGCGATCGTGTTGCCGGCGTCACGGCCGCGCGGGAACTGCCCTTCCTCGCGCGCCTTGCGCCGGCGTTCTGGAGTTGGCTCCTCTGTCCGTTCGGATTCGGAATCGTCCGCCATTCAACCGGGGTCCAGGGAGCTCAGTGCCGCCCAAACTCGACCAGGATGCGCTCAAAGTACGCCGCCGCGTGCTGGAACTCGCGGCCCATTTCGTGCGCGAGATCGGGCAGCGTCAACAACAGGCCAGCGGCGCCGACGGCAAAGAAGACGGCGAAGCCGATGCTGAAGATCTGCATGCTGGGCGCGGCGCGCGAGACGAAGCCGAGCCCGACGTTGGCCATCAAGAGCAGCGCGAGCACGGGCAGCGAGAGGCGCACGCCGACCGCGATGATGTGCGAGGACAGCTCCAGCACCATCGGGAAGCTCGCCTCGATGTGCGTGGCCGTGCCCACCGGCAGCAGGTGAAAGCTGGAGATCAGCGCGCCCAGCAGCACGCGGTGCATGCCGGAGATCAGCGCCACCAGCAGCGCCAGGTGGCGAAACATGCCGGTCAGCGCGGACTCGGAGCCGCCGATCGCTGGATCGAACGCGCGCGCGCCCGAGAAGCCCATGGGCGTGGCCAGCGTCGTACCCGCGATCTCGGCAGCGGCGACGCTGAGGCGGACCACCAGCCCCATGCACAGGCCCACGATGAACTCGGTGGAAAGGTTCAGCGCAGCCCACGCGGCGGAGGCGATCTCCGTGACGGGCGAGTTGCCGCTGCCGTGGACCACGGCGAGCAAGAAGATGATCAGGCCGACGCGGATGCGCCGCGGGGTATTGCTCCAGGGAATGGGTGACACGGCCACCACGCCGCTGACCCGGCTCAGCTCCAGCGCCAGCAGCGCCAGCTCGGGGCGAAACAGATCGGAGCGGAGCAGAGACGCGAAGTTCACCGCGTGACATCAGCTATCGACCCGATGGTGCGCTGCGTGTAGTCGACCAGATTCTGCATCCCCCAGGAGCCCAGGAGGGCCAGCATGAGCCCCATCACGACGACCTTTGCGAGGAAGCCGATCGCGGCTTCCTGGATCTGGGTCGCGGCCTGCAGGATGCCCACCCCGAGCCCGACCGCCAGCAGCGCGAGCAGCACGGGCCCGGTGGTCTTGGACCAGATCAGCAGGCAGCCAAAGACCAGCTCGACCGCGGAATCGATGGTCACGCGCAGCCGTCCTTCCTCACGCGTAGCTCTTAAGCAAGGATCCTGCCACGAGGTTCCAGCCGTCGACGAGCACGAACAGCAGCAGCTTGATCGGCAAGCTGATGGTGACGGGCGGCACCATCATCATACCCATGCTCATCAGCACGGAGGCCACGGCGAGGTCCACCACCAGGAAGGGCAGGAGCACGATCACGCCCATCTGAAAGGCCGTGGTCAGCTCGGACACGATGTACGCCGGTATCGCCATGCGCATCGACACGTCGTCGGGCGTCTCGGGCAGCGGCGTCTCGGTGGCGTTGTAGAAGAGAGCCAGGTCCGCCTGGCGCGTGTGGCGCAGCATGAACCCGCGCAGGGGGATCAGGCCCTTCTCCAGGGCCTGTGACTCGCTGAGGTGCCCGGCCACGTAGGGGTCCAGCGCCTGGTTCTTGATCTCCGTCACCACCGGCGTCATGACGAACAGCGTCAGAAACATGGCGAGGCCGATCAGCACCTGATTGGGCGGCGTCTCCTGCGAACCGATGCCCTGGCGGATGAACGAGAGCACCACGATCGTGCGCACGAACGAGGTGACTGTGAGCACGATCGCCGGCAGCAGCGACAGGGCGCTGAGGACGGCGATGATCTCGATCGGCGTGCTCAGGCCCTCGGGGCCGAAGAGCTTTTCGCCGACCGCGCCGACCGGGGTCATCGCTCGCCCCGATCAGCCATTCTCGAGCGCAGCAGGCCCGCTACCTGGCCTTCGATCGAGGGCGGAGCGGAGGAGTCGGAGACCGGAGCCTTGGTGCTCTGCTTGGCGGGCTTGGTGGTCAGCTCCGAACGCCGCTGGCGCTTGCGGCGCAGCGAAGCGGGCGCGACCGAGCGCCCCGCGGGCGCCGGCTCGCTGCCGACGACGTCGCTGGTCAGCGCGGCCAGGGTGCTCGCGGCATCGGCCGCGGGAGGGGCGGAGCGCCCGAACAGCTCCGCGGAGGTCATGGGCGGTGACATGCGCGGGGCGCGCACGGATTGCGGATGGTCCGGGATGGCTCCGCGCAGCACTTGCTGGAAGCGCTCGAGGTTCTGCGAGCTGGTGAGCGGCGAGGCCTGCGGCGGAGGCAGCAGCGACCCGGGCGAGAGCGAGGCTGCCTGGCGCGCGGCGTCGCGCAGCGCGGAGCCGGGGTAGTCGTCGGGCAGGTCGTCTTCCTGCGCGCTCGGAGCCTCGGGCTCTTCCTCCGGCTGTTCCTGCTCCAGCTCCGGTGGGTCGAGCCAGCCGAGGTTGGTCACTTGCTGGTCGGTCACGCCTAGCAAGATCACGCGGCCGTTCACCTCCGCCGAGACGGCGAATGCCTTGGGCCCGATGCGGGTGGAGGAGAGCAGGGTCAGGCGCGACTCCACTCCGCCCGGCGTCAGCGCCTTGGCCTTGCGCCGTTGCAGCCAGAGCGCGCCTCCGCCGAGGCCTGCCACCAGCACCAGCGCGAGCAAGGAGAGCAGGGGATTGGGGCTGCTCGCGCCGGGCTTCATGCGAGCCGGTTCTTCCGCGGAGCTCTCGCCAAGCCAGCCGCGGTCCTCCACCGAGGCGTCGGGCAGATCGCTGAGCGAGACGAAGTCCTCGGGATCCATGCCCGGCGGCACGGGCGGGCCGCCCGCGGGCTCGATCGCCAGCGCCGGCGCGCTCGCGAGCAAGCAAGCCAGGGCCAGCAACACATGCTTCATTGCCGCCTCGGCTTGGAAGAGGGCGGATCGTCGACCACCAGCACCTCGCTCAGGCGCACGCCGTAACGCTCGCCGATCACCACGGCCTCGCCGCGCGCCACGAGCTTCTTGTTGGCGTAGATATCCAGCGGCTCGCCGCTCAGCTTGTCGAGCTCCAGCACCGAGCCGGGGCCCAGCTTCAGGAGCTCCCCGAGCCGCATCGTGCGGCGGCCGATCTCCACGCACAGCTCGACCGGCACATCCATCACGAAGCCCAGGCTGTCGGCGCTGCGCAGCGCGCCGAGCGGCGAGTCCGCAGGATCGGCGGAGTGCATCGTGTGGTCGCGAGCGGCGGTGGGGGGAATGCTTCCGTCAGACATACAGGTTCCTCAATCCAGGAGGCGCTGCCATTTCCCGGCTACTCCTGATGGCGCGCGTGGATCTTCACGGCCACTTGCCCGCGCGAGATCACCGGTACGGCATCGAACTTCGCGACGCCTTCGACCCGCACGAGCACCGGGTCGTTGGCGGGGGAGGGCAGGCGCAGCGTGTCGCCCACCCGCAGCCCCAGCACCTGGCTGAGCTTGAGTGTGACACGGCCCAGCTCGGCGACCACGCTCACCGGAATGCGCAGCGCCACGTCGGCAAAGGTGGGCGCGTCGCTGTCGGCGCTCGACGTCCGCGAGGCGATCTGTTCGACGGCGCTGGCCCCCAGCCACACGCGAAGGAACCAGGGCCGGCGAACGTTCTCGAGCCGGCAATCGAGCGCCAGCGCGTCGTCGCCCAGGTCCGGGTCCTCCGCGCGCTTGAGCGTGGTGAATTGCGGCGCCCCGAGCGTGACCTTGCACTGCTCTTCGATGGGCTTCCGCAGCAGCGCGCAGAGATCCCCACCCAGACGCTTGAGCAGCGCTCGCTGCGCCAGGGTCAAGCTGTCGCCCAGCGGTGGGCTCTCGGCCTCGTCGTCGTCCGGCTCGACTCCCTCGCCGTCCTCGGCGTCGTGCCTGGGCGAGCCGAACAGGCCGTCCACGAGCGCCAGGATCGCGGCGCCATCGAATTGCAGCGCGGTCCAGACGCCTTCCGGTGAGCTCATCTTCACCAGGAAGCTCGGGCCTTCCGCCAGCCTGGTGAGCTCGGGATCGCGCAGGCTGCGCGCGGCATCGAGGGCCGTGCGGGCGCGTTGACGAGCCAGGAAGGGCAAGATGCGGCGCAGCTCTCTGGAGAGCGCCGAGGCGGTGGCTTTCAGCAGCGAGAGCGCGGCCTCCGACTGACTCTGATCCGACGCGCCGAGCTGTAGCGGGACGATGTCGGGTTGTGAGGAGTCGCTCTGCACCGGAACCTACGTGTCGAGAAGCGTCGTGCTTCGCCGCGGGTATTGAGAGAGGGCTCGTCCAATGAGCCCGGTTTGCGGCGCCAGGAGTAGCAGCCGCGCGTTACTGCAAGACGAAGTCCACGAGCAGGATGCGGCGGACCTTGTCGGCGCCCAGCGCGCTGATCATGCGCTTGCTGATCTCTTCCTTGATCGTGGCATACTTGGTCGGATCGGCGACCTCTTCGAAGGTGAGCGAGCGCAGGTAGGTCAGGGTAGCTTCCCGCCCGCGCGGGCTGACCAGCTTGAACTCCTCGGCGTTCGCCGTCTCTGCCAGCTCCGCCGCCATGCCGACCTTGAGGTGCCGGAGGCGGCCGTCGCCATCTCGCAGGTCGACGACGATCGGGGCGATCTCCACCGAGATGATCTTCTCGCCTTCCTTGCCCTTCTTCCCCTTGCCGTGGCTGCTCTTGGCTTGCTCCTCGTCCGAACCCTCGTGGGCAGCGGCGCTCTCGCCCTCGTCCGCGGAATCCTCGGGCGAGCCCAGGAGCTTGGGGCCGAGTACTGCGCCGGCGACCGAGCCGCCGATCAGAGTGACCATCGCGATGACGATGCCGATGATCAGTCCGGTCTTCGACTTCTTGGCAACCGGCGCAGCAACAGCTGGAGTTTCTTCGGACATGGCTCGAATCTAGATCTGGATCAAGGACGCTATCAGGAAAGGGCTACGGGAAGGACTGCGGGCGGCCCGCAGGTACATCAGCTCTCAAATGCAACGCCCGATCAGCGCTTGATGTTGATCAGCTCCTGGAGCATCTCGTCCGCGGTGGTGATGGTCTTGGAGTTCGCGGAGAAGGAGCGTTGATGCTGGATCAGCCCCACGAACTCTTCGCCCAGGTCCACGTTGGACGACTCGAGCGCGCCGGCCGAGACCGAGGCGCGGCCGCCGGTGCTGGCACCGCCGAGCGCAGCCGTGCCGCTCTCGCGCGTCTCGATCCAGAGGTTCTGCCCGGCGCGGCCCAGGCCGTCATTGGAGCGGAACTTCGCGACCGCGAGCTGCCCGATCGTCACCTTCTGACCGTTGGTGTACAGGCCCTGCACGAGGCCGGTGCCGTCGATCGCGAGGCCCGAGAACTCACCCGAGGTGTAGCCGTCCTGTGACTGGCTGGACACGGCGGAGTCGGAGGCGAACTGGGTGGTGCCCAACAGACCCGTCGATCCGTCGTTGGTGATGTCCGGACCGAAGTCGAGCTCGATCGCCTGGTTGGCCGTGGCGCCGCCCGCGAAGCTGAGGCTCAAGGGCGGGGTGGTGGCCGTGTCGAGCGCGCCGTCGGAGTTGAACTGCAGCGTGCCGGTGCCGACGACCTGGTCAACGCCCGCGGTACCGCCGGCGAGGTCCTCACCGTGCGCCACGACCGAGTAGTTGTACAGGTTGCCGCCGGCGTTGTTGAAGTACACGTCGAGCGTGCGCGCCGTACCGAGCGAGTCGAAGACGCTGATCGAGGTGCTGAAGTTGCTCGTCTGCGCGGCCTGCGTGACGTCGAACGTCAGCACCGGATCGCGCGGATCGAGGTTCGCGGTCACCTGGATACCGGTGGTGGCGAACGGCTGCAGCGAGGCGGTCGGCACCTGCAGGTCATTGACGGACGCCTGGAGCGTGCCGTCGGCATTTGCGAGGTAGCCCTGCACGTTCAGGCCTTGTTGGTTGACGATGAAGCCGTTCTTGTCCAGCGTGAGCTGACCGGCGCGGGTGTAGAAGTTGCCCGTGATGCCGTCGACCGTGCCGGCCACGACCAGGAAGCCGTCGCCGTTCAGCGCCACGTCCGTCGAGACGCCGGTGTTGGTGATGGAGCCCTGCGTGAACAGTTGCTGGACGTCGCCCATGCGCACGCCCGAGCCGGGAAGGGCGGAAGAGGTGCCGGCCAGGATCGAGTGACCGAGCACGTCCTGGAAGACGGCCCGCTGAGCCTTGAAGCCGACGGTATTCACGTTTGCGATATTGTCGCCGACGACCCCCAGAGCCTCACCCTCAGCTCGGAGACCGCTTACACCTGAGAACATTGCGCGCAGAACCATTGATTGAGCCCTCCTGACTCTTTTGAACTTATGGGTTGGTTGAAGACGGCGACACGGAAACTAAATCGCCAACGGGAGCTGTGACACCGTTGTCCAGTGTCAACACCGGGAAGCCTTGATCGAAGGAGACGGACTTGATGACGCCGCTCGTCTGCTGACTCAGTCGGACGGGCAGGTCGCTGTCCGACTTGGCCGTCACGGTCACCTGATAGGGCGCCGCGGGCTGCGGCAGCCCTGCGTCGCTCTGTCCGTTCCAGGCCACCGTCACGATGCCGGCCGCCTTCGGACCGACCTTCATGGTGCGGATCGTGCTGCCGGCCTGATCCTTGATCACGATCGTCGATTCCTTCGTGGCTCCCTCTGTCCTGAAGGAGATGGGCACCGTCTGTCCCTGGCCTTTGAGGGTCACGATGCTGCCCTTGACGGTCGCCGTCTTGCCGACCATCTGCACCACCTGGCTGTTTTGCAGGCCCTGATTCTGCTGGGCCAGCTGATCCAGGCGGTCGTTGATGCCGACGGACTGCTCCAGCGAGGAGAACTGCGCCAGCTGTGCCACGAACTCGTAGTTCTGCTGAGGGTTCAGCGGATCTTGGTTCTTGAGCTGTGCGACGAGGAGCTTGAGAAAGGCATCCTGCCCGAGGTTGTTGCCACCGCCGCCGAGCGCCCGGGTCAGCGCGCCGTCGCCGATGCTTTTGCTGGCACTGTTGATGGGATCTACCATGATTGAGCTTTCGGCTCAGGCCGTGAAGTCCACCCGATCGGTGTCGTCCTCCGGCTCCTCTTCGGGCTTGGCTCCGTAGCCTCGCCCCCTGGCGCTCAGCGATCGCAGCTGGCTGCTCCTGCTTCGCGCCAGAGCCCGTTGTTGGGCTATCTCCGCTCCCTCCTGTGGAGCAAGACCGGTGCCAGGCTCCGGCTGCTCGGCGATCTGCAGGGAATCGACGCGAAGCCCGCTGCCTTGCAGGCTTTTCAAGAGCAGCGCCTGCTCCGCCTCAATCAGCGCCTTGACACGTGCATCCGCCACGTTGATGACGATGCGCAAGCCGCTCGGGCCGCGGGCGACCGACAGCTCCATGCGCCCGAGGCTGCTGTCGGAGAGCTCCGCCACCAGCCGGTTGGGGAGCTCGGGCCCCTGGGTCTCCGGAGACTCGATGGCTGCACTGTCGCGGAGTTCCACGCTCGACGGCGTCGGATTCTTGACGCCCTCCTGGCGCGGGGCGCGAGCTTCCGCCGTGCTCTCTGCGTCTGGTAGCGAAGGCAACGTGAGCGGGGGCCGCGCCTCGACCAGCGCTCGAGTGATCGCGCTGGCCCAGGCGGAGCTCCGCTCGCGATCCTCGCGCTCGTGCTCGGCGGCTTCGCGCGCCGCTTCGCCCGGGTCCAGGCCTAGCCCGGCTCTGCCGATCGGCGAGTGGAAGCTCACGGCTCACCTTTCCGCGCGCGCTCGCTCTGGGCCACGCGCTGCCCGATCTCGTCCTCGATCGCCCGCTCGCGGCGGTTTTCCCGGGCCAGCCGTGCTTGCTTCAGCCGCTCCTGCAGCAGCTCCAGCTGGCGCAGCTCGAGCGCCGCCTTCTTCACGCGCTGCTGGCCCCGGTCGGTCTGAGCGCGCGCCTGACGCAGGCGATGAGCGCACAGCTCCTCTTCGATGGTGCGAGAGCGCAGCCACTCCTCGGCCTCCAGGAAGCTGCGGATGTCCGCGCCCCTGACGCTGAGCTCGCGGCGCTCGCGCTCGGCGCGCTCGCGCTGCGACTGCGCGGAGTGAAACTCCGTTTGAAGCCGGCGTTCCAAAGCGCGCGCTTCTTCCAGCGCGCGTACGGCGAGCTTGAGCCGCTGGTCGCGCAAAAGCGCGATGCGCTCGATGCGAGCCTCGCGCGGGCTCATGAGCGGGCCTCAGGCACGCGCGGCAGGTTCGAGAGCAACGCCTGCATGCGGGCCTTGGCTTGCCCGTACGGGGTGCGCTCGTTCATGGGCTGGCGCAGGAAGGCATGGATCTTTGGCACCAGCGTCAGCGCGTTGTCGACCCGCGGGTCGCTGCCGGGCACATAGGCGCCCACCTGGATCAGATCCGAGGTGTCGCGATAGGTGCCCAGCGCCTCGCGCAGCAGCCCCGCGCTGGACTGGTGGTTCTGGTCGGTCACCTCCGGCATCAAGCGCGAGATGCTCTGCAGCACGTCGATGGCCGGGAAATGGCCCTTTTCCGCCAGCGAGCGCGACAGCACGATGTGCCCGTCCAGGATGCCGCGCGCGGCGTCGGCGATCGGATCGCTCAGATCGTCGCCCTCGACGAACACCGTGTAGAGCGCGGTGATCACGCCCGCGCCGGTGCTGGTGCCGGCGCGTTCCATCAGCCGGGGCAGGGCGGCGAACACGGAGGGCGGGTAGCCCTTGGTCGCCGGGGGCTCGCCCGCCGCGAGCGCCGTCTCGCGCAGCGCCATCGCGTAGCGCGTGACCGAGTCCATCACCAGCAGCACGCTCTTGCCCTGGTCGCGGAAGTACTCGGCGACCGCCGTGGCCGTCTCCGCGCCGCGCGCCCGCACCAGCGGCGGCTGATCGCTGGTCGCCGCCAGCACCACCGAGCGCGCCAGGCCTTCGGCGCCGAGGCTGTTGCGCACGAAGTCGCTGACCTCGCGCCCGCGCTCTCCGACCAGCCCGACCACGTTCACGTCGGCCTGCGAGGAGCGGCAGATCATGCCGAGCAGGGAGCTCTTGCCCACGCCGGCGCCGGCGAAGATGCCGAGGCGCTGGCCGATGCCGAGCGTGAGCATGCTATCGACGGCGCGCACGCCGGTCGAGAAGACGTCCGAGACCGGCTTGCGCCCGAAGGAGGGCGGCGGTGGCCGGTGAATGGGATAGCGCTGGCCGAGCTCCGGGCGCGGCCCGCCGTCGAGCGGATTGCCGAAGGCATCGAACACTCTGCCGAGCAGCTCGGGGCCGACGCCGATGCTCGCGCCGCGATCGGACAGGCGCGCGGGCGCTCCGGAGTGTAACCCCGAGAGGTTGCCGAGCGGGCTCGCCAGCAGCCGCTCGGAGCGGAAGCCGACCACCTCGAGCTCCAGCCGCTCGCCGTGCTCCGTCTGCACTTCCAGCGTCTGACCGACGGCGGCGCGCAGGCCTCCGATCTCCACCACCATGCCCACCACGTCTTGCACCACGCCGATCGGCTCGTGCGCCTGGGTGCGGGCGCAGCGCTCGATCAGGGAAGCCAGGCGTTGCAAGGTGCTCAACTCCCGAGGCCGAGGTTCGCGAGCAGCACGTCCAGGCGCGTCGTGACCGACTCATCGACGCGGCCGAGCTCGGTGCTCAGCTGGCAGCCCTGGCGACCCACGCTCGGATCGACCACCACCAGCGATTTCACGCCGCGGTGCTCCAGGCTCTCGCGGATCGCGGGCAGCGCCTCCGAGAAGAACGGCCCCAGCCGCACCAGCAGCTTGTCTCCGCCCGCCAGAGCCTCCAGGCCGGCGTGCACCAGCCGCTCGATCAGCAGGGGCTGTTGTGTGATCTCAGTCAGCAGCACGCGCCGGCTGATCGCGCGCACCAGCTCGATCAGCTCCCCCTCGACCGAGGCCAGCGCTTGCTGGCGTTCGCGCTGAAAGCGATCGATCGCGGTGGCGATCGCGGCCACCGCCTCCTCCTCGGCGCGCGGCACCAGATCCTCGACCATGGTGTCGGAGCGCACCTCGGGGGCCGCCTGCGCGAAGCTCTCCACCGCCTCGAGCCCCGGCGGAAACTGTGAGGGCGAGCCCGGCGCGGTGCTCGGGAACTGGCTGCCGAAGTGCGCCGCAGGATACTGGCTGCTGGCGTGCTGGCCGCTCGCGTGCTGGCCGTGATGGATCGGCGTGCCGGGATAGGGCGTGGGCCTGCCCGGGAACTGCGACGGCCGCGGCGGCGGCGGGCGCACGCTCTCCAGCAGCGGCGAGAGCGGCGGCCGTTCGTGGCTGGGGACCTCCGGCGGCACCAGCCGATCGACGCGCTCCGCGGGGCTGAGCGGACGGACCTCGTCATGGCGCAAGGTGAGCCAGCCCGGCGGGCGCCCCTCGGCGCTGACGTCGACGAAGCGCAGGCTCTTCGGGCGGCCGCGATCGCTAGACAAACTCATCCTGTCCGCCTCCCCCGAGGGACACCGTGCCCTCGGCGGCCAGCCGCAGCGCGATTTCCACGATCTCCTCCTGCGCGGCCTCCACTTCCGCCAGGCGCACCGCGCCGAGCAGCTCGAGGTCCTCGCGCACGCGCTCGGCGGCGCGCTTCGACATGCCGGAGAAGATGTGGTTCGAGAGCTCGGGGCTGGCGGTCTTGATGGCCAGCGTCAGACGATCGCCCGGCACTGCCTTGAGCAGCTCGCGCATCGAGCGCGCGTCGATCAGCTTGAGGTCCTCGAACGAGTACATCGCCTGGCGGATCTCCGCGGCCAGGAGCTCGTTCTCGGCCTCGACGTCGGAGAGCAGCAGCTCGCCGACCTCCTTGCTGAGCGCGCGCACCACCGCGGCCGAGCGCGTCACGCCATCGACCGCGACCGCGCCACCGGCGCCCGGCTCCGGCAACTCGGCGGCGAGCGCGGTCGCCACCTCATCGAGCAGGTGCCCCGGCATCTCGCGCATGGAGCCCAGGCGCGTGAGCACCAGCGGGCGCGTCTGCTCCGGGAGCAGCGCCAGCACGGCCGCGGATTTCTCCGGCGGCAGCTGCGAGAGCAGCGCCGCGGTCAGCTGCGGGTCTTCGTTGACCAGCAGACCCGCGAGCACGTCGTCCTCGGCCGCGGCCACGCGATCGAAGGGCGTGGCCGGCTTGTCCTCGAAGATCTGCTGCGTCTGCGGCTCGCCGAGGGCGCGTGCCGAGAGCTTGCGGATGAAGCCCACGCCATCGCGCGGCACCGCCACGGACTCGGCCGACTTGCTCAGGAACTCGGAGTAGACGGCGTGCAGCGCGTTGGCGGGTACGCTGCGCAGGTGCGATGCCGTCTCGCGCAGGCGCCGCACGTGATCGGGAGAGAGCTCGCTCACGATCGGGCCGGCTGCCTTCTCGTCCAGCGAGAGCAGGAACAGCACGGCCTTCTCGGGCCCGGTGAGCTCGGCGGGCATCAGCGGCTATGCTCCCTCGCCGGCGGCGAGCGGCTTCGGGTCCTCACCGGCGGCGAGCCACTGCGAGAGGATGAGCGCGGCTCCGGCCGGGTCCTTGCTGGCGAACTCCAGCGCCAGCGCGCGCTTCTCCTCCAGCTGCGCGGGATCGAGCGCGGACTCGAGCCTGGGATCGGACGCGCTGCCGCCGAGCACGCTGGCGGTCGCGCCGCCGCCCAGCTCCGGCGTGGCTTGCGCGCCGGCCAGCGCCGGCTGCGGTACGAGCGGCGCGGGGCCCTTGATGGCGCGCAGGAAGATGAACATCATCGCGCCCAGCGTCAGCAGGCCGAGGCCGGCGAGCACGTAGGGTAGGTGCTTCTCGATGCGGAATCCCTTGGGCTCCGTGTCGGGCAGGTCCAGGTGCGAGAACTTCGCGCCCTCGACGCGGATGCTGTCGCCGCGCGCGGCGTCGAAGCCGATCGCGTTCTTGACCACCTCCTCCAGGCGCTTCAGCTCTTCGGGGTCGCGCGGGTGGTACACCTGCACGCCGTCCTTGGTCTCGTAGTTGCCGTCGATCAGCACGGCGGCGCTGACGCGCGCGACGTCGCCGCGCGGGGTGACGGTCTTCTGCGTGATGCGGTCCACCTCCCAGTTGCGGGTGCGCGAGCGGCGGAAGATGTTGCCCTTCAGGTCGTCGCCGCGGGAGGGGGCGCTCGGGTCCACGTCCGGTAGGTTGGTTTGCGCCCCGGGCACCCCGGCGACGCTCGCGCCCTCCTGCGTGGTGGCCTCCTCGGTCTTGTTCTCACTGCGCAACGCGGTCTTGGTGGGCTCGTAGTGCTCCTCGGTGCGCTCGCGCGCGGCTTGGTCCAGATCGACGTTGATGCGCACATCGGCGCCGCCAGGCCCCGTCACGCGCTCCAGCAGCGTGCGCACGTGGTTCTCCATGTTGGTGGCGATCTCGCGCGCCGCCTGGTTCTGGCTCTGCTCCAGGCCGTTGGCGTTGTCGTCGCCGGAGCTCGGGCGATGCAGCGTGACGCCGTCGGTGTTGACCACGCTCACGCGCTCCTTGGTCAGCCCCGGCACTGCCGAGCTCACCAGGTGGACGATCCCCGCCACCTCGCGCCGCCCGAACTCCTGCCCGGGCCGCAGCTTCACCACCACGGAGGCGGAGGCGCCCTCGCTGCGCGCCGCGAACAGCCGGCGCTCGGGCAGCACCAGGTGTACGCGCGCGGACTGCACGCCCTCGATCGTGTCGATCGAGCGCGCCAGCTCGCCCTCCAGCGCGCGCCGCAGGTTCACTTGCTGCTCGAACTCGGTCGCGCCGAAGCGGGCGCTGTCGAAGATCTCGAAGCCCACGCCGCCGCCGCGCGGCAGCCCGCTGGAGGCGAGCTGCAGCCGCAGCTCGGGGACCTGCTCCTCCGGCACCTCGATGCCGGTGGCGGTCACCCGATGTTGCACCTTGAGCTCCTTCAGCTTGGCGGCGATCGCCGCCGAGTCCTCGGTGTTGAGCCCGGTGTAGAGCGGAGCGTAGTGGACCTGCGAACCGATCAGCGCGACCGCGACCACGCCCAGCAGGACCGTCAGGGTGACGCTGATCAGCGCGATGCGCTTGGCGCGGGAGAGCCCCGCCCAGAACTTCTTGACCTGTTCCTGAATGTTGTTGACCGGCTCGGCCAAGCTGCTCCCTCAGTCCCCCGACTCAGACATTCATGCGCCAGATTTCGTAGAAGGCGTCCATGACTTTGTCTTTCACGTTGACCATCAAGCGTGTCTGGATGGCCGCCTCGCTCACGGCGATCATGGTGCCGTGGATGTCATCGCTCTGACCCGCGGCCAGCGCCTGCGACATGTGCTGCGCTGTCTGCGTCCGTTCATTGGCCCGTACCACGAGGTCCAGAAACCCTTCGCCCGCCGCCGTGAGCGCGTCCTTCTGAGGCTCGCCCAGCGGCGCGACCTGCGACGCGAACGCCTCATGCGGCTGGAGCAGCGGGATCGGGCTGCCCTCGACCGGACCTATCGCCATCAGACGCGACCCAGATCGAGAGCCGAGCTGGCCATCTTCTGCGTGGCCTCCACCGAGGAAATGCCGGCTTCATAGGCGCGCGAGGCGCTGATCATGTTGACCATCTCCTCCACGACGTTGACGTTCGGGTACTCGAGGTAGCCGTCCTTGTTGGCGTCGGGGTGGCCCGGGGAATACACCATGTGGCCCGGGCGCTGATCCTGCACGATCTGCGTGACCTTGACCTGCGACACGCTGCGCTCCGAGGGCGTGAGGGCGTGCATCTTGTCGAGCGCGATCGCCTCGAACACCGGATCCACGCGCTTGTAGGCGCCGCCGGCCGCGGTGCGCGTGGTCTGCGCGTTGGCCAGGTTGGAGGCAATGGTGTTCATGCGGGTACGTTCCGCAGTGAGACCGGATGCCGAGATGTCGATGGCGCTGAAGACTCCTAACATCGTTTACTCCTCGAGGCTCCGACTCCGAAGCTCTCAACCCTTGCCGTCGCTCGCGGCCTTCATCAGCGCGTCGAGCTGACTTTTGACGAGCACGCTCACCATGTCGTAGCGCAGGCGGTTCGCCGCCAGCTTGCCCGACTCGCGGTCGAGCGAGACGAAGTTGCCGTCGGCGCCGCCGCCGGCGCTCAGATCCTGAAACACGCGCCCGACCAGGGGATCGGCGCCAGCGATCTGCAGGTGGCGCTCGTCCGTGCGGGCCAGCGCGACCTGCATCGCCTGCTCGAAGCTGCCCTTGCCATCGTCGCCGACGCGCGCGAGATCGAGCGGCTTGTAGCGCGGTGTATCCACGTTCGCGAGGTTCGCCGCCAGCAGGTTGTGGCGCTCGAGGTGAAAGTCGAGCGCGTAGCTGAGCGGGGCTACACTCGAGAAAATCTTGGACACGTCTGCTGCTTCAGCATGTGGCGTGCCAGGAGTCGCGCTGCTGACCGGCTCCCGGCGCGAGCGCGGGAGAAGAAATCACTGGAGCCTCACGCGTGCGGTCCGTTCAGCGGGGGATAGCCCCGTTTGGCAGCGCTCGGCTGCCAGCGCGCGGAACCTCGAAGCTCGCGCTGTCAGCGAGCTGCCGAGGCGGGCGGGTGCACGGACACCCCCTGGAGCGAATTCGACCTGCCCCGAACCGGTATGTATCATATCGGTCAACTTGGCGAATTTGCTCAGTAAAAGGCCTGGTTTGGAACAGCTGGTCGCACCCCTCGCCAGAGGTCGCGAGCGACCCGTGCCCCGCGCGTATCACCGTGGAACAACACGGAAAAACGCCAAGTCCGTAACACCACGATTGCCAACCGGACGACACTGAAATCGTCGATCCGATGACACCCGCGCGAAGCCCTGTCTCGTGGCTGGTCTGTGACTTGCACTGCATTGCCTTCGTAGACCCCCTGATTGCGTCGCAAGGCCCCGATCACGCGACGCCCAGAAGGCAAGGATTGCACGGTGTACCACATCCCCAGCTCGATTCCGCCCGCACCCCGCCCGTCCGTCCCGCCCGCGTTCTTTGCCGCCGAGCTGAAGCTCTCGTCGGAGAGGCCGCCCAGCGCGCCGGGTACTGAGGAGCCAGAGAGCGTCGCTCCGCTGTCGCACGCAGAGCCGGTGTACGACAGTTGCCCCTCGTTCGCGCCGCCGCCTTCGCTGGTGCCCGCTTCGCTGCCGCCGGCCTCGCTGGCGCCGCCGCCCGCGTCTCAGCCGCGCGAGCGCCCGGCGAGCATGCGCGGCGTGGTGGGCTCGTCCGCTGCGTTGCTGGATGTGTTCGCGGTCGTGGATCGGGTCGCCGACACGGACTGTACCGTGCTGATCACCGGCGAGAGCGGCACCGGCAAGGAGCTGGTGGCGCGCGGTGTTCATTCGCAGAGCCCGCGCCGCGATGGCCCGTTCGTGGCGGTCAACTGCGGCGCGATCCCCGAGGCGCTGCTGGAGAGCGAGCTGTTCGGGCACGCGCGCGGGGCCTTCACCGGGGCGCACCAGGCCAAGGTGGGCCGCATCGGAGTGGCCGAGAAGGGCACGCTGTTCCTGGACGAGATCGGCGAGCTGTCGCTGGCGTTGCAGGTCAAGCTGCTGCGCGTGCTGCAGGCGCGCGAGTACTCGCCGGTCGGCGACACCCGCGTGCTCAAGGCCGATGTGCGCGTGGTGGCGGCCACCAACATCGACCTGGAGAAGGCGGTGTCCGAGGGCAAGTTCCGGCAGGATCTGTACTACCGCCTGAACGTGATCATGCTGCACGTGCCGGAGCTCAAGCGCCGCTCCAGCGACATCCCCGAGCTGGTGGAGCACTTCATGGCGACGGCCCGCGAAAAGACGGGCCGCAACATCACGCAGATCTCGCGCGCCGCGATGCAGCTGCTCACGGACTACGCCTGGCCGGGCAACGTGCGCGAGCTGGAGAACACCATCGAGCGCGCCGTGCTGCTGTGCGGCGGCGAGCGCATCGAGCCGGGGGATCTGCCGGTGCGCGTGCGCGGCCTGGGCACGCCCGGGCGCAACTCGCCGAAGCTGCCCGAGTCCGGCATCGATCTGCGCGCGGCGGTCGAGTCCTACGAGAACGACCTGATCCGGCAGGCGCTCGACCGCACCGGCTGGAACAAGAATCGCGCCGCCCACCTGCTCAAGCTGAACCGGACGACGCTGGTCGAGATGATGAAGCGCAAGCGGATCGCGCCGCGCGCGGCGTAAAGGCGCCGAGCGCCCCCTTGATCCGCGCGAGGTCAGCGCCGTATCCGGCAGCGTGAGGCGAGCTTTCCTGTACGCAAGCGGCACCGCGCTCGCGCTGCTGGCGGCGTCCGGGGAAGCGCGAGCCGGGGGCTACTTCTCGGAGGTGCAGCTCGGCCTGGCCACGGGCCTGGAGGGGGCGGGCACCGGCGATGGCATCGGCTGGCAGCGCGCGCGCACGCGGCTGATCCTGGGCGCGGACATCGGCAACCCCGAGAGCGGGCCCGAGGCGTACGGGGTGCGCACGTTCATCGAGCTGGAGCGCAGCCTGTCGCTCGGGGTCGAGCTGGGCTATGTGCGCTGGTTCAGCCCGCGGCTGAGCCTGTTCTTCGGCGGCGTGGGCGTGCTCGCGCCGCGCACGCTGTTCGGTGGCACCGCCGGCGTCAACTACGTGTTCCCGCTCGGCGAGCGCGCGGGGCTGGCGCTGTTCAGCAGCGTCAGCGCGCTGCCGCTGGGCAACGATCGACCCGGCAACGGCGTCGTGGTCTGGGGCCTGCTGGGCATCGGCATCCGGGGGAAGCTTTGACGCTCGCTCGCCCCCGGGTCAGAACCCTGACGGCGCGCCTCGCGCTGGCCAGCGCCGGCCTGGCGCTCGCGGGGTGTGCGGCCCATTGCTTGCGCGACTCGGATTGCGAGGATGGCTACGAGTGCCGGCGCGATCGCTGCCAGCTGGTGGTCCACGGCGGAGATGCCGGCCTGAGCCCCGGCGCGGCCGGGCAAGCGGGCTCAGCGCAGCTGGAGAGCAACGGATCGGGCGGCGGCGGCGCCGGGGGGAGCGGTACGCTCAGCGGTAGCGCTGGAGTCGGCGGATCTGCGATCGTCACCGACGCGGGTGCCGGCGGCAGCGCGACGGGCGGGCGCGAGAATCTTGACGCTTCCGGCGGGTGAAGGCGCGGGCAACGCCCGTTCGACGCAAATAACGGACGGAGATCGCCCGGCTGTAGCCGCAATGCACCCGCTTCTCGAAGCCTGGTATTCGGGTTGCAACGTGCTCCGCGAGGAGCTGCCGCAACGTGTTTCGATCCCTGCACATCGCCGCCACGGGCATGGCCGCCCAGGAGACCCAGCTAGAGGGCGTGGCGAACAACATCGCCAACGCCAACACCACGGGTTTCAAGCGTCAACGCATCGAGTTCCAGGACTTGCTGTATCAGACGGTGCGCGGAGCCGGCACTCGCACCAGCGAGTCGACGCGCTCTCCCACCGGCATCCAGCTGGGCAGCGGCGTCCGCGTGTCGGGCACTTCGCGCTCCTTCGCGCAGGGCAACATCCTGATGACCAACAACCCGCTCGACGTGGCGATCGAGGGGGATGGTTTCTTCGTGGTGCAACAGCCGGATGGCACCACCGCCTACACGCGCGCGGGAGCGCTGCAGAAGGACGCGCAAGGCCAGCTGGTCACGCCCGAGGGCAACCTGATCGATCCACCGATCATCGTGCCGCCGGACGCCACCAGCGTGACCATCGGCGCCGACGGCACCGTGAGCGCGCTGATCGACGGCCAGGCGGCTCCCGCCGACATCGGGCAGCTCACCATCGCGAACTTCGTCAACCCCGCGGGCCTGAACGCTGTGGGCAAGAACCTGTTCGTGGAGACCTCGGCCAGCGGCGAGGCGCAGATCGGTGCCCCCGGCGTCGACGGCCGCGGCACATTGATGCAGGGCGCGCTGGAGCGCGCCAACGTCGATGTCGTCGAGGAGATGATCGGCATGATCTCCGCTCAGCGCGCCTACGAAGTGAACACCAAGGTGGTGACGACGGCAGATGAGATGCTGCGGTCGGCCACGCAAATGAAGTAGGCCTTGACGTTGCCGGAGCCTTCGTCTCGAGTCGCTGCGGCCGCGGGGGCCACCCGCCGGTTGGCGGCGCGCGCCGCTGTTCTCGGGCTGCTGCTCGCCGGCCCGGCGCGAGCGGAGCCGCCGGAGAGGGCGCCGGCACAGCCGGAAGCGGCGCCGGCGCGGGCCGAAGACAGCGCCGTGCGCATCACGGGGTCGCGCGTGTTCTTGAAGGATGTGATGCCGGAGTGCCCCGAGCAGGCGTGCCTGGTCGACCTGGGTGCGGCGCCGCCTGCCGGCTCCACCCGCCTGGTGCCCGCGGATGCGATCCGCGGCGCCCTCGGCGCGACCGGCGCGAGCGCGCGCAAGATCGAAGCGGTGCGCGTGCTGAGCGCCGCGCGCGTCTGGTCGCCGGCCGAGCTCGGCGAGTTGGTGCGCGCGAACATCGAGCGCGGGCTACCGGAGGGCGTGCGCCTGCTGGCGCTCCAGCCCAAGAGCGGCGCGACCCTGCCGCTGCTGGCGAGCGTGGGGGCGTGCACGCTGCCGGCGCTCCCCAAGCGACCTGGGCCGCTCACCACCACGGCCATGGTCGAGTTCCTGCACGATGGCGCGCCGGTGCGGCGCCTGGCGGTGCAGGTGCGCCTGAACGTGAGCGAACGAGCCGCACGCCCCGGCGTCGCGCGCGGCTCGATCGTCACGCTGGTGATCGAGCGCGGCAGCGCCACCGTCAGCGCCAACGGCGTTGCTCTGCAAGACTCGGAGATCGGAAAGACAGCTTCCTTCAAGGTCCAGCCGACGGGGCGCATCGTGCAGGCCCGCATCGAGTCGGCGAGCAGGGCGCTGGTCCTGGAGCAGCCATGAAGGGCATGAAGATCATACTGGCCAGCGTTGCGATCAGCTGCCTCGCCTGGGGCTGCGGACCGCCGCACATCGCCCCCTTTACCCCGCGCGAGCGCAAGTACGAGACCGGCGAATACGAGATGAATCAGGACCGCTCCAAGCCCTCGGCCGGGTCCATCTACACCGAGGGCATGGCGGGCTACCTCGAAGACACGCGCGCGGTGCGCATCGGCGACATCGTCATGATCCGCATCGACGAGCGGGCCAACGCCAGGGGCGGGGCCAGCACCGATCTGACGCGGGACTCCTCGCGCAATCTCGGCTTCAACTCGATCCTCGGCCTGGCCCCCGCGATCCAGAAGGCGCATCCCAACATCGATCCCGCGGAGCTGCTCTCCCTGCTCGCCGACAGCAAATTCAACGGCGACGGCAAGACCAGCCGCGACGGCACCCTGAGCGGCGTGATCGCGGTGCGCGTCAAGAAGGAGATGCCCAACGAGGACCTGTTCATCGAGGGCACCAAGGTGGTCATGATCAACAACGAGGAGTACCACCTGTACGTCTCTGGGCTGATCCGCCCCACGGACATCGACGGTGACAACTCCGTGCCCTCCTGGCGGCTCGCCGACGCGCAGGTGGAGTTCACCGGCCGCGGCGACATCGCCGACACCGTCGATCGCGGCTGGTTCGCCAAGGTGCTGGATGCCATCAATCCGTTCTGAACTGCGCCGGCTGCGCCTCGCGGCGGCGCTCGCGGGGGCCCTGTTTGTCCTGCTCGGGGCGGGCCCGGCGCGGGCGGATCGCCTGCTCGACCTGTGCGACGTGGTCGGCATGCGCGACAACCAGCTGATCGGCTACGGCGTCGTCGTCGGCCTGAACGGCACCGGAGACGACGTCTCGGCGCCCTTCGCCATGCAGTCGCTGCGCTCGCTGCTGCGCCGCCTGGGCGTGCAGATCGATGCCGGCCAGCTGCGCCTGCGCAACGTGGCGGCGGTGCTGGTGACCGCGGACATTCCGGCCTTCGTGCGCTCGGGCGCGCGCCTGGACGTGACGGTATCGTCGGTCGGCAACGCGCGCTCGCTGCGCGGCGGCGTGCTCGCGCAGACTCCGCTGCGCGGAGCCGATCGGCGCGTTTACGCGGCCGCGCAGGGCCCGCTGGTGGTCGGCGGTTTCGAGGCCGGCAGCGCCTCCGGCAGTGGGGTGCAAGCGGGCCCCACGAACACGGCGCGCATCCCCAGCGGCGGGCTGGTGGAGCGCGAGATCAAGACCACGATCGAGCAGGAAGGCGTGATCACCCTCGCGCTGAAGCAGCCCGGCTTCGCCACGGCCTCGCGCGTCGTGGAAGCCATCAACAACGCACTGGGCAGCGAGCTCGCGCGCGCGATCGACGCTGGCGCGGTGAAGGTCCAGCTGGGCGGCGGGCAGGGCACCGACAAGAACTCCGCGAGAGGCGAGCAGCCCAGGGGAGGCGGGGCGCAGAATGCCCCGCGCAAGGATGGACAGCCCGCGAAGGATGGCCAGGAGGCGATCGATCTGCTGGCGAAGCTCTCCAGCATCGAGGTCAGCCCGGACACTGCGGCGCGCGTCGTGATCAACGAACGCACGGGCACGGTGGTCGCGGGCGGTGACGTGCGGCTCCTGCCGGTGGCCATCGCACAGGGCGGCATCACCATCCAGGTCCGCGAGCAAGCGGAGGTCTACCAGCCCGGCGTGCTCAGCAAGGGCGAGACGAAGGTCGTGCCGCACAGCGAGGTCGACGCGCAGGAGGCTCGGCCGCAGATGGTCTACTTGAAGGGAGCGGCGTCGCTGGCGGAGGTGGCGCAGGCGCTCTCCTCGTTTGGCGTCTCACCGAGGGAGCTGGCCAGCATCTTGCAGGCGCTGAAATCAGCCGGCGCACTTCGCGCCGAAATCGTCGTTCAATGAAGCTCCCCGCCATCGGCAACTTGACTCCTGGTCATCAAGCGCCTGACGCTGAGGCCAAGCAAGTGGCCGACGCGCGCAAGGTCGCGCAGCAATTCGAGGCCATCTTCCTGCGCCAGCTGATGGGCACGCTGGAGAAGTCGGGCGGCTTCGGCGGCTCGGGCACTGGCTCCGGCATCTACAAATCGATGATGGTCGGCGCGCTCGCGGAGAGCACCGCGGAGGGCGGCGGGATCGGACTGGCGGACGTGGTATTCAAGGCGATGATGCCGCAGGCTGTGGCTGCGGCGGCGCCAGCGCAGCCACACGAGAGTGTCAGCGCCTCTGCAACATCAGCCGCGCTGCCAGCGACAAAACCTGGCGGCCGCTGAGGCATGAGCGCGCGAGGGGAACGAGCAGTGAACCGAAACGGTGGGGTGGACAGAAGGCCAGCGAGTGGCCGAACGGGGCAGTACGAGGGTACACGGCCGCAGGGAGACACACGGCCGTACGAAGGAACGGAGCCCCAGGGGTTACAGACCGGAACATTATCGAGTACGATCCTGTGCCGTACTGGAAGGCCTGGCTCGATCTCGAACTATTTTCTGGACGAGCAGACTTTTTAGCTCAAGGTTCGTTCAGAAGATCCGATCGCCGCTGGATGTAGGTCGTAGGCATCCAGGGTGAGGGGAGAAGCAAATGAAGGGAATCATTAGTAGCCATTCAGCCCTCAACGCTTACCAGCGGCAAACCGCTGTCGAGCCGGTGAGCGTGCGTGAATCGCCCGTGCAGAGCGAGAGCGGCGGGTCCAGCACTTCCGTGCGGGCAGCTCGCGTCTCCATTTCGGCGGAGGCCCGCGCTCTCGCCGGTGGTGCAGACATCGATCGCGCCAAGGTCGAGCGGCTGCGCCAGAGCATCCAATCCGGCAGCCTCAAGTTTGATTCGTCGCTGATTGCTCAGCGGCTGATCGATCAAGGCGAGTGACGGATCGTTCCCCTGCGAGTGAGCTGCTGCTCGAGCTGGAGCAGTTGCTCTCGGTCGAGCGCGAAGCGCTGGTGAAGCTCGATCGCGACGCGATCGAAGCCTTCGCCGCCCGCAAGCTGGAGCTCGACGCACAACTACGCCAGTGCGTCGCGGCCCAGCCGCTCGTCGCCGAAGATCGGCAGCTCTTGGAGCGCGTCCGCGAGGCCGCGCTCGCCAACCAGCTACTGCTCGCGCATGCGCGTTCGTGCGTGCAAGGTGTGCTGACCCTGCTCGCTCCCGCCAACGCGCCCGGCTACAGCGCGCCGGGCCACGCCGCGAACTCGCAGCCCCCGCCGCTGGCGCTCAACTTCAAGGGATAGCCTCCGCTCCCGTTCATCCCAGCGTCGGCGCTGACCGGAGCTGGCGCGAGCGGCACTGGGCCTGAGCCCTGCAGCGGCCGCGTGCCTGCACCTGGCTCCACGGCGGCGCTCCGGGGGCCGCCTCGATGCGCAGCCCGCGGGCACACGGCCTCCGGGAAGGAATGAGGATGGCCGGGCCTTCGCTTCACGTCCCGGCTCAAACCTCACGAGACGTTGTCACGGCTGGCTCGGGAGCGTGCCGCGGCCGATGCGCTGGAGGGGCACTGGCTCCTGCGCGCTCGGCGCGCCCAGGCGCACGTGCACTTGGGTTTCGGCCATTTCGTCAGCTATGTGGAACAGCTGTTCGGTTACACACCACGATCGATCTTGGAAAAGCTGCGCGTCGCCGAAGCACTGGAGCAGCTGTCAATGTCGCGCGCGGCGCTCGAACAGGGTCAGCTCGGCTGGTGCGCTGCGCGCGAACTCACGCGGGTGGCCGTGAGAGAAACGGAAGTGGGCTGGCTGCAAGCCGCTCGAGGCAAGACGGTGCGGCAGCTGGAGCAGCTGGTGGCGGGCAAGCGCCGGGGGGATGCCCCGTCGGACAAGCCGGACCCGCGCGCGGTGCGCCATGTGCTGCGCTTCGCAGTGACGGCAGAGACCTACGCGCCGTTTCGCGAGGCGTTGCGGGAGCTCCGGCGGCGAAGCTCGAGCTGTTTCGACGACGATGCGGCGCTGCTCGAGATGGCGCGCTGTGTTCTCGGGGCGACGCTCGGCGGCTCTGTGCCTGGACGTGACGAGGGCCGCGCGAACTATCAGATCGCGATCAGCGTCTGTCCAGAGTGCGGCAGCGGGCGGCAGCCCGCCAACGGACAGGTGGTGCCCGTCGCGCCCGAGATTGTGACCATGGCCGAGTGCGACGCGCAGCGCTTGCCGGCGCTGGAGGGGAACGCATCACACGACCCAGCTTCCGCCGACGCTCGCGGCCAGGTTGTCAGTGCTGAATGCGCGGCTCGCGAGGCGCGTCCTGGCGTTGACACCCACGTGGGCGGCAGGGTCGACGCGCACCGCCCCGAGCATGAGGCGTGTTCTGCCGGGGAGGGCCCGCTTGGCAGCAGGGTCGATGAGCAGCGACCCGAGCAGGAGGCGGAGGCCGCTGCCGATGCCCACGTGGGCTGCGCTGGCGGTGGCCGTGCTCCTGCGCGTCGGGGTACGCGGGCCAGGCAAGACATCCCGCCGGCACTGCGCCGCGCGGTGCTGCGCCGCGATGAGCGCCGCTGTCGTGTCGCAGGCTGCCGGAACGCCACCTTCCTCGATCTGCATCACATCCAACCTCGCTCCGAAGGTGGCAGCCACAGCGCGGACAATCTCGTCACTCTGTGCTCGGCCCATCACCGCGCGCTGCACCGGGGCGAGCTGCGCAGCGCAGGCGACGCGAGCGACTTTCGGTTGCTACCCGGCCCGCTGGGCCCGCCGATGGACGGCGGCGCGCCGCGGCCGCCGGCGGCCGCGAGCTCCGAGGTCACCGCGAAGGTGGCGTCCGGGTTGCGCCGGTTGGGCTTTCGCGCGGCAGACGTCCAGGCCGTGATGGCAGAGCTGCGGCAGCAGAGGGAGCTCACCATCGCCTCGCCGCAACAATGGATCGGCGAAGCGTTGCGGCGCCTGCATCCAGCACCGGCGCGCACTCGCTGAGCGGGGGAGGCGCCCCGGCGCCGGCACTGCCCGGTTCCGGCCCGGCAGCGTCAGCGCCGCCCGGCGCGCTGCGAAGCCGCACAGTGCCCCCGCCCGCACGGAGCCGCCGCGCGCACGGCTTCGGGCTGGCGTTCCGCGCCCCGAGGTTTCGCGCGGGGCCGTATGGATGAGGTCCGGCCCCCAAAATCCAGCCCGTAGACGTCAGCGCGACAGCTCGCGAGGAAGCTGTGACGAACCGTGAGGTCGTCACTCCGTTTGTGTTCCACCGCCCTCCGGCGTGCTGCAGCGCGAGGGTGCGCTCGGGTGTGGCCGCTGGCGCCGATCGGCGCGTTGGGCGCGGCTCGTTCTGGTGCGGCCGTCTTCACCCCTGGGCCCTGACCGGTGACGCTTGTCCGCTGCCGATGCTAGGCTTGTCGGGAGCGGGCACTGCGCGTCATGAGGGCGTGCTGGCGCGAGGAATGCATGCGCCTGCCCGAATGCGCAAGATGCCGAGCAAGCGAGAGGAGGGGGCGTGGGACTCACGGATGTTCTGAATGCTGCGCGAGACGCGATGGCCGCGCAGACGTTCGGCATCACGGTGACCGGGCAGAACGTCTCCAACGTCAATACTCCGGGCTACGTGCGGCGTCAGGCGCAGCTCGTGACGCGCGACATGGGCCCGAACAGCTTCGGCGGGGTGCAGGCCGCGGGCATCCAGCGCGTGGCGGACCGCTTCGTCGATCAGCGGCATCTGGCCCTGATCGGGCAGAGCGGCGAGGCGGCAACGCGCGATCAGTTGCTCGGTCAAGCCGAGGCGCTGTTCAATGATTTCCAGGGTACGGGGCTCGGCGCCTCGATCAATGCGCTGTTCTCCAGCTTCTCGGCGGTGGCGGCCTCACCGACCGATCTGACGACGCGCTCCGCGGTGCTGCAAAACGCGCAGACGTTCTCCGAGCAGGTGCGCACGGCGGCAGCCCAGCTGCAGAACTTTCGCACGGATCTGTTCTCGCAGGCGCGCGAGCTGACCGGGCAGATCAACTCCAAGCTGGATGCGGTCGCCCAGCTCAGCGGTCGCATCAACCAGGCCCACGCCACAGGCGAGGAGGCGGCGGATCTGGAAGACAAGCGCGATGCCGCGCTGGTCGAGCTCGGCAATCTGGTCGAGATTCATACCTACACCGACGGGAACGGGCAGCTCGTGGTGCAGGGGCCCGGCGTGACGTTGATGCAGGGCGATGTGGCCCGGCACCTGAGCATCGACATCGGTGACGACGGCAAGCTGAAGGTGCTGGCCAACAACGTCAACGCCCCGAGCAGCTCCGGCAATGACATCACGGCGCATCTGTCCGCGGGCCAGCTGTCTGGCGTGTTGACCGTGCGCGATCACGACGTGGTCGAGATGCAGTCGGACCTGGACGCCTTCGCGTTCCAGGTCGCCGGTCAGATCAACAGCGTGCACGCCGCCGGCTTCGGCCTCGACGGCAGCGGCGGGCGCGCGCTGTTCACGCTCAGCGGCAGCCAGGCCGGTGCGGCCGCCTCGCTGAGTCTGAACGCGGCGCTGAAGGATCATCCGGAGTTGCTGGGCGCCTCCAGCAGCCCGAGCGAGGTGCCGGGCAACGCCAACCAGGCCACGGCCCTGGCCAAGCTCGGGTCGACGCCGATCGCCGCGCTGGGCGATCTGGATCCGGGGCAGGCGTACGCGCGCATCGTGGGCAGCGTGGGCCAGCGCAAGGCCGACGCCGCGGCCACGCTCGATACGCGTGAGGCGATGACGGCTCAGGTCGAGGCCATGCGGCAGTCGATCAGCGGCGTCTCGCTGGATGAAGAAATGGTCGCTCTGAGCAAGTTCCAGCGCGCTTTTCAGGCCGCCTCGCGCGTCTTCACCACCGCCGACCAGTTGCTCGAGGAGCTGCTCAGCACGCTGGGGCGCTGAGCTCTACCGCCTTCTGAAGGAACGTCATGAGAATCGCCGACAACATGCGCTTTGATACCGTGCAACGCTCGCTCTCCGCGCTGCGTTCCCGGCAGGCCGTGCTGACCGGGCAGATCTCATCCGGCAGCAAGATCGCGGCTCCGTCCGACGACCCCGCCGCCGCTTCGCGCTTGACGCGCATCGCCGCCCAGGCGGCCCGTACTGCCGACTATCGCGCGACGATCAGCACCGTGCGCTCGGATCTGGAGCTGAGCGAAGCCGGGCTGGCGCAGGCCTCGGAGCTGATGGTCCGGGCCAAGGAGTTGGCGATCCAGGGCTCCAACGGCAGCCTGACCGCGGACGACCGGCGCATGCTGGCCAACGAGGTCGAGACGCTGCAGAAGCAGTTCATTTCCACCGCCAACACGCGCGGCAGCCGCGGCTTCCTGTTCTCGGGCAACCTGACCAACCAGGCCGCGCTCGATGAGAACGGCAGCTATCAGGGGGACGCCTCCGTGCACGAGGTCGAGATCTCGCCCGGCGTGACCACGTCCGTCAGTGTGACGGGCGCGGAGGCCTTCACCAGCGCCGGAGGCGCGGACGCCTACGCGACGCTGAGCGCGCTGCGCGCCGCGCTGGAGTCGAACGATGCCGAGGGCGTCGCGCACACGCTCACGGATCTGGAGACGTCGCGCGCCCAGATCGTGCGCACGCAGTCCAAGACCGGCCTGATCATGAATCGGCTGGATTCCGCCGACGAGGCGCTCTCGACCACGGCGCTGGAGCTGGATCGCCGCCGCAGCACGCTGGGCGATGTGGATCCGTTCAGCGCGCTCAGCGAGCTGAATCAGCTCTCCACGACGCTGCAGCAGGCGATCGCCGTCGCCCGGCTGACGCTCGGCTCGGGCAACAACGATACGTTCTGAGCGCCGGCGCCGTATGCAGGCGTGAGTCACTGGGAGGGCCAGGGGGCAGGGGTCCAGGCTGCGGGCTCCGCTCGCTGCCTGTCCTCCGCCGGGTGGGCACATCCTGGTGCGCGCCGGGTGCTGAAGGGGCGAGCCCAATTCCAGGCCCCCCCTGCTGTGCGCGTGGCCTCGACCCCTTGACCCCTGCTGCGTCAAGGCAGCGACAGTCGGTGGCCCGGCGATCGCGTGCAGCAGGCCTCGACCCGAAAAATGCCACCGTTCCGGGCTGGCACCAGTCCTGCAAGAGCAGGCTCGATGCTGGTGATTTCCCGCCGCAAGGGACAGCGCGTTTCGATCGGCGAAGAGATCGAGCTCGTCGTTACCGAAGTCCATCGGAGTTCCGTCAAGCTCGGTATTCGCGCCCCGCGCGGTCTAACCGTTTTGCGTGGAGAGGTTCGCGACTCCATCGAGGAAGCGAACCGCTCTGCTGCCCAGAGTAGCGTAGCGGATGCAGGCGTTCTGACCCCGGCGCGGCCCGCCGAGGGCACGCCGCTGTCCGCCATTTCCGTGACGGTGCTGCGCCGGCCCGGCGCCGGTCCGGCGAAGGACCCAAAGCCGGTATGAGCGCCGCCGCCGTTGCTTCGCTCGCGCCGCCAGCGGTGGACAGAAGCGCGCAGCGGCGGACGTACTTTCTGGAGGCCAACCTGCAGGCGCTGCCGATCCCGTCGGAGACGCGGCAGGCGATCCGCGAGGCAGCGCCGCGCGGCCAGGTGGAGTTGCAGGCCGATGGCACGCCGTATCTGCGCGACGGGGCGCGGCGCTTCGGCATGGAGCTCGCGACCAACGAGGTGTTCGCGCAGCTGCAGGACATTCCGGACGACAATGTCGTCGTGATCTTCGGCATGGCGGCAGGGCAGCTGCCGCGCATCGCACGCGCGATGTGCAAGGTGCCGATCGTCGTGTACGAGCCGGACGTCGCGCTGCTGCGCACGCTGCTCGAGTACGGTCCTCTGGATCTCGGCAGCGTGATCATCGTCAACGGGGTCGCGGACCTGATGCGCGTGTGGCGGGAGTTTGCCGCGCGCGTGCTCGATGTGCGGGTGCTGACGACGCCGGGCTACTACAGCGCCTATCCGGAGGAGGCAGCAGCGTTCGTGGAGGTGATCCCGAGCCTGCTGCAGCGCACGCTGGTCTCGAAGGCCACCTTCAACAATCGCGGCAAGGTCTGGATCCAGGACATCATCGCCAACGTCGAGCTGTTGACGGATGCGCCCCCGTTCTTGACGCTGCGCGGGCAGTATCAGGGCGTGCCGGCCTTCATCATCGGCGCGGGGCCGTCGCTGGACAAGAACATCGCGCTGTTGAACCAGGCCGCGCAGAAGGGCATCGTGTTCGCCACGAACTCCGGTGCCGTGTCGCTGGGCAAGCATGGCATCGAGCCGCAGGTCGTGGCCTGCATCGAGAGCATCGATGCGTCCAGCAAGCTGCGCGATCTGCCGTTCATCTCGCGCGCGGTGCGCGCCTTCAGCCTGAGCGCGGCTCCCGAGACGCTGCGCACCGGCACGGGCCCGCTGCTGCCGGTGCACGAGCTGGTCGCGCAATACGACGGTCCGCTGGAGGAGCTCACGGGGCAGCCCGGCTTGCCCGTGTCGGGCAGCGTCTCGACCATGGCCTTTTCGCTGGCGCGCTTTCTGGGTTGCTCGCCGCTGGTCCTGGTGGGGCAAGATCTGGCTTACACCGAGGGCAAGACCTACGCGCAGGGCACCGGCTACGAGAGCTCGAAGGCCCGCTTTGACGAAGACGGGCTGGTGCATCTCGACTGGAACGACGAGGTGCTGCGCGTGCACGGCGAGGAGCAGGGCATCGCGCGCCCGCGCGAGCCGCACCGGCGCGTGCCCGCCTGGGGCGGCCAGGGAGAGGTCGACTCGGCGGCGAGCTTCGCCAACATCCAGGACTGGTTCCGGCGCAGCGCCGATCTGCTGCGCAAGGCCGGCAGCACGGTGCGCCTGGTCAATTGCACCGAGGGCGGCGTGCACATTCAGGGCTTCGAGGACCTGCCGCTCGGGCAGCTGCTCGCCGAGCTGCCGGAGCGGCAGCCGATCCAGGCGAGCGAGATCGCCGGCAAGGCGCGCGAGCTGGGTTCGCCGATCGACGCCGCCCGGATCGCGCGCTGGCTGGAGAAGCACGCGGACGCTTGCCAGCGCGTGCGTCGCGTGGCGCGGCGCATCCGGCGCCTCGCGCAGCACGCCTCCCGCGTGACGCTGACCGGCGATCCGCGGCGCGTGACCCCGGCGTACGACCGGCTCGAGGAGGCGGAGCTCGAGATTCGCGAGGCGGTCGCGCGGTGCCCCCTGGTCGATGCCTGGGCCCACAAGGCCATCCACGACGCACTACATTCCACGGTGGAGAGCCCGGAGCACATGCCGGCCGGGCCGCACCGTGAGGCAAGAGAGGCAACTCAGCGGAGCGCACGGGTTGCCAGCGCCGTCGAAACAGCGGCGCGTGAGCTCGAACAGGCGCTTCGTGAAGGAGCGGCGCGGCTGGCCGCCAACGTCGCTCGACAGCAATAGAGAAAGCACGCCGTCATGTCCCTAGTAATCAAGACCAACGTCCCATCGCTCCAGGCGCAGAAAAACCTCCAGAAATCGACCGCTGCGCTGAACTCCAGCTTTGACAAGCTGTCGAGCGGTCTGCGCATCGTGACGGCGGCGGACGACGCGGCAGGTCTCGCGATCAGCGAGAGCATGAGCACGCAGATCCGCTCGTTCACGATCGCCGAGCGGAATGCGCAGGACGCGATCAGCATGGTGCAGACGGCGGAAGGCGCGCTCTCCGAGGTGCACTCGATCATGGGGCGCATGCGCGAGCTGGCGATGCAGGGCGCCAACGGCAGCTTGACCGAGGTGGACCGCGGCTTTCTCAATACCGAGTACCAGGCGCTCAAGGCCGAGATCGGGCGCATCCAGGGCGCGGCCAAGTTCAACGGCAAGGACCTGCTCTCGCTCAACGTGTCGACCATCCAGTTCCAGATCGGCCTGGACGACGCGAGCTCCGACCAGCTGACGCTCACCTTCGGCGGGTTCGGTCTGACCGCCATCACCAGCAGCGCCAACGCGATCGGCGGCACCAGCATCGACAACGCGCTCACGGCGCTCGGCATCATCGACAGCGCGCTCAGCATCGTCTCCACCGAGCGCGCCAAGTACGGCGCCTCGATGAACCGCCTCGACATCACCATCTCCTCGATCGAGACCATGCGCCTGAACCTGTCGGCGGCCAACTCGCGCATCCGCGACGTGGACGTGGCCACGGAGACGGCGACGCTGTCCAAGAACCAGGTGCTGTCTCAGGCGGGGGTGTCAGTGCTGGCGCAGGCTAATAAGCTGCCCCAGCTCGCGCTGAACTTGCTCCAGTAGTAGGTGCGGGTCGGCAGCGGTGGTCAGGGAGAGCAGCCGCTGAATTGAAACGCACGGTTTTGGTTCAGGGCGCCGCGCGCGAGCCGTACAGCTGATTGTCACCGCCGGTGGGTAACCCGATTCCTGCCTTCGAGTGACATCTGCTGCGGGTAACCCGAGTCTCGCAGCAACTCCTTCCGCGGGTAACCCGATGCCCGCGTCACAACACCCGATGACATAGCTCCCGGCGGGCGTCTGCCTGGCGGGTGTGGCTCAGCGAGCCCGACGAGCGTCTGCTGCTCGAGGGCGAGCCCGAGCCCGCGGCCATTGCTCTTGGCTGGAACGGTACCCGAATCCGGATCCAACCGAGCGCAGC
>DASTRX010000005.1:0-11631 GCA_035760985.1 Polyangiaceae bacterium
ATCCTGGGCAACCTCGGCATCGTGGCGGAAGCGCTCGAGCGCGACGGTGAAGCCATCGAAGCGTATCGCGGCTATCTGGAGGGCGGAGCCAAAGAACTGAAGGCGTCCGAGCGCGAGCAGTTCAAGTCGGACCTGAACCGACTCGAGCTCAACTCCGCCGAGGTCACGGTGGAGGTTGTCCCCGACGGCGCCTGGATCATCGATGAGCGAGCGGTGGAAGAGGGAAAGCCGGTCGTCAATCGCTACGGACCGAGCTCGGGCAGCACTGCGCTGCGGCTGCGCGCGGGCCGCCACCGCCTGCACGCCGAGCTCGATGGGCATTCGAGCCCCACCTGGGAGTTCGAGGCGCTTCCCGGAGGCAACGGCGCGCATTCCTTCGATCTGCGGCCGCCGCAGGCACCTCCGCCGCCGGTGGCGCACCCGGAACCGATCACGGACGAGCGAGAGGACGCGCGTCCCGCGCCGAGCGGCAATACGGGCCGTGTGCTCGGTTACAGCGCGCTCGGGCTGGGCGCCGTTGGTACAGGGCTGGGTACGTACTTCTTGATCCAGGGTTACCAGCGGCGCAGCGAGGGCGAGGCCGCCTACTCGCGGTGCATGGTGATGAATCAGACCACCTGTCCCGCTAGCGATGCCAAGCAGCAGGAGGAAACGAGCTCGCGCATCCGCTCCGGCATCAGCTTTGGCGTGGCCGGCGCCATGTTCGCCACGGGCGTGCTGTTGCTGGTCTACTCGGGCTCTTCTGATGATGCGAGCGAGGCGAGCCTGACTCCCTGGGTCGGACCACGCGAGATCGGTATCACCGGCACCTTCTGAACAGCGCCGTTCACGCCGCTGGCGTCGAGCCCGCGCCAGCGCTGAAGCCGGAGGCCTCGAGCGCGTTCGACATTTCGCGGCCGAGTCGCTGCATGCCGCAGAGCAGGGCCGGGCGCATGCTCTCGAGCGCGCGCAGAAAGCGCTGCACCTGCTCCTCCTTCAGCGCGCCGAGCACCGAGGACAAGTCGCTACCGAGCTGCTCGCGCAGCAGCTCGAAGTAGAGATCACGGAACTGCGGGAAGAACCAGTCGAGGCGCTCGCGCAGCGCCACGAGCTGCGCCGGGTCGTGGCCGGCTGCAGCGGGCCTGGTGGAAACCCGGCTCGTGCGGTGGTCCAGCACCGCATCGACCAGACGATCGAAGAGCGGCGCAGCGCGTGTGATTTGAATGGCCGCCCGCGCGGACACATCGCAGATCGCAGTCATGTCGTTACCTCCAGCGTGGGAGGGGGTCGGTCAACGCCGCGACCCGTTGCTCGAGAACGAGCAGGGGTCAGAGCTCGCGGTAGCCGCCCGGGATCACGAAGGTGTCCTCTCGGCCGCGCACGGTAAAGACTCCCCAGCAGACCAGGCCGATCTGGGCGGCGAAGACCAGATCGTGGGTAGGATCGCCGACCGGGCCCAACACGGCCAGATTCGAGCGATGCACGCCCCACGCGCCCTGCCCGTGCTGGACGAGCGCCTCGGCGAGCTCCCTTCCTGCCTGGTCAGCGTCCTGCAGGATCGCGACGCGCAAGCGCGCCGGCGCTCGAGTGCGCGGATCGTCGACCAGCACGTAGCTGAGGTCCGTGCGTGGTCGCTCCACGCGTACCGGCAGCTGCTGGCTGCGCAGGAAATCGAGCAGGTCATTCTCGTCGAGCCGGGAGTATTGTGGCGCCAGCTCGCGGCCCGCGCAGACCTTTTCACGGAAGACCATGGCAGCGAGCGGCTCCGGCGCCTCACGACGACTGTCGTAGACGAAGGGTTCCCAATGGGCTCCCTTCACCAGCACCAGCTCCTTTCCTCCGCAACCGCCGAGCGCCACCGAGAGTGCGAGCACCACTCCGACTCGTCGCATGGGCCGGGACCTTAGCCCAAAACCTGGCGCGCGAGAATGCGATGGAGCTCGCGATCGACGACGACGTGGCCCCGGTTGCAGCTGCAAGTGTGAGCGAGGTAGCATTGCGGGATGTTGTGGGGCTGGAGCCGGGGCGCTCGAAAGAGAAGCGCCATCTGCCTGGCGCTTGTGGCCATGGCCGGTTGCGGCGGAGCCAGCCAGGCGACGCGCAATCGCGTCTTTTACGACTGGTCGATGGGCGAAGGGAGCCCCGCCTTCGAGCGCCCCTATGCGCGCCTGGATTGGCCCCCGAGCTCACCCGAACCATCGTTCCTGGGGGTGAGCGTGCTGGAAGGTGCAGTGCGCTTTTCGCGGCCGCGCAACTGGCGGATCCGGAGCGCCAGCAGCCGCCCCGGCGAGCCGTTCATCCACTACGTGTCGCCGAATGCATACTCGTTCGCCATCTACCAGCGCCGCGATCCTCCCGGTGACAGCTGGAAGGAAATCCTGCAACGCTACGAGTCGGATGTGACGGCCAGCGGCGCCAAGATCCTCGGCCAGCGTGTACCGATGGCGACCTACTGGGGCCAGGGCAGGGCCTACTCGATCGAGCGCGACGTGCCGGCCACCAAGGCTCCCTTCGAGAGTCATAGCCGCGAGATGGTGATTCGCTCGAAGCAGCGCGTCGTGCTGGTCCAGATCGTGTACCAGCAGGCAAGCTTGGCCGGGGTCGATCGGGAGCTGCTGCGAGCGCTCGAAACCATGGAGGTGCGGTGAGCATCGTCGGGGCTTCGCGGGGCTGGCTCGTCGCTCTCTGGGTGGTCTCGACGCTGGGGTGCGGCGGTTCCGTTCGTTCGTCGAGGACGGAGGACGAGGCGCGTCAGCTCGTGCCGGTACCGATCTGTGTGCAGCGTCTGCCCCGCCGCGCTGCCCCGGGCAGCGTCATCGCGCTGGAGGCGAGAGAGTACTGGTCGCTGCTGCTGCCCGGGTTTGACGCGCGAGCGTCGATGTTGGACCTGAGCGTGGCGGACTGTTCCGGGCGCTGGACACTGCAGGGAAATGGCCAGCGAGGGGCCAAGCTCGCGGTGAAGCCGGACGAGCTGGTCCTCGGCAGCGGCCCGGATGGCCTGAAGGCGGCCTGGTTGCCGCTGGCATCCGATACGAGCGCGCGCACGGGGTTGCTGGCATTGTTGCGGCAGCGTGAGCAGGTGCTGGAGGTCTATGCGCTCGGGGTTCACTCGACGGCGGCGGGCAACAGCCGCCTCGAGCTCGAGCGCATGGGGCCGGCGCTCGCGGTGGCGGCGCTGGAGGAGCAGTGCCGGGGCTCTGCTGCCGATCGCAGCTGCAGCTCGGCCTGCACGGTGTATTTGATGAGCAGCGGGCGGCTCATCGCGAGCGCACGCTTTCCCGTCGATCAGCGCGCGCAGGGCATAGTTGCCGGGGCAACGTCACGCGGCGAGTACCGGTTCAACGCCAGCCCCGAGTACCGCTCTGACGGCATCGCCTTGAGCGAGAAGCTCACGGTTTCGGAGCCCGGCCGCGGCGAAGTGCGGTCGTTTGAGCTCCAGCGGACGCTGCGGCTGCAGGACGAGCGGCTCACGCCCTCGGCGGAGTCCCTCTGGGTGCAGACGGCGCGCCAGCTGGGGCTGCCCGAGAATCCCTGAAGCGGTTCAGCGCGCCTGCCGGGAGCGCCGATACGCGCGATAGGCGCTGGCAAACTCCGCGCCGAACACTCGCGCCAGCGCTTCGCCCTCACGTGCGAAGCGAGCGTGGCGTTCGCAATAGGTCTCCCAGTACTCGCGCTCCGCGCTGCCCCTGCGATCACGGCCGGCTTCGCGCTGGATGCTCTCCGGCGCGAGCTCCTCGAGCAGAGCCTGGACACCTTGCATCATGCCGTCGAGCAGCGCCACCTGATGGATGCCAACTTCTCGCAGCGCGCTCTCCAGCGCCGGCCCCGCGCTCATGGCATGCTCGCGGAAGTCGAGCAAGAGAGCGGCCACGGTTGATGGATCGCGCGCGACATCGAGGGCGACGCTGGCCGCATCATGCTGGGAGCTGCGCTGTAGCTGCAGTTGCTCGACGAACCGCTTGTGCCCGTCGCGCAGGGTCAGATAGCTGCGGCAGAGGACTTGCAGGAGATCGTGCAAGCGCGTGATCAAGCGCGCGATGTCTCCACTCGTGCTCAGCGTTCGCCCTGGAGTGAGAGAGCCGACGATTTCCCGCAAGCCTTGTAGCGCGAGAGCTTCCGGGCTCGCGTCGAAGCTGCCCGTCTTCAGCGCGGGCGGCGCCGGTTCGCGGCCGCGCGGCTCGGCTCGCACAGGCTCGAAGGCGCCGGCTGCCGCGACACGAGCCGCGGCAGGGACGGGCTCGAGCGCGGGCCTACCGGGTAGCGGGGGGAGCGAGAGCGCGCTGGAACCGAGCTCCAGCGCAGCCGACGACGGATCGAGGGGCGGCAACGACCGGAGCGGCCGCGGCACGTCCGGCAGAGCGGGCAAGCCGTCGCCGAAGGCCGGTTGACTTGCGCCCAGCGCCGGGCCGGACGCCGCTTCCGCTCGAACGGCGCTGCCGAGCTCGGCAGCGGGCTCCACGTGCAAGCGCGTCTCGTTGCCGAGCTGGAGCGTGAAGCCGCTGCGCGGGACAGGGTAGGCGGTGTTGGTCGGGATGCGCGTGCCGTCCGAGTCGTCGAGCACGACGACCCCATTGCGGCTGCCCAGATCTCGCACACACAGCGTGCCGGAGATCTCCTCGATCCGAGCGTGGTGGGTGGAGACGAACTGGCTCTCGATTGCGAGATCGTTGCCGTGTCCGCGACCGATGGCGATCGGCAGCTTGGAAAAGCGGTATTCGCGCGCTCCGCGCGCCTGCAAGGGTGCGCCACCTTCCCCGACCGAGGGGGTCAGGGTGACGCGGATGATCAGCTCGTTGCGCATGCTTTCTCCTGCGGTAGGAGCTCAACGGCGTTCGGGAGCGCTCGCGACGGCGGGCGGGCAACTCAGACGGCTGAAGAAGCCAGGCGAGAAAGGATGGTGCCGGCGCGACGCTTGAAACTGAATGGTCACGCGCGACTCCGAGCCTTGCAGGTTGAAGCGCCAACTCGCTTCGAGCGTGAGCGAGCCGGGCGAGACAGGACGGATGTTGCCCGCGGCGAGCAGTCGCAAGAAGCCGAAGTCGCCCTCGTCACGTTCGATCAGCGCACTGAAGTTCGCGCCCTTGACGCGCAGAGAAGCACCGGGTGGCCCGTCCTTGCCGGGCCATGCCAGGGCCTGCCAGCGCTCCGGTTCGTTTCGATAGGTCAAGGTCTCCCCATCCACGACCAAGGTGATCTCGGAGACGCGCGCGTCCACCGACTGCATCTTGACCTTGAGCGGCACCGCGGGCTGCTGGGCACCATCGACGAAGACGCCATCGCTGATCGCGCGAGCCGCCGAAAGACACTGCAGAAAATCCTGGCGAAAGCCGAACTCCAGCGCCGCGGGCCGCGGCACGAAGCGATCCCCCGAACGCGAAAACCGGCTCGCGAAGTTCTCCTCGTAGAACTTCCAGAGCGTGCCGGTTTGCGGCCGGAAGAACTCGGCGAAGTCCGGGAGCGCGACGTCGCTATCCGAGCGTGGGGCGAACGGGTAGCGCGTGGCGAGTTGCCGATAGGACTCCCACACCTCGACACGCCAGCGGTCCGTGAGCGCCGAGCGACCCTTGGCCTCCACGATCCGCCGGCTGCCTCGGATCGGGTTCATGAGCAGCGGTTCGAGTGCGAGGCGTTCGGTCTGATCGAAGCCGGCCAGCAAGCGCTCGATCGACGCAGACGTGCGGTCCAGCTCGGCAGCAAATTCCGTGCTGGGGTCGGCTCCGGCGTCTTGCAGCTGGCGCAGTGAGACCTCGAGCGCGCGGAGCTGATCGAGGTACTGATTCAGCAGGGAGGGCGGGAGCTCGACGCCGGGGGCGGGCACCGCGTCACCGAAGCCGAAGCGCACGGCACGGCGGAAATACTGTTCCACCGGAGTCGGCCGGCGCTCAGGGGCGGGCGCGGCGCCACCCGGCGTGAGCGCGCTCACCACCTGTGTCACTTTCGCGACCGCCTGCTCCTTCACGCCCGGCGCCTCGCGCTCCAGGCGCGTGTTCTCCGCCAGACGGCGGAAGAGCCGCACGTAAGGCCCCTCTCCCTTGTCGAGCGCGGCTATCTCATCGATCGCGGCGCTCAGGTTGGCCGGCGTTGCGACGTCGAGACCGACGAGAAAGTCCATCCAGGCGCGCACGTAACGGTCGAAGTACAGCTTCTCGAGTTGCTCGGTGCTACCAGGCGCTGCCGCTCCGCTCTGTTCGCCCAGCACCCAGGGCGTCAGCTCGGAGCCTCGCGTCGGCTTCAGCAACGGCTGGACCCGCTGCCAGCCGAGCGCGGTATAGAGCCCGGGCACTTCCAGCTTGCCGCGAGTGCTGACATAGCGCGCGGACTCGCCGACGAAGATGTGTTCCGGCAGGACCGGCGGCGCTCCGGTGGCCGCCTGCTCGAGCGCCGCGTAGCGGAGCTCTTCGAGCGGAAGTGCGCCGAGCTGGGCGCGGGCGCGCGCCACCAGCACACCATCTTCGGCCCAGGCCCAGCTGGGGTCCGCTCGCAAAGCTTCCAGGTAGGTGCGCGCGTGTCCCGCGCTGGCCGCGCCATCGTCGGGCGAGCGCCCGCTCAGACGCGTCCAGGTCGTGCTGAGCGCGCGGCTGGCGAAGTCGAGGTCCAGGCGATCGGGATGCGCGAGCATCAGGTACAGCTTCAGATCGTTGAACGCAGCCTCGAAGCCGGCGGGGTCGAGCCCGCGCACGTCGGACGCTCTGCGGATGGCGGCGCTGAGGCCGTCGTGCACTGGCCCCTGCACGGTAGCGCGCAGTTGCTCGAGGTAGCGCTGCCGGACGGCATCCCTCAGGGGGGCCGCCACGTAGGGGCCCCACCAGTGGCGAATGCTGAACCGCTGCGCCTCCGCGTCCAGCCGCTGAGCGCGATCGACCAACAGCTCGAGCGCCGTGCGCGAGCTGCCGGTCAAGGCGGGGGCGCCGGCGAGCCGTGCTGCCTGCCGCGTATCATCAAGGCTGGCGTCGATCAGGGCGAAGTTGCGGGCGACACCGAGCACCGCCGGCAACGCGCCGAGCAAGGAGAGCGCGAGCGCTGCTGCGCCCAGCGCGAGCTGCCGGCGTTGATCGAGGAGCAGGCCGCGCCGCGAGCGCCGGGCAGAGTCCCGGTCCCCGAAGACGACGTCGGAGAAGAGCTCCGCCAAGAAAGCGCTGCGCGTCGCCACGGGTTGCAGCCGAGTGCGCGCGACGAAGCGCGTCTCGGGGCTGGCCGGCAGCGCGATCCCCGCGGCCGCCGAGGCCTCCCCGCTGCTGGAGAAGTAGAAGCCTCGCAGCAGGGCTGCCTCGCGCCGGCCGGGACGAAACACGCCGTCCACGAGCCGGGCGAGCGGTGCGCGGAGGTTTTCCAGCTCCGCAGGCAAGCGCAAGGCGCGCGCGCCGGCCTCACCTGCCAGGCGCCTCGAAGGCAGGCGCTCCAGCAGTTGCGCGTGCACCACGCCCTTCAGCAGATCGAACTCGGACTTGAAGGCGCTGAGCGGGTCCGCGGCATGCGCCGCGAGATCGAGCGTGGCGCCCCACACATGGTCCCGTACGCCGTCGGGCAGGTCCGCCAGAAACTCGCCGAAGCCGCCCAGCGCATCGACCTTGGTGAGCAGCAGGTACACGGGCAGGACGCTGCCGAGCTCGGCGCTGAGATCCTCCAGCCGCAGCCGCAGTCGCCGTGCCTTCTCCTCCAGTTGCTCGGGCCGATCCGCGATCAGCTCAGCCACGCTGTACACGAGCACGATGCCGTCGAGGGGGCCGCGGCGGCGGATCCGCCGCAGCTCGCCGAGCAACGCAGACCACTCGGCGTCCGCTGCTCCGATGAAGCGGCCCGGCGTGTCGAGCAGCACGCCTCGATCGCTGAGCCAGGGCTGACAACCCGGCGCGGCGTAGCTGTCCGTGGAGCTGGACGCGACCTCGCCGACAGGTCTGAGGTTCGAGCCGGAAGTCTCCAGAGCGGTGGTCTTGCCGGCGCCAGACGGCCCGAGCACGAGATACCAGGGCAGCGCGTACAGCGGCGAGTCGCTCCAGCGCGAGGCGCGCTGGCTGCGCCGCAGAGCGCGAGTGAGCTCGCGCAGCCGCTCCTGCAGGTCCTCGAGCGCGCGTGCGGAGACAGGCCCCTCTCGGAGCTGCGCGGCGCGCGCCCGTTCCAGCTGAGTGTCGACGCGGGCCGCTCGGCGGAGAGCGAGCCAGTGGCGCGCGCCCAGGAACGCGGCGCACGCCAGGAGCAAACAGGCGGAGACGATGAGCGGAACGGCCAGCGACCACCCGAGCAGCAGAGCCGCGGCCCAGGTGCTGGCCACCAGCGCCAGCACGAGGAAGATCAGCGCCATCATTGCGCCGGGCCCGATGGCGGCTGCACCGGAGGTGGGGAGCTCGGGCCGCGCGCCGCTCCGGCGGAGATCTCCGTGATGGCTGCGCGCAAGGAGCGCCCGACGGACCAGGCGGAGGTCGTGATCGTCAAAGCCACCAGCAGGGTGCCGGCGAGCAACCAAAGCCAGGGGCTGCCGCTCCGTGTGGAGGCGCTCGCGGCCCGGGCGGGCAGACCGTGCGGGCTCAGCAGATCCGTCGCGGGCAGGACGGCAGCGAGCTGCTGCCGCGCGGCATGAACAAACTTCGCGAGCGATCGCCGATCGCCGTTCTGAGCGTAGATGCCTTCAAAGCCGAGCGCGAGGCAGAGATAGTAGACCTGGACCGCCGGCGCTCGGTCGCCGCTGCGCAGCAGTGCCCCGAGGCGTACGAAGAAATCCTCACCGGCGTTGTTGTCTCGGTACAGCTCGAACTGGAGCGGGCGGCTCATCCATTCGCTTCGTCCGGACCAGGACGCGCGCAGTACTTGTTCGTCGAGCAAGGCAACGAGCGCATAGCGCGCCTCGGCCAGATCCCGATCGGGGAGCTCCGCGCGCCTCCCGCGGCTGACCATCTTGTCCAGCGCCGCGACCAGCTGTTGACGCAGCTCCGCGGGGCTGGCCGGCAACGGCACGACCGGAAGTTGCGCGGCCAACGCCAGTACGTCGACGCAGGCGCGGTACATCAGCTGGTCGGTGGCGCGCGGTGCTTCGTGACGCGCTGCGGTGCCCCGTGGCCGCATTCCGCTGGCCTGCGAGGAGCGGCGGTCAGCCGAGGTGCTTGGCATCGATCGCATAGACAGCCACCGTGGCGCCGCTCCAATCCCCATCAGAGGGCAGGTACAAGGCGATGGAAGAGGACGACTTCATTTCGTCCCAGTAAGGCCCCTCACGGCGCACGCGGAAGAAGCAGGTCCCCGGCCGGATCGGCAGCGCGGCGGAGGGATTCCATTCCACATCGACGCGCACGCCGCGCACCGCTTGCTTGACCACCGTGTAGATCTGGCTCCACGCCGCCACTTTGAGCACCGCCGGGACGCGGTCGCGCAGCACCGCGTCGACCAGGTTGGCTCGCACGGCGACGAACAATTCGCGCGAGGCCAGCTTCGCGTCGCGCATTCGCCCCAGGTACATGCCGTCGGAGCGCCGCTCGAGCTCGATCTCGGTGTAGGGGCGGTCCCGTTCTCCGCTGATCAGGGAGACGGCGCGGGCAAACAGGCTCTCGAAGACCTCGCCCAGCTCCAGATAGTTGAACTTTGGCAGGCTCGTCGGATCGGCGTCGGCGACGAAGCTCGTCAACTGGCCCACGAGGCTGGCCACCGCCAGGTACACCTCCTCGGGATGCACGCGCGGCGCCTCCAGCAGGTGCGAGAGCACGGGGATGGCGCCGCTCAACGTGTGCAGAAGCCAGAACGTTTGCGCGGCGGCCGAGTGGAACTCGACGCCGGCCGCTTTCTGGCTGCGTTCCGCGGCCAAGGCGTTGCGCTGGGCGATGGCCGCCGTCAGGATCCGGTGCAGACCGGCCTTGATGAACGGTGATGCGTCCACGTGCAGCACGGGCGGGACGTGGTTGTCCCGCACGATGGCCTGACCCGATGCCTGGCGGATCAGCTCACAGATGCGGATGGTGCTGTAACCATCACGGCGCTCCTTGCCGAGAAAGAGGCGCAGGTTGGGTTTGGCCCACTCGACCTCGAGCGGAGAACTGCCGCTGTTCACGTCGACGACCTGGGCGGTCTGCTGGATGTAACGCCGCGGCTCGTGGCTCTCGTCGGCTCTGGCCACGCTGGCGGCCGCCGCGTTCTCGTGAGCCAGACCGAGAAATACCTCCAGTTGCTCGAGCTCGGGAGCAAAGGCGGCGGCGAAACTGCGCGGCTCGGGCGCCGGCTGGTCGTAGCCCTCGCCACAGCCGACGCTCACCCCATCGGGCCAGATGGCGTGGAATTTGGAGATCCGAAGCTCGTTCGAGGCCAGGGCGCGCGCATCGATCTCCAGGGCGGTGATGCCCCAGTCGTAGTGCGCGAGCGTGGACACACGATCACGCAGCAGCTCTTCGTGATAGCGATCCTGCTGCTGGAAGTGATGCTGGCTGACCAGCACTCCCTCCGACCATACGGGCTTCTGCGGCATTCGATTCTTTTCCTGCGGACGGTGGCGGTGAGGCTGCTCCGGACGATCTACTCCGGAGGATGAGTGCCTGACGCGCCCAGCTCATGCCCCTGCCCATCTTGGATCTTCGCGCGATCGACCCACAAGCTGATCTGTGGCTCGGCCACTGGGCAAGGTGGTTGCTCGTTCTGTGCTGGCAGGTCGAAAATCACGAACCAGTCATGGCTCTGCGGCTCTCGGAAGAGCGCCACGGCGGCGATGGCCCTCGCCTCCGGGCGCAGCGCGAGCTGGAACTGCGCCTGCTGTCCCGGGTACGCGGTGTGCTCTTCACTCGCCAGCAAGTCTTCTTTCAAGGCCGCCTTGTCGTCCTGCCATACGTCATCGAACGCGGCATTGCGCAGGCGGCTATCGCGCTGCAGCTGGTACACACGGACAGCGACGGGCAGTCCGGGTCCGCCCTCGTTGGCGTTTGCTCGCGTGCTGGCTGCCAGGGTGACGGTCGCGGTCTCGCGCTTGCACGGCTCGGCCGGGGGCGCCGCTGGCGCAGGAGGCGGCGGCGAGGCGCAGTACGAAGCGCCAAGCCATGCCCCCAGTAAGCCGTAGCGCCACCGCCCCATGCGGGCGACGGTATATCCGTCATCGCGTGACAGGGAAAGCAGCGGAAGCACGGACGTGGCGAGCAACTGGCTTCACTGCCGGCCGACACCTGGAGCACAGCAGCAGGCCTATTGACCCTCGCACCTCGAACGGATTACTTGCGCGAGAGCAACTCGAGAGGGTGACCCCCGCTGTCGGCCGTGACGGGTCGGCAGTGAGGGGAAGGGTGGAATGCTTCGCGCACTCGCAAGGAGACCTCATGGCCATTGATATGTATCTGAAGCTCGACAAGGTAGAGGGGGAGTCGATCGACGCGGGGCACGCGAAGGAAATCGACCTACTTTCGGCCAATTTTGGCGCAACGCAGACCGGGACGTCCCATACCGGCGGTGGTTCGGGAGGGGGCAAGGTCTCGATGCAGGACCTGGTGATCACCAAGAAGGTGGACAAGTCCTCGCCGATACTGTTCTGGTTTTGCTGCAACGGTCAGCACGTGGAAAGCGGCGTGCTGACGGTGCGCAAGGCGGGCGGGAAGTCGCCGCTCGAGTACATGAAGGTGTATCTCTCCAATATCATCGTCACCGGTTACCAGCAGACCGGCGCGGAGGGGCAGGAAGAGCTCACCGAACAAG
>DASTRX010000006.1:0-2481 GCA_035760985.1 Polyangiaceae bacterium
ACGGAGGAGAAGCTGGCCGGGCTATGTGCCGAGGAGCCAGTGACGAAGGTATTGACGACGGCTCCTGGGGTGGGAACGGTCGTTGCAGCCGCCTTCATCTCGGTGGTCGACGAAGCCCAGCGCTTTCGCCATGCTCACCAGTTGGAATCGTACATTGGGCTGGTGCCGGGCGAGAACAGCAGCGGCGGCAAACGCCGCTTGGGCGCCATCACCAAGAAGGGCAATGGCTATTTGCGCATGCTCTTGGTGCAAGCCGGCTGGAACATCTTGCGCAGCAAGGGGGATGACCCATTGAAAGCATGGGCGACCCAGGTGGCAGCTCGTCGTGGCAAGCGCGTCGCCGTCGTGGCTCTGGCACGGCGTCTGGTCGGAGTCCTCTGGGCCTTATGGCGCGACGGCACCGACTACGACGCCTCAGAGCTCGCGCGGGAAGGTGCTCGAGGTCTACGCAAAGCAGCTCGAGGTCTGGAGCAGCAAGCGGATGAACTCGCCCAGACGGTCATCGCCGACTCCACCTCGATGCTCGCAGAGCACGAGCCTCGCAAACGACTGTAACGAAGTCATGAAACGAACGATCTGAACTTTAGTGGCGCTTCGAGCGCGTGAAACGAGAGCAGCACAAAACGGTGGATCCTAGAGCGCGACGGCCCCCCTAGCGGTCGACACGGTCGACAGAGCCCGTGAATTTGATTGCGCCCGATCCCATCCTTTCGGATGCCCCAGATGCACCGGAATCCATCGATGCCCCCCTTTCCGGGCCGATTCCTTAAGTGCGAATAGTTGGTTGAAGCTAGCTCGCTGTTTCAGCACCCCTTGCGCTCTTCCCCCAAACCAACCCCGTGACCGGCGCTTCTCGCGGCGGAACAGGAGAGCTCCATGCCGCGTCGAACCTCCCCCTCCAGAAACACCGACCAACCCACTGCTCCCGCACCGAAGCCAGCGAAGAAACTGTTGAAGTCCTGCCCGACTCATAGTTGGGGGCCGGGCCTGCTCCGTTGCACGCCGTGAGGCTCCTCGGGGCGCGGGGCGGCTCTGCGGCGCGAGCCTCGCGCTCGAGGAGCGTCCGCTTGCGCTCCACACCCCAGCGATACCCGGCGAGATCCCCGTCGCTGCGGATCACGCGGTGGCACGGGATCGCCACCGCCACGAGGTTGGTCGCGCAGGCACGCGCGACGGCCCGCACCGCCCGCGGCTGCCCGAGCTCACGCGCCAGCTCGGTGTAGGTCGCCGTCTTGCCCAGCGGGATGCGGCGGAGCGCGTCCCACACCCGCGCTTGAAACGCCGTGCCCTGCACGTCGAGCGGCAGCCCCAGCGCCGTCCCGGGCCGATCGATCAGACCCACCACCTGCGCCACCCAGCGCTCGAACTCGGCGTCCGCGCCCACGAGCTCCGCGCGCCGGAAACGCCGCTCGAGCTCGTGAGCGAGCTCCTCGGGATCGTCGCCGAGCAGGATCGCGCAGATGCCCCGCTCGGTGGCAGCCACCAATACCGAGCCGAGCGAGCACTCGCCGACCGCGAAGCGGATCCGCGCCTGAGCACCCGCGGCGCGGTACTGCTTCGGCTTCATCCCGATCAGGCGCGGCGCCTGCTCGTAGAAGCGCGACGAGGAAGCGAAGCCCGCTCCGTACAGCGCGCGCGTCACGCTCGGCTCACTGTCGAGCCCGGCGCGTACGCGCTCCGCGCGCCGCGCGGCGCCGTATCCTTTGGGCGTCACGCCCGTCACCGATTTGAACAGGCGATGCGTGTGCGAAGGGCTGAACCCGGCGTGCCGCGCCAGCTCCGCCAAGCTGGGCTCCCGTTCCGAAGCGGCGATGAACCGGCACAGCTCGGCCACCTGCGCCGCGTTGCGCTCCGCGAGCGGCGGTGAGCTCGGCTTGCAGCGCAGACAGGGCCGAAAGCCTGCGCGCTCGGCGTCTGCCGCGGTCGCGTGGAAAGCCACATTTTCGGGCCGCGCCGGGCGTGCCGCGCACGAGGGCTTGCAGTACACCCCCGTCGTCTTCACCGAATAGAAAAAGCGCCCATCCTGGCGCGCATCGCGCGCCCGCACCTGCGCCCAGCGCGGATCGGCTACGACCGCGGCCACGGCCGGCCGCTCTCGATGCAGCTGCTCACTCGCCCGCGCACCGATCCGCGTGGATCTCGCCATCGCTCTCATTTCGACACACCTCGATCTGCGACCGCCCAGCGCCGCTCGGCACGGAACATAGCGTTTCCCCGGCTTCCGCCACTCCGATCCTGGCTTTCGAATTCAAATCGCATCGTGAAAAATGATGCCCAGCGTACTGCGACCGCCGCGCCGAATCCGGCTCACGCCATGCTTCAGGTTCAGCCGGTACGTGCCCCGCGTGCCTTGCGCGGGCCGGTAGCGCGTCGCGAAGATCACTGCCTCACCCTTTTCGAGCGGCACCACCTCGCAGCGCGACTGCAGGCGCGGCCGCTGCTCGTTGATCAGAAACTCACCGCCTTCGAAATCTCGCCCCG
>DASTRX010000007.1:0-143467 GCA_035760985.1 Polyangiaceae bacterium
AAGGCCCTCCAGCGCGTCGCCGAACGGCGCGAGCCAGCGCTGCGGCTGCTCGCGCGCGAACTGCCGTAGCGTGCAGCCATCGACCCAGGCCGCCGTGTAGTAGTGCAGGAGCTCGCCGCGCACGCGCGCGCTGCCGAAGTCGTGCACCTCCGTCAGCTTCGGATGCGTGATGCCCGCGAGCAGCGCGAACTCGGCACGGAAGGCGCCCAGCAGCTCCGGCGTCTCCGCGTGCAGCTGCTTGAGCACCAGCCGCAGCCCGCGCGGCACGTCCTCGATCAGGTACACGGAGGCCATGCCGCCGTGCCCGAGCGGCTCGATCACCCGGTAGCGGTGCTGCAGCCAGTCGCCGGCAGAAAGTGGCACAAACGAAATGTACCACGGAATCAATCTACGGGACGGATTGGGACAACTTGGAACACCTATGAAGCGACCCAAGACATCGAAATCACTCGACAGAGGGGCTCGGCACCAGCCTTGCACCACAGCCCACCAGGATGTGCCCTCTTTTCAGGAGAACCCCCGTGCCGAACCGAACCTGCCTTCTGACCTCCGCCGCCTGGTGGCTCGCGTGTGGACTGCTGCTCGCGGCCAGCAGCTGTTCCAGCGCGGACGATCGCGAAACCGACTCCACCGCCGCGCTCAAAGCCGAGGCCGCGCAGGCGTTGAGCGCCGGCGAGCGCCGCGGTGATCCCTGCGCCGAGCACGGCTGGTACTCCGACGGGGAGTGCGACAGCTTCTGCAAGGATCGCGACGCGGACTGCGTGTCCGCGGACCCGCCGGTGGCGTGCACCTTGATCCTGGAGGTCTCGGACGGAGTTTGCCGCCGCCCCGACAGCGACCCGTGCCGCTTTCAGGACCCCGACTGCGCCGCCGTCAGCGCTCCCACCGATCCCGCGGGGGGCGTGGCGTGCGCCGCCTTCATCGAGATCTCCGACGGTGTCTGCTCGCGGCCCAAGGATGACCCGTGCAAGGGGCAGGACCCCGATTGCAGCGAGGATGGGGGCGGCACGGTCTGCGCCCTGTACATCGAGCTCTCGGATGGCGTGTGCTCGCGCCCCGCGGACGACCCCTGCAAAGCCCAGGACCCCGACTGCGTGGATGACGGCGGTGGCACGGTGTGCGCGCTGTTCATCGAGCAGTCCGACGGGGTGTGCTCGCGTCCGGCGAACGACCCGTGCAAGGCGCAGGACCCCGACTGCACGGGCGGTGGCGCTCCGGGCTGCGATCCGGGAGAGCCCGAGGAGCCGGTGGTGTGTGCGCTGTTCATCGAGCAGTCGGACGGGGTGTGCTCGCGTCCGGCGGACGACCCGTGCAAGGCGCAGGATCCCGACTGCGTCGCGAACGCTTCCGGCGGGCATTGAGCTGCCCGCGAGCTAAGCTCCCTCCGCTCCAGCAGATGTGACGTGTGATGCGCCCGCCGGACTCCCCGCTTGCAGCCCGCCCGCCCCGAGGCTCTCGCCTCGGAGCGTGGCTGCTCGCGCTGTGGAGCTCGGCGGGCGCGCCGGGCTGTGGCCCACAAGGCGCGACGCCGATGCCGGAGCCGCCCTCGATCGATGGCGGGCGGATCGTCCCGGGCCCGATCGGTATCGTGGTGCTCAGCGAACCGCACCAGGTCCCGATCGCGGGCGCGCCCGGCGCGGCGACGCCGGGCGCCACGCTGCGAGCCATCAACCTCGACCTCGAGCTGCCGGTGGTCTCGGCGGCGGTGGCCGCCGACGGATCGTTCAGCACCTCGGTGCTGGCCAGCAGCGGGAACGAGCTGCGCTTTCAGGCGCTGCTGCAGGGGCTGCGCTCCGCGCCGGCCGACTTCCTGTACACCTCGGCGGACGGCGACCAGCTCGCGCCGAGCCAGCGCTTCGATTGCCTGGCGCTGAGCCCTGGCTTCGATCTCGACGTGCCGGCGAGCGGCAGCGCGCGGCTGCGCGTCGACAGCTCGTGCGACGGAACCGTGACCCTGAGCAATCCGCGCTTCCGCAGCGGTGGCCGCTTCGCGCTCGATCCGGCACTGCCGCTCGAGATCCCCGCCGGCGGCGAGGGCAGCCTCGAGCTGCGGCTCACGTCACCCGGCGCCGAGGACGTGCTGTTCCTCGACGTGACGCAGGGCACGCAGACGCTGCGCTATCCGATCGGCTTGTTCGCGGCGCCGTGAGCGCCAGCCGTGAGGCGGGCACTCCTGGAGGGCTCGGTGCCGCGCGGCTCCGAGCCCACCCGCTCCGACTTCCTGTCGCGAAGCGCGGCGATCGAGCGCCATAGGGCCTCCGAAGCGAAGACCGTCAGTGCAGTCCGGGCGTCTTGCGCTGGGGCAGGACGCCCTGGGCGATCAACAGCTCGGCGAGGTGATCCGACTGCACCTTGAGCCAGCGCTCGTACATGTCGAGCAGCGAGGCGTCGTCGCGCACGGCGCGCGCGGAGAGCTCTTCGGACACGACGTTGATCAGCTGCACGAAGCGCTCGAAGTTGTGGGACAGCTCCGAGAACACGTCCGGGCCGGTGCTGCTCGAGCCCACGCTGCGCAACATCGAGGCCGCGTTGCCATAGGCGGTTGCCCCGAGGCCGCGCACGTAATACGGAGCCAGACCCCGCCGCTCCAGGTGCTCGCTGAAGAACCCGCTCACGTACAGCACCCCGTCGCCCAGCAGCCGGAGCTTCTCGAAGCGGGCCGCGCCGTGGCTCTCCAGGGCCTTGGCGAGCATCAGCGTGAAGCTGCTCTCGCCCATGACCTCACCCATCACGTTCAGCGGGCTGGCGTTGGGCTTGGCCGAGTCGGCGAGCAGCGAGACCACGTAGCTCGCTCCTGCCGTACTCGGTTCGAAGCCGCTGTGGTTGATGGCCTGACCCACCAGCTCCCGGAAGAAGCCGTCCACGTCGACGGCCGAGGAGATGGTGTTCGGGGGACGCTCGCTCGGCGCCATTAGCCGGTGGCCTCCCGTGGGGTGCGGGTTGTCCCCGCCTCGGCGGGGCAGCGGTGCAAGCAGCGACCGAATCGTGCGGTCGCCATCGACTGTCGACTCACCTGGTAATTGTTACGCATTCCACTGGGGCCTGCAAACCCCGGCCCAATGGAGAACGCGGTTCATCCCGCGATGGCCCGGTGTTTCGGACCGCGGGAAGGTGGGTGAAACGCACCGCTCGCCGGAGATGCGCTGCCTGCTGCCGCGGGGGTGGTCGTTCTCTCACGTGCGGAAACGACAGCGAAAAGACGCTGCCGCGCCGCGCTCAACGGGGCGCGAGCACCCGCTGGCGAGCGCTCCCCAGACCTTCGATGCCGAGCTCCACCACGTCGCCGGCGCGCAAGAAACGCGGAGGTTTGAAGCCCAGGCCCACCCCCGCCGGGGTGCCTGTGCTGATCACGTCCCCGGGCAGCAAGGTCATGAACTGCGACACGTAGCTGACCAGAAACGCCACACCGAAGATCATGTCGTTGGTGTTGCCCTGTTGCACCCGTGTCCCATTGACGTCGAGCCAGAGCGGCAACGCCTGCACGTCGCCGAGTTCGTCGCGCGTGGCCAGAAACGGGCCGAAGGGCGCGAACGTATCCGCGCTCTTGCCCTTCACCCACTGGCCGCCCCGCTCCAGCTGGAAGGCGCGCTCGCTGTAGTCGTTGTGCAGGGCGTAGCCCGCGACGTGCTGCAGCGCATCGCTCTCGCCGACGTAGCGGGCGCGCTTGCCGATCACGACCGCCAGCTCCACTTCCCAGTCCGTCTTCTCGGAGCCGCGCGGTAGGACCAGATCGTCGTTCGGTCCCACGAAGGCGCTGGTCGACTTGAAGAACAGGATCGGCTCGGCGGGAAGGGGCGCGCCCGTCTCCCTGGCGTGGCCGCGATAGTTGAGCCCGATGCAGACGATCTTGCTGGGGCGCTGGATGGGCGCGGCCCAGCGTACGCCCTCGGCCACGCGCGGCGCCGAGCCCGCGTGCTGCCGAGCCCAGCGCTCGAGGCGCTGCAACCCGTCACCGGCGAAGAACGCCTCGCCATAGTCTTCACCGAAGCCCGAGGCATCCAGGCGCGCGCCGTCGGCGGATAGCAGCCCCGGCCGTTCGTTGTCCGGCTCTCCCAATCGAATCAATTTCATGGTTGGTCGTCCCGCGGCCAAGACCGCAGAAAAAAGCCCGTTGGGCGGGCTCAGTGGCTCGAAGGCGGGGAGAGCCGGTAGAACTCCGCGGCCGCTCCGCCGAAGATGCGCGCGTGCGCCAGCGCGTCCAGCTGCCCGAGCGCCTGCTCCAGCGCCGCCAGCACCTGCGCGTAGCTGCCCGCCAGCGTGCAAACGGGCCAGTCGCTCCCGTACATGCAGCGCGCGGGCGTGAAGCACTCCAGGACATGCCGCACGTAGGGCTGCAGATCCGCCGGCTGCCAGCGCTCGTGGCTGGCCTCGGTGACCATGCCCGAGAGCTTGCAGAAGACGTTGGGGTGCTCGCTGATGGCCTTCAGCTGCGCACTCCAGGGCTCCCATTGCCGCGCGCGGATCTCGGGCTTGCCGATGTGATCGAGCACGGCGCGCAGGCGCGGGAACTCGCCCAGGGTGCGCAGCAGGGGCGGCAGATGCGCGGGCCGCACCAGAAAGTCGAAGCACACGTCGCGCGCCTCGAGCACGGCGAAGGCGCGGCGCACGCTCGGGCGCAACATCCACTCCGGATCCGGCAGGTCGTGGATCATCGGGCGCACCCCCACGAACCTGGGGTGCTGTTGCAGGCGCGACAGGCGCTGCTCGAAGTCCGCCGCTTCCATATCCAACCACACCACCACACCCGCGATGAAGTCGTGCTGGTCGGCCAGCGCGAGCAGAAACGCGGCTTCGGCTTCAGAAGGAGCGGCCTGCACCAAAACGGTGCTGTCGATCCGGGCCTGGGCCAGCTGCGGCGCCAGCTCGGCCGGCAAAATCGGCCTGCGCAGGCGCCGAGCCGCCTCTCCCTCCAGCGCCTCGAGCCAGCCGTAGTCTCCACGCGCGGGGTCCCAGAAGTGTTGGTGCGAGTCGATGCGCATGGCTGTTCTGATGACTTCTCCCGGCTGCCGCGGAGCTCGCCAGCCGATAGTCCAGCCGGCAATCGTGACGATTCCCGCAATCCCCTAAATGTCCCGTGGAGCTGGGTCGTTTCTAAGGCGCAGAGTGTCACAAATCGCAGCTGCCCGTACCGCGGTTTCTTTCTCGCTCGAGCGATCCCACAGCTTGGCGGGAAAAATCGCCAACTGGCTCATCGACTTCTGTCAGATGACCATCGGGGATCTGGAGACGACCTCCCGACTGCACATGGCAGCTCATGAGCTGATCGAGAACGTGCTCAAGTACGGCAGCACGCCGGAGGTGGGGTTGGAGTTCGAGCTGGAGCGGGGCGACAAGGAGTCGATCGTGCGCATCAAGACTCGCAACACGGCTGCTCCCGAGCAGCTCGAAGAGGTGACGCGGCGTGTGACCGAGCTGCGCGCGGCGCCGGATCCAATCGCGTACTACGACCGGTTGATCCGATCCACCGCCCCCGTGCTCGGCATGTCGGGCTTGGGTCTGGCGCGCATCCGCGCCGAGGCAGGGCTCGACGTGGATTGCTCTGTGGAGGGACGAGAGGTGAGCATCGTGGTGCAGGCAACCATGCGGAGCGAGCGATGAGCGTGGCGGCGATGGAACTGCCGAATGTCGAGGAAGAGGGGCTGCAGCTGGGGCCGGTGCCGGGCGCGAACGATCGCGTGCGCTTCGCCGGCACGGGCGAGGCGGAGGGCGCCGCGGTGCTGGACCGCTTCCTCACGCTGTTGCACCGTCAGGCGCTCTCGCTCGAGCTGCGCCGGGTGACGATCGAGCTCGCCGAGCTGGAGTTCATCAACTCCTCCTGCCTCAAGGCGATGGTGGCCTGGATCTACAAGGTGGACACCGAGGGCCGCCCGTACAAGATCCACCTGCGCCGGGATGCCTCCATGCACTGGCAGCGCACCAGCCTGGCCACTCTGCAGCGCCTGGCGCCGGAAGTGGTCGTGATCGAAGAGACCTGAGCCTCAGGCGGCGAGCTCCGCCGCCTCGCGCTCGTGGCACCAGGCCGTCGCCATCCGGCGCAACCGAGCTTGCAGCGCGGCGGCGCTGCGGGGGCGTCGCTCCGGCGCCTTGTCCAGGCACTCCAGCAGCAGCGCCTCGAGCTGCGCGGGCACGGACACCCCGAGCCTGCGGGACGGCGGCAGCGGCTGGCTGTGCACGTGCTGGCTGCAGACCTCGACCAGCGTCCTGCCGCTGAACGGCGGCACGCCGGTGAGCAAGAAGTAGCCGAGGGCGCCCAGCGCGTACAGATCGCTGCGCGCATCCACGTTCTCGGGCGCGGTGATCGCCTCGGGGGCCAGGTAGAGCGGCGTGCCCGCGATCGCTGCATAGCCGTCGCCCTCGTCGTCCGCGATCGACTCATCGACCGGGCGCGAAAGGCCGAAATCCAGCATCTTCACCCGATCGCCACGGCACAGCATGGCGTTCGCGGGCTTCACGTCGCCGTGGATCAGGCCCGCCGAGTGCACCTCGTCGAGCGCCCCGGCGAGCTGGCTCAGCAGGTGCGCGACGCGCGCGGGAGCCAGCGGCCCCTCGCGCTCCACGAGCGTCTGCAGATCGAGGCCGTCCACGAGCTCCATCGTGAAATACGGCAAGCCCTCGCGGGTGCGACCCAGGTCATACACCTCGATCGTGTTGGGGTGGCTGAGCCGGCGAGCGAGCCGCGCCTCGCGCTCGAAGCGCTGGATGTTCTCGCGGCTGGCACGCTGCGCGGGCAGCAGCTTGATCGCCACGGGCCGCTCGGAGCAGGCGTGGCTGCCCTTGTAGACGACGCCCATGCCGCCCTCGCCGAGCTTCTCGCCCAGCACGTACTCCCCGATCTGCGGCTGGTCCCCGCTGCGCGGCGCGTTGGCGGGCTGCCGCGAGCGCGACTGGATGCGAGAGATCAGGGACGTCACGCCGTGAACCGCGCGCGCCCAGGGCGCGCCGGGGAGGGGAGAGCTCGTCTGCAGGGTCATGCCCAGATGTCGTTTGAGCCTGCTCGAGATCGACATTCGGCCCAGCGCTTTTTTCTGGTCTGGCGCGGAACCGCTGGAAAGCAACGTCTTTGCGAGCCCGCAGGCCTCCGCGTCGGCCTGCCCGGGATGCACCGAGGGCTCGGTTCGTCTCGCTGCCCAGAGAGCTGTCCGCAGGCCTCGCATCTCAGCTCTCCTACGCGGCAGCGGGCCGCGGGTTTCTTCGAGGAGCCGGGCTTACACCGGGGCCCCGTAGCCACCGCCCGAGGGCGTGGAGATGACGACGGCGTCCCCCGCCTGCACCTCGACCTGCGCGCAGGAGGCCAGCACTTCTCGGCTGCCATCGGCGCGCTCGACCCAGGTCTGCCCGCACTCTCCCGGTGAGCCACCAGCCAGGCCGTGGGGAGCGACGCGCCGCCGGTCCGCGAGGATGGCGGCGGTCATGGGCTCCAGGAACCGCACGCGCCGGAGCGCGCCGTCGCCCCCGCGAAAGCGCCCGCTCCCGCCCGAGCCGGCGCGGATCGAGTGCTCCTCGATGCGCACCGGGAAGCGCAGCTCCAGCACCTCGGGGTCGGTGATGCGCGAGTTGGTCATGTGAGTCTGCACGGCGGCCGTGCCGTGGAAGCCGGGGCCGGCGCCGGAGCCGCCGGCGATCGTCTCGTAGTACTGGTAGCGCTGATCGCCGAAGGTGAAGTTGTTCATCGTGCCCTGCGAGGCCGCCATCACGTTCAGGGCGCCGTAGAGCGCGTCGGTCAGCGCCTGGGAGGTCTCGACGTTGCCGGCGACGGTGGCCGCCGGGGGGCGCGGAGCGAGCATCGAGCCCTCCGGGATCACGATCTCGATCGGTCGCAGACAGCCCTCGTTCATGGGGATGTCCTCTTCGACCAGCGTGCGGAAGACGTACATCACCGCCGCGCGCACCACCGCCGGCGGCGCGTTGAAGTTGCTCTCCAGCTGGGCGCTGGTGCCCGTGAAATCGACGCGGGCGCTGCGCGCCGCGTGATCCACCTGCACGCGCACCCGGATGCGAGCGCCGCTGTCCAGACGCGACTCGAACTCGCCGTCGCGCAGCGCGGCGATCGCTCGCCGCACGCACTCCTCGGCATGATCTTGCACGTGATCCATGTAGCTGCGCACCGTGGCCAGCCCGTACTGCCGCACCAGGGCGAGCAGCTCCTCGCGCCCCTTCTCGCAGGCCGCGAGCTGGGCGCGCAGGTCGGCCAGGTTCTGATCGGGATTGCGCGCCGGATAGCGCGCCGAAGCGAGCAGCGAGCGCAGCTCCGCCTCGCGCAGCCGCCCCCCCTCCACCAGCTGGAAGTTGTCGAGCAGTACGCCCTCCTCCTCCACGCTGCGCGACATCGGCGGCATCGAGCCGGGGGTGATGCCGCCGATGTCCGCGTGGTGGCCGCGCGCCGCCACGTAGAACAGCGCTGCTTCACCGTCCGGCCGAGGATCTTCGGCGCTGCTCTCCGCGAACACCGGCACCACCACCGTCACGTCGGGCAGGTGCGTGCCGCCGTGATAGGGGTCGTTGAGCACGTAAGCGTCGCCGGGGCGCATGCGACCGGCGTTGGCGCGCAGCACGACCCGGATCGACTCGCCCATGCTGCCCAGGTGCACGGGCATGTGCGGGGCGTTGGCCACCAGAGCCCCGCTGGCGTCGAACACCGCGCAGGAGAAGTCGAGCCGCTCCTTGATGTTGACCGAATAGGCCGTGCTGGCCAGCCGCTGACCCATCTGCTCGGCGATGGACAGGAACAGATTGTTGAACACCTCGAGCAACACCGGGTCCGCGTGAGCGCCGGGCGCAGTCAAGCTGGCGCGGGGCGCCAGGCGCTCCAGCAGCAGGTGATGGTGCGCCGTGACGAGCGCGCGCCAGCCGGGCTCCACCACGGTGGTCGCGTTCTGCTCGGCGAGCACGGCCGGGCCCTCGATCACCTGACGCGGCGCGAGCTCTTCGCGGCGAAAGATGGGCGCGTCGTGCCAGCAGCCGCCTGCATAGAGGCGGGTGTGCGCGGCAGGCGGGCCCGGCGCGATCGCTGCCGGCGGAGCCAGCGCGTCGGGCGTGTCCATGGCTCCGACGGCTTCGACGGAGAGCGCTTCGATCACCAGCCCGCGCTCGGGCATGAGAAAGGCGAAGCGCGTGCGGTAGGCCGCTTCGAAGGCGCGCTGCAGGCTCGCGAGATCGCCGGCCGGCAGCGCCAGCGAGGTGTCCGTTCCGGCGTACTTCAGGTGCACGCGCCGCACGACGTGAATGCGCTCCGGAGGCACTCCCTGCGCGCGCACCTCGGCGCGGGCGGCCTCGGCGAGCAGCTCCAGCTCGCGCTCCATGGCCGCGCTGGACTCGGGCGCGAGCGGCCGCTCGAAGGTGCGCTCGCGCATGGCCGTGATGTCCGCCACGCCCATGCCCAGCGCCGACAGCACGCCCGCGTAGGGATGGATGTAGACGCGCTGCATGCCCAGCTCATCGGCGACCAGGCAGGCATGCTGGCCACCGGCGCCGCCGAAGCTGGACAGCGTGTAGCGGGTGACGTCGTGGCCGCGCTGGATGGAGATCACCTTGATGGCGTTGGCCATGTTCAGCGTGGCGATGCGCAGGAAGCCCTCTGCCACCTGCTCCGGGCTGGTCTCGCGCCCCGTGGCCCGCGAGACCTCCCGCGCCAGGGCGGCGAACAGCTCGCGCACCCGCTCCCGATCGATCGGCGCGGCCGCGGCCGGACCGAACACCCTCGGAAAGAAATCCGGGTGCAGCTTGCCGAGCAGCACGTTGCAGTCGGTGACCGTCAGCGGCCCGCCGCGCCGGTAGCAGGCCGGGCCCGGGCTGGCCCCGGCCGAGTCCGGGCCCACCTGGAACCTCTGACCGTCGAAATGCAGGATCGAGCCGCCGCCCGCGGCGATGGTGTGGATCGCCATCATCGGCGCGGCCACGCGCACGCCGGCGACCCGCGTCTCGAACTGGCGCTCGGAGTCCGCCAGGCTCTGGCCGGCAAAATGCGAGACATCGGTCGAAGTGCCGCCCATGTCGAAGCCGATCACCTGCTGAAAACCCGCCTGCAGGCAGGTGTGCACCAGCCCCACGATGCCGCCCGCGGGGCCCGACAGGATCGAGTCCTTGCCGCGGAAGCTCGAGGCCTCGCTGAGCCCGCCGTTGGATTTCATGAAGAACAGCGGCGCGTGCCGGCCCTCCTGCTCCAGCTCGTGCTGCACCTGCTGCACGTAGCGCCGCAATACCGGCGACAGGTACGCGTCCACCACCGTCGTGTCGCCGCGCTGCACGACCTTCAGGAGCGGGCTCACGGCGTGGGAGGCGGAGACTTGCGGGAAGCCCAGCTCCCGCGCCAGCGCCTCGACGCGCCGCTCGTGCTCCGGGTAGCGCCAGGCGTGCAGCAGCACGATCGCGACCGAGCGATAGCCCTGGGCGTACGCCTGCTGCAACTCGTGGCGCGCCTGCTGCTCGTCGAGCGCGCGCACGACGGCGCCGTCCGCGCCCACCCGCTCGTCCAGCTCGACCACCTTGGCATAGAGCAGCTCCGGCAGCTGGATCTCGCGCGCGAACAGCTTCGGCCGCGTCTGATAGGCGATGCGCAGCTGATCGCGAAAGCCGCGCGTGATCAGCAGCAAGGTCCGCTCTCCCTTGCGCTCGAGCAAGGCGTTGGTGCCGACCGTCGTGCCCATCTTCACGACCTCGATCTGCTCGATCGGCAGCGGGTCACCCGCGCTCAACCCGAGCAGGCGGCGCATGCCCGCGACGGCCGCGTCCGCATATTGCTCGCGGTGCTCGGAGAGCAGCTTGGCGGTCACGCAGCTCCCGTCCGGGCGCCGCGCGACGATGTCGGTGAAGGTCCCGCCGCGATCGATCCAGAACTGCCAGCCCCGGGTCTTCGAGGGAGGCACGCCCGACACCGTCACATCACGGCGCCGATGCGCCAGGGCACGAACTCGTTGTCACCGAAGCCGAACTCCTCGCTCTTCGACTTGTCACCGGAGGCCACCTCCAGCACGCGCTGGAAGATCTGCTGGCCCAGCTTCTGCACCGTGGTCTGGCCCGAGAGCAGCACCCCGCAGTCGATGTCCATGTCCTCTTTCATCTTCTCGTACAGCGGCGTGTTGGTGGTCAGCTTCAGGCACGGCGCGGGCTTGCAGCCGTACACGGAGCCGCGGCCGGTGGTGAAACAGATGATGTTGCCGCCGCTCGCCACCTGACCCGTCGCCGAGTACGGATCGTTGCCGGGGGAGTCCATGAACACGAAGCCGCGCTCCGTGATCGGCTCGGCGTACTTGTACACGCCCATCAGGCCGGTCGTGCCGCCCTTGGCGACGGCGCCCAGGCTCTTCTCCAGGATGGTCGTCAGCCCGCCCTTCTTGTTGCCATGGGACGGGTTGTTGTTCATCGAGCCGCCGGTCGCGCGCACGTGCTCTTCCCACCAGCGGATCCGCTCCATCAGCTTCTCCGCCACCTGGCGGCTCGCCGCGCGGCGGGTGAGCAGCTGCTCGGCGCCGTAGATCTCCGGGGTCTCGGACAGGATCGCCGTGCCCCCGTGGCGCACGACCAGATCCGCCGCGGCGCCCAGCGCCGGGTTGGCGGTGATGCCGGAGTAGCCGTCGGAGCCGCCGCACTGCAGGGCCAGCACGATGTGCTCGGCGGACACCGTCTGGCGGCGCGCCTCGTTGGCATGGGGCAGCATCTGCAGCAGCGCCTCGACGCCGCGCTCCAGGGTGGCGCGGCTGCCGCCCACGTCCTGAATGTTCAAGTACCGCAAATGGGGCCCTTCCTGGAGCCCCGCGCTTTCGAGCACCGCCGAGCCTTGATTCGCTTCGCACCCGAGCCCGAGCAGCAGCACTCCCGCGAGGTTGGGGTGCTGGATGAACCCCGCCAGCGTGCGCCGCAAGGTCTCGATGTTCTCGCCCGTCGTGGCGGTGCCGCAGCCGCCCGTGTGCGTGAAGGCCACGATGTCGTCGATCTGCGGGAAGTCGCGCAGCGCCTGCTGGCGCAGGCGGTCGACGATGGCGCGCGCCACGGTCGCCGAGCAGTTCACGGTGGTGACGACGCCCAGCATGTTGCGCGTGGCGACCCTGCCGTCCGCGCGCACGAAGCCCTGGAAGGTGGCGCGCTCCGCCGCCGGCACGAAATCCGTGGGCTGATAGTCGCTGCCGAACTGCAGGTCGCGGCTGAACTCCGCGTACGCGCAGTTGTGCTCGTGCACGTGCTCGCCCGGCTGGATGTTGCCCTGCGCGAAGCCGATGATCTGCCCGAACTTGCGCACCGGCTCGCCCGCGGCGATGGCCCTGGCAGCCAGCTTGTGCCCCGCCGGGATCGGCTGGCGCGTCACCACGCCTTCGATCGGCGTCTTCTCTGCCAGCTCGCTCACGGCGACCAGCACGTTGTCGGCGGCGTTCAGGCGCAGAAAGTGGGGGTGGGCGGCGCGAGCGTCTACGGAAACGGGATTCAAGCTGGACATGCGGGGACCTCTGCCGACGACGTAGCACGGTTCGGCTCGCCATGGCCCCTCGAGCCCTCGAGCCCTCGAGCCCTCTGCTCCCGCACCGCTCGCGCCAGGCCCTCCAGCATGCCCACCGTGGTGGAGAAATCCACGCAAGCGTCGGTAATGCTTTGGCCATATCTCAGTCCTGCTGGCCCACAACTCAGAGCCTGCCGGCCGGCAACCAGATGGCTCTCGATCATCACGCCGAGCACGTGCCGGCTGCCGCCGGCGACCTGTTCCGCGACCGCGGCGCAGGTGCCGATCTGGTTCTCGTGTTGCTTGCCGCTGTTGCCGTGGCTGCAATCGATCAGCACGCGGCTCGGCAAGCCCGCGCGCCGCGCGCTCTGGTGGGCGGCGTCGACGTGCTCGGCGCCGTAGTTGGGGCCCGAAATGCCGCCGCGCAGCGTCAGGTGGCAGTTCGGGTTGCCTGCGCTCTGCAGCGGTCGCAACACCCCGCGTGCGTCGGGAGCCAGGCGCCGGTGGCGCTCGGCGGCGCTGCGCAGACCGCCGAGCGCGCCCTCGATGCGCCCGTCGGTACCGTTCTTGAACCCCACCGGGAAGGGCAGCGACGAGGCCAGCTCGCGGTGCGGCTGGCTCTCGCTGGTGCGCGCGCCGATCGCCGCCCAGCTCAGCAGGTCCCTGAAGTACACCGCGAGGTTCGTGTCGAGCAGCTCGGTCGCCAGGGGCAGGCCCCGCTGCGCGATGCTCGTCATCAGCTCGCGCGCCACACACAGCCCGTGACCGATGTCGCAGCGGCCGTCGAGGTGCGGATCGCTGATCAAGCCCTTCCAGCCCAGGCTGCTGCGCGGCTTCTCCAGGTACACGCGCATCACGATCAACAGCTCGGAGGCGAACTGCTCGGCGCTGTGCGCGAGCCGCGCCGCGTACTCCAGCGCGCTCTCCGGGTCATGGATGGAACACGGGCCGACGACGCACAGCAGGCGGTCGTCGCGGCCGTGCACCAGCTCGATCGCGGCCCGGCGCGCGGCGGCGATGCCCTGCGCGGCGGAGCCGCCCAGCGGGTAACGTTGCGCGAGCTCCGAGGGCGTGGGAACGGTGTTCTGGGGTTCGCTGGCGGATACAGGCATGACGAAGGGGCTTTCGGGGCTGGGGTTTGAAGACGCACAAAGCAAAAAACCCCCGGTCATTACGACCGAGGGTTGTGAGAAGAGCCGGGGCGGGGCTGCTAGCTACAACGGACTACGGCCGCCTTCCACCGCCAGCGCCAATAACGGCCGCAGCGGCAGGAGCTGGTAAAGCCCGTAAAGTTGGACGCCCGAGACGACATGTCCGTTGAAGCCTAGTGTGACCCCGCCCCCTTGTCGAGCCCGTTCAGAAGGTCATCTTCGCCAGCTCGACCTCGCGCTGGCGCGGATCCGGCCCGCTGCGAGGGGCTGCCGGCAACGTCCGCAGATAGCGGTAGATCGCCAGCAGGTCGTTGTCGGTCATGATCTGAAAGCGCTCCCAGGGCATGGGCGAGTCGGCGTGTACGCGGCCGGAGTGGAAGCGCGTGACGAACTGCTGCTCGTCCCAGCTCGAGAGCCAGCCCCAGCGCGGATCGGGCGTGAGGTTGGGCGCCATGTACTTCTTCTCCGGGTTGTTGACGGCCTCGTGCAAGCCGCCGCCGCCGAACATCGGTCCGTCGAAGCCGCCGGTGCGTGGGTTGATCTTGGTGTGACACATCACGCAGTTGCCGATGCTGGTCGCGATGTAGCGGCCGTACTCGGCGCTCGGCTCGGGCGTGACCACCTTGCGCGGCGGCTCGCTGGGGCCTTTCGGTTGCAGGAAGTAGGCCTGCGCGATGCGTCCGAGCACGTTGATGTCGTGCTCGGGCACCTCGTGGCGCACCGGCTGCTGCGTGCGCAGGTAGGAGATGATGGCGGTGAGATCGCCGTCCGAGAGATCGGCGAAGGGCATGAAGGGTGGAGCGATCTGACCGTTCGGCTTCACGCCGTAGCGGATCAGCCGCGCGATCGCCGGATCGCTGACCGCGCCGATGCCGGTTTCGACGTCGGGCGTGATGTTGGGCACGCGGAAGGTCCCGACCGGCAGCACGAACTCCGCGCCGCCGATCATCGGACGCCCGACGCGCGACACCGCCGGCGGGTCCACGGCGCCGTGGCACTCGCCGCAATGGGCGACGCCTTCGACCAGGTAGCGACCGCGCTCGATCACGGCGGGGTCCTGGCTGGCGTGTACGTCCGGATACGGTGCGTCGACGGTGCGCGTCGCGCGCAGGGCCGTGACCGCCGCGAAGGACGCGAGCATGCCCGCGATGACCGTACCGATTCGAGTCAGTTTGCGCTGAAGCAGCTGGTAACGTGAGTTCTGCATGGCTTTGCGCGCTGAAGTGGCGCGAGCCGCGGGCGCGTTACACGGGCCCGAATCTTTTTTCGGATCCGATGACCTGCTAGGCTGCGCCTGAAATGACGCTCCCGGTCCAACCCGTCTCCGCTCTGGTACAGCAAGCCCAACAGGGGTTGCTGCCGGCGGAGAGCGAGCTGTGCCGGCGCTTCGTCCCCGCGGTGCGCGCGTTCGCGCGCCGGCGTTTGCGCAGCGTCGAGGCGGTGGAGGAGTTCGCGCAGGATGCGCTGCTTGCCCTGGTCGAGGCGCTGCGCACCGGCCGCGTCGAAGATCCGGAGCGGCTGGGCGGCTTCGTGCTCGGCATCTGCCGCAACCTGGCCCACGACCGGGTGCGCCAGCGCGAGCGGCGCGCACTGCTGTGGGAGAAGTACGGTCCCGCGCTGGAGGCCGTCCCGGTGCAGGCCGTCGAGGGCGAGAGCTACGAGATCGCGCACCTGGAGGACTGCCTGAGCCAGCTCTCGAAGCGCGCCCGAGAGGTCGTGCGGCTCGGTTACGTCGAGGCTCGCGATCACGATCAGGTGGCGGCGGCGCTCGCGATCAGCCCGGCCAACGCGCGTGTCTTGCGGCACCGCACGCTGTCCAGCTTGCGCGAGTGCATGTCCAAGCGCATGTCCTGGGAGGCCGCATGACCCACTCGCGCGCGCCGTTCGAGGCGCTGGACGCCTACCAGAGCGGAGACATGCCCGACGCGGAGGCGGCCGCCTTCGAGGAGGAGCTGTTCGCGTCGGCGGCGGGCGGCGGCGCCGAGGAAGCGCGCTTCGTGGACCTGGTGAGCCGTCTGGGCCGCTTCCTCGAGGGCCGCGGCGGTTTCGACATCGGCAGCAGCCGTGCGCGCGTCGACGACCTGCTGCGCAAGGGCTTGCGGGTGCAGCTGATCGAGCTCGAGCCGGCGCCCGTGTTGCGCCCGCCACCGATCGACGACGACGCCGAGATCGTGGTCTCGCACATTCGCCAGGACGTGCGCGGCTACGACCGCATCGACGTGGTGGTCGAAAAGGCCGACGGCACGGTGCTCAAGACCTTCCGCGACATCGGCTGGGATCCGATCGATGGCACGGTCTATGCCGTGTGCGAAGCTCCGCTGGCGCGCATCTCCGCTCGGCAGAAGCATATCCGCTCACGGGTGATCGCCACGAAGGACGGCCAGAGCCAGACGATCGCCGTGTTCGAGACGATCTCTCCCTGAAGCTCCCCGAGCTGCCTGCCTTTTGCTCGACCGGGTACTGAGTGCACGCGGGCTCGACTTCTCATTCGAGCCCCCAGCCTCAGTCCGCAGGTCGCGGCATACCCAGAGGAAATGTGATGGTTCAGGCAGATACGAGGGCGGCGATGAGCGCAGCGCAATGGTGGCGCATCTTCTTTGCCATCTCTCTAGGCACGGTGGGCGCTGGCTGCTCGCCCGCAGGGGGATCGAGGGCAGCGGAGCCTGCAGATACCCGCAACGCTGCCGCTCCGGTGCTGCGCACCGCCGACGGTCAGAAGATTTTTGGTTCCGGGAGCGCGGACTCGAGCGCAGGCGCCCCGGCTGCGGCCCCGACGGTCGTCGCGCCGCCGGTAGCCTCCACGCCGGCAAGCTCGAGCGAGCCGCAGCAGACGCCCGTGCTGCTTGCTCCTGACGCTGGGGCCCCTCCGCCGGCAGCGGTGCGGCCGCCGAGCGCGGCGCCCCAGCAGCCGAGCGCGGCGCCCCAGCAGCCCAGCGCTCCCAACCCGCCTTTCGACGATGATGATGACGACGATGACGACGACGACGATGACGACGACGACGATGACGACGACTGAGCGGCGCTTCTAGATGCCGTCGGTGGGCTGCCGGGTCACATGCACCTGACCCGCCAGCCGCGGGCTCACCCATACCTTGTTGTTCGCGTCGACGATCACCACGCCGACGCCCGGGCTGGCTTCGGCCAGCTTCAGTCCTCGTTCCGGCCCCAGGATGAATACGGCGTCGTCGATCGCGTCGGCGGTCGTCGCGTCCTCGGCCCACACGGTCACGCTGCGCGACGCGGTCGCCGGATAGCCTGTGTGCGGGTCGATGATGTGATGGTAGCGGTGGCCGCCCAGCACGTACGCACGGGCATAATCACCGGCCGTCGAGAAGGCGTGGTCGGTGAGCTCGATGGTCGCGAAGAACTCCCCCTGCGCGGCTCGCGGGTCTTGAATGCCGCTCACCCAGGGAGAACCGTCCGGCTTTCTCCCGGCACCGTACAGGTCACCGCCGGCCTGCACCAGGAAGCTCTGAAGGCCAGCCTTCTTCAGGACGTCGGCGGCGCGATCGACGATGTATCCCTTGGCGATCCCGCCCAACCCGATCTTGTAGCCCGCAGGAATGCGCACGGCTTGCTGCGGTGGATCGAGCTCGACCTTGCGGTAGTCCACGAAGCGACGGCGGCGTTCGATCTCGGCCTTCGACGGAACCTTCGGCACTGCTTCCGCGGCGCTGCCAAACCTCCACACGTCGCTCATGACCTGGAACGTGATGTCGAAGGCTCCCTGCGACGCGCGGCCCGCGTCCAGCCCGCTCCGGATCACGGCGAAGGTCTCCGGGCCCACAGTTACCCAGTGACCGGGGTTGAGATTGATCTTGCCGACCTCACTGTCGTTGCGCCACTCGCTGAGGATGCGCTCGAGGCGCCGGATCTCGTCGAGAGCGCGGGACATGGCCGCACGGACGTGCTCGCTGTCGACCTGATCGTTGGTGTACGCGATGAAGTGAACGTTGGTGCCCATCGCCTCATCTTCGAGGTCGACCTTCTCGGGAGCTCGGCTGCCACCGGCCGCTTGCGCACGGGGCTCGGGCGCAGCTTCGGGGACCCGACGGCTGCAGGCTCCCAGCAGCAGCAAGACCGCGAGGGCGGAGTATCCGCGCCGGAACCGATGTCGTGGGAGCGCTGTTCGTTTTTTCATGACCATGAAGTTTTCAGCGGCAGTAACCAAACCGGCTTCCGGCTGATCCCAAGCAATCAGCCCGCATCAGAACTTTCCCAAAACTACCCACCGCGCAAGCCGTTCGCTCCAGAAAAGTTGCGGCTGCCGGCACACCTACACGTCCCGTGAGCCAATGCGCGGCGGGAAGCAGACAATTCGCACCTGCACGGCAGAAGGTCTGCCTGCCTGCCTGGGGAAGCGGGGACCAAGTAGACCGATCGATGTCACCACCTCGAACTTTAGTGTTTCGGCGCAGCGGGGGGCTGCTGCTCGGCTGCGCGTGGGCGTGGGCCGGCTGCACTTCCTCGTATGAGCCCGAATCGCAATTCTGGCCCAGTCTGGGACCGGTCAGCTTCGGCGCCGGCCCCGCGGGGTCAGACGCCGGTGCTGGGATCGAGTTTGCGTCGACCGACGACGGAATCGTAGAGGAAGAGGGTAGCCCCGGCGCGTTACCTCTCGCTGGCTCCGCGGGTGCCGGCAACGCCGCCGTGAACAGCAACTCCGCCGGTGGGGGCAGCGCGATCAGCGGAAGCTCCGTGAGCGGAAGCTCGATGGCTGGAAGTCCGGCGGGCGGAGGCGCGGCGGGCGGAAGCGCGACGGGCGGAAGCCCGGCGGGCGGGGACAGCGGACTGCCGAGCGGCGGCTCCACCACAGTCTCATCGACTTGCTCCCTCGCCGTGTCAGTGACGACCACGGCTCCTGGAGGCAAATATCAACCGCGCAACGTCGGCGCGATCTGGATCGCCAACGGGGCAGGGGCCTTTATCAAGTCGCTCGACGTCTGGGGCAACAAGCGCCTCTCGCACGTCACCGCCTGGAACGCTGCAACCAGGGCGGCGGGTGTCCCGGGCAACAAGGTCGACGCTGTGTCGTCTGCCACGCTGAGCGCACACCGCGCGCACAACGTGACCTGGAACTGCGAAGACTACAACGGCCAGGTCGTGCCCGACGGCGCGTATCGAGTGTACTTCGAGGTGACGGACTCGAACAACTCCGGCCCCAATCACTTCGAGACGTTCACGAAGGGGCCCAGCGCAGCCAGCGCGCAAGCGAGCGCCTCCAACTTCAACGGCATCGTTCTCACGTTCACGCCATGACGGTTGTGCAGCTCCTGCGAAGCAGCTTGCTGTTGGTACTGATCGTCAGCCCCGCCGGCTGCGCGAGACTGAAGCCCTACGAGCGCGGAAAGCTCGCGCATCCCACGATGTTGCTCGGTGATCTGTCGCGGGCCGGGCCCGCACATGTGTACGCCATTCATGAAGGTGCCGTTGGTGGTGATTCGGGTGCCAAAGGCGGATGCGGCTGCAATTGAGTCCTCATGCCGGGTCGTTGTCGTGCGCAGCTTCGCTGTGTTGCTCCTCATCCTAGGCGTGCAGATCGCCTGGCCCGCTGCCGCAGCTCCGGCGAGTCAGGATCCGGTAGCGGACAACAGCAGCGGCTCCCGTGCGAAAGCTCGGAAGCGGTCGCCCAAGGCAAAGAAGAGTACGGCCCAGGCGCGCAAGCGCTCGGCGGCACGAGCGCGCAAGGGCTCCCGGGCGAGAGCGAAGAAGAGCTCGAAGCCGAGCGTCCTGGACGTGGTCGCAGCGGACCAGCTTGCGCCCGCGGACGTCCCGAACGCGCAGGAGGTGGAAACACCGCCGGCAGAAGCGGGCAGCGCGGAGCCGGTACCGATCGCCTCGCCTCCCAGCGCCGCCCTCCAGCCCGCGCTGGTGACCGAGCCCTCCCTGCTCCCAGTAGCGGGCACGAGCGGTAGGGCCATGAGCGAACCGCCCGTGAGGGACGCGCCGCCCGCTGCTTCCAGTTCGCGCACTCGGAGCGGTCCCGCGGCCCACGTCTCGCTCGAGACCTCGGGCTACTTGGACAGCGATCATGTGAGCGTGCTCAGCCCGACTGTTTCAGCTGGGCTCACGGACGACGTCAGCGGTTGGTCAGTGAATGGACACTACCTGGTGGATGTGGTGAGCGCTGCCTCCGTCGACATCGTCTCGACCGCGTCTCCGCATTGGACGGAGGTGCGCCACGCCGGTGGCGTGTCGGGCAGCGCCGCCTTCGAGCCGGTTACGCTGGGTGCCTCGGCGGTGATTTCTCGAGAGCCAGACTACCTCTCCATCACCGGTGGCGGCACGCTGAGCCTGGATCTGCTGGACAAGAACCTGACTCCCTACCTGGCGTTCTCGCGGGAGCAAGACTCGGTCGGACGGACCGATCTGCCGCATGAGTACTGGCATTCCAAGCACGTGAACAGTCTGCAGCTGGGGCTGACCGTCGTGCTCAGTCGTTCGATGATCGGCAGCATTCAGTGGGACGGCAGCTTCGAGCGAGGATATCTCGCCAAGCCGTACCGCTATGTCCCGCTGTTTGCTCCCGGGCAGGCCGCTGAGATCCCGGCGGGCACCTCCGTCGAGGAAGTGAACCGCCTGCGGCTGAGCTTGCGTCCCAGTGAGCAGGTGCCAGACGCGCGCGACCGCCACGCCCTCAGCGTTCATCTCGCCCACCGGGCCGACGCGTCGACGTTGCGCCTGGATGAACGGCTCTACGCGGATGACTGGGGCGTGCGGGCGCTGACCAGCGAGCTTCGGTACATCTTCGATGTGCGCCGCAGGCTGGAGCTGTGGCCGCACTTGCGCCACCACATCCAGGGGGCAGCCCGCTTCTGGCGTCGCGCCTATGAGGCGATTCCCGGGCCTGACGGGGCCCTCGGCGTGCCCGTGTTTCGCACTGGCAATCGCGAGCTCGGGCCGCTGCAAATCATCACCCTCGGCGGTGGTGTCCGCCTGGGGCTCGCCGAGCCGCCAGGGAACCGCTGGGATCTCGTGTTCGAGTTTGATGCAGGGCGCACCAGCTTCAGTGACGCGCTCTACGTCAGCGAGCGCTTCATGGGTTACTCGACCCTGGCCGTGGAGGCGACGTTTTGACCCTGCGTACCCCCCCTCGGAATGGCGCTGCGCCGGGCTGGCGGCAGAGAGCGAACTCACTCTCTGGCCCGCCACACCCAGCCGATGCCGCCGGCGCAGTCCGTCGCGTCCTAGTCGGCCGCGGCGAGCTCGAGCAGCTGCGCCTCGATCTTCTTCATGTCGTCGCGCTCGAAGCCCGCGTTCACTTGCCGGACTACGCCCTTGCGGTCGATGACGTAGGAGGTCGGCATCTTGGGCGGCTTGAAGTGGTTCGCCACCTTCTGATCCGAATCATGCCCCAGCGTCAGCGACCAGCTGCTCTTGCGCGTGAGGAATTGCTCGGCGTCACCCGGGCTGTCGTCGATCGAAAGTCCGACGACCTCGACGCCCTTGTCCTTCAGGCGAACGGCCATGTCGTCCAGCAAGGGCAGCTCCTCCTGGCAAGGTGCACACCACGATGCCCAGAAGTCCAGGAGCACGACCTTGCCTCGGAGCGAGCTCAGGTTGATGGTGCCGCTGCCTTGCAGCACGGCGAACTCGCTTTCGGGCGCCAGCTCACCCACCACCGAAGCACCATCAGCTGGCGAATTGGCGGGAGGTCGAGCCGCGCCGCCGCACGCTGCATACAGGGACAAGAGCCCCGCCGACAGCAGCGTGCGCAGGCTGAATGCGAGCTTCCGCGAGCCGAGGCCACTCAGAACATTGTTTGTCATGTGGCTTGTCATGTGCAGTCTTCTCCTTCTCATCGCCGGCGAGAGCGCGATGCGCTCTCGCGCAGGGCAACTGCGAGAATGTTAGTTAGCACAGCTTCGAGAGCATCGAGCAACCTTCTTGGCTCGCTGCGCGCGCTCGCGAGCGCGATCCTGATCGGCGCTCTAGCGAGTTGCGCCGATCCGGCTCGAGACCAAGCCATCGAGGCGCTCGGTCCGGAGGCACCAGGCGTGAGAGAAGGCCCATTGCATCGCCCAGGGCAGCCTTGTCTGCTCTGCCATGACGACGCAGGCAACGCTCCGCCGTTTTCCGTCGCGGGTACGGTGTACATCGACGCGAATTCGCTGCAGCCGATCGAGGGTGTGACGGTCACCCTGATCGATGCTCTGGGCAACAGGTTCTCCAGCACCACGAACTGCGCGGGGAACTTCTTCGCGCGACCAGGAGAGTACTCGTTGGAAGGGCCGATCTGGGTGAACATGCAGCGCGGCGATGTCTTCCGTGAGATGGATACACCGGTCTACCGAGATGGTTCCTGCGCCGGCTGCCACGGCGATCCCGCCGGGCCGGCGTCGGCTGGTCACGTCTTTTTGATCGACGACCCCGAGGTCGAGGAAGTGCCTGTCAGCCAATGTCATTGAGCATTCGATGCTGGCCGCGGAGCGGCGCCGGTCTGTTGCTGCTGCTCGCCGGCTGCGCCCCGAACCTGGAAGCTCAGACGTACGAGCATGAGGCGGTGCTCGCGGCTCCCGCCGCGGCCGACTTCCCCGTCGTCAGCGACGCGCTGCTGCTGAGCTGCGGAACGCTCGACTGCCACGGGCAAGCGGGGCGCAATCTGCGCGTGTATGGCTACGGGGGCCTCAGGTTATCGGCACCCGATACCCCGGCGGGCGATCCCACGACCGACCTAGAATACCTATCCTCCTACGTGTCGCTCGTCAGCCTGGAGCCGGAGACGCTGTCCGAGGTCGCCACGCTCCAGGCAGATCCCAATCAACTCTCCCTGGTCCGCAAGACACGAGGGATCGAACATCACAAGGGCGGCCAACGAGCGCGGACGGGCGACAGCCTCGATCGCTGCATCGTGCTCTGGCTGACCGGGAAGTTCGATTCGGCTCCTTGCGAGGACGTCGTCAATGCTCCTCGCCCCAACAGTGAATGAGGCCCGACCATGACCCCACCCAACCCCCGCACTCTGCAGGCGCGCTCTCTCACGCTGAGCGCGCTCTCCCTGGTCCTCCTGACTCCCGGCGTCGTTCTCGCGGCGGGCCCCGATCTCTTTCAAGAAGGGCTGGCGCGGGGCCCGTTCTACGCCGCGCTGACGGCCTTCCTGGGTGGTCTGCTGGTGTGCCTGACCCCCTGCGTCTATCCGATGGTGGCGATCACGGTGAGCGTGTTCGGTGCCCGAGGCGATAGCTCGCGCAGACAAGCGATGGCGCTCTCCAGCGCCTTCGTCCTGGGGATCGCCGCGATGTTCACTCCTCTCGGGTTGATCGCCGGGCTCACCGGCAGCCTCTTCGGCTCGGCCCTCGCAAACCCGTGGGTGACGACCTTCATCGCGCTGGTCTTCCTGGGGTTGGCGGCGTCGATGTTCGGCGCGTTCGAGTTCATGTTGCCCAGCGGCGTCACCAATCGTCTGGCTCGGGTCGGCGGCGCCGGTTATGGCGGGGCATTCCTGATCGGTCTCGTGAGCGGCCTGGTCGCGGCCCCCTGTACCGGGCCGGTGCTCACCGGCATCTTGCTCTGGATCGGCAAGACGCGCAGCGCGGCGCTCGGCTCGTTGGTGCTGTTTGCATTTTCCATTGGGCTCGGCATTCCCTTCTGGCTGGTAGGGACCTTCGCGGTGAGGCTGCCGAGGGCCGGCCGCTGGATGCTCTGGACGAAGTCCTTCTTCGGCGTCGTGCTCGGCGTGCTGGCGCTCTATTTCCTCCAAAATGCGCTGCGTCCGCTCGCCAGCCTCTCGCACTGGGGCGGCTCGCGGCCGAGCTTCGCGGCCGCCTTGCTGGTGGCGGGCGTCTTGCTCGGTGCCATTCACCTGTCCTTCGATGCCGGACACATCACGCGCTTCCGGAAAGCGGCCGGCGTCGTGAGCTCGATCGGGGGTGCGTTGATGCTCGTGGCCTGGCTGGAGGCCCCCCCGGCGCAGTTGCGCTGGGAGCGCTCTGAAGCGACCGCGACCCAGCGAGCGGCGAGCGAGGCCAAGCCATTGCTCCTGGACTTCACCGCAGAGTGGTGCGGGGCGTGCAAGGAATTGGCCCGGCATACGTTCGCGGATCCGACCGTCATGCAGGAAGCATCGCGCTTCGTCGCCGTGCAGGTGGATGCGACGTCCGACGACGATCCGGCCATCGACGAGCTCAAGGATAAGTACGGCGTGGTCGGCTTACCCACGGTCATCCTGCTGGGCGCCAACGGACAGGAACGGGCACGAATCACCGAGTTCGTTCCACCCGAGCAGTTCTCGAGCATGCTGCGCTCGGTGAACTGAGGCTGTTGCCGAGAGGATCCGAATCCAGTCCTACCCAACGAAGGAGGCTTTTCATGCGCATTGTCCGAACCGCACACCAGCTCGCACTCCCCGCACTGCTCACCGCTCTGCTGGGCGCCACGGCAGCGCCGGCGGCGCCTGGGGGCGCCTCGCGCGCAGAGGAAGCGCAGCCGATGCAGGTAGCGCCGACCAAGGTCGAAGCCGAAAGCTATCTGGTCGAGATCAGCGCGGGCAGCCCCGCTCGAGCAGGCATCGCGGGCAGCGTCCGGGTGTCGCTGACCGCGAAGGCGGGGTTCCACATCAACGATCAGTATCCGTATCGCTTCAGAGCCTCGCCGCCGGCCGATGGCGTCTCCTATCCCAAGCCGGTGCTCGAGCGCGCCGATGGTCAGTACGAGGAGAAGACGGCCGTCTTCCAGCTGCCCTTTGTCGCCAGCCATGCCGGCCAGTTCTCCGTCGGTGGAGTGCTGAACCTGAGCGTTTGCAGTCCGACGAGCTGCGTCGTGCAGAAGGCGCCCCTGAGCGTGACCGTGAGTGTGCTCTAGCGATCGGGCGTCGAGCGAGCCGCGCTCCCGCGCCGGACCTTTCCGCCGCGGGAGCTGAGCGACTCAGCGGGACCTCACGGCGCCCCTTGCCCGGACAGGAGCGAGAGCGTGTAGCTGGGCTGCATGCTGCGCCCCCGGCTGAACACCAGCGGCTCCGTGATGGACTGACCTGGATTCAGTACGCCGTCGCGCAGGAACACGCGCAGGTAGGGATCGCCTGCCTGGGTGGTGCCGCTGGCGTTCAGCAGCCGCACGCCGGCGGGCAGCCCGATCACGATCACGAGCAGGTGCGTGTCGACGATGTCCGCGCTGGTATTGGTGAGCCGCCAGACGTGCTGCGATCGCCCTGCCGACGCGCCGCTGTCGGACAGCTCGGCCTTTACCTTCTGGGTCACGTCCAGGAACTCGAGGCCCAGATCCCGCCGCGACAGCGGATCGTCGTTGTCGAGGGCACGGCCGCTCAGCATCTGGCCATCCTTGGCTCCCAGGGCGGCCAGGTCGGGGCGGTTCTTGGAGAAGGCGAGATCGTCCTCGCTGGGCTGGAGCGTCGTCACGAACGCGGGATCGTAGAGGCCGTTCTCGATGAAGTCCGCGAGCTCGTCGAGCTGCTCGGAGCTCAGGCCGAGGCCGGGGGGAGCGCCCGGTCCGCGCGGCTGCGTGAAGCGCGGGTCGAGGGTGGGCGCCGCGCCCGCGCTGGCATCTTGCGGCACGCCCTCGTTGAAGTAGCTGACGACATCCCGCACGTGCGTGAACGAGCCGTTGTGGAAGAAGGTCCGCGCGTCCTTCAGCTGACGCAGCGTCACCGTGCGGAACTTGAAGGCGTCGTCCGGGTTCTGGGTGATCTCCTGGCGGCCGGTGTCTTCCGCATGGCTGTCGGTATCCTTGTTTCGGGTGAGGGCGTTCAAGGCCTGCAGTGGATGGTCGCCGATGCCCACGTTGACGAAGTTCTCCTCCACGAGCTCACCGATGCCGGCCAGATCGGGGTCGCTGGCTTGCTTGTTCAGCATCGGCCCGCTGTGGCAGGAGAAGCACCCGGCACCGCCGCGCTCCGCAGGCGTGAAGAAGAGCCGGGCGCCGCGGCGCTGGGTCGCGCTGAGCGCCCGATTGTCGCCGGCGAGGAAGCGATCGAAGGGCGTATTGCGGGTGACCATGGTGCGCAGGAAGGTCGCCGTGGCGCGCAGGATGGTGTCGTCGTTGACCAGCACGCTCGGATCGCCCTGGGCGCGGGCCCCGGCCGCCTCATCCGGGAACGCGTCCTCGAACAGCTTCACGAAGGCGGGGATCTTCGCCAGCTCCGCCGCCTGGGCGCCCAGCATGCGGTGCGCGTCGAGCAGCAGGAGCGTGAGATTTTCCTGCGCGGGGTCGTTGAAGGGGTTCAGACTGCCCGGCGCGCCCGGAGGCTGCCCGGCGAAGCCGCCGAGCAGGAGGCGGTTGTTGAAGGCGAAACCGATCATCGACGGGGACTGGCGAGCGACGCTGTCCACGGCGTCCAGACGGCCTGTTGCGATCAAGGCGTCGGGGGCGGGTTGCTGGAGGGCGCGGGCCGGAGTGGTGACCTCGCGCTCGCCGCCGACGGAGTAGATGTCGGTCAGCGTCGGCAGCGCGTCGACCAGCGCATCGCCGGGGAATACGGGCTCCTCGCGCACCTTCGGCAAGCTCGCCAGCGGCCTGCGACGCGGGATGAAGTTGCCGTCTTCATCGGTGTAGCCGCGTCCCTCGCCGCCCACGTTGAAGTTGAACACGGATCCCGCCTTGCCCGCCGCCTCGCCGAGGTGACAGCTGCCGCAGGAGCCGGTCTGCTTCTGTGCTGCCACGGTGGCGTCGATCTCCGGACTGGCGGCGTCGAGGGTGCCGCCGAAGGCTGTTCCGCTCGGCAAGTCGAGCGGCACCTCGCTGTTGACGTTGATGCGCGCCGTACGCACCGGATCGTGAAACAGCAGCTTGCCCAGGTAGCGCTTGGCCTCCGTCGTCTGATAGCGCCCCGGGCGCTCCGGATCCTCGGGCGGCACCGGGATCGAGGCATCGTCGGGCGGCACGCTGAGCTTGTCCAGGCCGCCCACCTGCCGGGCGATGTAGTTGCGCAGCCCGTCGGGGCTGCCGCGGAACTCCTGGGCTTCCGTGCCCAGCGAGCTCTCCGCGCCCGCCTCCTCGCAGGCGCTCCAGAGCGGCCGCGCCGCCGCGCAGAACGCCAGCTGGCCCAGCCAAAAGCGCCTCTTCCTCGAGCGCGCGGTCTCGTCCTCGTGCTTCGAATCCATCGAGATCATGTTTTTTCTCCTGCAGGTGTTGCGGGCGAGCGAAGCCGTGCGGCCGCGCGCGTCGCGTGGTCTGGTGAGGTCGCGCCCCCGGCGCGGGCGAGAGCTGTGACTCGCCGCGTGCTGCGCGAACCCGGCAGGTGTTACGAGCGGAGCGGCGTTCGGTTTCCTCGCTGATCGCGATCGCTTCCGGACAGCGCTCGCGGGCGAACGGTGGGGGGTCCTGGGGTCGCCGGGGGGCGGGCGGTTCCGAGCCGAAACCTCCGCTCACCTGGACGCGAAACACGGGCCGGCCCTGGATCAGCGGGTGAGCTCACGCCCCAACGCTTCCTTCACCTGCTTCTTTCCACGCTCGGCTTCCGACCTGCGCTCCGGCGGCGGGGTGGCGCGCAGCGAATATCAGCTGCAAGAGCTGCTCGTCGTGCGAGGGCCGGCAGTAGCAGGGGTCGGGCCCGGGCAGGCATGGTCGCGCGTGGAGCAGCCGGGCGCGCCGGCCTTGCCCGCGGCGCCGTTCATCGGTGCGACGCAGCATCTCGCGTACACCGACGCCGCGACGCGCGCCGGGCTGGCGCAGATCTCGCGCGGCAGCAGCGGGCCGGTCGCTGTCCTGATCCCGATCTGCAAGAACGCCGCCTGGTGGGCCCTGGCTCAGGAGGAGCGGCAAGGCTTCTTCGCGCCGGGGCGGCAGCCGGGCCACACCGCGCTCGGCCGGCCCTTTGCCGCGCGCATCTATCGCCGGCTCTATCACGCGCGCTACTTGCCGGGGTCGAGCTGGGACTTTCTCACCTACTTCGAGTTCCCGGAGAGCGAGCGCGGGGCATTCCGCGAGCTGCTCGCCATCCTGCGCGACCCGGCGCAGAACCCGGAGTGGGCGTTCGTGGAGCGCGAGCTCGAGCTGTGGCTGCAGCGGCTCGACTAGCTCCTGCCGCAGCGGCGCGCCAGCTCACGCCCGGGCCGGGGCCGCGCGCACGATGCCCAGCTTCTTCATGCGGCTGCGAATGGTGCTGGGACGCACCTTCAGCAGCTCGGCGGCACCGCGTGGGCCCTCGATGACCCAACCGGAGGCGTCCAGCACGCACGTCCGAGGAGCGCTCGCGCAGCGGCGGTACGCGCAGCGGTACGACATTGAGACGATAGTAGAGGTCGGCGCGGAACGAACCCTGCTGCACCGCGAGCTCCAGATCGCGATTGGTGGCGGCGATGATGCGTACGTCGACCCGGAGCGATTCGCTGCTGCCGACGCGCTCGAATTCGCGCTCCTGCAGCACGCGCAGCAAGCGTGCCTGCGTCTCCAGCGAGAGCTCTCCCACCTCGTCGAGGAACAGAGTTCCCTGATCGGCGAGCTCGAAACGGCCGATGCGCTGCTGCGCCGCACCCGTGAAGGCGCCCTTGACGTGCCCGAACAGCTCGCTCTCGATCAAGCCGGGAGCGACCGCGGCGCAGTTCAGCCGCACCAGCGGTCGCTGGCGGCGCCGGCTGCGCAGGTGGATCGCGCGGGCCACGAGCTCCTTGCCGACGCCTGTTTCACCACGGATCAGCACGGTGGACTCGGTCGAGGCCACGGCCTCGAGCTCGGAGCTCAGGCGGCGCCAGGGCGCGCTCGTCCCGATCATCTCCTCGGGGTGCTGGCGCCCCCCGAGCTCGTCGCGCAGGTAGCCGTTCTCCGCGACCAACCGCTCCTTCAGCAGCTCCACTTGCTTCTGGGCCTGTGCCAGCGCGCGATCGCTTTGCAAGCGAGCGAGCTCGGCGGCGCCCCGGGCGGCGAAGATCTGGAGCACGGCGATCTGCTCCGGCGTGGGGCTCATCGGCGTGGTGTGCAGCACGGCCAGATGACCCAGCACCTGCCCCGACGTCGCCTGCATGGGCACTCCCACGTAGCTCTCCGCGCCGATCTGTTGCAGCCAGAGATCCTCCGGGTAGGCCGCAGCAAGGCCGGTTGCCGTGCTGCACACGTGGCCCTGCGCGACGCGCTGGCAAGGCGTGCCCGGAAAGCGATAGCTGAAGCTCGCGCCGAAGTCGGAGCCCTCCCAGTACGCGAGGGAGCGGGACTCCTGCGGGTTGAGGGTCTCCGCGGCGAAGGCGTAACGGGCGCCGAGCGCGCGCGCCGAATACTTGGCGAGCGAGCGAAAGAACTCATCGCCCAGGGCGGCCGCCGTGCCCTCGGCCAGCAGCCGCAAGATGTCCGAAGCCGAAGTCGCCGAGCACCCGTCGATCATACGACGAGGGAGCCTAGCGAAGGAGTGCCGACTCGCCCGTGCCTCGGGCTGCGCCAGTAACCCACGCGGGCGCCGTGCGTAGAAGACAGCGAACCGTGGCCAGGGGCACGGAGCAAAAGAGGGAAAGCCATGAGCCAATCACTGAAGGCACCGACCCGGATCGTGATCCTGGGCGGCGGTTTTGCTGGCGTTTATACGGCTCGCCAGCTCACGGCGCTGCTCGGGGCGCGCCGCGATGTCGAGGTCGAGCTGCTGAGCGAGGAGAACTACTTCGTGTTTCAGCCGCTGCTGCCCGAGGTGGCGGCCGGGGGCATCTCGGCCACCCACGTCGTCAATCCCATCCGCGAGCTGGTCCCGAGAGCGCGCTTTCGTTGTTGCTCCGTGGCGTCGGTGGACTTCAGCGCAAAGCGGGTGCTGGTCTCGCAAGGGGCGGGTACCGAGCTGGTGCCGGTCTCGTATGACCACCTGGTCTTTTGCCTGGGCAAGGTCACGCACTTCGCGAGCATGCCGGGCGTGGCGGAGCACGGGCTGGCCATGAAGGATCTGGCGGATGCGTTCCGACTGCGCAACCACGTCTTGCGCTGTCTGGAGCTCGCCGACGTGGAGGCCGATCCTGCAGCGAAGCAGGCGCTGCTCAGCTTCGTCGTCGCGGGCGGCGGATTCAGCGGGGTCGAGACGATCGGCGAGCTCGCGGAGCTGGTCTCGCGCTCGCTGCGCTATTTCCCGCGCATCTCGCCGTCGGACGTTCGCTTTCGTCTGATCCATGCCCAGCCGCGCATCCTGCCGGAGATGCCGGAGCCGCTCAGCGCGGCGGCGCGGCGCATCCTCGAAGCGCGCGGCGTGGAGATGATCCTGGGGGCGCGCGTGCGGGCTGCATGTCCCAACGCCGTCTATTTGCACGATGGTCGCGCGCTCGAGACACGCACCTTCGTGTGCACGGTCGGCACGGCGCCCAATCCCATCGTGCAACAGGCGATCGAGCAGGGCGGGTTCCAGCGCGCCGAGCTCGACGGCCGCCCGATCAGCGCGTTTGCGGCGCGCGCGACCCTGGAGTGCGAGGGCCGCCCGGGCTACTGGGCGGTGGGCGATTGCGCTGGTGTTCCGAGCCCCAGCGGGCGCGGGCTGTGCCCTCCGACGGCGCAGTTCGCGATCCGGCAGGCGCAGACCTGCGCGCGCAATCTGCTGGCGACGATCGACGGCCGGCCCACGCGCAACTTTTCCTTCCGGGCCCTGGGCGCGCTCGCTTCGCTCGGCCAGCGCAGCGCCGTGGCAGAGATCTTCGGCGTTCGGCTCAGCGGGTTCTTGGCCTGGTTCGCCTGGCGCACCATCTACCTGGCGAAGCTGCCGGGTCTGGTGCGCCGCCTGCGGGTGGCGCTCGACTGGACGCTCGATCTGTTCTTTCCGCGCGACATCACCCAGCTCCAGGTGTTTCAGCACCAACATCTGCACGTGCATCACTACGAGCCGGGCGAGGCCATCGTGCGCCAGGGGCAGATCGGGCGCGAGCTGTACCTGATCCTGAAGGGGCAGGTGGAGGTGAGCGCACCCGGCCAGGCGAGCCTCGCGCGGCTCGGCGCGCGCGAGGTGTTCGGCGAGCGCGCGCTGCTGGCCGATACGCGGCGCAACGCCACCGTGCGGGCGCTCGAAGCGTCCGATGTGCTGGTGATGTCGCGCTCCGACTTTCACGCCATGGTGCAGAATCTGCCCGTCCTGAACGACTACTTCGCTCACCTGCTGCGCGAGCGCCACCCGGACGCGCTGCCCGAGGGCATGCCGCTCGAGCGCATCGTGCCCGAGCGCTCGCTCGCCGCGAGCCCGGCGAATTGAGCTCAGCGAGTCCCCGGGGCGAGCCGCGGAGGCAGCATGCGCGCGAGCCTACGACAAGTCTTCGCGGCCAGCGTGATCGCGGGCCTCTCGATCATCGGGTGGGCCCTGGGCGCCTTCCTGGAACGCTCGCGGCAGGCGGCGCTGGCAGCGGCAGAGCGCTCGCGTCGCGCGGAAGCCACGCGCGTCAAGGCGCGGGTCGCGCGTGCGCTCGGCGTCGCCAGCACGGCGCTCGACAACCTGGAACACGCGCTCACCTCCGGCGCTGTCGATCGTCGCGACGCTCGCGCGCTGGAAGGGCTGCTGTACACCCAGCTGCTCGGCTCCCCGCACGTGGCGGAGGTGACCTTCAGCGCAGCCGTGCTGACCGGCTTTGCAGCGGGCGAACCGACGTTCGCGCCCGACGGACGCTTTCAGCTGTCGGTGTTCCGCCGCGCGGACGGCGCGGTCGCCACGCGCAACACCGCGCGCGGCGCGGGCGGCTTCGTGGCGCGCGAGCAGGTCCTGGACCACGCGGCGCGCTTCGCCGTTCGGAGCGCGATCGCCAGCTTCTCCGCGCCGGATCCGACGCTCCATCCCACGTTTCTCAGCAGCGTCGCGCTGGGCCCGGAGGGAGGTACCCTGTGGAGCGACCTGCACTATTCGGAGCTCGATGACGAGCGGGCGCGCGTGGTGCTGACGGTGCAGAAGGCGCTCTGGCTCCCGTCGGGGGATTTCCTGGGAGTGGCGAGGGTGGGCTTGCTCACGAGCGATATCGACGCGATCACGGAGGACGCTCCCGAGGCGCAGCACGCGGAGGAGGGCAGCCCGGCGGTGCGCGTCGCGCTGCTCGCGGTCTCCGCGCGGGACGGGCGCGCGCGGCTGGTCGCGCGCGTCTCGCCCGAGGACCGCGTCGTGCCGATCGCTGACGACCTGCGCATCGAGCCTGTTCGGGCGCCGCCCGAGCTGCTCGCGTTGCTGGAGAGCCCGATCGTCCAGGGCCTCGATGCCGGGTGCCCGGCGCGAGACGGCTCGCTGGAGGTGCTGGGCGAGCCGTGGCTCGCGACGCTCAGCCCGCTGTCGATCGATCGTGGCGGGACCGCGGGTTGGCTGGTCGCCGTGCTCGCCCCGGAGCAGCACTACACGCGCGAGGTGAGCGTGCTGGGCCGCCAGCTCGCGGGCGTGTTCGCCGCCACAGCGGGCTTGCTGCTGCTGGTGGGCGGAGCGGTGCTGTGGAGCGTGCGGCGCGGCCTGCTGCAGCTCGGCGAGCTCAGCCGGCGGATGCGAGAGTTCGACTTTCGAGCGGGAGGAGCGCGCAGCTCGCTGAGCGACGTCCAGGAGCTGATCGATGGGCTGGAGCGCGCCAAGACCGCCACGCGCGCCCTGTGCAAGTACGTGCCCGTGCCGCTCGTGCGGCGCCTGCACGAGCAGAACCGGGATCCGGAGCTCGGCGGCGAGGTCGCCGAGCTGACGCTGCTGTTCTCGGACATCCAGGGCTTCACGTCGCTCGCGGAGCAGCTCGCTCCCGACGCGCTGGCGCGCTGCCTCGGTCGCTATCTGCAGGAGAGCACGGACGCGCTGGAGGCCTACGGGGCGACCATCGACAAATACATCGGCGACGCGGTCATGGCGTTCTGGAATGCGCCCACGGCCGCGCCGCGCCACTCGCTGGCAGCGTGCCGTGGGGTGCTCGCGTGCCAGCAGGCCCTGGCGCGCCTTTACTCGTCCGCCGAGTGGCAGGGGCTGCCGCGGCTCGTGACGCGCTTTGGCTTGCACCGCGCCCAGGTGCTGGTCGGCCACTTCGGCGCCGTGAGCCGGCTCTCCTACACGGCGCTGGGCGACGGCGTGAATCTGGCGTCGCGCCTGGAGGGCCTGTGCAAGCAGTACGGAGTGACGGTGCTGGCCACGGACGCGGTCGTGGCAGAGGCCGGGGCTGAAATGGCGTTTCGGCGCGTGGACCGCGTAATCGTGTCCGGGAAGCACGAACCGGTCGAGGTCCACGAGTTGCTCGGCGCCGGGCCGCTGCCGCCCGCGCGCCGCGCCCTCGTCGAGGCCTACGAGGCCGCGCTCGAGGCCTACTTCCGGCGCGACTTTGCCGGCGCCCGCGCGCTGCTCGCGCCGCTGCTGGCGAGCGACGCGCCGAGTCGAGTCCTGGACGCGCGCTGCGCACGCCATGAGCTGGAGCCGCCGCCGCCGGACTGGAACGGCGTGCACCTCGCGCTCAGCAAGTGAAGGCGGGGCCGGTCACGCCCGCTCCCGCGCGCAGGGCGAGGCCGCCCCGAGCTCCGTCATCGCGCCGAGCGCAGCGCGGATCAGCTCGTAGGCGTGGAACGCGCGCACCTTCAGCGCGCTCTCGGACACGCCGACGATCTGCGCCGCCGCGGCCACGCTCAGCCCCTCATAGCGGAGCAGGATGAACGCTTCGCGACGCGCCTCGGTCATGCCCGCCAGCGTCCGCTGCACCACCGCGGCGCTCTGCCGGGCGAGGGCCGTCTGCTCGGCGTCGGTGTCGGGGCTCGCCGGCAGCTCGATCTCCAGGTCGCCGCTCGCGCGAGCGAGCCGCGTCTGGGCGGAGCGCGACTGGCTGACGTAGCAGTTGCGCGCGATGGCATAGGCCCACGGCGTGACGCGCCGCCCTCGCGCGAACGATGCGCGGGCGTGATGGATGCGCAGGAAGGTCTCCTGGAGCAGATCTTCCGCGAGCTCTCGCGATCCGGCGAGCCGCAACAGAAAGGCGCGCAGCTTGGGCGCGAGCGCGGAGAACAGGTCGGCGAAGGCGCTCTCGTCGCCGTCGGCGTAGCGGCTCATCGCCAGATCGATGCGCTCGAGAGGCTCCTCGGCCCGCGCCTCGATCGGGAGCACGCCGCTCCGCGGGCTCTCGAACGCGGGCTCGCCGAGGGCGGAAACAGCTCCGGGCAGTGCCTTGTGGGGCCACACGAACTCGGCACGAGAGCAAGCGGTGTGCCGGACCGATCGCGGGCGGTGCTGCGGATCTGTACTTCGTCATTTCGCGGAGTTGCATCGCGTCCGCGCCGAGACACGAGCGGGCGCCCACGAAATGTCGTGGCCACGGGGCAGCGGGGCCACGACCGGTCGTGGGGGCTCGTCCCGTCTCAGCCGCCCGTCTCGAAGCCGGGGTAGAGCGTCATGCCGCCATCCACGTAGAGCGACGCGCCCGTGATGTAATCCGAGTCGTCGGAGGCGAGCCAGACCGCCGCCCGCCCGAGCTCTTCCGGCTCTCCGATCCGCTTGTAGGGGATCAGCGCCATCAGTGAATTGTAGGCCTCGCGCGTGCTCCAGGCTTCGGTGTTGATGGGCGTGCGTACGGCGCCTGGGCAGATGCTGTTGACCCGGATGCGCAGGGGCGCGATCTCCTGCGCCACGCTCTTCATCATCAGCATCACGCCGCCCTTCGAGGCCGCGTAGTTCACGTGGCCTGCCCACGGGATCACGTCGTGAACCGAGCTGATGCAGATGATCTTGCCCGCCGAGGAGGACAGCGCGGGCCGCAGCCCCTGTCTCATGAAGATGCGCACGGCCTCTCGCGTGCACAGGAACTGGCCGCGCAGATTCACGTTCATCACCGTGTCCCACTGCGCGGTCGTCATTTCGTGGAACGGCGCGTCCTTCTGCAGGCCGGCGTTGTTGACCAGGATATCGAGCCGGCCAAACTCGCCGAGCGCCTGCTCGAACATGCCCCGCACTTGCGCTTCGTCGCTCACGTCGGCGCGCACGGCCATCGCCTGCGCGCCGCACAGGCGCACATCTTCGAGTGTTTGCTGCGCGGCGTCCTCTCGGGCCACGTAGTTGACCACGACGTTGGCGCCTGCGCTGCCCAGTGCGACGGCGATGGCACGGCCGATACCGGAGTTTGCGCCGGTGACCAGGGCGGTCTGCCCCTTCAAGCTCTTGACGATGGGGCAGACGGGAGCCGAGGTGGCGAGCGGACCTTGTTCGCTGAAGTAGTCTCTCATGAGTTCCTCCTGCGGCAGATACGCCGCCGTCGCCCGCGCGTTACCGAGTAACGGCAGCTCTCGACGCGCGTACACCGGAGTGCGAGACAACACTTCGAGGGAAGGACGAAGGTATGCAGCAAGCAGCAGGCCAACGGGAGCGGCAGCGGCTCGCCGAAGACGAGCGGCGCGAACGGAACTGGAAGCGCTGGGGGCCCTACCTGGCCGAGCGCCAGTGGGGCACGGTGCGCGAGGACTACTCGGAGGAGGGCAGCGCGTGGGAGCACTTCTCGCATGATCAGGCGCGCAGCCGGGCCTACCGCTGGGGTGAGGACGGCCTGCTCGGCATCTGCGATCGGCAGGCGAGGCTGTGCTTTGCGCTCGCGCTCTGGAATGATCAGGATCCGATCCTGAAGGAGCGCCTGTTTGGCCTGACCGGGCCCGAGGGCAATCACGGCGAGGACTGCAAGGAGCTCTACTACTATCTCGACGCGACGCCGACGAGCTCGTACCTGCGAGCGCTCTACAAGTATCCGATCGGCGCCTATCCCTATTCCCAGCTGATCGCGGAGAATCGCCGGCGCGGCTTCGGCCAGGCTGAATACGAGCTGCTCGATACCGGCGCGTTCGATGCCGATCGCTATTTCGACGTGAGCGCCGAGTACGCAAAGGCGGGCCCGGACGACATCTTGATCCGTCTCGAGCTGTCGAACCGATCGCGAGAGGACGCCCCGCTCCACGTGCTGCCGACGATCTGGTTTCGCAACACCTGGGCCTGGGACAGGACAGGGGAGGGCCACACGGAGCGGCCCGAGCTCCATGGCTCGGAGACTTGCCGGGTCACCTGCCGCCATCCGCTGCTCGAGGAGATGCGCCTGTACTTCGACCCTGCTCGGCAGCCCGAGCTGCTGTTCACCGAGAACGAGACCAACGCGGAGCGCCTGTACGGCTGCGCGCGCCGCGGCGCGACGTACCGCAAGGACGCCTTCCACGAGTACGTGGTCGGCGGCAGGAAGGACGCCGTGAACCCGCTGCGCCGGGGCACCAAGGCGGCGGGGCACTATCAGCTGCTCGTGCCCGCCGGCGAGACCATCGAGCTCCGGCTGCGCCTGCGCTCGGCCGCCTCGGATCACGGCGCCCCGTTCGGCGACGAGTTTTCGGCCATCTTCCGCGCGCGCCAGCGCGAAGCCGAAGAATTCTACGAGATGGTGCTGCCGCCGGCCCTGTCGGCCGATGAGCGCAACGTGGCGCGCCAGGCGCACGCGGGCCTGCTGTGGTCGAAGCAGTTCTATCACTATGCGGTGCGCGAGTGGCTGGAAGGCGACCCGTCGAGCCCGCCCCCGCCCGAGTCGCGCAAGGCCGGGCGGAACCGCGAGTGGGGCCATCTGTACAATCGAGACATCATCTCCATGCCCGACAAATGGGAGTACCCCTGGTACGCCGCCTGGGATCTGGCCTTTCACATGATCCCGATGGTCCGCACCGATTCAGCCTTCGCCAAGGAGCAGCTGACCCTGTTCCTGCGCGAATGGTACATGCACCCCAACGGTCAACTGCCGGCGTACGAGTTCGGGTTCGGTGACGTCAATCCGCCCGTGCACGCCTGGGCGGCCTGGCGCGTCTACAAGATGTCCGCCCCGCGCGGCGAGCGCGACGTGCGCTTCCTGGGGCGTGTGTTCCAGAAGCTCCTGCTCAATTTCACCTGGTGGGTGAACCGCAAGGACGAGCAGGGCAACAACCTGTTCTCGGGCGGGTTCCTGGGGCTCGACAATATCGGCATCTTCGATCGTTCGCAGCCGCTGCCCACCGGCGGCTCGTTGCAGCAAGCCGACGGCACCGCCTGGATGGCCTTCTACGCGGCGACCTTGCTCTCGATGGCGCTCGAGCTGGCTCGCTTCGATCCCGCGTACGAGGACATGGCGTCCAAGTTCTTCGAGCACTTCGTGGGCATCGTGGACGCCATGAACAGCTTCGGCGGCACCGGGCTTTGGGACGAACAGGACGGGTTCTACTACGACCAGCTGCGCGTGGAGGGCCGCTCTCAGCCGCTGCGCACGCGCTCCATGGTGGGCATCATCCCGCTGTTTGCCGTGGAGATCCTGGAGCAGGACACGATCGCGCGCCTGCCCGGATTTCAGCGCCGCATGCGCTGGTTCCTGGAGCATCGCCGCGATCTGGCGCGCCACATCGCGATGGGCTCGGACGGCGGCACGCACGGTCACTTTCTGCTGGCGGTGCCCTCCCGGCAGCGGCTCACGCGCGTCCTGCGCTACGTGCTCGATGAGAGCGAGTTCCTGTCGCCGTACGGCGTGCGCTCGCTCAGCCGGGTCCATCGAGACCGCCCCTTCGTGATCCAGGTCGGCGGGCGCGAGCACCGGGTGGATTACGTGCCGGGCGACTCGGACAGCGGACTGTTCGGCGGCAACTCCAACTGGCGCGGACCGATCTGGTTTCCGCTCAACTACCTGCTGATCGAGGCGCTCGAGCGCTACCACCATTTCTACGGCGACGAGCTGCGCGTCGAGTGCCCGGTGGGCTCGGGCCGCTACTTGAATCTGGAGCAAGTTGCCAGCGAGCTGGGCCGGCGCCTCGGGAGCCTCTTCTCGAGGGGCGCGGACGGCGCCCGTCCCTGTCACGGCGGCGAACGGCGCTACGCCGACGACCCGCACTTTCGCGATCTGCTGCTGTTCAACGAATACTTCCATGGCGACACCGGGCGCGGCGTCGGTGCGAGTCACCAGACCGGCTGGACCGCGCTCGTGATCACTTGCCTGGAAAGCGTGGCGCGCCAGCGCTCGCAGGCTGCGCTGGACGCCGCCGAGTGAGCGGCTGCCTGGCGAGCTGCTAGCGCTCGCGCCAGAGCCCGAGCTCGCGGCAGTGGCGAATGGCCGCCTCCGCGTCGTCAAAGAGCAGGGCGCTGCAGCCGGCCGGGGTGGTGCGCGCGGCGAACGCGCGCAGCGCCTGGCTGCGCTCGGTGCTCGACACATTGCGGATCAAGATCGTGGGGATGCGCCCGGGATGGCTGCGCGCCACCTGCAGGTAGATTTCCAGGTCTTGCTCGCCGCTGTCGCCGATCAGCACGAAGGGCAGGCGGGGATAGGTGGCGAGCAGCTGGGCGATCGCGCTGGGCTTGTGCGCGGGCGCCGCGCCGGGAAACAGGCGCAGCTGCCGCAGCAGGAGAGGCCCCTTGGGCAGCCCCTGCGCGCGGATGAACTGCTCGAGCAGCGGAAAGATGTTCCACACGCTCTTCGACACGTAGAAGAACGGAGCGCTGCCGCCCAGCGCCAGGCCCCGGTACAGCTCGCGCGTGCCGTCAAAGGAGCGGCGCGTGAGCGCGTTGCCGAGCATCGTCAGGTACACCATCTCCAGCTTGTTGCCGACGTTGGTGCGCAGGATGGTGTCGTCGATGTCGCTGATCACGCCGAAGCGCGCCTGCCCGCTCGGGATCAGCACCTCGCCGCGCGCGCTGGGCAAGCTGCTGGCAGGATAGGGCGCCTCCAGCACGCGCGCGCTCAACGGCAACCAGCCCGGCGCAGCCGGCTCCCGCAGGGCGATCTCGGCGGAGAAATAGCCGTCGCCGTCCGTCACCAGGTCTTGCTCGGCGCCGCTGACCGCGACCCGGAGGTGCACCCCCGGCACCTCGTCGGACTCGAACTGCTCCCAGGCGCGCAGGAAGTTGGACAGCCGCCGATCACCGATGCGCGGTTCCGCGCCGGGGCGCTCCTCCAGCACGCGCCCGCGCACCCGCACCCGGCGCTCGTCGCCATAACCGCCGTACAGCACGATGCGCAGCGGAGCGAGCCAGCCGAAGCGCAGCTTGACGCCCCGGCGCCACTCGGCGAAGCGCCGCACCCCGTGCTCTACCTGCTCCTCGAGCTCTGCGCGCGAGATCACGCCGCGAGTATAGCTCAGCGGCCGGGCGCCATCCCGACTGGGTAGCCCATGGTGTAGCGCGCGTTCAGCTCGCCGAGCGCATTCAACGCGCGTCCGCCCGCGGGCGTGCGCCAGATATAGGCGTCGATACCGAAGGGCCCGAAGTAACCGGCGCGAAACAGCGCCTCCGCGGCGCGTTCGGCCGCATTTTCCAGCTCCGAGCGCCAGGCGCTGGAGAGATCGCCCGGGTCGAGCGGCTCAGTGGCGAGCCAGGCGCGCCAGCGGTCGACGCGCTGAACGCACGGGCGTCCGAGCCGCACCGCTCCGTCGCGCGCGACCGAGCCGTGCAAGCTCAGCTCACGTTCGAGCTCGAGCCACGGCTCGCCGAGCAATCCGCCCAGGCGCAGGCCATCGGCGAGCCAGCGCCGGTCGTCAGCGGACGGCTCGGCGATGCGGCGCTGCCCGCGACCCGCGAAACCGTACGGGCGCTTGAACAACCAGGCGGCGCCGCGGCGCTCGGCGAGCGCCCGCTCCAGCTCGGCGGCGTCGCGCAGGTACAGTGCGCCCGGCGCGCCGCCGCCCAGCTCCAGGTAGAAGCTGCGGTGGCTCACCCGGCGCAGCACCTCCGCGCCGGGCGCCGGCGGCAGCGCGAGGCCCGCCCGAGCCAGCCGGGCCAGCGCGCTCGGCGTCGGGCTCCAGCACGCTCCCACCGGCTGCGCCTGGGGCTCGCGCGTGTTGCTCCACTCCTCCAGCAGCCGGTCTTCCGGGGCGAGCAGCGCGCGCGCGCGCTCGAGCCACGGCTGCAGCGCGCGCAGCACGCGCTGCGGCGCCTGGTAGGGCCCGCTGCGCGCGAGCTCGATCTCGGCGTCGAGGTTGAGCACCCAGACCTTCATGTGCTGGTACCGACCCGGGCCTCAGCCGCGAGCTTCGCTGTCTTCGCGCCAGAGCTCGAGCTCGCTCAGGAACGGGTCGCGCATGCCTGCGCGCTGCCGCGCCTCGCGGTCGAAGCGCTTGCCGCGCAGGAGCAGCGGCGAGAGCGGCGGTGGCAACGAGGCCCGCCAGCGCGGGAAGCTCTGCCCGCCCGTCCAGCGCTCGAACCAGTGCACGGCGAAGCGCACGTGGCCCAGCTCCTCGCGCGCGATCGTGGCTTGCAGCGCCGCGGCCCGTTCGTCACCGGCGGCCGCGAGCCGTTCGCCGAACAGCGGCGCGTGCTCCAGGTTGGCCGCCTCGAAGCCCATGCCCATCAGCGCCACGAACTCGATCTTGCTGCGGCACTGCGGCACGCGCTGCCAGAACCAGTCGCGCACGGAGAAGTCGCCGATCTCGAAGCCCAGCCGCTCGATCTCCGCGCGATAGCCGCGCATGTGCCGCAGCTCGTCCAGGCAGATGCCGAGCAGGCCCTGGCGAAACGAGGCCTCCGCGTCGCTGAACGCGAGCAGCGCCCAGCACATCAACTCCGCGGCCTGGAGCTCGTGATGAAAGAACGTGTGCAGCAGCTTGGCGCGCGCGCTCGGGGGCGTCAGATCCTCCGGGACCTGGAGCCCGCGGCGCGCCGGACGCAGCTCGGGCGGGCGCCCCGGCCGCTCGATGCGGCAGGGCGCAGGCCGCTCTTCCCAGCCGCTCGGCGGGGCCGGCGGCTCGAGCTTCGCCTGCAGCGAGCAGGTCCGGATCAGCTCGCTTGCCCAGGCCTCGACGCTCACGACACTCTGCCGAAGGGCATGACTCTGCCGAAGGGCAGCATAAATACAGCAGCCTACCGTGGACCGATCACTTGCGTGGCGCAGCCGAACTGCAACGTCACCTCGCCGCTCGAGGAACGCACGCGGTCGCAGGTGTCCCCGCACAGCAGGATCTGCTTGCCGTTGGGAGAATACTGCCAACCCTCGCTGCAGCTGCCGTCGGCGCCGCGCAACAGCACCTCGCGCTCGCCGCCGTCCGGCGTGAACAGCACGTTGACCTTGTTCGGATCCAGGGTGCTGCCGCTGGGCGGGGGCGGCACGTCGTAGGCGCAGCTCAGCGCCAGCCCCGAGATCGAAGCCAGAGCGTCGCGCAGCGCCGCCGCGAAGTCGGGCTGCTGGGTCATGTCGAAGTGGCAGTAGTTCGGCCCGTTGTGCGAGCAGCCCGCTTTCGCCGTGCCGCCGGCCTCGGCCATCTGCGACAGGCTCTTGCGCGCCCCTTCGCTGCCCGGTGAGCCGATCACGAAGGTCTTGATGCCGCGCCCGAGCGCGCTCGCGGCCTCGGGGATCAGCGGGGTGGGATCCGCCGGGTCCTGCTGCGTGCCGGAGCCCTGGCAGCCGAGCGCATACGTGGGCGTGCCATCCGTGATCAGCACCAGGTAGCGCTGCCCCGGCTGCGTCGCTGCCGCGACCTGCGTCAGCGCGTACTTGTAGGCGTCGTGCGTCGGGGTGCTGCCGCGCGGAGACTCCTGGGCGAAGGCAGCGCGGATCTCCGAACGCTGCGCGGAGTTCGTGCCGCCCAGCGATTGGATCGCCACATCTTCCTTGCTGTCGAAGCAAGGCATCTCACCCACGTCGACGTCCGGATAGAACACGACGCCGATCGAGGCCGTGCCCGGCATCACGTCGATCGCTCCGAGCATCGCCTGGCGCGTCTCCAGCCACTTGGAGCGGCGCGAGCCGGGCGCGTTCTCGTCCATGGACAGGCTGGTGTCGACCAGCAGCTCGATGATCGAAGGCGCCAGCTCCGTCCCCGCTTCCTGCCCCGCGCAGAACTGCTCCGCGCCCTCGGAGCCGGTCTCGTCGGGATTGAAGATCTCGCCGGTGTTTCCGTCGGGAAACGGGCTGGCGTTGGGATCGACCGGAGTCTCTGGCTTTTTCTCGTCCGAGGAGCAAGCCGCGGTGGTCAGCAGCAAGCCCAGTCCGACGGCGGCCCAGCTTCGTATTACAGAGCTCCCGATTACAGAGCTCCCGATTACAGAGCTCTTACGTTGAAAGCGCGGCAAGGCAATGCGCCGCCAGCATCGCTCGCCATCGCGCGCACGCGTTGTCATCATATGCGGAATTGTAGTGCCTGCAGCCCCAGCGCGTGAGACAAAAAACATAGCGTCGCAGGGCACAGCAACGCCTGCACCGGCGTGAAGTGGCTGCTCTACAGATCGCCGGGGCGGGTTGTCGTGCAACGCTCGCTGCAACGGGCATGACGCGCAATGTCGCGTCGTGTCAGCTCGGCTGGAGTCCATCGGCGTGGAAATTCCGGCGCGCCCATTTGGCACAGTCAGAGGCACCATTGCCCGTACGCGACAGCGCTGAAGACAGTGTGGCTGTTCCTGACGTTTCGAGTCGTTCCCGCTCGCCGTTACTCGCGACCGCCTGCTGTCGCGTCGAGCTGCAGCCAGCGCTTCAGCAGCTCCGGCTTCTGTACCTTGCCCAGCGCATTGCGCGGCAGCTCCGTCCACCAAGCGATGTGCTTGGGTACCTGGTAGCCGGCCATGCGTTGTTTCAGCCACCCCCGCAGCTCCTCGCCCACTTCCAGCGGGTCGCGCTGATCCAGCTCCCGGCGCGCGGAAGGCGAGGGAATGGCGACGGCCACCACGCGTTCCCCCCACGTATCGTCGGGCACGCCGAGCACCGCCACGTCGTTCACCCAGGGGTGGCCGCGCAGCTGCTCCTCGATCTCGATGGCGCTGAGCTTGTAGCCGCCGCTCTTGATGATATCGACGCTGGTGCGGCCCAGGATCTCCACGAAGCCGTCCGGCGTCCAGCGAGCGGTGTCGCCGGTCTTGAAGAAGCCAGCGGCGAACGCGCCGCGGGTTGCCTCTGGTTCGCCGTCGTAACCCTCGAACACGCTGGCGCCGCTGACCCAGATCTCTCCGGACTGCCTCTCTGCCGCGACTGCAGGGGGGATCTCGACTCCGGCCTCGTCGACGATGCGGATCTGCATCCCCGGCAGCGGCCGGCCGCAGCTGCCCGGCTTGCGGCCGCTCGCCGCCAGCGGATTGCCGATCACGATCCCGATCTCGGTCATCCCGTAGCGTTCCAGCGGGTACTGGCCGCTGAGCGCCTCCAGTCGCCGTCCCAGCTGCTCCGGCAATTTGGCGCTGCCGCTGGTGATCAGGCGCAGGGCGCGCAGGCTCCGCTCGTGCATCGCGCGTTCCGCGGCGGGCAAGCCGTCCAGGTGATCGATCAGGCGCTTGTGCTGCGTGGGCACGCTCATCAGCACGCTGGCCCGCGCCAGCGCTTCCAGGACCCGTGCAGGCTCGTAGCGCGGCAAGAGCTCCGTGCTGGCCCCGGAGCAGAAGGCACACAACAAGGCGACGATGATGCCGTGCACGTGGTGCAGCGGCAGAGCGTGCAGCAGGCGATCGGCGGAGCTGATGCCCCAGTCGCGGCTCAGCGTCTCGATGCCCGCCCACACATTGCCGTGGCTGAGCGGCACGCCCTTGGGCTGCCCGGTCGTGCCGCTCGTGTAGAGCAGCAGCGCTGCCGGCGGGAGCGCGGCCGGGAGCTCGGGCGCCGCCGGGCTGAGCTGGCCCAGCAGGCGTCCGGCCTCGAACACCAGCCGCGGCACGGCGCCCTCGGGCAGCGAGCTCGCGAGCCCCGCGCTCACCAGCTGCGCGCGCGCGCCGCTGCGCCGGAGAAAGTAGTCGCGTTCCGGAGCGGGATGCAGGGGACTGATCGGGACCACGCTGCTGCCTGCCAGCAGGATCCCCCAGAATGCCTCCACCCACTCGCGATCCGGCGAGCTCGACAACGCGACGCGACAGCCCGCGAGACCTTGCTGGGACAGCTGCGCGGCGATCTGGCACGCGCGCTCCGCCACGGCCTGGAACGTGACGGAACCCCTCGGATCAATGAGCGCGACTCGATCGGAGCTGCGCAGAGCCAGCAGCCGGGCGAGCAGGGGAGAGTTGCGTTCGGCCGAGTCGAGCGGAAGCGGAGCGGGCATGGGCAGCGCGAGCAGCCACTATCTCGAGCAGACCCGCCGGGCACGACTCTTTCCCATTGACCCGGAACGGAACAGGGCCGGCTGAACGGCCACCCCCTCGAGGGCGAGTGCGGTCAGAGTGCCATGTAGCAGCGCCGTTGACTCCCCCGGCGCCACTGGCACATTCGACGCTCGCATGCGTCGCAAAGCCATTCTCGGTTGGGGCGTTGTCGCTCCGAAGAGCGCCAATATCGAGGAATTTGGAGCGAACCTCCAGAACGCCGAGAGCTGGCTCTCTCCGTTCCATGGATTCGGACGCGACTCGTTCCTCGTCGGGCAGCCCAAGTTCGACTTCCGCGAGTATCAGCCGTGGATCGAACAACGCTTCCCTCCCAGCCGGTTCAACCAGCTCAAAGACAAGATGGACCTCACCTCGCTGTATGCGATGGGAGCCTTCATCCAGGCCCTGGGTCAAAACCCCGGCATCGAGCAGGAACTGCAAGAGCTTCGCAGTGCTGCTCACGTCTACGCGGCGACGGCGATCGGCGCCTTCCCGACCTTGCACAACGCCTCGCTGCAATATCACCGCGCCCAGCGCCGCTGGAACCGCTTCTGGGCGGACCCGCAGCGCAACGCCGCGCTGCGCGAGTATCTGGCTCACGGCGGGCCACGTCCGCCGATCGAGGATCCCAAGGACGCGCTCGACGTCGATCGCAAAGAGGAGCTGGAGGACGCCTGGTTCGCGTACTGGGCCGAGCGCTCCGATCAGCTGGCTCAGTTCCTGGAGGAGCTGAGCGAGGTCGAGTCGACCCAGGTGCAGGGCGACGTGGAGAGCGGCAAGCTGCGCATGATCCGCGACAAGCGCCGCCGCCTCTCGCAGCTGCAGGAGCGCTGGGCAGCGCCGCAGCCGCCGTGGAACGAGGTCACGGCCAACGTGCTCTGGAACATCGCCAACACGCCCAGCGCGCAGATCTCGATGCTGGGCAAGATCACCGGCTTCGTGTTCGCGCCCGTGGCGGCGTGCTCGACCTTCAGCGTGTGCCTGAAACTGGCGCTCGACGCCATCGAGCGCCAGGAGGCCAAGCTGGTCGTGATCGGCTGCGCCGATCCGCCGCCGCACCCGCTCACGGTCGGCGGCTTCTACAACGCGCGCGTGCTGTCAGCGGACGGCAGCCTCTCCAAGCCCATGTCCGGGCTCAAGGGTACGCACGTCTCGGGCGGTGCCGCGATCTGGATCGTGGGCGACCTCGAGTACGCGCGCTCCAAGGGCTGGAAGCCGCTCGGCCTGGAGCCGCTGGCGGTGGGCGTATCGGCGGACGCGGACCACATCATCACGCCGTCCAAGGAGGGGCCGCGCGAAGCCATGCACGCGGCGCTGCATCTCTCGGGCTGCGCTCCGGAGCAGCTCGGCTCCTGGGATCTGCACGCCACGGCCACGCCGGGCGACTTCCTGGAGCTGGAGAACCTGCAGACAGTGATCCCGTCGAGCGTGGCGGTCACCGCGCGCAAGGGGACGTTCGGCCACGGCATGGGCGTGGGCGGCGGCTGGGAGCTGACCGCGCAGTACCTCGGCTATGAGCGCGGCGTGCTCTTTCCCACTCCGCTGCAGCCGGGCGAGGTCCACGACTCCATCCAGAAGCTCGGGCAGAACCTGGTCTTCGATCAGCCGGTCGCGTTTCCTGATCGCCCCGTCGGCAAGCTGAGCATGGGCGTGGGAGGCATCAACGCCTGCGTGATCTCCAGGCCCTGGGAGAAGTAGCTCGCTACTGCGGCGAGCTGCGCGGCCCGCCCCGCACGTCTCTCAGGGCCTGACGCGCGCGCTCGCCGGCGGTGACCCGCTCGTGCCGGCTGGAGGCCGGGCCCTCGCGGCGCGATGCCGGTCCGTCGGTTTCGACCTGAGTGCGCTCCACGCCCACGTTGCGGCGATGCTGCGGCACCTGCTCGTGGCGCGCCTCCTCGGCGATGAAGTGAGCCACCGCGCTCCACAGAGCGTCGAACGCAGCGTCGTCGAAGCCAGAGCCGCTCGGCAGCCAGTCGCTCGTGGTCTGGCAGGCGCGCAGCGACCCGTAGTGGCCCACCACATCCAGATGATCGGCGTGCGTCGCGTGGATCACCTCGCCCCAGACCTGAGACAGCGTCGGCACGATGCCGTCCGACCAGGAGGGCTTGGGGTACTTGCCGAAGGCGCGCTCCAGGACGCTGCGTTGCTCCGGCACTGGCTCGGGCAAGCGGGCCTCCCGCGCGAAGCCCGCGATGCGGTGCAACAGCGCGTATACCACGTGCATCGAGCGCGTGTAAGGATCCGTGAGCGAGATCAGGTCCGCTGCGTGCGGCTTGCGGCCGAGCGAGACGACGGAGCCGTAGCGCAGGTTGTCGGGGTCCGCGGTGCTGGCGTTCAACAGGTCGCAGCCCGCCGGCGTGAGCTGAAACACCAGCGATTGATCCTGCGACACGCCCTTGATGAAGGCGATCAGCTCCGCGCGCCGTTCCGGCGAAAAATCCGCGATCACCTCGCGGAAGAAGTCATCGATCAAGGTCGGCTTGAAGCCGAGTGTGTCGTCCGCGCGGGTGAGCCAGCCGCCGACGCGCAGCCCGAGCCGCAGCGGCAGGCGTCCGTGCTCGAGGCTGGAGATCAACAGCCACGCCAGGAGGCGCAGCAGCGGCAGACCCGCCGCGCTGCCGAAGAAGGACGCGAGCGGCGTGCCAAAGTGCGGCGTCGACAGCGTCACCAGCGTGCGCAGCCGGGAGTGCTCGTGGAACTTGCGCGTGGTGGGCAGCGAGGCGGTGGGCGCGATCGCGAGCCGCGCATCGAGGCCGCCGGTGGAGTGACCCACGATGTGGATCGGGCCGCTCTCGGACTCGGCGACGGCCGCCAGCGTCTCCTGCACGCGCGCGGCGCGGTGCCGGATCGAAGCCGTCGGCAGCGTCGGTACCTCGACCACGTTCACGTCCAGCGACAGACGCTCGAACGCGCGCGTGAGCGCATCCCGCACTCCAACGAAATACGTCAGCTCCCCCAGGCTGCCGAAGCCGAAGAAGCCGGGGACGAGTACCACGTGCTGGCGGCTCATCTCTCACCCGTAATCTCGGCGCGGGCGAGCCGCCACCGCCATCCACCGTGGCGCGAGCCGGTCGCCGCGGCGGGTGTCGCAGGATGCAGCAGTCGTGCGCGGCCCTGCCAGCCTGCCCCGGCAGCGAGCTCAGCGGAACAGGCTCAGATCGATGGCATTCGCCATCGCCTGATAGCCGGCATCGTTGGGATGCAGGTGATCCGAGCTGTCGAAATCAGGGTTCATGGCCAGCGGATCGGCGCTGCTCTGCACTGCCTGGTCGAAATCGATCACGGCGTCCACGTCCGCCTCGTTGCGGATCCAGGCGTTGATCGCCCCGCGCGCCGCCTCGGTCTGCTCGCTGTAATAGGGCGCCATCGTGCCCTTCAGCGGCGTCAAGGTGGCGAGCGACACGTGCAGGCCGCCGGCCTTGGCTTGCGAGATCAACGTCGACAGCCCGCCGGTGACATCATCGGCCGTCACGGCCTGGTCCTGCGCGAGACCGGAGAAGCCCAGATCGTTGATGCCGATCAAGAGGATCACGTGGGTCGCCCCCGTCTGCCCCAGCGCGTCGCGCTGGAAACGGCGGAGTGCCGAGGGGCCCGCCACGTCGTGCAGGATGCGATTGCCGGAGATGCCTTCGTCGGCCACGCCGAAGCCTGCGAGGCTCGCGTCGGCGCGCAGCCGCTCGGCGAGGTAGTTGGGATAGCGGTGGTTCGTGCCTGGCGTGGAGCCCACACCGTCCGTGATCGAATCGCCGAAGGCGACGATCACTCCACCCGGGCTGGGCGCCTCCACATCCAGCCCCGTCAGCCAGTAGTTCGAGTTGCGCGTCTCCGCCTGGTCGAAGCTCGCTGCCGACAGCGCGTCTCCGCTGGTCACGAACTGCGTCTGTTGCGCCACCGAATGGACGGTGGAGACCGGCGCCGCCCCGGGCACGAAGAGCGTGATCGCCACGTCCGCGGCCGCCGGGATCTCCAGCGTGCCGGGGTCGCTCCAGATCTCCTGACCCGGCGGGATGGTCACCGCGCTCTGCCCCCCGAAGCGCAACGGCGTGTCCGTTCCGGCGACGATCGCCGAACCGGCGCTGGCGAGCGCCAGGTGCACGCCGCCCAGCGCGAGCGGGCTGGTCCCGAAGAGATTGGAGAGATGTACGCGCGGGCTCGAGCCGCCCACGGAGACGTGCGCGATCTGCCGGATCGACTGGTTCGAGAACATCATCGGCATCGGCGCGGGCAACACGCCGCCCGGGAACACCTCGGCATAATCCTGAGGCGACACGGCCCAGGTGGCGCGGCGCGCGCCGGGCTGCAGGGCGCTCTGGGTCTGCGAGCTGTCGCTGGAGTCGCTGCAGCCGAGCAGCAACGCCGGCAACAGAGCAGCGGGGGCGAGCAACGAAGCGATGGCGAAGATGCGAGACATGAGGCGTGCGGCAATACCCCGCGCCGTGGCGCCGGGTCTTCCAGGATCCCGCGCCCGGCTTCGCGATCCGCGCGCTATCGCGTCGCTGCCGTGGCCTGCCACGGCGCTGGATCGAGGGGGCTCGGCGCTCCACGGCCCCGCGCACTCCAGGATGTGCCCACCGCGCGGGCCCCGCGCCGCTCCTCGGAGCCCGCTCGCAGACGGCGCGCCTCAGCTGCGCGCGGAGGCGCTGCAAGGCAGCCAGCCCGATCTTGCGCATGATGCGCGAGCTGCCGCTCGGGCTCAGCCGGCGCAGCCAGAGCAGCGATGGATGGCCGCAGGTCAGGTAATTCTGCTCGTCCGCGCGCAGCGCGCGCACGAGTGCGCGCGCAGCCTGTTCCGGCGAGAACTGCTTGGGCAGCTGCAGCGGCCAGGCCTTGCCGGCCTCAGTCTGGGTGTGCGGCGGCGCCCGGCACACCACCTCGACCCCGCTGCCGTCGAGCTCCCCGCGCAGCGCCTCCGCCAGCGCCACCACTGCGGCCTTGGCGGCGCTGTAGGCGGCGGCGCCCGGCATCGGCACATCAGCGACGGCGGAGGCCACCATCACGACCCGGCCCTGGCGGCGCTCCAGCATGCCCGGCAGCAGCGCGCGTCAGCCGCTCGGCGCCGAGCACGTGCACCTCCATCATCTCGCGCGTGTGCTCGGGCGCCTACTCCAGCAGGCGCCCGAGCGTGCCGCCGTTGCCCGCGTTGTTGATCAGCACGTCGACCGAGCCGAAGGCGGAGAGCGCCGCGGCGACGGCCGCCCGCACCGAGGCTCACTCGAGACGTCCAGCTCCAGATTCAGCGCCGCCGCGCGGCTCCCGGCGCCGGGCGCCCAGGACCACGCGCGCGCCCTCGGCCGCCAGCTGAGCTGCGCTTCGCACCACGCGAGCCCGTTCTGCAGCGACAGACGCCAGATCGCGGCCTCGAGCTCTCTCGCCTGTTGCGCGAGCGCGCGATCGAGGTCCTCCGGGGGAGCGGAAGCGGAGAACGCGAACTCGAGCAGGAACCGGATCGCGCAACGCGAGCGGCTCGACCGGCGCCGCCAGCAGGCGACCGAGCTCCGCGCGACCCGCCGCTCTCAGCGAGTACACCTTGCGAGGCGGCTTGCCCGGCTGCGGGATGACCTCGACCCGGGCCAGCCCCGCGTGCTCCAGATCGTGCAGCTCGCGATAGATCTGACTCTGCGTGGCGGACCAAAACGAGCCCAGCGAACCGGAGAAGCGCTGCCCCAGCGTGTAGCCCGTGCTGGGCTCCAGATCGAGAAAACCGAGGATCGCCTGACGCAGCGACATGTCCCATCGCTCATGACACAAAGTTCATATGACCCAAAGTGAGTATCCGCGCCGCGCGGCGGCAGCGTCACCGCTGCGCGCTGCGCACGAAGAGGCCCGGGTGGCCGGATCCACTCGGCGGTACAGCACGAGCGCCGGTGGAAACCGCGGGAGTTCCCCACCGACTCGGCATGTCCTGGCTGGCGGCCAGATCCGGAACACATGATGCCGGTCGGATCCAGATGCACGCGCACCTCGCTGTCGTCACACGCAGGCACCGCCTTCACGCGCTCCTTCATCGAATCGGTTTCCTTCCAGGGCATGAGTGCCACGGTCAGGAATGTCCTCGGATAGCGGGAACACAGCGTCAGGCCTGTCCAATGGATCGACCTGTCAGGTATGTATCCGGATCAAACCCCCACAGGAGCTTCATGAACTGCACACGACATCCTTGCACGACCTAAAATTAGTGCCAAAAGCAGGACGGTGAAGACTCGCCGCCAGCTCACCTTCCGGTTTCGGACCTGGGGCGGAGCCCGCAAGGGGGCAGGCCGGCCGCCGAAGGGCGACGCGGGCGTCTCTCATCTGCGCCGTCCGGCGCTGTCGCGGCACCATCCGGTGCACGTCACGTTGCGCATCGTCGCTGGCTTGCCGTCGCTGCGTGGTGCCATCTTCGGCAAGGTGCGCGGCGCCCTGGCGGAGGGGCAGGAGCGCTTTGGCTTTCGGCTCGTGCACTTCTCCGTGCAGAGCAATCACCTGCACCTGATCGCGGAGGCGGCGGATCGGCGCGCGCTGTCGCGGGGGATGCAGGGTCTTTCGATCCGGGTGGCGCGCTCCGTGAATGGGGCGCTTTCGCGCAAGGGGAAGGTGTTCGCCGATCGCTATCACGCGCGGGCGTTGACCACGCCGCGGGCCACGTACTTCGCTTTACGCTATGTGTTGCTCAACGCGCGGAAGCACCAGCGATCGCCTGGTTCGCCGCGCGCGGCGAACCAGGCGGAGCTGCCCTCGGGCTTTGTCGACTCGTGTTCGTCGGCGCCGTGGTTCGACGGTTTCAGTCGCCCCAGCGAGCTGGCGTTCGGCGCCGCCGGCGCGCGTCGGCGCTGGCGGGCTTCTTCCGAGCGGGAAGCGCCGGTCGTGCCGGCGAGGACCTGGTTGCTGCGTCGGGGGGCGAGCCGCTACGCCGCCTTCGACGTCGATGATGCGCCTGCGTGATGCGCTCGGTGTCAGCTCGTGTCGTGTCGGCGCGCGAGGTGAGCCCGAGTCGGGGAGGGGGTAGTCCTGGGGTCGGGCGGAGTCGTGGGGGACCGAGCCCTGAACCATTCCGATCGCGAGCAGCACCCGGGTCTGGAACGCCACCCGGGTCTGGAACGCCCCCCGGCGCAGCTGCGCGGTGGCCCGGCCCCCAGGGGCGAGAGCCGGCGGTGTAAGGAGCCGCGCCGCGCTCGCGTTGGTCTTGGAAGCGCCGCCGCCGGGGTCGCATCGGTCCCGGCTGGTTCAAAGCAGTGCAACACTGGCCCCGGCGCGCAGGAGATTCGAGATCATGCGCAACCTGTTCGCCGCTCTGTCGGTCTTGCTGCTCGCCCTGGGGTGCGGGTGTGGAGGAGGCAGCCGCAGCAACGAGCCGCCGCCCCGCCAGCCCGACGACAGTTACGAGCCAGCGCGCCGCGGCGCGCCGGCGGAGAGCACTGCAAGCAATAGCCGCTTTGCGCAGCCGCCACCCGGTGCCGAGGTGGAGCAGCGCGCGTCGGAGCCGGAGACACACGAGAGCGAGGCACCGGCGGCCTCGAGCGGGCGCGGCGCGCCGCCCGCGGCTCCGTCGGGCAGCGGCTGGGGCGGTCTGGGCAGCGATCGGGAGGCTGCCGAGAAGGGAGCACCGAGCGCGCGTCGGGCGGACGGTGCCGGCAGCGCCGCGCAGCGCAGCGCCCCGATGCTGGAGCCGCCGCGGGAGCGTCCGGGCCTCGCCACGCACTGGGGCGAGGCGCGCTACAGCCCGGCGCACGAGGTCAGCTTCGAGCGCGAGGACGCGAGCTCAGCGACGGCGCTGGCGGAGCTCCGTTACAATGACCGCTCGGGCGCGCGCCGTCTGCTGCCGAACGGGCACTGGGGCTCGGGTGAGCTGACGCTGCTCGGGGGCGCGCTGCGCGTGCGCATGCTGGACGCGAACGGGCGCAGCTTTCCGGCGCTGCGCGAGGGCAGCCGGGTGGTGAGCATGGGCGAGCCGGGCGAGCGCTATTCACTGTCGATCGAGAACCGCACGGGCCGCCGCTACGAGGTCGTGGCCAGCGTCGATGGCCTGGACGTGCTGGATGGGCGCGAAGCCAGCCCGGACAAGCGGGGTTACCTGGTCGCGGCCTACTCCAGCGTGCGGATCGACGGTTTCCGGCGCAGCGAGCAGGAGGTCGCCGCCTTCCGCCTGGGCGACGTGGCGCACTCCTACGCCGCCAGTCAGGGCAACGCGCGCAACGTGGGCGTGATCGGCGTGGCCGTCTTCGCCGAGCGCCAGCCGATCGTGTACGCCCCGCGCCCGGGGCGCCCCTGGGAAGACACCGCCCTGCGCGAGAGCGCAGATCCGTTCCCGGGCCGCTACGCCCGCCCGCCGGCGTGGTGAGCTGGCGGAACGCGCTTCAGCCCACCCACAGCACCGTGAAGGCGTCGCCGCCGTCTTCGGGATCGGCGGGTTCGGCGCGGGTGACGCAGGGGTGTTGCGCCAGGTGTTCGCGGACGGCGTTCTTGAGGGCGCCCGTGCCGTGGCCGTGCAGGGCGAAGCCGATCGGTTCGCCGGAGCGCAGCAGGCCGTCGATGAAGGTGTCGAGGCGCTCGAGCGCCGGCTCCACGCGCTGTCCGACCAGGTTGAGGGTGTTGGTGGGGGTGCGCAGCGGGGCGGGCCCGCCGCTGCCGGAGCCGGCAGCGGCGGGGTCGCTGCGGGGACGTGAGGCGGGTTTCTTGCGCTCGGCGGGCCCTCGTGGAGCCGCCTTCGCCGCGGGCGCGCTGCGCGCCTCGGCCGACCCCAAGCTCAAGGCATCGATGCCCACAGTCGTCTTCATCGCGCCGACCGCCACGGTCACCTGGTCGCGCTTGGGCTTGGCGACGACCTTGCCGCTGGTGCCGAGGCCCGTGAGCGTGACGCTGGCGCCCAGCTCCAGATCGTCCCAGCGCAGGCGCACGGGCAAGGCGCGGGGCGCGGGTTCGAGCGCGGCCGTGGCGCGGCGCAGCTTGCCGCCGATGGCCACGAACTGCGCGACGTCGTTCACCGCGCGGCGCGCTTCTCCGAGCGAGCCCGCGCCGGCGTCGAGCTGCTCGAGCCGCGCTTCGGCCTGGCGCAGGCGGGTGCGGGCCTGGCGCACCTCTTCCAGGACCGCCTGTGTCTCTTCGCTGAGACGGCCTTTCTCTTCGCGCACGCGGCGCTCGCGTTCGCGCTCCAGCTCGCGCGCGAGCTGGGCGGCCTTGCGGCGCTCCTGCTCGACTTCGGCGGTGGTGCTCTCCAGGCGCGCGCGCTGCTCATCGAGCTGGCGCGCGAGCGCGCGCTGGTCGAGCACGCCCTCGGGCAGCAGCGACTCCGCGCGCGCGATCACGGCCGGGTCGATGCCGTAGCGCTGCGCGACCAGCAAGGCGCTGGAGGAGCCCGGCGCGCCGTACTCGATGCGAAAGGTGGGGCGCAGGCGCTCGCGGTCGAAGCCGACCGCGGCATTGGTCAGGCGCGCATCGCTGGCGGCGAGCGATTTCAGGCGTTCGTAGTGGGTGGTGACGCAGAGGGCGGCGCCGCGATCGAGCAGCGCCAGCACGACGGCGCACGCCAGGGCCGCGCCTTCGTCAGGGTCGGTGCCGCCGGTGAGCTCGTCGATCAGGACCAGCGCGTCGGAGCCGGCGCGATCCAGGCAAGCGCGCACGTTCTCGATGTGCGCGCTGAAGGTGCTGAGCGAGTGCATCAGCGACTGGTTGTCTCCCACGTCGGTGAGCACCGCGCCGAACCAGCCCGCGTAGGAGCCCTCGGCAGCGGTCAGCGGGATGCCCGTGCGCACCATCCAGGCAGCGAGCCCGAGGCACTTGAGCGCGACCGTCTTGCCGCCCGCGTTGGGGCCGGAGAGCACCAGGCCCTCGCCCGCGCGCAACGTCAGATCGTTGGCGATGATATCAGCGCGGACACCCTGCGCTCCGAGCTCGCCCGCCTCCGCGACCAGCAGCGGGTGGCGCATGGCGCGCAGCTCCAGGCGCGGCTCGGCGCCGGGATCGATGGCGATCGCCTGAGCGCGCGCAGCGAAGGTGCAGAGCGCGCGCAAGCAGTCGACCTCGACGCACGCGCGCTGCGCGCCGCGCACGGCTTCGATCTGCGCTGCCACGGACTGGTTCAGCTCGCGCAACACGCGCGCCTCTTCGGCGCGCACCTCGGCCTCCGCCACCGCGACGCGGTTGCCGAGCTCGTGCGTGTCCTGTGGCTCGACATACAGCGTACCGCCAGAGGCGCTGGAGCCGAGCACCAGACCCTCGACCCGGAACGGTGCGTCGGAGCGCACGGGCAGGACGTAGCGACCATCGCGCTCGGCGACGTACTGGCCCTGCAGCGCATCGGAGTAGCGCCCGAGCAGGCCGGTCAGCTTCTGGCGCAGCTCGTCCCGGTGCTCCCGGGCGCGCTGGCGCGCTCGGCGCAGGCCGGACGATGCGCCATCCAGAATGGCACCTTCGGGGCCGATCGAGCGTTGCAGGAGCTGGCGCAAGGGTCCGAGCTCCGGCGAGGTGGAGAGCCAGGCAGACAGCGCCGGCGTATCGGCGCCGTGCCGCTCCAGGTAGGAACGGATCTGTTCGCTCAGCTCGAGCGTGATGGCCAGAGCATAGAGTTCTCGGCCCTCGATCCCGGAGCCCCGCTCCAGCTGTTCCAGCGCGTCCGCTTGATCTTCGATGCGGGCCGCGGGCAGCGGCGCCTCGGCATGGAGGCGCAGCGCCTCGCGAGTTCGTTGCATGCGCGACCGGGCTGCCTCGAGTGTTTCTTCTGGTACCCAGCCCCGCAAGCTGCGCGCCCCTACCTCGCTCTGGCAGTACCCCGCGATGCGCTCGAGCAGCAGCGGCCATTCGAGCTCGGCTGCGGTCTTTTGTTCCTGGCGTTCGGGTGTCACGGCTCGTTTCTCACTGCGCTGCGGATCCGGCCCGGTTGCAGGGCCTCGCTGTCTGTTGCCGCGTCGTACTAGCACACTGCCACGCGAGTCGACTGACCCAAGGGCTGATGCCGGATCGTCCGAGTGGTCGCAGGCCGAGCTCGAAACACGCTGACGCACGGCGACTTGGTGCGTTGTCGGGCTATTCAGCGGCTGTCGGGTTCGTGTTATGTGGGGCTCATGCGAGAGCGCGGAGAGGGGAGGCAGCAAGGCGATCAGGCACCCCGCAGCCTGAGGATGGGGCAGCGAGCGCGGCTCGGCAGCTGGCTCGGGCTCTGCTCGATCGTGGCCGGCCTCGCGGGAGCGGCCTGCGCGAACTCGTCGAACAGCTCGGAGGCGGTGCGCTCGGCGAGCCCCCCCGAGCCTGCTCCACAGCAGCGGGCCCAGCTGCAACAGGTCCCGCAACAGGTCGTGCCGCAACAGGTCGTGCAGCGGATCGCGCCGGCCCATCCGGCCCCCGCGGTGCCCAGTACCGCGGAGCCCCCGGCAGGCGCCCAGCAGCCGAACGAGCGCACGGGGCGTGCCCCGGGCTCCGAGGCGGTCACCGCCAAGCACGTCGAGGCGGAGCTGAATCGGCTCGAAGCCGAGCTGAAGTAGCGCTCAGCCCGAACGTCGCGCAGCGCCGGGCTCGGAGCGTTCGACGAGGGTAGCGCGCAGCCCGGAACGAGGCTGCTCGTCCATGTCCTCCTCGCCGACGATGTGCTCCGGCACCCCGCACAGCGCGCGCGATGCGAACATGCCGCCCATGACGGCCGCCTCCACGCAGCCGGCGTTGATGCCGTTGTAGGTCCAGTCGCCCGAGAGCACGAGGTTGGCGAAGGGGAGCTGGTCGGCGCGCAGCCGGTATTGCGTGCTGCCCGGCACCGACAGCACGTAGCGCTCGGTGGGGTCGATGTTGACGCGCGTGTACTGCGAGCTCAGGCGCGCAGCGCCGCGCTGGTCCTGCAGATCGACGAGCAGCTCCCACAGGAAGGAGCCGTCGGGCGTGACGCAGTGGGGCCACAGGTCCTTGACCTGCGTATTCAGGAAGCCTCGCACCAGTTCCTGGTAGCGAGCGAGCTCGCGGCTCGGGAAGGCATGATCGCTGAAGGGCGGGATGGGCTGCGCGTCGGGCAGCGGCCCGCAGAAGTAGGCGATGCTCTGCGGCAGGTTCGTGTCCGGCCAGTTCTCTCGCCGCACCAGGTCGCTCATGTCCGCCCAGGTGTCGATCGGTTCGTAAAACGCTCCGAGCACCGGCCCCTCCGTGACGCCGGCGGGAGACTGCCAGCCGAGCGCGCGCGTGTCCTTCGTCAACCAGAGCTGCAGCGCCTGCGTCTGCACTGTCTGCACGTGGTGGACGGACTGTTTCAGCTCCCGGCTGGCAGCCAGCAGCTCGGTACCGATCTGCTCGAGGGCAGCGATCGAAACGCCGAGCACGACCTGATCGAAGTCGCGCCCGAGCTCCAGGCAGATCTGCTCCTCGTCCTTCCAGCGCGGTGCCCAGGAAGACTCCAGGTTGATGCCGGAGGCCTTCAGCTCCAGGCCGTCGCTGATCTGACTGTAGTCGGGCGCGCTCGGCCAGCACGGCAGGCCCTTGACCGGAAACAGCGGCTGGTACTCCTCGACACCGGGCGCCAGCTTGACCTGCTTGCACAGCTCGATGCGCTGCACGAGCGATTGATCCGCTGACAGCCGCAGCGCGCTCACGCGGTGGAAGAACTTGAACTTCACGCCGCGCTTCTGCAGCACCTGGTAGAAGGGCACCGCCACCGTGTCGCCCATGCCGGCCTGCATGCGGTAGAAGATCGCGCCCTTGTAGGTCAAGAGCATGCGCAGCATGCCGCGCATCGCCGTGCCCGCCGCGAAGGCCGGGCGCGCGATCTTGCCCTGCTCGTAGGCGAAGGCGAGATCGTAGATGCCGCGGATCAGTCCGGACTGGAGCGTGACCGAGTTGGCCCCGTGCCTGTGCAACCAGCCCCGCAGATCCTGCCCGTCGATGCTGTCCCAACCCCGGGTCGGGATCGCGTCGGCGATGATGCCGGCCGCGGCCGAGCCAGCGAGGTTGATGCAGACCCAGAGCTTGTGCAGCTCGAAGTCGCTGTTGACGCGCCCGCCGAGCAGCAGCCACGCCAGGCTCATCAGCGCCTCGATCAGCCAGGCGATGGCGTGGCGCACCAGGGTGTTCTGGACCAGGGGGTGGTCGTCCAGCGCGCGCAGCAGGCGCAGCACATGCGAGGCGAGCAGCGAGACCGGGTGCGAGGGCGCGGGCGGGCTCTGCGAGAGCACGCTGCCGTGGCCGCGCGCGTGATCCACAGCGCCCAGCTTCTGCGGATCCGGGCTGAGCTTGCTGATCAGCGCGGACACCCATTCCGGCACCTGCGGCGCGTCGATCGAGCTGGGCAGCGCGCTGCGCGCCGCCTCGCAGCTCTCCCAGAGCTCGATGATCCACTGGATCAGCATCTGCGCATAGGCCAGCGGCGTGGGCAGCACCCCGCCCTCGCCGGGCTGCAGATAGTTGGTCGGGAACACGAAGGTCCACGGGTGGAACCCGTCGTCGAGCTTCTCCTCCAGCACGATGTAGCTGTGCTTGTGGAAGGCTTGCTCCCAGGTGGCGAGCGGCTCGCCCGGCTTGCGCCCGAGCTCTTCGTAGGCGGCGCGCATGGCGCGGAAGGCGTTCTCGTAAAAGCCCATCCAGATGTGCAGGCCGTGCTCTTCGATGCGATCGGCGATCTCCCGGTTGCGGCCGCTCGCGCCCTTGCCGCCGAGTCGCCAGCCCAGCTGATAGAGCGTGACGTCGTAACGGGCGCGCAGCTCGGGAGTGCTGGTGAGCTCGAAGGCCGTGGTCAGCGCGGCGACGCCGCCGCCCAGGACCGCCACGCGGATCTTGGCGTTTTCGGTGTTGCTCATCGCGCGCCCCCTGCGGACCAGATCGTCTTGCCGAGATCCATGGAGAAACTGAAGTAGACGTAGAACCCGAGATCGATGCGTTGCTGCGGCGCGAAGCCGAGCCGCCCCGGCAGATCGCAGCTGGCGTACGAGTAAAAGCGCGCATCCCAGCCGCCCGGCAAGAAGCCCGCGCTGCTGAAGCCGTTGACCGTGGCGTTGGCTTCGACGATCGCCTGGTAGCTGGCGGCGTTCGGATCCGTCGCGTCGCGGAACTGCTTGAGGAACACCATCGGCTGGTGCAGACCGAGCAGGTCGTCGAAGCTGGAGGCGAAGAAATTCCAGTCGCACTCGGCCTCGCCCGCCGAGTGGAGCTTTCTGGCGATGGACTCGAACGCCTCGCGTCGCTGGCTGGCGTCGAAGGTCTGCAACGTGCTCGGTAGCGCGCTCTGTTCGTTGCGCGCCAGCTCGAAGATGCGCTGTTGCACTACCTGTGCCTCCGGAGTGGAGGTGGGCAGCACCAGTCCATCCGTCCAGAGCGGGCCCGGATCGTGCGGGTCGCGCGGCAGCTGTGCCCAGCCGATGGCCTTGGGATAGCCGTAGACCTCACGGCCCGTGGCCATGGCGTCGGCGATCGTGACCCAGATGTAGGGGACGTACCACGCCAGATGGTCGAGCTCGCGCCGCCCGTTCACCAGCTTGTACGCCCCGCACAGGAGCCACACGGACATGTCCGCCTCCTGCAGCCAGCCCTTGGGCGCCGCGGGGCCGATGCAGCTGATCTTGCTGATGTTGGCCAGCACCAGCAGGGCTCGGGAGAGCAGCGGCCGGTATTCGAAGGGCTGGCCGCCGCTGGGGGCGTTGAGCTCCCGGTGCAGCACCGCCTGCTGCAACTCTTTCGGGCTCGGTACGGCCCAGGCGGTCAGGAAGGTGTCGCTCTGCTGGAAGGGTGGGGGGAAGCAGACCTCATTGTCTCGTTCGACGTACCTGGCTGGCTCACTCATCGCGCTCGCGCTCATCTGTTCGTGGATTCCTCGAGCAGCCGGCGCGCTCGCTCGAGATCGAGCGGGCATGCCAGCTGTTTCAACATCTGTTCGGCGCGCGCGGCATGCTCGGTCCGCTCGCTGCTGTGGGGCGCAGCGACACGCGCCAGGTCGAGCTGGGCGAGCGCCTCGTCGTAGGGCATGCCCAGGCGGCGCGCCGCGACCCGCGCGCGCTCGAAGCAGCGGCTGGCCGCGCGCGGCTTGCCGTCGAGGCGCAGCGCCTCTCCGCGCAGCCGCTGGTAGCAGGGCCAGCCGATCGGCACGCTCAGCGCCAGGGTGAGCAGGTCGAACAGGGCGCGCCGTGCCGCGCCGCGCGCCGCGCGCGTGCCGCGTGCCGCGGGTCCGCGCTCGCGCAGCTCTCGCTCCCAGCGCGCGAGATAGACCTCGGCCACGCCGGCGTAGCCGGACAGCGTGGAGAACACGGTCGGCAGGCTGCCGCGGATGCGGCTGGCCGTCAGCTGCGCCGCCTGTAGCGCCGAGCTCAGATCGCCGGCTCGCAGGTGCAGCGACGCGAGCAAGCCGGGAGCGATGATCTTCGACGGCACCTCGACCAAGGGCTCGAGCAGCGCGTTCGACTCCTCCAGCATGGCGCGCGCCTCGTCCAGCTCGCCCAGGCACATGCGCGCGCGGGCGCCCGCGTACAGCCCCCAGGAGACGTGCTGCTGATCGCCGTTGGCGCGCGCGCTGCGCTCCAGCTCCCGGTAGGTGTCCGCGCTCTCGCGGAAGCGGCCGGTGTAGAAGTCGGCGTGGCCCAGCAGCGTCTGCGCCATGCCCAGCGCCTTCAGGTTGCGGGTGCGCAGCGCGATCTGCGTGCACTCCGCGCACAGCTCCCGCACCTCGTGCCAGTCGCCGTTGCCGATCTTCCACGCCGCCTTGGAGTACAGCGAGTAGGCCTGCCCGGCGCGGTCCGAGGTGTCGAGCGCAGTGCGCAGCGCGAGCTCGAAGTAGCGCTCTCCGAGCGCGGGCAGGCGACTGATGCCCGCGGCCATGCCCAGCATCGCGTAGGGCATGGCCAGCGGCACCGCGACCCCGGCGCGCTCGCCCAGGTTCACGGCTCTCAGGCTGGCTGCGATCATCGGCACCGCCTCGAAATCGAAGTAGCTGCGCTCCGCCAGATGGTGGGTGGTCAGCGCGGCCTCGACCAGCAGCTGCTGCTGCAGCTGATCGTGCCGGCGCGGGCGCCAGCCCGGCCGTGCTCGGTGCACCAGCTGCTGACCCGCCTCGCGCAGCAAGCTCCAGCCCCAGCCGAGCGCTGAGCGCGGAGGCGAGTGGCCGGTTTGCTCCAGCGCGCGCAGGATGTGGCGCTCCACCGCGCCCAGATCGCCGAGCGCGTAGCTGGCCTCGGCCAGCTTCCGCTCCCAGCGCGCCCGGCGCAGCCTCGCCAGCCGCAGCGCTGCCCAGCCGCGCCGCGGACCAGCCGAGGAATCCAGGCCCTGCGCCAGGCGCAGATCGAGATCGAGCGCGCTCTGGAAGTGGCGCAAGGCATCCTGGTTCGCGTTGGTCCCCAGGGCGTGGTCGCCTGCCAGCTCCAGCTGCTCCAGCGCGGCGCGCCACTGCTCGCCCTGCATGTGGTGATAGGCGAGCGTGGCGTGCGCTTGCAGCAGCTCCGGCGAGCCCTGCAGCGCTTGCTCCAGCGCGGCGGCCGCGCGCCGATGCAATGCGCGCCGGCGCTGCTGCGGGATGCGAGCGTGCGCGGCCTCGCGCAGCTTGTCGTGCAGGAAGCGCAGCCGCGAGCGCGGCCCCTCCGAGCTCGGCTCGACCCCTTCCAGGATCTGGCGCGCGCAAAGCTCGCGGGCGGGCTCCCACGCGCGCTCTTCGGCCAGCTCCGTCACCGCCAGCAGCAGCTGCCAGTCCAGCTCGCGGCCGAGCACCGCGGCGGCGGCCAGGAGCTCCTGCGCCGCTTCGCTGAGTCCGTCGAGACGCCGCCCCACCAGCGCCGCGATCGAGCTCGGCAGCGTGAGCCGCTGGCCTCCGCTGCCCACGGCCAGCAGCCGATCATCGATCTGCCAGTCCCCGCTCGGAGCGCGATACAGCAAGCGCTCGTCGACCGCGGTGCGCAGGTACTCGGCGGCGAAGAAGGGATTGCCCTCGGCTTGCTTCACGAACAGATCGACGAAGTCGGGCGGGGAGCTGCCGAGCGCGAGCATGCCGCGCACCAGCTCGCGCAGCGACGGCTCGGACAGGCCGCTCAAGGTGAGCTCGTTCAGATCCGCTCGCCGTGACAGCTCCAGCAGCGCGCCGCTCTTCTCGTCGGCGCGATACACGCCCACGATCACCAGGCGCTTGTCGCTGAACCAATTGCTCGGCAGCGAGCACAGGAAGCGCAAGGAAGCATCGTCCGCCCACTGCAGGTCATCGATCACGAACACGAACGGGCAGACAGCGGCGAACGCCGCCAGCGTCTCGGCCAGCGCTTGCAGCAAGCGCTGCTGGGCGGCGCTCGCGGGCAAGGCCTCGGGCTCGGGGAAGCGCGACACGCTCGGCAGCGACAGGAGGCTCGGCTCGCAGGCGGCGAGCAGCCGTGCGCGCTCGCCGAGCAGCGCCGGAGCCAGCTCGGGAGAGCTGAGGCAGCGATCGGCGACCGCGAGCAACAAGCTGCGGAACGGGTGCAAGCTGGCCTCGTTGGACTGCGCCTCGGCCGCGCCCAGGCGCAGACACGTGCTCGTGACCACGCACAGGCCCTGCGCGGCGGCGCCGCGCGCGGCCGCCATCGCCAGATACGTCTTGCCGATGCCGCTCTCCCCGGAGAGCAGCAGCAGGCTGCCTTGCGCCTGCAACGCCTGCTGCACCCGCAGATCGAAGGCGCGCAGCGTTTCGTCCCGCCCGACCAGCGCCGAGCGATACACATAGCTGCGCGGCAGCAGCGCCGTGCGCCAGAACTCGCGCACGGCCCCGAGCGATCGCAAGCAGCGCCCGACCTCGCTGGCGTGCCCGGGCCGATCCTCCACTCGCTTCTGCAGCAAGCGCAGCACCAGCTCATCGAGCTCTGGCGGTACCCCGTCCACGAGCGAAGAGGGCGGCAGCACCGCGACGTTCAGGTGACAGCGGCGGATCTCGGCGGCGCTGCGCCCGGAGAAGGGCGGCCTGCCGGTGAGCAACTCGTAGAGCAGACAACCGAGCGAGTACAGGTCGGCGCGCGCGTCCACCATCTCACCGCGGATCTGCTCCGGCGACATGTAAGCCGCGGTCCCGGCGGCTCCGCGCGTCACATCATCCAGCACCTCGCGCCCCGTACCGCCCGGAAAGCGCCAGGCCAGGCCGAAGTCGAGCAACCGGGGCGCGCCATCGGCGCAGAGCATCACGTTCGCGCACTTCAGATCCCGGTGCACCACGCCTTCGCCGTGCACGAAGGCGAGCGTATCGCACAGACCGCGCACGATCTCGAGCACCTCGAGCAACTTGCCTCGGGCCGCGAGCTCGCGGCCGTGCGCGGCGCCTGCCCCGGAGCAATCCCCGGCAGCCAGGGCGCGCGGCGGCCGGCTGCGCGAAACGCGCTCGGTCAGCGTGGAGGCGAAGTCCGTGTACGCTCCGTCGTGCCAGAGCCGGCTCACGTAGCTGGCCAGCGTCTCGCCGTCGAGCAGCTCCATCGCGTACCACGGCACGCCGGCGTCGATGCCCTGATCCAGGATGCGCACCACCCCCGGGTGCTCCAGCCGCCGCAGCGCATCGATCTCGCGCCGCATGCCGCCCAGGTCCCCGATGTTCTCGGCCAGCACCCGCTTGAGCGCGACGACCTCGCCGCTCTCCACATCGCAGGCCCGGAACACCACGCCCGTGCCCCCGCGACCGATCACGTGCAGGATCCGGTAGCGCCCGACGCGACCCCGCTCGGCCTCCGGCGCTCCGCGCAGCGCCTCCGCGCCCGAGCCGCGCGCCGGGGGATCACTGTTGTGAGAGCCGCGTGCCCGCAGCGCGTCTGGTGCAGCTCGACAGGCGGTCATGAGCGGTAGAAGGGGAGGCGGCCGAGGACATGGTACACGCCGAGCAACACCCGCTCCTTGGTCGCTGGATTGAACGCCTTTGCCATCCGCCCTCTCGCCAGAAGCGTACGGAGCGAGCCCGGGGCCACAATAGGGGTGACGTTCGAGTGCTTTAGCTACGACGGGCTGGCGAGGCGCGAGCCACCCGACTCCGGGGGCCGCTGAGCGATCAGGCAGGTGCGTTCAACACATCGGTGCTGGGGGGGGCGGCAGAGCCGCACCGGCGCGAGAAAAAGGCCCGATTCTTCGCCTCCACGCGCAAGCGCGCCGGGCCAGGGCTCGCCTCCGCGCGGCGCCGTCGCGCGCCAGGAGGGCCCTCCTGGCGTCGCGCGCTGTGCGGCGCTGACGAGCCCTCTCTCACCATCTCCCAGCGTGGCCACGACGGCACGCTCAACGGCTCTTCCGAGCATGTCTTCTGCTCTCGAATTCGCCGCGCTGCCGCTTCCTCTGGAGTGCCGTAGCACTTCGCTCTAGGCTGCCCGCGAGCGCGCGGGAGCGCCTCGCATCGGCTGCGAAGGAGGAAACATGGCAACTTTGCTCAACCGCGGAACCGCCTGGCCCTTGGTTTGTGTGATGGGCCTGACTCAGTGGGCTTGCGGGTCCGACGGAAGCGATTCGTCGCCCAACGCGGAGCCCGGCGGCGCAGCCGCGGAGGGCAAACCTGGCCCCGGCACGGCGCTCGAGCAGCCCGGCGATGCTCCTTCGACCGCACCATCCGCCGCCGTCGATCCGGGCTCGCTGCGCGTCGTGGAGTACCCGATCCCCGGAGACTTGCCGGGCTGCTCGCCCGCGTACCCGCATGATCCCGCGGTGGATGAGGCCACGGGCCTCGTCTACTACGCGGGCTCGAACGAGAGTTGCATCGGCCAGTTCAACCCGGAGACGGGTGCATTTCAAGCCTGGCCCACGGCCACTCCCGATGCTTACCCGCACGGGCTCGTGGTCGTGAACGGCGTCGTCTACTTCGCGGGCATCGACGCCAACGTGATCGGCAGCATCGATCCAGCGACGGGACAGGCCGTCGACTACCCGGTCGCTGCCTCGGGGCCACACACGCCCGTGTTCTTCGACGGCAGTATCTGGTTCACCGCACAGCGCGGCGGCCAGTACGGCCGCATCGACCCGGAGACGGGGCAAGCCGAGGTCTTCGCGTTCTCCGCCGCCAACAGCGGGCCCTATGGCATCTGGCCAGCGCCTGATGGCTCGCTCTGGGTGGCGCTGTACAGCACCAATCGTCTGGCTCGCATCGACACGGACGCCATGCCCACCAGCCACGAGGAGTTCGTGCTGAGCGCGCCCGGGGCGCGGCCGCGCCGGCTGGCAGTCGATGCGCAGGGCCGCGTCTGGTTCACCGACTCTGCGCAGCGCCGGCTCGGGCGCTTCGATCTCCGGCTGCCCGAGGCCGAGCGCACCCGAGAGTTCCCGACGCCGGGCGGCGGCAGCCCGTACGGCATCGCGATCGGACCCGACGGGCGCGTCTGGTACAACGATCAAGACGCCGCCGAGCTGGTCGGCTTCGATCCGGAGAGCGAGAGCGTGGTGGCGCGCCTGCCGCTGGAGCTCGAGAGTCCAGGCCCGGTGCGCAACATCACCGCGGATCAGCCGCGGCGGCGCTTGTGGCTGGCGATCAGCAACGTGAGCCGGCTGGCGATGATCCAGTTCTGAGTCCGGCGGTCGCGGCGCAGCGCCCGAGCTGCCTCGAGCCGCCCCCGTGGGGGCGTGTTTCCGCTAGTCTGTGCGGGATGGGAAAAATCGCCGCAAGCGTGCAGCCGAGCGCTGCCGCAGGATGCGAGAGGGTCGGGCGGCCATCTCCGCTGGGAAACAGGGCTGTTTCGGCTAGCTCGGTCGAACGCTGATGGAGACGGTCTACATCATCGGTCCGTTGCTGCTGCTGGGGGTCGTCTTGGCCGCGGTTTGGCTCGATCGGTTCAGCGTTCCCGTCATCCTGGTGGCCCTGGGGCTGGGGCTCCTGGCCGGCAGCGACGTCCTCGGGCTGTGGCACTTCGACGACATCGAGCTGGCAAACCAGGTCGCGAACGCGAGCCTCGTGTTCATCTTGTTCCAGGGTGGTTTCGTCACGAAGCGGAGTGTCCTCAAAGCCGTCGCGCTGCCCGCAGGTGGGATGGCGACCTGGGGTGTCGTGGCGACGGCGGCCGCGCTGTTCGGCTTGCTGCATTTCGGCCTGGGTTGGGGCTTCGAGCGCTCGGCGCTGCTCGCGTCGGTGATTTCTTCGACCGACGCGGCCGCGACCTTTTCGATCCTTCGCCGCCAGTCGCTGCAGCCGCGGCTCGCGTCGACGATCGAGATCGAGAGCGCCGCGAACGATCCAATGGCGATCCTGCTCACCGTCGTCGTCGTCGAGGCGCTGACCTCGGGCACGGGCCTGGGCTGGATGATCGTGCCCCAGTTCGCCTGGAAGTTTGTCGCCGGTCCGGTGCTGGGCTGGTTGCTTGCGCACGTCGCGCTCGCGATCTTCGATCGCCTGAATCCGCAGGATCGAGGCTACTACTACGTGCTGCTGATCGCGGTGGTGCTGCTGACCTATGGGCTGGCGGAGGCCGCGAAGGCCAGCGGAATGCTCGCCGTCTTCATCGCGGGCCTGGTGATGGGCAACCGGAAGTTCATCTACCAGCAGGGCATCCGCAACTTCGCGGCGGCGCTGTCCGTGATCGCGAACATCGGCGTGTTCGTGATGATGGGGCTGTTGGTCTCTCCGGGCCAGTGGCGCAACCTCTGGCTCGACGGCATCCTGCTGTTTCTGGCGCTGGCGCTCGTCGCTCGGCCCGTCGCGGTCTGGCTGGGCACGCTCGGCATGGGGTTTGGGGCAAGAGAGCGCAACTTCATGTGCTGGGCGGGGCTGCGCGGCGCGGTCCCCATCGTCCTCGCCACGTACCCGATGGCCGCCGGGATTTCCGTCGGGGAGGAGGTGTTCAGCCTGGTCTTCTTCGCGGTCATTCTGTCGGTGGGGATCCAGGGCTCGACGCTGGGGGTGCTGGCGCGACGCTTGGCGCTGTCGACGCCGTCGCGTCCCCGCCCGCGCTACGGGCTCGAGCTCGTCACCCTGGCGCACAGCGATCTCGATCTGACCGTGGTCGATCTGCCGGACCCGAAGGGTCGACCGGGACCGCGCATTCGCGACCTCACGCTGCCCCCGGGAGCGATCCTCACCCTCGTCGCGCGCGGGGACGAGGTCGTCGCGCCCACCGGCAACACCAGGCTGCTCGGCTGGGATCAAGTCACGGTGCTCGCGCACGCCAGAGATGAAGCCGACGTCCGCTCGGCGCTGCTCGAGCCATTCGAGCGGCCCGCGCCGCCGGAGGCGCCTGAGGCGCGCGCCAGCGACGCCCCGCCGGCGAACTCTCCCGAGCCGGCCGGCGATGGGCCGCTGCGCGATCACGTCGTGCTGCTCGGCCACGGTGACGTCGGCAGCGTGCTCACCCGCTTTTTGCGGCTGCGCGAGACCCCGTTCCTGGTGATCGAGCAGGACGAGACGATCGCGACTGCCTTGCGCGGCCAGGGCGTGCGCGTGTTGCACGGCCACGGAGAGGATCCCGAGCTGCTGGGCCAAGCCGGCATCGAGCGCGCCAAGATGTTCCTCGTGACCGCCACCCAGCCCGTGGTCGTGCGTCGCGCCATCGAGCACGCGCAGCGCATGAACCCGCAGCTGGAGGTGATCGCCCGCGTGCACCACGACTCGCTGCTGAGCGCTTTGTCGGGCCTGCCCCGGACGCGCGTCGTGCAGGGCGACGTCGAGCTCGCGTATGCGATGGCCAGGTTCATGCTGCTGGCGTCCGGGCTGAGCGCGATCGAAGCGGAAGCGCTGATCTTCGACGCACGGCGCGGGGAACCGGGCACCACCCCGACGCGCTTCTTCGAGATCCCGGTCCCGGCGGCATCACCGGTCGTCGGCCAGCGCCTCGCGGAGCTCGAGCTCCCCTCCGGGTCGCTCGTGGTCAAGATCTTGCGAGGCGGCGAGGCCATCGTTCCGGGAGGCCAGACGGCGATCCGCGCGGACGACGTGCTGTTCGTACTGACGCACGTCGGCCAGGCGCACACGATCGAGCACCTCGTCGAGCCGAATCGCGGTTAGGCAGCGGTCGCCCATTACCGTGCCTCGTCGCTCGTCTGCTCACCGCCCGAGCAGCATGTATCGTGCACGCAGGGTGTGGACGACGGGGCTCACCCGCTGTTCGCGATCCATTGCAGCGAGGGCTTCGTTCAAATCACTGGAAAATGTCATGGGAACCAGGCCGGACTGTGCGAGGACCAAGCGGCCTGAGCGCCACAAGGCTTGCTTCTTCGCTTGCAGAGCATCCTCGACCTGCACGTCGAGCCGGGCCGGGATCGAGGTCTTGGAGCGACCGATCGCGGCTTGGCCGTCGAGAGACTCAATGGACTCGAGCAGCCGGCGAGCACCTGCTTCGTTCTTGGCGCCGAGCGGCAACGGAAACGTGTTGCAGGCGAATACAAAGACCGCCTCCGTTCCAGGGAAGGCCGCCTCGCGATACCGCGCGTCGAGGTCGGGTCCTTCGAAGAGCGTTCGGGCCCAGTCGCCCATCACCGTCATGGCAGCCCGCCCATCGAACACCATTCGCGCGGCCTCTTCCCAGTGCAGGTTCTCGCGGTCGGCGTTGGCATAACGGAGCAAGCGCAGCGCCGTGGCCAACGTTTGCTGCAGCCGGGGATCATCCGCCTCGAGGCGGCCTCCAAAGTAGCTCTCGTAGAACTCGGCCCCGTGCTGTGCGATGAGGAGCGACTCGATGATGATGACGGACAGAGTCCATGGGTCCTTGCTGCCCACGGCGAGCAGCGGGATTCCACGGCGTGCGAGCGCGTCGCCGAGTACGAACAGATCTTCGACGCGCTCGGGCGGCAGTGCGCCGACTTCGCGCAAGACCGTCGGGTTGAAGAACACCGTGTTCAACCGATGCACGTTCGCCGGCACCGCATAGACCTGACCGTTGTGACTGATCGCGTTGCGCAGCGCATCGGGCCAGGTGGCCTTCCACTCCGCCATGCCCGGCAGGTCATCGAGCGGGCGGAGGCGCGACTCGCGCGCGTCGATTGCATTGACGAGCACCCATTGCATCAAGTCAGCGCCAGCGTTCGCTTGAAAGGAATCCGGCGGGTCGCCCTCCATCAGCCGCTTGCGCAGCACCCTGCGTGCGGTGTCGGAAAGCTGGGCGTTGGCATGGATGATACTATCCTGCGGATACCGCCTTTCATGTTCCGCGACGAGGGAGTCCTGTAGCCCTCCCCAGCTGAAGACCTCGATCGGAGCGCGCTCGGGGAGCGATGCCACCGGTGTTCCCGATTTGGCGTCACAGCCGAGCAACACAGGGCCCAACGCCGCTTGCATCAGCGCGAGCAAGGCCAGCCGCTGGATCAACGTCTTCATGGGACGCACCGCCCGCGTTGGCAGTGTTGCTTTGCCGGGCAGGCGTTTCCGCACCATCCACAGTGGTGCGCGTCGCTGTCGGTCCGGGTTTCGCAGCCGTCATCCGTGATGCCGTTGCAGTCCTCGTAGCCCAGATCGCAGCGGTAAATGCGGCACGTGTCGCCGCAGCCAACCTGTGCATGCGGCAGGGGGCGACAGGCCGCCCCACAGGAGCCACAGTGCCTGGGATCCGTGCGAAGGGACGTCTCGCAGCCGTTTTCGGCGATGCCATCGCAATCATCATACCCGCGGTAACACACCGCGATCTCGCAACTGCCGTCAGGACCGCAACGCGGCGTCGCACTAGCGCGCAGGCACGGCGTACACGCCGTCGCGCTGCAGCCGAGCTCTGGTCTGTCACTGGACACGCACCGGCCCGCGCAGCTCTTGAAGCCAGGCTCACATGGGCTTTGGGGTGACGCGCTCGTTGCTCGCCCCGGTTCACGTGGCGTTTCACGTGGCGCAGCCGCTCCAGCACCCGGCGGATGCCGCGCGACGGCCCGTGCACCCAGCCACGCGAGAGGGGCCATGATTGCGAGCAGCCCGCCGATCATGGCCAGGCGGGCTGGCGTCGTGAGCCAGGAGGCGGAGCCCGCCTGCAGCGTGGGGTCCGAATGCGAGGCGGTCCTCGTGTAAGACGGTGGCGGCGAGGTCGAGCGCCGAATACAATCAGCGATCCGCGCGCGCATATCGTCGCGCCGCGCGCCGAAGTGCTGCACCATGAACTTGCTGAGGCCCTCGTCGAGGAACTCACCTGATTGCGATTCGAGGCAGGCTTGCAGTGCTCCGCGGAACTCGGCGGCGGTCTGATGCCGTTCATCGGCATTGACCGCCAAGGCCCGCTCGCAGATGCGTTGGAGTCGTGGATCGATGTTCTCGCGCGGCAGTGGCGGGATGTTCCCACACAGCAAGTCGCGTAGGACCCGGACGTCGTCAGCATCCCCCCAGAGGCGCCACCCGGCGAGCGCCTCCCACAGCATGACCCCCACGCTAAAGATGTCTGAGCGCCGGTCGAGAGCGCCGCCCCCGGCCTGCTCCGGCGCCATGTAGCGTAGCTTGCCCTTCAACATTCCCGTGCGGGTCGCGCCCTCGTCCGAGTTGGTGATCTTGGCGATACCGAAGTCGAGCACCTTGACCACTCCGTCGTAACCGACGAAGACGTTATGCGGAGACATGTCCCGGTGCACGAGCTGCAGCGGCCTACCTTCGTAGTCGACCAGCTCGTGGGCGGCGTCCAGGCCCTTCAGTACCTGGATCAACACAGCCAAATGAAGTGAGAGCGGCAGGGGCGCAGGGGCCTTGGCGAGCTCCGATAGTGGCAGTCCCTCCAGGTACTCCATCACGATCGTGGGCGAGCCGCGATACTGCGCCACCTCGTACACCTGCACGACGTTCGGGTGAGAGATGCGCGCCGAGATCTGCGCCTCCTTGAGCAGCATCTGCACGGAGCTTGGATCGCCGAGCAGGTGCACGTGCAGGCGCTTGAGGACCACGAGCTTCGCGAAGGATTCCGGGCCGCGGGCGAGGGCAAGCGTCACCACCCCCATCCCACCGTGGCCAATGGGAAGCAGTGACTTATAGGGCTCGTTGCCGCCGGATTCACCGTCTGGCTTGGACCAGATGCTCCAGCTTCGAGTACGCCGTCGTGGGGAAAGCCGCGATGGTGACTTCATCCCCATAGACGCGCCTGCGAAGGAGACGGCTGTGCAGCCCCGCTTTTTAACGAGCATGGGCATCAGGCCGGGTCTCTCTGGGCTGCTCAGGGATGGGGCTCGCGTGCCGGTTCCAGTGCCCTTGGCCAGGGATTCGCTCGCACCCGAACAGATTCGGGCGGTTAGGCCCAGGACCGAGTGACAAGTGGACTGGACGGACTCGCCGGCTCAGATCGTCGAGGCCGCTCGAGCCGCGGGCGCCGCACGCGCCGCGAATCAGCACGCGCCCGCGCCGGCGCCTACGCTCTGCCGGGCCGTGTAGCAAACGCATCGCTCATGTCGATGCGGAGCTGGCTCCCAAAGAACTTGCGCGGCGTGCAGCCGAACGCCGTCGAGAACGTACGGTGGCACTGCGAGTAACTGCCGAATCCAGCCTGCATTGCGGCGCTGAGGAGTGTGGAACCAGCGTCGACGCAGCGGATGAAGGCGAGCAAGCGCAGCCGGGTGCGGTACTGCGTCAAGGTCAACCCCGTGTGCTCGTGAAACTGGCGACTCACTTCGCTCTGAGCGCCGCGCGCCGAGCGGGCCAACTGCAGTCGATCGAGATCGTGGTGCTGGAGCAAGGAGATCAACGCGCGCCGTCCGACGGGATGCCGATCGCGTGCAGCCAGTCGGCGCTGATGGGCCTCGCGCCAAAATGTTGCGACGTGTGCTTCGATAACCGCCGGCTCGAGACCGAGGGATGGGAACCGGCAGAGCGAGCGGAGCCGAGACAGCGTGATCGGGTCGAGCCGCACGCAGGTGGGCCCGGCGAGCGCCAGCGCGTTCTGTTCCCGGAGCACCCGCTCCGAGAATTCCGCCGCCAGCCCGACGACGAACAGATCGAAGTCCGCGGATGCCTGCAACAGCTCATGGTCCTGCCCCGGAGGCCAGCACAGCAGATCGCCTGCCTCCACCTCGAAGCGCACCTTGCCGGCAGCAAAGGACCCGCTTCCAGCCATGACCAGATTCAGCTCCGGTTCGTTGTGGAAATGCCGCGGGCGGCGATATTCGGGTGCGTAGCGCCAGAGCTGTCCGCGACGGGAGCCAATCAAAGGAAAGGGCTGGTACAGGACCGGTGACACGGGCTCAGACTAGCAGAACCGCTCGGGGATGACCGCCGAGCGGCGCCCGGCACGGCTCGGCCGCTCCTGCCGCACCAAATGCGAAGATCGCGGGCACCGCGCCCAGTAGATTGCGGCCAATGTCTCGAACTCATGGTCTGCAGACGCTTCGATCTGGCGTGCCGTGGGCCGTCATTTCCGTCGCGGCCTCGTGGTGCGTGGGCTTGTTGGCCCTCGCCGCCTGCGGCCGCGGTACGGCCGAGCGGGAGAACGCCAGCAGGCCCGCAATCGCTTCTGATGCCCCGGGCGCCTCCGCTTCGACAGCGAGCGGGTTCGCGGAGACGGGCGCCTCCCCGGCCGTGCTGGTTCCTGACGAGACTGCGCCGGATTCCGTTGTGGCGGAGGACCAGGAGCGGGATTCCGAACAGCAGGAGTTTACGCTCGCCTGGCAGGATGATTTCGACACGTTCGACAGCTCGCGCTGGCAATTGATGACCCACAGTTGGGACACGAACCTGGCCCAATTCTCGACCGGCAACGCGCGCGTGGAAAACGGGGTCCTATCGCTCCTCCTGACGCCAGAGCCCTCCGACCTCACCAAGCCGTTGCGCGGTGTGGAGATGCGCTCGCTCGCGACGCTGACCTACGGCAAGGTGGAGTCTCGCCTTCGATTTGCCCGGGGTTCGGGCGTTGTCTCGTCGCTCGTGTTGCTCTACACGCCCTGGCCTGCGGACGATTGGAATGAGCTCGACATCGAGGCGCTCGGCAGATACTCCGACCGGGTTCAGTTCAACGCCATGGTGTACACCGGCGCGCCCACCGTGCCGCCGGCTCGAGTGTCCGTCACTCCCACGCAGTACCCCGACCTGGCGCCGCTCCCCTTCGACCCGTCCGCTGACTTTCACGTCTATGCCGTCGAATGGACGCCGGTGGAAGTGCGGTTCCGCGTCGACGGACAAGTCCAACACACCTGGTCGACCGAGATCGCTCGAATGCAGCTGCCCCAGAACATCCTGCTCACGATCTGGGCCTCCTCCTCCGCAGATTGGGCAGGCCCCCTGGGACAGGACGCGCTGCCCGCGAGCGCCGACTACGACTGGATTCGCGTCTACCAGTATCAGCCCGCAAACTGAAGGCCTCAGCGCTACACCCGCCGCCCCGCCACGCTCCGCGGCAAAGAACTCCGCACGGGTCCTGCACGAAGCGCGACATGCCCGAGAGGGCGCCACCAGGGGGGATGGTGGCGAGCAGGACGGCCGCGGCCGCGCGGTGCCGCTCCAGCCCCCACGCCGGTCGAGCTCAGGCCCAGCGTTTGCGCGCCAGCGCCGCGCCGGCGCCCAGCGCCTGCAGCTTGCCGATCGCGACCTGCTCCGGCAAGGGCGCGAGCCCGCAGTTGGTGCAGGGCAGGAGCCGCTCGGCGTCTACGTGCTCGAGGGCCGCGCCGATGCGCGCTTCGACTTGCTCGGGCGCCTCGATCTCCTGAGACGCGACGTCGATCACGCCCACCATCAGCTGCTTGTCCTTCAACAGGCGCATCAACGAGAGCGGCACGCGCGAGTTCGCGGCCTCGAGCGAGACCTGGTGGATGCGGCTGGCGTTCAGCGCCGGGAAGATTTCTTCGTACTGGCGCCATTCGCTGCCGAGCGTCTTCTTCCACTGAATGTTGGCGTCGATGCCGTAGCCGTAGCAGATGTGGACGGCCGTGGTGCAGCTCAGGCCTTCGGTGGCGCGGTGCAGGGCGGCGATGCCCCAGTCCTTGACGTCGTCCAGGAAGACATTGAACGCGGGCTCGTCCAGCTGGATGGTGTCCACTCCGAGGGCGGCCAGCTCTTTCGCTTCTTCGTTCAGCAGGCCCGCGAAGGCCAGGGCCAGGTCCGCGCGGCGGCCGTAGTGGCCGTCGGCGATCGTGTCGCAGATCGTCATCGGACCCGGCAGGGTGATCTTGAGCTTGCGCTGGGTCTGCGCGCGCGTGAAGCGCACTTCATCGGCGTGCACCGAGCGGCTGCGGCGCACCGGGCCCGTCACCGTGGGCACGTCCACGAAGTAGCGGTTGTTGCGGATGCCCATGCGCGTCTTCTTTTCCCAGTCGATGCCCTGGATCGTCTGGAGGAAGCCGTGCACGAAATGGATGCGGAATTGCTCGCCGTCCGTGACGATGTCGATGCCGGCGCGTTCTTGCGCCTCGATCCAGAAGCGGGCGGCCTTTTCCTTGCCGCGCTCCAGCTCTTCACCGCTCAGGCGCCAGGCAGCCCAGAGCTTCTCGGGTTCCGCGAGCCAGGCGGGTTTGGGCAAGCTGCCGGCGGTCGTCGTTTCGAGCATGGCGCGGTTGTCTCACGAAGCGCGCCGGGAACCAAGCCGCAGCAAGCTGGCGGGTAAGCCCGCTTCCGGTCGCCTCGCTTCGGAGGGCGCGTTGCGCGCGCGCCGTTCCGTCGCGGGCGCGGCGGCGGGCTGCTCGATGGCGCCCGGGCCCTGACGCAAGCGTTCGCCGATGCTGCTGGCGGCCGCCTCGCTGGCTTCCTCGAAGATTTGCACTTTGCCGCCGTCCAGCGCCGCGATCGCCAGCCCGTCGCGGAAGAGCAAGAAATTGCTCGGCGTTGCGCTGACGCGCTCGCCGGGCAGCAAGGTGCCCAGCAAGTTCAGTGGATCGCAGGCGCTCACGCAGACCTCTCGGCCGTCGGGCGCCGCGCGGCGCAGGCTGCGCAGCAGCGGGATGGCCTCGGGCAGCGCGAACTGTTCGCCCGCGTGGCGTTGCACGAAGCGCCCGCCGCGCACTTCGCCACGCGCTTCGAGCCGGCGATACTCGCGCAGCAGGTCGCGCCAGGGCGGCGCGTTCTCGCGATCGAGCAGCGCGCGAAACACCACGCCATAGCGCCGCAAGAGCAGGCGCGCCCAGCGCTCCAGGCCGTCTTCGGGCGGCGCTTCCAGGGGCTCGAGCAGCGACCAGCGGCCCGCGCTCTCCAGCCCGGCGGGCGCGCGGCGCGCGGCCCGTCCCGAACGCTGGCGCTGTTTGTTGGACAACAACCCGCGCATGCCGCTGAAGCTGTCGGCGCTGATCCTGCCGGCGGCGACCAGCTCCGAGAGCGCGAGCTCCAGCTCCGCGCTGGTCGACAGGCTGCGGCGCAGATCGTGGAAGAAGCGCGGGCCGCGCTGCAGCTGCTCCTCGATCTGCCGGCCCGGGGCCGAGAGCTCCAGCGCGGGTGCCTCGGTCGCCGGCACGCGAGCAGCGATGATCCAGGACCAGTTCTCGCGCTGCGCCAGCACGATCGGTGTGGTCGCGAGCGAGCGCGGCGCCTTGGCGTTCGCGGGCGGCTCGGCCCGCCCCCACAGCAGCTGCCCTGAAAGGCACAAGCCATCGAGCCACGCCGGGTCGTAGTCGGCGATGCGCGCCGGCAAGAGCGACGACTCCCAGCTGCCAGCGGATGCCTCGAAGCCCTCCAGCTGCTCGAGCACCGCGGGCAGCGAAGATTGACCGAGCTGGCGCTGATCCGGCGACACGCGCTGCCAGTCGAACAGGAAGCGCACGAACACCGCCGTCGTGACCGGCTCGATCTCGCGGCGCAGCCGCTCCAGGGTGTAGCGGTGGATGCGAGCCAGCAGGCCGCGCACGCACCACTCCGGCTCCGGGCAGCCCGGAGTGAAGCGCCCGATCATGGCCGAGCCCTGCGTCTCCAGCGCCAGCAGCGCTTGCTCGGCGTGGCGGAACGCCGAGTCGCTGCCGGGCTCGGCGAGCGGAGCCGCCAGCGCGCGCAGCGTGAGCGGACCCAGGGACTCGAGCCGCGCGCGCATCAGCTCGCGCCAGGCGTCTTCGGGGGGCACGCTGGCGCGGAGCGCTGGCGGCAGCGCCAGCCCGGGTTGCGGCTGCGCGCCGGGGCAGGTCGCGATCAGCTGCGCGAGCCGCTCGGCGCAGGCCCACAAGCGCTCGCCGGACGGTAGCAGCAGGCGCGTCGCGCGGCCCTGTTGCAGCAGCTGCTCGAACAGCGCCGCGGCCTGCGCCGGCGTGGTGCCCGTGTGCGCGAGGCGCGCCGCGAGCTCGCTCTCCACGTAGAAGCCGCACAGGTACAGCGCGTCGCTGAGCTCATCGGCGTTCTCGAACGTGGGCCAGGCCTCGCGCCGCACGCGCTCGATCGCCTCGGCGTCCAGCTGGCCCAGGTCGCGCGCGCTCTTCGGGTCGAAGAAGCGCCGCGTGATCACCGCCTGCGTGCGGCGCTCTTCCAGGGGCGCGGGGTCGAGGAACGCGTACGGGTTGGCGTTCAAGATCTCATGGGCGAGGGGAGAGGGCTCGGTCAAATCCCGATAGCAGACTTCGATCTCACCCTGCTCGATGCGCCGCAGTACCTCCAGGAATGCCCCACAGTCCATGGCTTCCGTCAGACAATCCTGGATCGTCTGCCAGACCAGCGGATGATCGGGGATCTCGCGCTCGCCCGGCAGGTTCTCCAGGCACGCCTGCTGATCGGGGAAGGCGGTGGCGAGCAGATCATTGGCGCGGATGCGCACCAGCGTGGCCGGCACCTTCTTGCCCGATTGAAAGCGCGGCGTGGCCAGCGAGCGCGTCGCGTTGTGGCGCCAGCGGATCTCGAACATCGGCGCGTCGAGCAGCGCCTGGATCAGCACGCTCTCCGCGCTGGCGCTCTTCAAGAAGCTGCCCACCAGGGGCAGCTCGAAGCTGTGCGTCGGGCCCAGCGACAGGATGAGCGCGTCCTCGGTGGCCGCTGCCTGCAGCTCGAAGTTGAAGGTCCTGCAGAAGCGTTTGCGCAGCGCCAGCCCCCAGGCGCGGTTCACTCGCGCTCCGAAGCTGGAGTGGATCACCAGGTGCGTGTTCTGCGCCTCGTCGAAGAAGCGCTCCATCACCACGCACCGCTGCGTGGGCAAGGCGCCCAGCGTGCGCTGCGCCGCCGCCAGGTAGTCGAGCAGTTGGCGCGCGGCGGGCTCGGGCACGCCGCGCTCCTCGATCAGCCAGCTCAGCGCGCCGGCGAGCGCAGCGCCGTCGCCGTCCTCGAGGCGCTCGGCGAGCTCGTGGCGCAGGCGCGACACGCTGAGCGACAGCTCGTCGCTGCGCGCCGGCCCTTCCCCGAGCCAGAACGGGATCGTGGGCGGCTGGCCTTTGGCGTCCGCCACGCGCACCAACCCGGGCTCCACCTTCAGGATGCGCCAGGAGGCGTTGCCGAGCTGGAAGATGTCCCCGCCCATGCTCTCGATGGCGAAGTCCTCGCCCACGCTGCCGACGTGAGTGTTCTCGGGCTCCAGCACCACGCGGTAGTCGGTGTTGTCGGGAATGGCGCCGCCGTTGGTCAACGCCACCAGGCGCGCCGCCTTGCGCCCCTGGACCTGGCGCGTGACGGGGTCGCGCCGGATCAGCGCGCTGCGCCGGCCGCGGTTGGTGTTGTAGCCGTCCGCCAGCATGGCGAGCACGGCGTCGAAGCGCTCGCGCGGCAGCTCGCGATAGGGATAAGCGCGGCGCACGCGCGCGAACAGCGCGTCCTCGTCGCAGCTCTCGCAGGCGGACATGGCCACCAGCTGCTGCGCCAGGATGTCGAGCGGCGCCGGCGGCACGATCACCGCGTCCAGCTCGCCGCGCCGCACGCTGTCGAGCAGCGCGCTGCACTCGACCAGATCGTTGCGGCTGAGGGGGAAGAGCTTGCCGTCGGGCGTGCCGCCCAGCTGGTGCCCGGCGCGGCCCACGCGCTGCAACAGCCGCGCGATCGAGCGCGTCGAGCCGATCTGGCACACCAGGTCGACCGCGCCGATGTCGATGCCCAGCTCCAGCGAGGCGGTCGCGACCAGCACCTTGAGCTGCCCGGCCTTGAGCTTCTGCTCGGCCGCCAGCCGGATCTCCTTGGAGAGGCTGCCGTGGTGGGCCGCGACCTGGTCCTCGCCCAGGCGCTCGCCGAGCTGCGCGCACAGCCGCTCGGACAGGCGGCGGTTGCCGACGAACACGAGCGTGGTCGTGTTCTGTTGCACCAGCTCCGCGATGCGGTCGTAGACCTCGCCCCAGACCTCGGCCGACATCACGGCCTCCAGCGGCGAGGCGGGCAGCTCGATGCCGAGCCGCATCTTGCGCTGGTGCCCGCAGTCGACGATCGCGCAATCGACTGCCGCTGCAGTGGGCATATCCTGGGGTCGCTGATCGCTGGACGGGGGCGAGCCCACCAGAAACCGTGCGACTTCTTCGATCGGTTTTTGCGTCGCGCTCAGGCCGATGCGCACCAGCGGCTGCGTGGTGAGCGCCGCCAGGCGCTCCAGCGACAGGGCCAGGTGCGCACCGCGCTTGTTGGTGACCATGGCGTGGATCTCGTCCACGATCACCGTGCGCACGCTGGACAGCGCGCGCCGGCCGCCCTCGCTGGTGAGCAGGATGTAGAGCGACTCGGGCGTGGTGACGAGAATGTGCGGCGGTGACTTGCGCAGCTGGTTGCGATCGGCGGCGGAAGTATCGCCCGTGCGCACGACGGAGCGGATCTCGATCGGCGGCAGACCGAGCGCCTCGAGCTGCGCGCGGATGCCAGTCAGCGGTTGGCGCAGGTTCTTCTCGATGTCGTTGCTCAGCGCCTTCAAGGGCGACACGTAGAGCACGCGCAGCTCGTCCTTCAGCGTGCCTTGCAGGCCGCTCACCACCAGATCGTCGATCGCGGCGAGGAAGGCCGAGAGCGTCTTGCCCGAGCCCGTCGGCGCGGCGATCAGGGTGTGGCGCCCGGCCCGGATCTGCGGCCAGCCCCGGCGCTGCGGTTCGGAGGGCTCGCCGTGCGTGGCCCGAAACCAGTTCTCCACGGCAGGATGAAACACCTGCGCACCCTAGCACCCATGGCCTCGCTGGCGCGTCGTCTCGTTTTGGCGCGTGTGTGCCGGTTTGGCCGGCGATTTGGCTGGATTTCGCCGCCGTGGGGTGCCGGTGGGTCGCCCGTGGCCGCGATTTCAGCTACATGTGGGCAGAGGTAGTCGATCTGCATGCCGCATCGCTGGAAGATCGTGCTCTCGGGCCTGTCACTGTCGCTGCTGGCCTTCGCGTGCAAAACGAAGCCGCCGGCTGTCGAAGAGCCGCTGATCGTCACCGAGGTGCACATGGTTCGACCGGAGCCGGACCCGGCCCCGGCGGCAGCCGGCGCGAGCACCGTGCCGGTCGTCGCCCCCAGCGTGGATTCGCTGCAGGAACAGGCGGAATTTTGCCGGCAGGTCGAGCGTCAGGCGCTCGATACCAATGCTTCACTGCCCAAGCGGCTCGACCAGGACACCAGCGCGACTCGCGTGGTCGCCTATGGCTGCGATGTGGTGCTGGAGTACGCGATGCACGATCTCGCGGTGGGGGACGTGGCGGTGGACGGCGTGCGCGCGATGCGGAGAGAGGTGCTGCAGAAGCTGTGCTCGGACCGTGGGGCGCGCGGCGTGATGGATCACGGCGGCAGTTTCACCAACGTGTATCGCGACGCGAAGCTGGCGCTGATCGATCAATTCACGATCACGACCGAAGACTGCAGCGAGGCCCCCGTCGCTCGCGACGTGCCGGCGCACGTCGACCTGTGACGCTGCTGCCAGGCGCAGCGGCTTCGTGAATCGAGCGGGTCAGGCCGCGTCAGGCGCTGCTCGAGGGCGGTCGCGCGCGCGGCGGGCCGCTATGCTGGGCGCATGGTGACGCCCGTCTGGATGCAAAATTGGCCCGCCCGGCTCTGGCTCGTACGGCACGGCGAGAGCTCGGGCAACGTGGCGCGGGCCCTGGCGGAGTCCGGGGGCCTGTCGATGATCGACATCGCGGACCGCGACATGGACGTGCCGCTGTCGGCGCTCGGCGAAAAGCAAGCACGCGCGCTCGGTCGCTGGTTTGGCAGGAGGCCAGAGAGCGAGCAGCCTTCGGTGGTGTTGTACTCGCCCTACGTGCGCGCGCTGCAGACGGGCCGGCTGCTGATCGAGGCGGCGGGTCTCAGCGGTCCGCTCCCGGCCGCCAGCGGCAACGGGGGCAACGGCGCCGGCAGCAACGGGGCGAGCGCCGCTCCCGCCCACACGGTGGCGGGCAGGGGGCTGCTCGAGATCGCCGACGAGCGGCTGCGCGAGAAGGAGTTCGGCGCGTTTCATCGCCTGACCAAGGCCGGCATTCGCACGCAATTTCCCCAGGAAGCCGAGCTGCGCGACCATGTCGGCAAATTCTACTATCGGCCGCCGGGGGGCGAGAGCTGGTGCGATGTGATCCTGCGCCTGCGCAGCGTGTTGGACACGATCCAGCTGCAGTATCAGCGCGAACGCGTGCTGGTGGTGGCCCACGAGATCGTCGTGCTGTGCATGCGCTACCTGATCGAGCGCATGACGGAGCAGCAGCTCCTCGCCATCGATGCGTCCGGTGACGTCGCCAACTGCTCGGTCACGGAGTACGAATATCGGCACGACGAGCAGGGCCGCCCCGGCATGGCGTTGCGCTGTTACAACCACGTCGCACCACTGGAAGAGGAAGGCGCCCGCGTCACGGCCGAGCCCGACGCGCCGGTTGCGCCGCGTTAGTAACGAGCGCCCGCGGCGTGCGGGAGTGGCAAATCGGCTCGCCTGTGGCACGAGACATGCAACTTCGGAATCGCGGGAAAGGAGCACAGCATGGCAGCAGCAATTTCAGGGTCGGTGGCGACGCAGCCGGCGCCCTATCGGGTGGTGGCGGGTTGCGATTTTTCGCCGCTCGGCGACCGCGTCGTGGTCGAGGCGTTACGCCTCTGCGCCGTTCATCCAGGGGCCGAGTTGCACGTGATCACCGTCGCAGCGGAGATCACCGGCGGGTTGCTCCTGCCCGGGCCTGACGTGCGGGTGCTCGGCAATGATCAGGCGCAAGAAGTCGCGCGCCAGCACGTCGCCAGCATCGTGGACGCGCTGGTGGCGGCGGGGCAGCGGCTGCCGATCGAGAAGATCGCGGTCTACGTCGTCGCGGGCACGCCCTCGGAGCGCATCGTGTCGCTGGCCACCGTGCTCGACGCGGACTTGATCGTGCTGGGCACGCACAGTCGCCACGGCCTCGGGCGCTTGCTGCTGGGCTCGGTGGCGCAGGAGGTGCTGCGCCGAGCGCCTTGCGGCGTGTTCGTGATCCGTCCGCGCGATTTTCTCGACGGGGAAAAGGTGCCGGAGATCGAGCCGCCGCTCGGGCCCGAGGACCACCCGCTGCTGCCGTTCCGGCACGCCCCGACCTACCACTACGTGCACCGCAACAACGAGGAAGCCGGCCGTACGATGCCGTCGATCTGAGCCGCGCGCGGATCGAGCTCGGCTGTGCTGGCCCGCACAACGGGCATGGGCCTTGCACCCTCGCTTCCTGGACCCTCCATGGGAGAGAGAGAAAGGCTCATTGCCATGTTTTCGCGACTACATCCCCTCGTTTACGTGAGCGCGCTGGCGCTCTCGGCGCTGCAGTGCAAGAGCTCCGATACGCCCGCCAGCAAGAGCCCTGACAACGTTCCGGCGGCAAACGGGCCCGCCGCGGACAGCGAGGGTGCGTCCGGTGTGACCAGTGACAGCTCGTCGCCCGCTGCCGGGACCGCCCCGCAGACCGTGCGCAATGACCAGCAGCAGCCCTCGAAGCAGCTGGATGACGCCCAGATCGTCGCCATCACCGCCGCGGCGAACACTGCCGAGATCGAGCAGGGGCGGCTGGCGCAGGAAAAGGCGCACGACCCGCGCGTGCGCGACTTTGGCGCGATGATGGTCGACCATCACGGCGAGGCGCGGCAAGATCAGCAGAAGCTGAGCGTCGAGCCCGCGCAGAACGCCGACTCGCAGCGCATGCAGCGGGACTCCGAGGACGCGCTCCGGGCGCTGAAGCAGAAGAGCGGCAAGGATTTTGACCGCGCCTATCTGCAGCTGCAGATCGACGAGCACAAGAAGGTGCGTGACGAGCTGCAAGGCAAGCTGCTGCCGTCTGCCAGGGATTCGGCGCTGAAGGCGTACCTGGAGGACATCAAGCCCAAGGTCGAGTCTCACCTGGCACAGGCCGAGCGCCTGCAAGAAGAGCTCAACGGTACGAGCAGCCTGACCGAGAGCGGTGAGCACCGCGGCCTGGGCGACGGGAAGTCTTCTCGGCCTTGAGCCGGTACGAGGCGGCGGCGACGGGCCGAGAGCCACGTGCTCTCGGCCGTTGCGCTTTGGTGCGCAGCCCTGGCTCGAGGGCGCTCAGGCGAGCTGGTTCATCTGGCTGCGGCACTGCTCCTGAGCAGCCAGGAGCGGCCGCTCCAGCGCGTGCGCAGCGTCCTTGCCGATGATCTCCTGGGCGCGCGGGAAGAACTGCTTCTCCTCTTGCTCCACGTGCCGTTGCACCAGCTGAATCAGGCCCATCAGCGCGCTGTCCCAGCTGTCCGAGTCATAACCGAGCGCGTCGATACCGGCGATGGCGGCCTCGAGATCCCGGGCGCTATCGGCGTGGTCCCGGGCGATATCGGCGGACTTCGGGTTCTCTTCCATCACCGGGTAGAGGGTGCTGAGCTCGGCGCGCTCGTGGCAGATCAGATCGCAGCGCACCTGCGACCAGAGATCGCGGCGCTTGGCAGGATCATTCGCGTGCCTGGCGCGGCTCAACAAGCTCGCCGCCTGCTCATGTTGCTGCGCCAGGACGTTGAACACCCCGACCAGCCCCTGCGCTCGGGCACGCAGGCCCGCCGCTTTTCCCGCCGTCTTGGCCGCGAAGTTTTCGACTGGATTGGGCATGAGTCTCCTTCCGTGATGGCTCGATGGTTGGCTCCTGATCGGACCCGCCATTCCGGCTGCATGTTGCGTGCCCCGTGCGCAAGGGACGTCAGCGCGTGGCAGTCTGCTCCAACATTCCTGTCGCGCTCCTCGCGGGCGGCGCATCAGACACGCCAGTTGTTCACACCTTCTCCAAGATCTGTGGGTAAAAGCCCGGCGTTTCCCGTGTCGTCCCGCCCCGGCGAGCGGATCTGACTCACCTCTTGGCGGGCAGAGTTTCATCCACGTGACCCCCCGGCGGAGCGAGGGGGTGGGCGAAGAGTCTCTCGCCCGCGGGGCGCGTGCGAGCGCTCGCCTCCCGTCAGCTGGAGTGACCGCGGGCGCCAAAGTCCGACCGAGCTGGAATCGTTTCCAGGTTCGGCGCTCGTGCGCCACGCTGGGGGTTGTGGCGCCCTGGCAAATGCTGTTTTGCTCGCGGCCATGCAGATGGTCGGCAAGAGAAGCAGGGTGTGTCGTCGCTGGGGTGGGTTGGTGTTCTGCGCGGGGTCGCTCGCCTGGTTGGGCTGTGGCTCGGACTCGGATGAAGCCCGCGACCTGGAGACGGAAGCGGGCGCGTTGAAGGAGGAGCCGACGCAGCTGCTCTCGTACAGCTGCCGTCAAGATCCGGCGAGGCAGAGCACTCCACCGGGTGCGGGGGCCAACCTGCCCGAGACGTTTCGCCAGACGGAGAAGCTGATCGGTGCCGCGGTGAACGCGACCGGTCTCGATGATCCCGATTACGCGAACACCGTCGCCACGCAGTTCAGCCAGCTCACGCCCGAGAACGAGATGAAGTGGGAGGCGATCGAGCCGGAGCGCGGCGCGTTCGACTTCACGCGGGCGGACAAGATCGTCGCCTTCGCGCAGCAGAATGGCTTGAAGGTGCGCGGTCACACCCTGGTCTGGCACTCGCAGCTGGCCCCCTGGGTCAGTGAGCTCACGGGGGATGACTTGCGCCAGGCGATGCTGGATCACATTCGCGGGGTGGTGACCCACTACCGGGAGAACTTCCCGGGCGTGGTGGTCGCCTACGACGTCGTGAACGAGGCACGCGATGTGATGAACGGCATGATGGGACAGATGCCGATCTATCGCGACAGCATTTTCTATCGCGAGTTGGGCGCGGACTTCATCCCCGAGGCCTTTCAGGCCGCGCATGAGGCCGATCCCGACGCGCTGCTATTTTACAACGACTTCGGCGTGGAAGGCATGAACGGCGCCAAGTCGACCGGCATGTACAACATGGTCAGCGACATGGTCGCGCAGGGCGTGCCGATCCACGGCGTCGGCCTCCAGATGCATACGGGCCCGACGGATCAGGGGCCCGGCGCCACGGACTTTCGCAACAACATCCAGCGCTACGCCGATCTCGGGTTGCTGGTCGACGTGACGGAGATGGACGTCAGCCTGTGCAGCATCGGGGACAATCAGCTCGGTCGGGAGCTGCAGCGCTATCGCTACAACCGCATCGTGAGCGCCTGCTTCGACTCGGCCGCTTGCCGCTCCTTCAGCCTGTGGGGTGTCTCGGATCCGAACTCCTGGTTGAATGACAACGGCTGCACGCAAGGCATGATCCAGCTGGAGACCACGCCTGCGCCGCTCGCCTTCGCCGGAGACTTCGGGCGCAAGCCTGCGTGGTGGGGGATCTACGACGGACTGATGGGCTGCACCTATCAGTGAGCGAGCCGGCGACGGTCGATCTGCTCTTGGCCGCCGGGCGAGGAAGCGGCAAACTCAGCAGATCGGCATGATCTCGAAGAGCTTCTCAGTTCTGCTCCGATCCTCATCCGTGCGCGAGCTCCCCGACCAGCGAGGAGCCGCGCTCGGCCTGGTCCTGGCGGGCGCTGCCGTGCTCGGCGGTTGCGGCTCGAACGAGGACTCGGGCAAGGCGAGCGAGGGGGTCACGATGAGCGCGGCGCCGGTGGTGCCGGCGGCAGCGGAAGCAACTCCGCCGGGTGCCGCCGGGCAGGAGTCCGGGGCGGGACCGGCCTCGGTGAGCAGCGAGCCCGCGCCCTCTGAAGTCCCCGCGAGCGGTCCCTTGCCGATCGATGGCGCGGCGCAGCCCGGCGCGGCTCCGGGCGGCATGTCGGCGGAGGAGGCGCAGGCACCGGGCATGCCGCCGCCGCCAGCCGTCGATCCCAAACAACTGCCGGCGCTGACGCTGTGGATCGCCGGCGATTCGACCGTGGCCAACGGGCAGACGCCGTGTCCGCGCGGCTGGGGCGGAGTGATCGGAGCGCGCCTGGATTCGCGCGTGACCGTCAACAACTCCGCGGCGGGCGGGCGCAGCGTGCACACCTGGCTCTACAACGTGGGGCAGGAGAAGGATGCCACGGGCGAGTGCGTGCTGGAGCGCGACGCAGCCGGCGAACCGACGCTGCAGCCGCGCTGGCAGGCGATGTTGGACGGCATGAAGCCCGGCGATTATCTGTTCATTCAATTCGGCATCAATGACGGTGATCCCAGCTGCGATCGACACGTGGGGCTGGATGCCTTCGAGGCCGCCTACGGCATGATGGCCGAGGCGGCGAAGGCGCGCGGGGCGCGCCCCGTCTTCCTCACGCCGGTGAGCTCCATCTCGTGCAACGGGAACACCGCGCGCGGCAGTCGGGGCGAGTTCGTCACTCGCACCATCGAGGCCGGAGCACGCTTCGACGTGCCGGTGATCGATCTGCATGCGCGCAGCGTGGCGCTCTACAACCAGCGCGGCTTCTGCCCGGTGGCGGGCGGCGACGTCAGCGCAGCCACGACGGGGCCGGTGGGTGATTTCTTCTGCGACGATCACACCCACTTTTCCTCGACCGGCGCCGTGGAGATCGCCGGCGTGGTGGCACAGGCGCTGCGCGATCAGGGCATTCCGCTCAGCGCATACTTGAAGTAAAGCTCGCGCCTGCGTGCGTGAAATCGGATTGAAGGCTGCCTTCGGCGACTCCTTGCAGATCGGCTGTGCGCTGGGCGGGATGCTGCCCGGCAGCTTGACCCCGGTGGAGGCCGAGCTCGTGACGCGGCACTTCAACGTGCTCACGCCGGAGAACTGCATGAAGCCCGGGCCGCTGCAGCCGGAGCCGGGGCGCTTCGAGTTTGCGGCGGCGGATGCGCTGCTCGCGTTCGCCTCGGAGCGCGGCATGAACGTCGTCGGTCACACCCTGGTCTGGCACAACCAGACGGCACCCTGGATGTACGCGCCCGGGATCGGCAAGGCTGAGGCCTGCGCGCAGCTGGAGCAGCACATCCGTCAGGTGGTGGGGCGCTACCGGGGCAAGCTGCAGGGCTGGGACGTGGTGAACGAGGCGCTGAGCGATGATGATGGCTACCTGCGCGACACTCCCTGCCTGGCCGCCCTCGGACCCGAATACCTGGCGCTGGCATTCCGCTTCGCGCGCGAGGCGGATCCCGGCGTGGAGCTCTATTACAACGACTACGGCATCGAGCTACCGGGCAAGCGCGAGCGCACGCTGCGCTTGATCGACCAGCTCGAGGCGGCGGGGCAGCGCCCGCATGGCATCGGCATTCAGGGCCACTGGATCCTGGATCAGGTGCCGTACGACGAGATCTGGCGCACACTGCGCACCTTCTCGGAGCTGGGGCTCGAGGTGATGATCACCGAGCTCGACATCGATGTCGTGCTGCGCCGCAACGCCGGTGCGGAGGTGAGCGAGCGCGCGCACGACCCCGGCCTCGACCCCTACGCGGACGGCTGCCCGCCGGATGTGCTGGAGCGGCAAGCGCAGCAGTACGAGCGTCTGTTCGAGATCTTTCTGGCGCGCGGTGTGAGCCGGGTCAGTTTTTGGGGCCCGAATGACGGTCGCAGTTGGCTCAACACCTGGCCCGGGCGCCGCACGAACCACCCGCTGCTGTTCGATCGCCTCTCGCGGCCCAAGCCTGCGCTGCAGCGGGTGCTCGGCGTCGCGGAACGCTACGGCGGGCGAGGGTTCTGAAGCGGAGCTCTCAGGCTGCGCTCCGCTCGGCGGGCTGCGCGCCGGGCGGTTCCAGTGCGATGGTGCGGTGCCAGATGCCGGATCGCGAGCTGGGGGCGGGCGTGACGCGCAGCGTAGGAGGAGGCTCGTCGCGGGCTGGCGCGTTCGGGCCTGGCGGAGGCAGAAGCGGCGCGCTGGCGAGCAGGGCCGCGCTCGGCACCGGGCCTGCCGAGTGCAGCGTGTGCAGCACTTCTTCGATCGCCGAGTACCACTGCAGGCAGGCCGCGTAACGCTGGGCCTGTTCACGAGAGATGGCGGCCACGTCGTCGGGGAGCAAAGCCCCGTGCTGCTCCCAGAGCCAGGAGCGTAGGTTGCTGAGCGCTTCGATCGCCAGTCTCTGCAGCCGTTGCGCGTGCGGATCGTCCATGTGCGTCAGGTCGGATGATGGCGGACTCCGGTTGCGTGCGACGGAGGGGCGTGGGGCAAATTGCATCGAGTGAATGACCTGTGTACGGCGCTTCGCGCCGTGCGAAACGCTTGGAGGCAGGGCAGCTAGAGTCTGTGGGAGGACGCGCCCATCGGCGAGTCACCCTTGTCGCTCGCGCCGGGGCCGCGTAGCTTGTTCCAGATGCACTGGCAGCTGGCCACTCGGGGGGCCCGCGCGACTCCGGAGGTGTGTCTTGGCTGAGAGCGCTCGCCGTCAGATGGAGCCCGACGTTGTCGGTCCGGACGTTGTCGCTCCGGACGTTGTCGGTCCGGAGGTTGCCGGTTCAAAGGTTGTCGCTCCGGACGTTGCTCCACCCACACCACCGGCGCGCGTGGTGCGCGCTCAGCTCAGCGCCACGGAACGGCTGGTGCAGGTGGCCCAGGAGCTCTCCCACGCGCGCGAGCTCCGGGAGATCATGGCGGTGGTTCGCGACGCCGCCCGCGAGCTGACCGGCGCGGATGGCGCGACGTTCGTGCTGCGCGACGGGGACCAGTGCTTCTACGCCGAGGAGAATGCCATCCGTCCGCTGTGGAAGGGCCGGCGTTTTCCGCTGGCGAACTGCATCAGCGGCTGGACCATGTTGCACGGCGAAGCAGCCGTGATCGAGGACATCTACGCCGACCCGCGCATCCCGCAGGACGCCTATCGGCCCACGTTCGTGAAGAGCCTGGCGATGGTGCCGATCCGCAGCTCGGCGCCGGTCGGCGCGATCGGTAACTACTGGGCCGAGCAGCACCGCGCCAGCGAGGGTGAGGTCAAGCTGCTGAAGGCGCTCGCCGACTTGACCTCGCTCGCGATGGAGAACGTGCAGCTGTACGGGCAGTTGCAGCAGCGCGTGCGCGAGGCCGGCGATGCCGTGCGCGCCCGCGAGGAGTTCATCTCGATCGCGGCGCACGAGCTGCGTACGCCGCTGACCGCGCTCTTGCTGCAGCTGCAGCGGCTCGAGGGGCTGAGCCGGAGCCGGCCAGCAGCGAACCAGGATCCGCGCGTGCCCGAGAGCGCGGCGCGTGCCGTCGCCAGCGCGCAACGGCTGGCGGCGCTCGTCGACAGCTTGCTGGATGCTTCGCAGCTCACGGAGGAGAGCCTGCAGCTGAAGGCCGAAGAGCTCGATTTGGTGCAGGTGGCGCGCGAGGTGCTCGAGCGCCTGACGCTGGTCGCTCAGCGCGCGGGCTGTGAGCTGTTGTTGTTGGGGGCATGCAGCGTGCCGGGCCGCTGGGATCGGCTGCGCGTCGAGCAACTGCTCACGCACCTGCTCTCCAACGCCTTCGCCTACGGCCGCGGCAAGCCCGTGCGCGTGACCCTGGAGCGGGTCGGGGAAGCGGCGCACGTCGAGGTCAGCGACCAGGGCCCGGGCATCGCCCCCGAGCTGGCGGGCAAGATCTTCGAGCGCTTCGGGCGGATCGGACCGATCGCGCAGTCCGGCGGGCTCGGCCTGGGGCTGTACCTGGCGCGCAAGATCGTGGAAGCGCACGGCGGCGGCATCCGCTTCGAGAGCAAGCCCGAGCGCGGCTGCACCTTCATTTTCGAGCTGCCGCTGCAGAGCCCGCCGAGATAGCCGCTCAGGACAGCTTGCGGCGCAAGTAGTTCAGCACGTCGATGCGCGTGATCAGGCCCAGGAAGCGCGGGCCGTCACAGACGATCGCCACCATGCCCCGCTCGAAGATGGGCAGCAGCGACTCGACCGAGGCGTCGACGGGTACCGTGGTCAGCTTCTGGCTCATGATGCTCTTCACCGAACGCTGGAAGGCGCTCTGATCGGCGTGCAGCGCGAGCAGCAGGTCGGACTCGTCGACGATGCCGACGATCTGCTCCTGATCGAGCACGGGCAGCTGCGAGATGTCATAGAGCTTCATGCGCGAGTAGGCGACCAGCAGCCGGTCTTCCGGGGCCACCGCCACCACCGAGTGCTGCTCGGAGCTGCGGGCGATCACGTCGCGCAGATCCCCCTTGGGCACGCCGCGCAGGAAGCCCTGCTCGCGCATCCAGAAGTCGTTGTACATCTTGGACAGGTACTTGTTGCCGCTGTCGCAGACGAACGTGACGACGCGCTTGGGCTGCGTCTGCGCGCGACAGTAGCGGAGCGCCGCGGCGAACAGCAGCCCCGTCGAGGAGCCGCCGAGGATGCCCTCTTTTTCGAGCAGGCCGCGGGCAGCCATGAAGCTCTCCTCGTCCTCGATCGAGTAGCTGACCTTCACCCGCGACAGATCGCAGATGGCCGGTAGGAAATCTTCGCCCACGCCCTCGACCAGCCAGGAGCCCGCTGTGCCGATCTTGCCGGTGCGCACGTAGCCGTCCAGCACCGAGCCGCGCGGATCAGCGAGCACCATCTCCGCCGCAGGGGCCACGCGCGCGAGATAGCGGCTGATGCCGCTGATCGTGCCGCCCGAGCCCACGCCGCACACCACCGCGTCGAGCCGACCGCCCATTTGCCGGAAGATCTCCGGGCCCGTGGTGGTCTCGTGCGCGGCCGGGTTGGCGGGGTTCTCGAACTGGTTGATGTAATAACCCCCGCACTCGGCGGCGAGCTTCGCCGCGAGGTCCTGATAGTACTCGGGGTGACCCTTGCCCACGTCCGAGCGCGTCATGCGCACCTCCGCGCCCATCGCGCGCAGGTGGAAGATTTTTTCCTGGCTCATCTTGTCGGGCATGACCAGCAGCATGCGGTAGCCTTTGCGCGCCGCCACCAGCGCGAGCCCCAGCCCGGTGTTGCCCGCGGTGGCCTCCACCAGCGTCGAGCCGGGCTTCAGCCGCCCCTGGCGCTCCGCCGCTTCGATCATCGAGAGACCGATGCGATCCTTGATCGAGCCGCCCGGGTTCTGGTTCTCCAGCTTGAGGAACAGCTCACAGGGCCCGGTGTCGGTGGAGGCCACGCGCACCAGCGGCGTATTGCCGATCAGCGAGAGCACGTTGTCCGCGACCTGCTCGTCCATGTCAGCCAACCTCCTTCGCGGCAGCCGCCAGCGCCGCCTCCAGATCGGACCACAGGTCCTCCACGTGCTCGAGCCCCACCGAGAGCCGCACCAGTCCGTCGCTGATACCGATCGCCTCGCGCACCGGGCGCGGGATGGAGGCGTGCGTCATCAACGCCGGGTGCTCCGCCAGGGACTCGACGCCGCCCAGGCTCTCCGCGAGCGCGAACCAGTGCAGGGACTGCAGGAAGCGCCGCGCCGCGGGCTCTCCGCCGCGCAGCACCAGGCTGAGCATCCCGCCCGGCGCCCGCATCTGCCGCTGCCCGAGCTCGTACTGGGGGTGCTGGGTCAGCCCGGGGTAGTGCACCTTCTCCACGCCGGGGTGCTGCAGCAGCCGTTGCGCCAGCACGGCGGCGCTCTCGCAGTGCGCCCGCATGCGCACCGGCAACGTCTTCAAGCCGCGCAGCAGCAGGTAGCAATCGAACGGGCTCGGCACCGCGCCCATCGCGTTCTGCAGGAACTTCAGCCGTTCAGCCAGCGCCGCGTCGCGCAGCAGGAGCGCGCCGCCCACCACGTCGGAGTGACCGTTCAAGTACTTGGTCGCGGAGTGCAGCACGATGTCGGCGCCCAGCTCGAGCGGCTGCTGGAGCACGGGAGAGGCGAAGGTGTTGTCGACCACCAGCGGCACCCCGCGGGCGTGCGCTGCCTGCGCGATCGCGGAGATGTCGGCCAGCTTGAGCAGCGGATTGCTGGGCGACTCGAGCCAGCAGAGCTGGGTCTCGGCCGTGAAGGCCGCGGCGAAGGCGGCGGGGTCGGTGCCGTCCACGAAGCTCGTCTTGATGCCGAAGGGCGCCATCACGCGCGTGAACAGGCGGTAGGTGCCGCCGTACACGTCGTCGCCACAGACCACGTGCGCGCCGGGCGTCAGCGTGCCGAGCAGCGTGGTCGCCGCGGCGCAGCCGCTCGCGAAGGCGAATCCGAAGCTGGCGTGCTCCAGCTCCGCGAGGCACGCCTCCAGCGCCGCCCGGGTCGGGTTGCCGCTGCGGGAGTAGTCAAAACGGAGCGGTTTTCCCGGCTCCGGTTGCCGGAAAGTCGTCGAGAGCACCAGGTTCGGCATGACGCCCCCGTGCACCGGATCGGGCTCTTGCCCGGCGTGGATGGCGAGTGTCTCGAGAGCGGGGCGCGGGGTGTCCCCGCCGGAAGCACCGGGCGGGGAGGGTGAACGCTCAGATCGCACAATGCCTCCAGAGCAGGGTTGTCGACAGAACAGGCTCCGTCAAGCCACCCGGAAATCTTTTCGCAGAGACGGCAGCGATCTGCACCGAAATCGTTTCCAGCTTCCGGCGCGCGTTCGCGCACATCTTCAACTGCATGCCCAAGTGGACGGACGCTTTCTGATCGGGTGTAATGCCACGACGTATGCGTAGCTGGACAAAGTTCTCGCTGGGGCGATTCGGGCTGGCATTGGGGCTGCTCTGGGGACTTGGCTCGGGCTGTGGCGCCAGCGGTGAGGGCAAGGAGACGGTGGTGGCGCAGCCCAGTACGACGGGCAGCGGCGCCCCCACGCTCGGCGGCAGCGCCGGCAGCGGCAGCCAGAATCCGGGCGCGCCGACTTCGGACTTCGGCGCGGGCACAGGGCTCGACGGGCTCGACCTGGGCGATCCGGTCACCATGTCGAAGGGCTGCCAGCAGGCGAGCCGCAGCTTCACACCCAAGATTCCGACGGTGTTCCTGGTGGTGGATCGCTCCAACAGCATGTTCGATCCAAACCCGCCGGGCTCGAACACCAACAGCTGGGGGCTGCTGCGCAGCGGCGTGCTGCAGGTGGTGGGGGACCTGCAAGCGGATGTGCGCTTCGGGTTCGGCGCGTTCTCCGGTCAAGGCAGCACCTGTCCGGACATGCCGATGACCGCTCCCGAGCTGAATAACGCGGCCGCGATCAGCACCCTGTACAACTCGCTCGATCGCTCCATGTACAAGGACACGCCCACCGTCGCCGCGCTGACCCGCGCCGCGCAGGCGCTCTGGAATGACGGAACGGAAGGCGACAAGTACATCCTGTACGTGACGGACGGCGAGCCCGACTACTGCGACGACGGCAACGCGCTGTGCCCGCCGGACTCGGTGGTGGGCCGGCTGCAGCAGCTGGTGCTCGGGGTCGACGAACAAGGCGTGATGCACGAACCGATTCATACGCTGGTGTTCGGCATCAAGTCGCCGCTCTCCTCGGTGCTGCCGGAGACGCTGCAGGCCTTTGCCAATGCCGGAGCCGGGCTGCCCGTGTCGCCGCCTCGGCGCGATCCCAGCCAGCCCTACAATCCGAACGCGGTCTACGATGAGTGCAGCGGCGTGGCGGGCTGGGCCGCGGACTTCGCGCTCACCGGCAAGCCTGCCGTACGCGGCCAGACGATCGGCAGCTACATCGACCCGACAGATCCCCTGCAAGCGCCGGGCACCGCGACCGTGTACCGCCCGGACCCGACCGATCAGGCTGCCCTCATCCAGCAGATCAGCGCGGCGCTGGCCGGAGTGAAGAGCTGTTCCTTCGACCTCGCGGGCGACGGCGTGAAGGTCGACCTCTCGCGCTCGGACCTGGGCGCGCTCGCCAAGATCAACATCAACGGCAAGGCCGTGCCCTTCGACCCCAGCAATGGCTGGCGCATGCTGTCGGAGACGACGGTGCAGCTCGAAGGCCAGGCCTGCGCGGACTGGCGGGCTCCTGGTCAGTCGGCGATCGACTTCGACTTCCCGTGTGACGTGATCATCCTGCGCTAGCCGCGCGGTCCGGGACGATCAGGCCATCGATCGTGGCGATCAGCTCCGCGATACTGAAGGGCTTGCGCAGAAAGGCTTGAAACGAGCCCGGCTCGAGCCTGCGCTCCAGCGCGGGGTCGACATTGCCGGAGATCAGCAGGATCGGTACGTCCAGGCCGCGCGCGCGCACGCGCCGCACGACCTCCGCGCCGTCGACCTCGGGCATGGTCATGTCGAGCACGATCAGATCCGCGGGCTGCCCGGCGATCGCTTCCAGGCCCGCCTTGCCGCCGGTGGCCTCCTCCACTGTGTAGCCGCGCCGCTCCAGCGAGCGCCGCAGCAAGGCGCGCACTACCGACTCGTCGTCGATCACCAGCACCCGGCCCTTCGCCGCCGCGCTGGACCTGCCGGCGGGCGCGACGCTGGCGAGCTGCGAAGCCGCGGGCAACAGCACGGAGAAGCGGCTGCCGGCGCCGGGCGCGCTCTCGACCGAGAGCGCGCCGCCGTGCGCGGAGACGATGCCCAGGCAGGAGGCGAGCCCGAGCCCGTGTCCTTTCTCCTTGGTGGAGAAGAAAGGCTCGAACACGCGCAGCAGGGTCTGCTCGTCCATGCCCACGCCCGTATCGCGCACCTCCGTCATCACCCAGTTGCCGGGACCGACGGGCGCGCCCAGCGCATGATCCCAGCGCGCGTCGGGTTCGCTCACGTGCGTGGTCGTGATCTCGATCAAGCCGGGCCGATCCTCCAGCGCGTCGGAGGCATTGGTGAGCAGGTTCATGAACATCTGGGTCAGCCCGGCGCGGTCGCCCAGGACCAGGCTGTCCGGCGCGAGGCGCAGCTCGATCTGCGCGCGCCGGGAGAGCCGCGCGGCGAGCAGCGAGCTCAGTTCCCTCCAGAGCGTTGCCAGGTCCACGCCTTGACGGGCTCCGAGATCGCGCCGGCCGGCGTAAGCGAGCAGCTGTGCCGTCAGGTCCGCCGCGCGCTGGGCAGCCCTGGTGATCGCCTGGCACAGCTCCACGTCGTCGGGCTCGCGCAGCGAGTCCTGTAGCAGCTCCGCGTTGCCGAGCATGCCCACCAGCAGGTTGTTGAAATCGTGCGCGACCCCACCGGCCAGCACGCCCAGGCTCTCCAGGCGCTGGCTGCGCTGCAGCTGCTCCTCCAGCCGGCGCCGCTCCTGATCGAGGCGGCGCGCGTTGCGCAAATCGCGGGCGCCGGTCATGCGCACGGGCTCTCCATCGAGCGTGGTCGTGAACGCCAGGAGCTCGACCGGCACGTAGCTTCCAGAACGGTGGATGACCGAGCTCTCGTAGGTGCCGGTGAGCTGCCCCCCGAGCACGCGGTTGGCGAGCGGCACCGAAGACGGCGCGACGAACTCGACCACTTTGCGTCCCACCACTTCTTCGGCGCTGTACCCCATCACCCTCTCGACGGCGCCGTCAACCGCCAGCACCACGCCATTGCGGCTGAACACGATGCAATCGAACGCGCGCAGCGCGAGCTCGCGCAAGCGCGCCTCGCTCTCGCGCAGGGAGGCGCTGGCGCGCTCGCGCTCGGTGACGTCCCGCACTGCCACCACTCGCACCGGGCGTGCGCCGAGCTTGCCTTGCTTGGCGAGCAGCTCGGCGCGGAAGCGCGAGCCATCCTTGCGCACGGCCGTCACCAGATACGCTCCCTCGAAACGCTCCGCCAGGCGCTGGCGCACCATGGGCAGGTCGGCCTCATCCACGCACTCGATCAGGTTCCGCCCCAGCAGCTCCTCGGGGGCGTAACCGAGCATCTCGGCCAGCCGCGCGTTGCAGTCGATGACCGACCCGTCCTCATGCATCAACAGGCCCTCAAACGACGCCGAGGAGAGCATCTCCAGCCGCTCGTGCAGGCGCCGGTGTTGCTCCGCTTCTGCCACGCGCGCCATTCCCGCTCGCAACATGGATTGGAGCAGCTGCAAGGCTTCGGGCTCGAGCGCCCGCCCGCCGCGGGAGAACGCCGCACGCTGGCCGTGGGCTTCGATCACGAAGTCGGGCGTTGCGCCTCGTGCGGGTGCCTGGATGCCGGCCTGGCTCAGGATCGCCAGCGCCGCTGCCCAGCTCGCATCGGGATCCGCGCCGGCCAGGGCAGCCGCGACGGACGCGGTCCAGTTCTGTTCCCCCGATCGTGACATCAGCTCGGCCTGCGGCCCTCCAGACAAGGTAACCGCGACCTCGCCGCGGGAGCAACCATGTGCAAGGCCCCCCCCGGGGGGGCCACGAGCCTCCAGCCCGGACAAGCCCATGGCCTGCGAGCGGGCAGGAGGGCTAGCATCCGCTCATGACTCGAGACGCGGATTCCGTGCTGGAAAAGGCGGACGCCTGGCTGAGAGCCGGGCTGCGGGTGGCGTGGGCGACGGTCGTGGGCACCTGGCGCTCCTCCTTGCGCCCCCTCGGCAGCCAGATGGTGATCGCGAGCGACGGGCAGTTCGCAGGTTCGGTCTCCGGCGGCTGCGTCGAGGGAGCCGTGATCGAGGCGGCGGGCACGCTGCTCTCGGGTGGGCAGCCTACGACCCTGGCCTATGGTGTGAGCAGCGAGAGCGCCTGGGAGGTGGGGCTGCCCTGTGGCGGCAAGATCGAGATCTTTCTGGCGGAGTTGCAGCGACCGATGCTGGAGAGCTTGCTCGATGCGCGCCGCCGCCGCCGCACGCTCGCTTGCCTGACGGATCTGGAGCGTCGCACGCAGGAGCTCTGGCAGCCGGGCGACCCGAGCTCGCTGATCGGCGAGGACGAGGCGCTGCGGGAGCGCGTCGCGCACGCCTTCCGGGCCGAACAGAGCGAGCTGATCGAGCTGCCGGGGCGTCGCGTGTTCGCGGGGCTCAATGCCTCGCCGCTGCGGCTGGTGGTGGTCGGCGCGGTGCACCTCTCGCAGGTGCTGGCGCAGCTCGCAGAGCCCTTTGGCTTCGAGCTGATCGTGGTCGACCCGCGCACCGCCTTCGCGACGCCCGAGCGCTTTCCCGGCGCGCGCTTGTTGCACGACTGGCCCGACGCGGCGCTCGGCGCCATCGGCCTGGATCGCCGCACGGCGGTCGTCGTCCTGTCTCACGACGCCAAGATTGACGAGCCTGCGCTGTCCGCAGCCTTGCGCGGGGATTGCTTCTACGTCGGCGCGCTCGGCAGCCGCCGCACGCAAGAGGCGCGCCGCCGCCGGCTCGCCGGGGAGGGCATCAGCGAGGCGGCGCTCGAGCGCCTGCATGGACCGATCGGTCTCGACATCGGTGCTCTGACCACGCCGGAGATCGCCGTGTCGATCTTGGCCGAGCTGATCCAGGTGCGGCGCGCCGCGATTCCCTCTGTTGCCGCGGTGTAACCAGATCGCCAGCAAGGAAAGCAAACTTGTCATCGAGTCCGAGTCAACGGATGAGACATCACGCCCGAGCCAGCGCCTCGAGTCGAGGAAACGAGCAGCGCAGCTTGAATCACTGCCAAAATCCCACGGCGCGCCTGCTCACGTTTTGACACGTTTTCTGCAGGCACCTATCCTGCCCCGACCCGCGCGAGAGGGCCCGGGATCGAGGAGAGATGGTCGCTGCCGGCGAGAGTGGAGGCTTCAAATCAGCCCAGCAGTTGCAGAGCCTGCTCGCCGCCCGCGATTACATCGCCGACGATGCGCTGAGCGTCAGCCTGTTTCTCGCCTGCAAGTTGGGCCGTCCGCTCTTGCTCGAGGGCGCGCCGGGCGTGGGCAAGACCGAGCTGGCCAAGGTGATGAGCCTGGTGCTCGGCACGGACTTGATCCGGCTGCAATGCTACGAGGGGCTCGATCTGGCGCAGGCTGCCTACGAGTGGAACTACCCGCGCCAGCTGCTGGAGATCCAGGCGCGCGGCGCATCCGGCAGTCCGAGCCGAGTAGCGGACTTGTTTACAGAGCCCTACCTGCTGCGCCGCCCGCTGCTGGCCGCCATCGACCCTGCCCGCAGCAGCGCGCCGGTGCTGCTGATCGATGAGCTGGACCGCGCAGACGAGGAGTTCGAGAGCTTCCTGCTCGAGCTGCTCTCGGATTTCCAGATCACCATCCCCGAGCTCGGCACGCTGCGCGCGGCGCATCGCCCGCTGGTACTGCTCACCTCCAACCGCACGCGCGAGGTGCACGACGCGCTCAAGCGCCGCTGTCTGTATCACTGGATCGACTATCCGAGCGTGGAGCAGGAACTCGCGATTCTGCAGCGCAAGGTGCCGGGGCTGAGCGAGCGACTGGGCCGGCAGCTCGCCGAGTTCGTGCAGCGCGTGCGCCGCGTCGACCTGTACAAGCTGCCGGGCGTGGCCGAGAGCATCGACTGGGCCGAGGCGTTGCGCGAGCTGGGGGCGGAGCGGCTCGACGCCGAGCAGCTGAACGTGACCGCGGGCTGCTTTCTCAAGCATCAAGACGACGTGGAGCGCTTGCGCGGCGGGCTGGGCGCTGAGCTGCTCGAAGCCGTGGGCGCGGGCTGAGGTCGCGAGCTCCGATGTCCCGCGCGCCAGCTCTCGCTACCCTCGTCCGCTTTGCCCGCGAGCTGCGGCTCGCGGGGCTGGCGGTGAGCGTGGATCAACTGGCAGCGTGCGCGCGGGCTTTTGAATGGCTCGACTGCACCTCGCGCGCCGATGTGTACCACGCGGCGCGAGCCACGCTGCTGAGCCGGCGCGAGGATGTGCCGCTGTTCGAGCGGATCTTCGCGTCATTCTGGCTGGGCCGGACCGACACCGCCGCCAGCCCGGCGCCGCTCGCCCCGCGCCACCGGCGCGAGGAGCGGCCCGCGCTGGCCACGCTGCTCGCACAACGCGCGCAGCTGGGCGACCCGGAGCTGGAGGTGCGCGATCGCTCGCACAGCGCCAGCGACGAAGAACAGCTTCGGCGCAAGGACTTCGCGGCGCTGAGCCCGGGGGAGCTGCGCGAGCTGGAGCGGCTGCTCGGGCAGCAGCGCTGGCGCTTCGCGACGCGCGTGACGCGGCGGCGCCGCAGCGATCGCAAGGGCACGGAGCTGGATCTGCGCCGGGTCAGCGCGCGCGCCGCGCGCTCGGGCGGGGTCTTGCTGGAGCTGCCGCGGCGCACGCCCCGCATCAAGCAACGGCCGCTCGTGATCCTGGCCGACGTCAGCGGCTCGATGGAGCTCTACACGCGCGTGCTGCTACAGTTCTTCCACGCCCTGCGCCAGGAGTTCGTGCAGGTCGAGAGCTTCGTATTCGCCACGCGGCTCACGCGCATCACGCACGAGCTGACGTTGCGCGACGTCGACCGCGCGCTGGAGCAGGTCTCGGCGAGCGTCGTGGATTTTGCCAGCGGCACGCGCATCGGGCAGAGCTTGCACGAGTTCAATCGGCAGTGGGCCGGGCGCGTGCTCGGGCGCGGCGCGGTGCTGATCGTGGTGAGCGACGGCTGGGAGCGCGGTGGCGCGGAAGTGTTGCGCAAGGAGATGCGCATTTCGAGGGAGCGTTGTCAGCGCTTGATCTGGCTCAATCCGCGCCTCGGGCAGCCGAGCTATGAGCCCCGCGTGGCGGGCATCGCCGCGGCGCTTCCGTTCGTGGACGACTTCCTGAGCTGCCACAACCTGCAGTCCCTGGGGGCGCTGTCCGATCATCTGGCGCGGCTGCCCAAGCGCCGCGGTCGCGCGCGCAGCTTTCCGGCGGCGGCGCGAGAGGAGCTGAGCACATGAAGCTAGAAGGCAACTACTCGTTCGAGGCGCCGCTCGACACGGTCTGGCAGGGCCTGTTCGATCCGGAGGTGCTGGCGCGCACCTTGCCCGGCTGCGAAAAGCTGGAGCGCCAGGGCGATCAGTTCCTGGGCCAGATCAACGTCAAGATGGGCCCTGTGCAGGGCAAGTTCCAGGGCAAGGTCGAGCTCCAGAACGTGAAGGAGCGCGAGAGCTACACCATGGTGGTGGACGGCCGCGGTCCGGCTGGCTTCGCAAAGGCCACTGCCAACATCCGGGTCAAGGGCGAGGGCGCGACCACGCGCCTCGACTACGACAGCGACGTCCAGGTGGGGGGCCGCATCGCCAGCGTGGGGCAGCGCCTGCTCGACGCCTCGTCGCGGGCGATCGTGAAGCAGAGCCTGGAGGGGCTGCACGAGCAGCTCAAGGCGCTGGCCGCCCGCGCCGCGCCGGTAGCGGCCGCAGCGCCGGCAGCAGAATCGGTGGCCGTAGCCGCGGCAGTGCCAGTGACGGCAGGTGCACCCGCTGCAGCAGCTGTCGCCCTGGCAGCAGCTGTTCCTGCTCCGGTTGCGGCAGAAGCCCGCGCCGCGGGCGCGCCGCCCGCGCCCCTGCCCAGCGCTCCCAGCCAGGCCGCCTTCGCGATGGGGGTCGCCAAGGAAGTTGGCAAGGACCTGCTCACCCCGAAGAACATCGTGCTCGCAGTCCTGGCCATGGCCTTGCTGGGCTTGCTGATCTCCCGCCTCGCCAGCGGCTGACCTCCGAAACTCCGATTCCCGACCCTTCCTGAAGGAGAACTCATGATTCCAGCGTCGTTCGACTATCACGCGCCGCGCACGCTCGACGAAGCGCTCGCGCTCTTGCGTCAGAACGAAGGGGCCAAGGTGCTGGCTGGCGGCCAGAGCCTGATCCCCGCCATGCGTTTCCGGCTCGCGCAGCCGGAGGTGCTGGTGGACATCAACGGCCTCTCGCAGCTCGACTACATCAAGGAACAGGGCGGCTATCTCGCCCTCGGAGCCCTGACGCGCGAGGCGGCGCTGGAGGAGTCCCCGCTGATCCGCCACAGCTACGCGCTCTTGCTCGACACGGCGAAGGTCGTGGCGGACCCGCTGGTGCGCCAGCGCGCGACCGTGGGCGGCAACCTGGCACACGCCGATCCGGCCAACGATCATCCGGCGACCATGCTGGCCTACGGCGCGTCGGTGGTGGCGCGCGGTCCCGGCGGCGAGCGCGTGATCGGCATCGACCAGTTCTTCACCGGCCTGTTCGAGAGCGCGCTCGCGCCCAACGAGATCCTGACCGAGATCCGTATCCCCACGCCGGGGCCCGGAGCGGGGGGCGCTTACCTGAAGATCGAGCGCAAGGTGGGCGACTACGCGGTCACCGGGGTGGCGGTGCAGCTGACGCTCTCTGGTAACGTGTGCAAGAGCATCCGGATCGGGCTCACCAACGTGAACCCCACGCCCATGCGCGCCGTGGGCGCCGAGCAGCGCCTGACCGGGCAGGCCCTCAGCGACGAGGCGCTGGAGGCAGCCGGGCAAATCGCGGCCGGCGAGTGCAGCCCGTCCGCCGATCTGCGGGGTTCGGAGGAGTACAAGCGCGATCTGACGCGCGTAGTGTTGAAGCGAGCGGTGCGCCTGGCGCAGAGCCGAGTGAAAGGAAGCAACTGATGAGCCAGCACGAGATCAGCTTGACGGTGAACGGGGCGGCGGTGACCAAGACCGTCGAGGCACGCACGCTGCTCGTCCACTTCATCCGCGAGAACCTGGAGCTCACGGGCACGCACATCGGCTGTGACACCACCAGCTGCGGCGCGTGCACGGTCGTGCTCGACGGCAAGCCGGTGAAGAGCTGCACGGTATTCGCCGTGCAGGCCAATGGCGCGACGTTGCAGACGATCGAGGGGGTAGCACCGGACGGCAAGCTGCACCCGGTGCAGGAAGGCTTCTGGGAGAAGCACGGGCTGCAGTGCGGCTATTGCACGCCCGGTATGATCATGACCGCCAAGAGCCTGCTGGAGAAGAACAAGAAGCCGACGGAGCAGGAGATCCGTGAAGGTATCTCCGGCAATATCTGCCGCTGCACCGGTTACAACAAGATCGTGGAGGCGATTCAGTACGCCGCCGCCAAGCTCGAGGAGGCTCGCTGAGCATGCCGCATCTACAAGATCGTAGCGAAAAGCACACGGCCAAGGTGCCGGAAGCGCCGGTGCGCGTGGAGACCACCGACGAGGTGGTGGCCAAGACCCCGGCCAAGGTCTGCGGCATGGGCCACCGGATGAAGCGCAAGGAAGATCCGCGCTTCATCCAGGGCAAGGGCCGCTACGTCGACGACGTGAAGCTGCCTGGCATGCTCTACATGGACATCGTGCGCAGCCCCTACGCCCACGCCAAGATCCTGAAGATCGACAGCAGCGAGGCGCTGAAGCTCCCCGGTGTGGTGGCGGTGATCACCGGCCAGGACCTGAAGGCCGCGGGCAACCTGCACTACATGCCCACCCTGATGAGCGACACTCAGCCGGTGCTGCCCATCGACAAGGTGCTGTACTACGCGCAGGAGGTGTGCGCGGTGATCGCGACCGATCGCTACATCGCCGCGGACGCCTGCGAGAAGGTGGTGGTCGACTACGAGCCGCTGCAGCCGGTGGTCGATCCGCACGAGGCGTTGAAGGACCAGATCCTGGTGCGCGAGGACAAGGAAAAGAAGACCAACCACGTCTGGCACTGGAGCGCGGGCGACAAGGCCGCGACCGACGCGGTGTTCGCCCAGGCCGCGCACGTGGTGAAGGAGAAGATCTACATTCCGCGCATCCACGTCTGCTCGATCGAGACCTGCGGCATGGTCGCCAACTGGGACCGGGCGCGCGAGCACATGCAGATCTACATGACCTCGCAGGCGCCGCACGCGCACCGCACGGTCTTCGCCCTGGTGAGCGGCCTGCCCGAGCACAAGATCCAGATCATCTCGCCCGACATCGGCGGCGGCTTCGGCGGCAAGGTGCCGGTGTATCCGGGCTACGTGGTGTGCGCCGTCGCCAGCCTGGTCACGGGCAAACCGATCAAGTGGATCGAAGACCGCAGCGAGAACCTGCAGGCGGACAGCTTCGCCCGCGACTACCACATCGAAGCCGAGCTGGCGGCGGACGAGAGCGGCAAGCTCACCGGGCTGCGCGTGAAGACGATCTCCGACTGCGGCGTGGCGGATGCGGCGGCCAACCCGTCCAAATTCCCGGCGGGCCTGTACAGCATCTGCACCGGCTCGTACCCGTTGCTCGCCGCCGACATCCAGGTCGACGGCGTGTACACGAACAAGCCGCCGGGCGGCGTGGCCTACCGCTGCTCGTTCCGCGTGACCGAGGCCGTGCACATGATCGAGCGCATGGTGGATATCATGGCGCATGACCTGAAGCGCGACCCGGCCGAGTTCCGGCTCGCCAACTTCATCCGCTCCGATCAGTTCCCGTACAAGTCGTGCACCGGCTGGGTCTATGACAGCGGCAACTACGCCGCTGCGCTGGACAAGGCGATGAAGATGATCGACTACGCCGGGCTGCGCAAGGAGCAGGCGGAGAAGCGCGCCAAGGGCCAGCTGATGGGCATCGGCATCTCCAGCTTCACCGAGGTGGTCGGCGCCGGGCCTGCCGCCGACTTCGACATCCTGGGCATCAAGATGTTCGACTCGGCGGAGATCCGCATCCATCCGACGGGCAAGGCGATCGCGCGGCTCGGCACCAAGAGCCAGGGCCAGGGCCACGAGACGACCTACGCCCAGATCATCGCGGAGGAGCTGGGCTTGCCCGCCACCGACGTGCAGGTGGAGGAGGGCGATACCGATACGGCGCCCTACGGGCTGGGCACCTACGCCAGCCGCTCCACTCCGACCTCGGGCGCTGCGGCGGCCATGGCGGCGCGAAAGATCCGCGCCAAGGCCAAGAAGATCGCGGCCTATTTGCTGGAAGTGGGGGAGGGGGATCTGGAGTGGAACATCGACCGCTTCCAGGTCAAGGGCTCGCCGGATCAGGCCAAGACGATTCAAGAGATCGCGTTCGCGGCCTACACCAACCACCCGCCGGATCTGGAGGCGGGGCTGGAGGCGACCGACTATTACAATCCGCCGAACCTGACCTTTCCGTTCGGCAGCTACATCTGCGTCGTGGACATCGACAGCGGCACGGGCGCGATCCACGTCCGGCGCTTCGTGGCCGTCGACGACTGCGGGAACATCATCAATCCGCTGATCGTCGAAGGGCAGATCGAGGGCGGGCTCACGATGGGCCTGGCTCCGGCGCTGTTCGAGGAGATCGTGTACGACGAAAACGGCCAGAACCTGACCGGCACGATGGCGGACTACCTGCTGCCGACGGCGATGGAATCCCCCAGGTGGGAGCTGGGCAAGACCATCACGCCCTCGCCGCACCACCCGTTCGGCGCCAAGGGCGTGGGTGAATCGCCGACCGTCGGCGCGCCACCCGCGATCGCCAACGCGATCGTGGACGCGCTCTGGCACCTGGGGGTGCGCCATCTGGACATCCCGATCACCCCGCACAAGGTCTGGAAGGCCCTGCGCGAGCACGGAGTGCGCGACTGACGGTCGGAGCGCCCCTCCCGCGCGCAGGGTTGGCGTCGTTGCCGGCAGCCCCGTCGTTACCGGCAGCCCCGTCGCTGCCGGCGGCGCAACCCTCCGCGCAGCCGCTCGGCGCGGATCTGCCGCCTCCTCCGGCAGATCCGCTGCTCACGGCAGCGCAGCTGACGCGCGAGGGGGTCGCGTTCGTGCTGATGACGGTGGTGCGCGCGGTGGCGCCCACCTCAGCCAAGCCGGGCGACAAGGCCATTCTGACCGAGCGCGGTGAGTGGCTGGGCTGGATCGGCGGCAGCTGCGCGGAGCCGTCGGCGCGGCGGGCCGCCCGCGCCGCGTTCGCGGACGGGCAGAGCCGGCTCTTGCATCTGACCAACGATGAAGCGCACCTGGCTCGCCCCGGCGTCGAGCTGGCCGCCATGTCTTGCTACAGCGGCGGCAGTCTGGAGATCTACGTGGAGCCGCATCTGCATCAACCCGCGCTGGTCGTCTTCGGCCACTCGCCGGCCGCAGAGGCCTTGTGCCGACTGGGGCGCGCCCTGGACTATCGCGTGACCCACGTCGATCTGCGCCCGGACGCGGCGCCGCTCGCCGGAGCAGCGGGGGCTGTCCGGCGGCTCGCCGAGCTGCCGGAGCCCCTGAAGGCCTCGACCTTCGCGGTGGTGTCGAGCCACGGCCACTGCGAGGTCGAGGCGCTGGAGTGGGCGCTGCAGCGCGATCTCGCCTACGTGGGCCTGATCACGAGCCGCCGGCGCTGGCCCGACGTGCGCGCGCGGCTGGAGCAGCGCGGCCTGGGAGCGCAGGCGGCGCGGGTGCATGCCCCCGCGGGGCTGGAGCTGGGCGCGGCGCGGCCCGAGGAAGTGGCGCTCAGCGTGCTGTCGCAGATCGTGGCGGAGCGGCGCGGGGGAGGCGCCCTGCGTTCCGAAGGCGCCGTGGCCCCGGCGCGCGCTCCGCAGCAGGTAGCCCCGCCCGCGGCCGAGCCGGCGAGTTGTTGCGCGGTGCCGGCTGCGGACGCGGGCTGCTGCGCGGTGAGCGCCGTGAGCGCCGCGGGCGCGCCCGGCACGGCCGCATTGCAGGCGGGCGCGCGCGAGCCAGGCTTTGCCGCCGTGGTCCTGGCCGCTGGCCTCTCGCGCCGCATGGGCGCGCCCAACAAGCTGCTGCTCTCGGTCGACGGGGAGCCGCTGATCGCGCGCAGCGTGCGCACGGTGTTGCATACCGGCTTCGATCAGATCGTGGTCGTGCTCGGGCACCAGGCGGAGCTGGTCGAAGGCGCGCTGCGGCCGCTCGGCGTGCGCTGCGTGCTGAACCGCGAGTTCGAGGCGGGGCAGGCGAGCTCGGTGCGCGCCGGGCTGGCGGCGCTGGTCCCGCCGCTCGACGCGGTCATGATCTGCCTCGGCGATCAGCCGCTGCTGGAGGTCTCCGATCTCGGCGCGCTGAAGCGGGCCTTCCGCGAGCGCCCGCAGGGCTCGATCGTGGTGCCCATGTGGGGCGACAGCCGGGGCAACCCGGTGGTGGTCGACTGGAGCAGCGCCGAGCAGACGCTGCAGCGCGGCCAGCACTACGGCTGTCGCAACTTCCTCGACGAGCATCCCGAGCGCGTGTACCGCTGGCCCGCGCCGAACGAGCGTTTCGTGCGCGATGTCGATCTGCCGGGTGACTATCAGGCGCTGATCGGGCGAGCTGGCGCATGAAGTTCGTGCGAGTTCCGCTCAGCCGAGCCCAGGGCCAGATCCTCGGCCACAACGTCTCGCGCGAGGGCCGGCGCGTGCTGAAGAAGGGCCGGCGCCTGGGTGAAGCGGAGCTGGCCGAGATCCGCGCTGCCGGGCTCGACAGTGTGTACGTCGCGGAGCTGGAGGCCTCGGACGTCGCGGAAGACGCGGCCGCGCAGCGCATCGGCACGGTGCTGGCGGCGCGCGCGGGCCTGAGGCTGGTGCCCGCCCATGGCGGGCGCGCCTCGCTGGCTGCTCCCGCCCGCGGCGTGCTCTCGATCCGTGGCGAGCGCTTGCTGGAGTTGAACCTGATCGCCGGCGTGACCCTGGCGACACCCGCCAATCACGCGCTGCTCGGCGAGGGGGACTGCGCCGGCACGCTCAAGATCATCCCGTTTGCGCTCTCTGCTGGCGCGCTGGCGGCCGCGCTGGCGCTGTCCGAGCAGGGGGTGCTGGAATTTCGCGCGCTCCAGCCACGCCGCGTCGCGATCCTGGTGAGCGGGGCCGCCGGGCGGCGCGAGCGCTTGCTGGAGGGCTTCCGCCGCCCGCTGGAGCTGCGCCTGGCCGAGCTCGGCTCGGCCGAGGTGAGCGTCGACTATGTCCCGTTCGATCGCGAGCCGGAGCGTCAGATGGCGGCCGCGCTGGAGCGGCAGGCGAGCGCCGGCAGCGAGCTGGTGATCGTGGTGGGCGAGACGGCCACCATGGACGCCGACGATCTGATCCCGCAGGCGATCCGTCGTGCCGGCGGGCAGGTGAGCGTGGTCGGCGCGCCCGTGTTTCCGGGGAATTTGCTGCTGCTCGGCTATCGGGAGCAGATGGCCATCCTGGGGGCGCCCGGTTGCGCGCGCAGCCGAGCCCCCAATGTCATCGACTTGCTGTTGCCGCGCTTGTTGAGCGGCGAGCGCCCCGGTCCGCGCGAGATCGCCGAGCTGGGGCTGGGCGGGCTGCTCGAGCGCGGGCGGCCGCACCCGGGCGGAGAAGGCGATGGCTGAGCACGCGCCGGCGCTCGACGTCGAGGCGTTGCGCCGCCAGTTTCCCGCGCTGAGCCAGCTCGTCCACGGGCGGCCGCTGGTCTATCTCGACAACGCGGCCACGGTGCAGAAGCCCGCCTGCGTGCTGCAGGAGTTGCTGCGCTGCTACACCGAGAGCTGCGCCAACGTGAACCGCGGCGCGCACACGCTGGGCGAGCGCGCCACGGAGGGCTACGAGCGCGCGCGCGGCACGGTGCGGCGCTTCCTGAACGCCGCGAGCGCCGACGAGCTGGTGTTCAGCAGCGGCTGCACGGCGGCGATCAACCTGGTCGCGCGGGGCTGGGGCGATCGGCACGTGGCGCAGGGAGACGAGCTGATCGTCAGCGGCCTCGAGCATCATTCCAATCTCTTGCCCTGGCGGGAGCTGTGCCGTCGCAGGGGCGCCGTGCTGCGCAGCGTGCCGATCGATGAGCAGGGCGCGCTCGACCTGGATGCCTACGCGCGCCTGCTCGGGCCGCGCACGCGGCTGGTCGCGGTCGCGCACGTCTCGAACGTGCTGGGCACCCTGACGCCGCTGCGCGAGCTGGCGAGGCTGGCGCACGCCGCGGGCGCTCTGATCCTGGTCGACGGCGCGCAGGCCGTGGCGCGCACGGCGGTGGACGTGCAGGCGCTCGACTGCGACTTCTACACCTTCTCCGGGCACAAGCTGTACGCGCCTTTCGGGATCGGCGTGCTCTGGGGGCGCCGTGAGCTGCTGGAGAGCATGGACCCCGTGTTCACGGGCGGCGGCATGGTGGAGGAGCTGTCGCCGGAGCGGGTGAGCTACCGCCCCGTGCCGGGCCGGCTGGAGGCGGGCACACCGAACCTGAGCGGGGCGCTGGCCCTGGCCCGTGCCATCGAGTGGCTGCAGCAGATCGGTCTCGATCGCGTCGAGGCACACGAGCGCGAGCTGCTGCGCCATGCCCGGGCGGTGCTCGGGGCGCTGCCCGGGGTACGGCTGCTGGGCGGCGCCGAGCCGGCGCTGGGGGTCGTCTCGTTCGTGCTGGATGGGGTGCACGCACACGATCTCAGCACGATCCTGGATCACGGCGGCGTCGCGGTGCGCGCCGGTCACCACTGCGCCCAGCCCCTGATGCAGCGCTTCGGGATACCGGCGGCGGTGCGCGCGTCGTTTGCCGTGTACAACACGCGAGAGGAGATCGACGCGCTGGTCGCCGGCCTGCGGCGCGCGCGCGAGGTGTTCGGAGCATGAGGGCGATTGCGCGGGCTGCTGCCTCGCTGTATCAGAGGGGTCGGCATGCGGGTCCGTGGAGCGACGCTCGTCTCGTGGGCAGGCTGCTGGCTGTCGGGGTGCTTGCTCGCGGGCTGCAGCGACGAGGCTTCGCGCGCCTGCACCACCAGGGTCACCCCAGGTGTCTGCGAGACGCCCGCCAACCTGCGCACGGACGGGGTCGCACCGGTGCTGTGGGTGCCCGAGCCGCAGCTGGAGCTGATGCCGCAGCCGCTGGCCGACGGGCGTTACCTGCTGCTGCAGCGAGCGCTGAACTGTGGCGAGGATTTCTCGCCCCCGGCGCAGACGCTGCGCCTGCAGGCCCTGGCGGAGATCAGCGGCTGCGTGCTGCGGGTCACCGCCATCGAGGAAGGTGCGGCCCCCGAGGTGAGCGTGTCCACCTTCGACTACGGGGCGGACGGAGCGCTGCAGCTGAGCGACGCTTGTTCGGCGGGAGCCGGCGAAACGGTTGCGACCCGCTACGGTTTCGATGGGACGAGGCTGCAACTCGAGGTCGGCGTCGAGCTGCCCGGCCTCGACGGCAGCACGCACGCCTGCAGCGGCTTCGACACGTACGAGCTGTAGCCACGGGACTCTGGCGGCCCATCGCAGACGGAGGCGCATGAGCGATCTGAGCCAGCTCTATCAGGAGCAGATCCTCGATCATCATCGCGCCCCGCGCAACGCGGGGCGCGTCTCCAACCCCACGCACGCGGCGGAGGCTCACAACCCACTGTGCGGCGATCGCGTGCGGCTGAGCTTGCGCGTGGGGGAGTTGCCGCAGGCCGGGCGGGGGGTGCTGGAGGCGCGTTGCGATGCGCAGGGCTGCGCGCTGTGCCGCGCCTCGGGGTCGATGTTGACGGAGCTCGTTGCGGGCCACAGCCTGCAGCAGGTGGCGGCCTGGCTCGCGCGCTTCATCGAGCTGGCCAGCGCGGCCCCTGGCTCGGAGCCAGGCGAGGACGCGCAGGACGCGGCCCTGCTCGCCGCCGTCGCGCCCTTGCTCGAGGTGCGGAAGTTTCCCAGCCGGCGCCGTTGCATCACGCTGAGCTGGGAGGCGCTGCGCACGGCGCTCGCGAGCGGCGCTGGACACGACCCGAGCGCGCAGCGGGAGGAACGCGGGGAGTGAACCGGGGCCCGCGCGGCGGAGCGCGGCGGGGCCAGGCAGCTCGATGCGGCGGATGTCGGTGGAACGCGCCCGCGTCGGCGGCAGCCGGGCTCCGTGAGCGGCTCGACAGGTGGGACAGCTCGGCCGGGCAGGGGTGTGCTGCCCCCGCCCGAGCATGCTAGATTACCCTATAGGTACTCTTGTTACTCGAGGACGACCTGAAAGCAGACCCGGTCCCGACGCAACCCACCCCTCGCGGGGACGCTCCGCAGCAGCACAGCGGCGGGGCGGCGCAGCACAGGAGCGGAGGGGACCGGCACCCCGAGAACGCGCCCAGGAGCTCGCACCGAGGCGGGCAAAGACATCCGGACGGCGGCGAGGGCATGACAGGCCTGGTGCTGTCCGGAGGGGGGACCCGCGGCGCTTACGAAGTGGGGATCATCGCGGGCATGCTCGAGGCGCTCGGCGGAGCCCACGCCCCGAACCCGTTTCAGATCGCCGCGGGCGCGTCCGTGGGCGCGATCAACGCCAGCTTCGTCGCCGCCAACGCGCACGCTCCAGGGTTGAATCTCGATAGCCTGATCAGCTCCTGGACGAGCATGGACTTCTCACGGGTCTTCAGCCCGCAGCTGCTTTCGTTCTTCCGGCAGCTGTTCCGGGGCACCATGCCACCCGAGAAGGACGCACAGAAGCTCGGAACTTCGCTGCTGAATCCGGCGCCGCTCGAGGCGCAGGTGCAGGAGACGGTCGACTTCGCGCGGCTGCACGAGAACGTGCACAGCGGCGTGCTCAAGGGGCTGTTCATCGCGGCCCTGCAGGTCGCCACGGGTAAGACCACCATCTTCTGCGAGCTGGCGCCGGGCATGGTGTACCGGCACTCCAAGGATCCGCGGCGAACCGCCGCGCTGGAGCCAGTCACGCTCGATCACGTGCTCGCGTCCACCGCCATCCCGCTGTTGTTTCCGGCACGGCGCGTGGGCAACGAGTTCTACTGCGACGGCGGGCTGAGGCTGAACACGCCGATCGCGCCGGTGATCCGCGCCGGCGCCGAGCGGCTGGTGATCATCTCGACCACCTATGTCGACCGCCAGACCGCGCCGCCCTCGGCGGAGACGCTGGCCACCTATCCATCCCTGGCCTTCTTGACGGGCAAGGTGCTCAACGCGCTGCTTGTCGATCCGCTCGCGTACGATCTGCAGATCCTGGCGCGCATCAACGATCTGGTCGACATCCATCAGCGCGGCTTGCAGCCTCAGATCGGGCGTGACCTACAGCAGCGCATGATCCGGCGGCGCGGGGCTTCGTATCGGCATATCGAAACCCTGGTGTTCGTGCCTTCGCAGGACATCGCCCGGCTGGCAGCGCAATATCTGAAGGACAACCTCCGGCGCTTCGATATCGGCCTGGTGGCTCGTCGCCTGCTGCGCAGCGCCGCGGAGGAAGGCAACGCGGACTGGGCTACTTACCTGCTGTTTGACGGAGGGTTTGCCCAGCAGGTGATCGAGCTCGGGCGCCGGGATGCGCTGCGCCGGCGCGACGAGATCCGCGCCTTCTGCCACGCCTGATCCATCCCACTCGCGCCTACAACCGTGGCGCTCGCTGCCCTGCCGAGAGCCTGGATCGGCACTTGCCGATGCCAGGAGTCTGCTAGGCTTTGCGTAGGTGCCGACCAAGCAAGAGAGCAACTGGGAAGATCGTCGCCGGCACGTTCGCGTGCGTCCCGCCGGCGATTATGACATCCGTGTCGAGATCGTCGAAGGAGCGGTGTTCTCCAAGGTGCAGGTCGTCGACCTGAGCCTCGGCGGCGTGGGTATCTTGATCGAGCCGCCCGTCGACGGCTACGCGCTGAACTCGGCGCTGGAGCTGCGCATCAGCACGCCCGAAGCAGAGCCGGTGCGCGTCTCCGCGCTCGTGCGTCACCGCGCGCGCGGCGTGTGCGGTGCCGAGTTTCAGGGCCTGAGCGAAGCCGCGCTCGCGGCGTTGCGCCGCGCCGTCGCCGAGCTGCTCGAGCGCGGTAACCTGGCTTGAGCTGAGCTCGCGCGTCAGCGCCGGCGGCCGGCAGCCGCGAGCCGGCTCTCCAGGCCCTGGCGCCACGCCGTGAGCGAGCCATCGGCCCACCAGGACTGCACGCGATCGGCGATCGCGCGCAGCCGGCGCTCCTCTTCGGCGCCGAGATAGGGCTGGGTGAGGCCGGCGTGATCCAGGAGCTCATCCACGGCGGCGAGGATCACACGCGTCGTCTGCGGGCGCTGCTCTGGACCGCCTGCCGTCTCCAGCAGCACTTCGGCGAGATCGAGCACGGAGGCGTGGTCGACGGTGGCCGTCGAATCGTCCTCGAACGGTTCGTCCGACGGCTTGCGCGCCATGCGCTGCGTCTCGACCTGGCGGCGCGGCTCGGGCTCATTGGCGCGCGCCTCCTCGATCACCTCCATGTGATCGCTGCCGATGCGGATCTCGTCGCCCTTGGCCAGCTGCCGGCGGCGCGTGACCCGCTCACCATTGACCCAGGTGCCGTTCTTGCTGCCGAGCTCGATCAGCGTCAGGGCGGCGCCCGAGCGCTCGAGCACGCAGTGCTCGCGAGACGCCAGCCGACTGTTGAGCACGATCACACAGCGCCGCGAACGCCCCACGAGCGTCTGACGTTGCGTCAGCGAATATTCCTGCCCGTCGTACCTAATCTTGAGCTCGCCCACAAATCGGTACTCGACTCTAGAACGCCTGCGCCGCCGCGCGCGAGCAAGGGATGGCAGATCGGGGACGCGGCGGCGAAGGCAGCACGCCGCATCCCAGGGTGCTCCCGAAAAATACGCCTGCGGGGTAGCCGGGCGAGACTCGCGTCATGCACATGGAAACGGGAGATTCACGCCTTTTCACTAGCGCTGACTCCACTCTCCCGTGCCCGAGAGGCCCGGGCAGCGTGATCGGCCCGGGGCGGTCCTCGGGCGGACGGGGCGTCTCCGCAGAAAAGAGTTCAGGGCGGGCATCTCTGAATGTCAGCTGAGCGAATCAGTGCCGTGGTTCGGCCAAAAGGTCAAAAGCCTGCTGAGCTGGTGATATCACCCTGGTGGGAGGTTCCCCTTACGTCCGCCGAGATCAGCGCAGATTTTTGAACAAAGCAGGGCGGAGCTCAAGGGATTTCTGCGGCCTCAGGGCTCGCGTGCCAGCCCCGTCAGGCGATGGTAACGCGAGGCATGGAACAAGAGCGGTTCGCCCGGATGCGACAGCGCGAGATGGATGCTGCCGACGCACAGCACATGATCCCCCACGTCGTGCGCCGCTGCCAGCTCGCAATCCAGGTGTAACACGGCACCATCGAGCAGCGGACTGCGAGCACCCGCGGCGGCAAACAACGGCACGCCCTCGAAGCGCACGCGCTCGTCCCCCTTCGACGCGAAGCGTTCGCTGAGCCGCATCTGCGCCGTCGAGAGCACGCTGACGCCGAACAAGCCTGTCGCGAGGATGACCGGCAAGGTTGCCGATTGTCGATCCAGGCACACGCCGACGAGAGGAGGGACCAGCGAGACGCTAAAAAAGGCCGAGACCGTCAGCCCCACAGGCTCGGTCGAGCATGAGGTCACCACGCTCACACCGCTGGGCCACTGCCGGAGCGCGGTGCGAAACTGATCCGGTGAAACGCTCATCCGTCTCGCTTAGAGAGCTTTCTGCTGGCAAGCAAGCCCGCTGCCGAGGCGGGGGGATGCTCAGCGGCTGCGGTAACGGCCCGCTTCGGCGATCGCTCCTGCTTCGCTGCCCTGCAGACGCACGGTCCAGTAGACCTGAGCGCTGGATGCCGATGCTGGAAACGTGACCTGCCGGGCCACCGACAACACGCATTGATTCACGAGCTCGCTGGTGAATGTCGACTGGCCCAGCGTGACGTTCGTGACGCTTCCATCCGCGCCAACCAACCAACCGACCGTGACTGCGCCATCGCGGCTCGGGGAATTTCCGAGGGTCTGACACGCGCCGAAGGCGGGTTCCTGCGCCCGCACAGCCGCAGCCACGTGGCTCGCGCTGAGCCAGGGCAGGACCGGACCCGGCGCGCGGGACGCGCGCGCCGGGGCGGCGGGCGCCGCCGCTGCAGAGGCGCGCTCGGGAGCGGAGAGCGATGGCTCGCCGCCATCAGCGCGGGCCGCGCTGGAGCTGAGGCTGGCCTCGGGTGCGTGCGCCGGAGCGCGCCCGCTGGAACACCCGAGAGCGAACAACACCGGCGTTACGCCTAGAGACGCCCAGTGTGCGATACTTCGCTGCATTCGTTTGCTGATCAAGACCCCCGGCAGCTGTACGGATCGCGAAGCCCATGCATGAGCGCTCGAGCTGCCGCTTCAGCGTGCTGCTTGCTGTTTCATGTGCCTCTGCGGAACGAGCGTCGGTGTGCGCCTGCGGAGCGCACGAGCACCGCACCCTGATCGACACGGTTCACGCCGGGTACATGTCGGCGGCGCGCGCCGCCGCCGCGCGCCGCGCACGCCGTGGTCCCGTTCCGAGCTGCCCCGGCCGAGCGCGCCGCTTTTCGCGTCAGACCGGAAATCGAGCCCGACGAACCCGCCGCGCGGGGGATGGCCTGCGGAACATGGCTGGCCGTCTGAGTGATTCACCCCGCCGCGCACACATTTTCGGCGGGCGACCCCGGCTGCGTCTGCTAGGGTCCGCCCGCATTTTTCGGGCGCAAAGCTGCGCTCGGGCAAGGAATGACGATGATCTCTGTCAACGAAGTCTCGATGAACTTCGGCGCTCGCGTGCTGTTTGACGGGGTGACGGTGACCTTCAACGCGGGCGAGCGCTACGGTCTCACCGGCCCCAACGGCGCGGGAAAGTCCACGTTCATGAAGATCCTGGCGCGCGAGCTGGAGCCCATGTCGGGCAGCGTGCAGCTACCGCGGCGCTTCGGGATCTTGCGCCAGGATCACACCGCCTACGATCAGTATCGCGTGATCGACGTGGTGATGATGGGCAACCAGGCGCTGTGGAAGGCCCTGGCCGAGAAGGAGACGTTGCTCGCCAAGGGCGACGCGCTCACGGACGATGACGGCGTGCGCCTCGGTGACCTGGAGGGCGTGATCGCCGAGGAAGACGGTTACACCGCCGAGACACAGGCCGAGAGCTTGCTGGAGGGCCTCGGGATCGCGGCCCACTATCACACCGAGCCGCTGAGCGTGCTGCAGGGTGGCGACAAGGTGCGCGTGCTGCTCGCTCAAGCGCTGTTCGGAAATCCCGAGGCGCTGCTGCTGGACGAGCCCACCAACGCGCTCGACATCGCCAGCATCCGCTGGCTGGAGGGCTTCCTTCAGGACTTCAGCGGCGCGCTGGTGGTGATCAGCCACGATCGCCACTTCCTGAACGAGGTCTGCACCAAGATCGCGGACATCGATTACGAGACCATCATCGTCTACAACGGCAACTACGACGACATGGTCAGCGCCAAGGCGGAGGCGCGCTCGGCGCTCGAGCTGGCCAACGAGGCGCGCAAGAAGCGCATCGATCAGCTGCAGGAGTTCGTGCAGCGGTTCCGCGCCGGCTCACGCGCGAGTCAGGTCAAGAGCCGTGAAAAGCAGCTCGGCCGCGAGAACAAGCTGCTCAACGATCTGAAGCGCTCCAACATCCAGCGCCCGTTCATCCGCTTCGAGCTCAAGCGCCCGAGCGGCAAGCAGGTGCTGAACGTCGAGGGGCTGAGCAAGCACTTCGGGGACACGAAGATCGTCGAGGGCTTCAACCTGTCCGTGTTCAGAGGCGATCGCATCGCGCTGGTCGGGCGCAACGGCATCGGCAAGACGTCGCTCCTCCGCCTGCTCAAGGGGGAGCTGCAGCCCGAGGAGGGCAAGGTGGAGTGGGGCTACGAGGCCTCGATCGGCTATCTGCCTCAGGATCACGCGGAGCTGATCGAGAAGTCGAACCAGACCGCGCACCAGTGGCTCTGGACCTGGAACGACGGCACGACCGACGAGGAGAACGTGCGCGCGCTCTTCGGCCGCCTCCTGTTCAGCAAGGAAGAGCCGCTCAAGCCCACGAAGGTGCTGTCCGGTGGCGAGACCGTGCGCCTGCTGCTGGCGCGGCTGATGCTGATCAAGCCCAACGTGCTCTTGCTCGACGAGCCCACCAACCACCTCGACCTGGAGGCGATCCGCTCCCTCACGGAGGCGCTCGCCCGCTACGAGGGAACGGCACTCTTCGTGACCCACGACCGCCAGATGGTCTCGCAGGTCGCCACCCGCGTGCTCGAGCTGTCAGAGGCGGGTGTGACCGAGCTCAGCCCGGAACAGTTCCACGAAGGGCAGTTCTTGCTGGGGGCGGCGCGTTACCAGCGCGCAGCCAACTAGCATCGTCGCTGAGCGCGAGCTGCGCCGGGGCTCGGGGGGGGCCCGCGAGCGAAGCGGCGCCCTGCGCCTCGCCTGACGCGAGGCGCACGTGCGAAGCCGGCGCCGACTGTCCGGAGGTAGACTGCCCGGAGCCAGACTGTCCGGAGCCAGACTGTCCGGAGCCAGACTGCCCGGCGGCAGCTGCCTGCGCGGCGGCCGCCTCCGCCTTGCAGATGCAGAGCACGCGCGCTCCGTGGTGCAGGCGCAGCTCGTATTGCCCGGCGCCGAATCGCTCGGATAGCCAGGCCACGGTCGGACAGAGCGGAGTGCGCCCCGCCTCCGACCAGACACTGCCCTGAATCTTTTTGAGAACGAGAACGAAATGGTCCGCGCTCTGCGTGCGAGCACTGGCAGACGCGGCATCAGCGGCAGCTCGAGAAGTCATCATCACAATATCGGTGCGGGGAGGTCCCGCAGAACAATGGAAGGTGCGGGCTCAGCCCGCGAAACGGCGGAAGTGCGGGGGTGTGCCCGCGGAACGAGCGCAACCGTTGGGCCTCGACGCCCAACGCGCCGCGCTCGGGACCGTCCGGGGAAGACGGCGACGGGTGATCGCATTTTCAGACCGCGAGCCCCGGCGTCAAGAGGATCACGCCGGTGCGTGCTCTTTGATCTTCAGGAACCGGAGTTGCGGGTAGTCTTTTTCGGTACGTTCGAGGTGCCAGGCGTTTCTGGCGAGGAACACGGTGGCTCCGGTATGATCATCGGCCAGGCTCGCGCGCTGCTCTTCCCGGAAGCGCTTGAGCTCGCGCGGATCGTCCGCTTCGACCCAGCGCGCCGTGTACAGCTGCGTGCCCTCGAAGCGCACAGGAACGTCGTATTCGGTGCGCACGCGATCCGCCAGCACGTCGAACTGGAGCGAGCCCACGACGCCGACCACCCAGGTGGAGCCGAGGTGGGTCTTGAAGACCGAGGCGGCGCCTTCCTCCGCGAGCTGGAGCAGGGCATTGCCGAGGTGTTTTGCGCGGATCGGATCCTCGGGGCGGACGGTCTGCAGCAGCTCCGGCGCGAAGCTGGGCAAGCCTGCGAAATGCAGGGCTTCACCCTCCGTCAACGTGTCGCCCACGCGCAGCTTGCCGTGGTTGGGGATCCCGATGATGTCGCCCGACCAGGCCTCCTCTGCCAGCTCGCGATCCTGCGCCAGGAAGAGCAGCGGGTTGTGCACCCGCAGCGTCGCGCCCGTACGCACATGCAATAGCTTCATCCCGCGCTGGAAATGCCCCGAGCACAGCCGCAGGAAGGCCACGCGGTCCCGATGCTTGGGATCCATGTTCGCCTGGATCTTGAACACGAAGCCCGTCACCGCCGGCTCGTCGGGGGCCACCACGCGCTCGCTGGCGGTGTGCGGGCGCGGCGCCGGCGAGATCTCGCCCAGGCCGCCGAGCAGCTCGCGCACGCCGAAGTTGGAGAGCGCGCTGCCGAAGAACACCGGAGTCATGTGCCCCTGCCGGTACGCCTCCAGGTTGAAGGGCGGGCACAGTCCGCGCGCCATCTCCACCTCCTGGCGGAGCTCCGCCAGCAGATCGCTCGGCACGTGCTGCTCCAGGGCGGGGTCATTCAGGCCGCTCATCGTGATGCCCTGCGCCAGCGAGCCATCCTTGGCTCGATTGAGCAGCAGCAGCTGATCGGTCCAGAGGTGGTAGCAGCCCAGGAAGCGGTTGCCGCGCCCGATCGGCCAGGTCGCGGGCGTGACCTCCAGGGCCAGCGTCTGCTCGATCTCGTCGAGCAGGTCGAAGGTGTCGCGGCCTTCGCGGTCCAGCTTGTTCACGAACGTGATGATGGGCACGTCGCGCAGGCGGCAGACTTCGAACAGCTTGCGGGTCTGCGCCTCGATGCCGCGCGCCACGTCGATCACCATCACTGCCGAGTCGACCGCCGACAAGGTGCGATAGGTGTCCTCGCTGAAGTCCTCGTGGCCCGGCGTGTCGAGCAGATTGAACGTGCGACCGCCGTAGTCGAAGGTCATCGCCGAGACGGTCACGGAGATCCCGCGCTCGCGCTCCACCTTCATCCAGTCCGAGCGCGCTCGGCGCTGATCGCCGCGCGCCTTGACCGCGCCGGCGAGCTGGATCGCCCCGCCGAACAGCAGCAGCTTCTCGGTCAGCGTGGTCTTGCCCGCATCCGGGTGAGAGATGATGGCAAAGGTGCGGCGCTTTTCGATTTCAGAGGGCACGGCTTCAAACCACGGCGCGAGCTCGTCTGGGCACCCTAGCGCACCCAGGAAGGCGATGAGCTGCGAGATTTCCCGTCGCTCAGCGGTCTGGTCGGACTCGCCGAAGCCCTCCTAGTCCCTCGCCGGGCTGGACGCGATGAAAATTCGTCCTCGCGCCGCGAGGCGAGGAACGCCGGGCCACGCAGCGCTGGCGCCGCTACTGTCGCTTGCCCTTGAACGAGTAGCTGAGGCTGCCCTGGAGCTCTTCTTCAGCCAGGGCCACGCTGAGCGTGCCCTCGGCCTCCATGCTCAGACGATCACCGCTCAATACCACCGTACCGGAGGTGAGCTCGGCGTTGATCGCGCCTTCTCCCTCGGCGGTGAAGCAGGGCTGGCCGCTATCGAGCTGGGCGGAATTACCCTGGATCTCGGCCGTCAGCTCGCACAGATCGCTGCCGTTCTCGCTGTTGATCAACACCACGCGCAGCTGGGTCGGCGATTCACTCTCGACGCGAATGCGCGCTTTGTCATCCAGCTCCTGCCGATCGGGCATGCCCGCGATGCGGAAGATCGCGACGTCCTTGCCGGCGAACACGCCGGCGAAATGGGGCGCTGCCGCCGCGGGCTTGCCCTCGGCGCTCGCGGCCTCGTCCGGCTCCTCGGGCTCGCTCGCAGACTCGCTCGGCTGCGAGCGGGCGACGGGTGGGGAGCTGAGCGGCTCGCTGGAGCGCGCCGGCGCCGATCGGCGGGGCGGAGGCGCCGGCTTGGCCTCTGCCGCGAGCGAGCGCTGCTCGGCGAGCGCGAGCGGCCCCGAGCCGAGCGGCATGCTGCTGGCCTTCGGAGCACAGCCCCCGCCAGCGCCGGCGGCGACAGCCAGCAGCAACAGCTTCGACGCGGGAATCTGGGCGGATCGCATGGTCACTGGCGATCTGAACCCAGCAGCCGGGAGCGTCAAGCGGCTCGGTGGCCGGCGAGCGCTGCGAGGTCGCCCCCCTCAGAGGGCGCGCTCAGAGCAAGCGCCCGGGCTGGTACTGGGCGGCTTCGGGGCAGCGTTCGAGCCAACGCTCCACTTGCGCCACGAAGTGGGCGACCTGCGCCTGCGCGGCACCGGACAGAGACAGCGGCGCGCCGAGCAGCTGCTCGAGCTGCGCCGCAGACAGCGGCAGGGCAGGGTCCGCGCCCAGGCGCGAGATCAGATCGTTGTCGGCGACGCGCCCGTTGCGCAGATCGTCGGCGACCTGGATGGCGTGCTTCTGGATCAGCGCGTGGGCGCGCTCCCGCCCGAGCCCCGCGCGGGTCGCTGCGGTGAGCAGCTTGGTCACGCTCAAGAACGGTAAGTAGCGCGAGAGCTCGCGGGCGATGCTGGCGGGGAAGGCGCCGAAGTCGTCGAGCACGTGCAGCAGGGTCTCGAACAGGCCGTCGAGCGCGAAGAATGCGTCCGGCAGCGCCACCCGCCGCACCACCGAGCAGCTCACGTCGCCCTCGTTCCACTGGTCGCCGCTCAGCGCGAGCAGCATGCCGGCGTAGCCGCCGAGGATAGCGGTCAGCCCGTTGATGCGCTCGCAGGAGCGCGCGTTCATCTTGTGGGGCATCGCCGAGGAGCCGACCTGGCCCTGGCGGAAGCCCTCCGTGACCAGCTCCTGCCCTGCCATCAGACGCAGGGTCTTGGCCAGGCTGGAGGGGCCCGAGGCCAGCTCGCGCAGCGTGTTGACCACCTGCAGATCCAGCCCGCGCGGATACACCTGGCCCACGCTGTTCAGCACCTGCCGGAAGCCGAGGTGCTGGGCCACGCGCTGCTCCAGCTCCGCCAGCTTGTCGAAGTCGCCGTTCAACACGTCCAGCTGGTCTTGCTGGGTGCCGACCGGACCCTTCAAACCGCGCAGCGGATACTCATCGATCAAGTGCTCCAGGGCCTGCAGCCCCAGCAGCAGCTCCTCACCGGCGTTGGCAAAGCGCTTGCCGAGCGTGGTCACCTGAGCGGGCACATTGTGCGAGCGGCCCACGATCGGCACGTCCGCGAACTGCGAGGCCAGGCTGCCCAGGCGCGCCAGGCTGGCCACCGCTTGCTTGCGAATCGAGAGCAGCGCGGTCCTGATCTGCAGCTGCTCGACGTTCTCGGTCAGATCGCGCGAGGTCATTCCGCGGTGGATGTGCTCGAAGCCCGCCAGCTCGCAGAACTCCTCGATGCGGGCCTTGACGTCGTGGCGGGTGCGCTCTTCGCGCGCTTCGATCGAGCGCAGGTCGATGCGGTCGATCACGCGCTGGTAGGCCTCGATCGCTTCTGCCGGGATGGCGACACCCAGGTCTCGCTGCGCCTTCAAGACCGCGATCCACAGCTGGCGTTCCACCAGGATCTTGTGTTCGGCGGACCACAGCTGTCGCATGCCCGCGCTCGCGTAACGGGCAGCCAGGACGTTTGGAATGGGAGAGGGGGAGGCCATGTTTCTCGATCGGTGGATTGCGCCGCTCTGCGCGCGGCGTCAACTAGCCGAAGTGCGCGCCACAATCCAGCGCCCGGGGCCGCACGGGCCCGAACCGGCTCGCGCTCGGGCCGCGCGCGCCGGGAATTGCGGCTGGGCTGAAAGCGGCCTTGGGCGTTGACAGATCGCGGGATCTCGCGGAATGAAAAGCCATGTTCCGCCTCTGGACGCCCGTGATCCGCCGCTGGTTCTCGAGTGTGGCATTCGCCCTCGCGCTGTGCGCGCTGGGCACCTGCCAGGAGCGGCACGCGGAAAAGGCGCCAGCGGCCGATCCGCGGGGTGAGCCCGCGCCCACGCCGGAGCTGAGCACGTCCCAGCCGCTGCCGCTCGGCGCCCCGGCCCCGGCGGCCCCGACAGCGCCCACGCCGGCTCCCGTCCCGGCACCGCCCCCGATCGCGGCCCTGGGCCCCAACGCCAAGACCGAAGACGAGCGCAACTCGATCAGCGTCTTCGAGGCGGTCGCCCCGTCCACCGTGTTCGTCACCAACAAGCGGGCGGTGATCGATCCCTTCCGGCGCGCCGTGGAGGAAGTGCCGGCGGGCACCGGCTCCGGATTCATCTGGGATAGCAAGGGCCACGTGGTGACGAATCATCACGTGGTGCAAGGCGCGCAATCGCTCTCGGTCACGCTCTACGACCACCGCACCTTCGATGCGACGGTGGTCGGCACGGACCCTCGCAAGGACATCGCGGTGGTGCTGTTGCAGGACGCGCCGAGCAACCTGCGCCCGATCCGGGTCGAAAAAGGCATCGAGCTGGCTGTCGGTCAGAAGACGCTGGCCATCGGCAATCCCTTCGGCCTCGATCAGACGCTCACGACCGGCATCGTGAGCGCGCTCGGGCGCAGCGTACCCGGCGACCACGGCGTCACCATCCGGGACATGGTGCAGACGGACGCGGCCATCAATCCCGGCAACTCGGGCGGGCCGCTGCTCGACTCCAGCGGCCGCTTGATCGGCATGAACACCATGATCTTCAGCCGCAGCGGCTCGTCCGCGGGCATCGGCTTCGCCGTGCCCGTGACCTCGATCGCGCGCGTCGTCCCGCAGATCATCAAGGGCGGCAAGTCCGAGCAGATCGGCATCGGCGTGGTGATCGATCCCGACCAGCGGCTGGAGCGCAATTACCGCATTCGCGGCGTGCTGGTCTTGCGCGTGGCCGAAAATGGGCCCGCTGCCAAGGCCGGCCTGCGCGGCACGGCGCTGAGCCGTGGTGGCGTCTCCTTCGGCGACATCATCGTCGGCATCGATTCCGAGCGGGTCAGCGATTACGACGACCTGTACACGATCCTGGATCGGCACCGCCCTGGCGACAGGGTCATGCTGACCATCATCCGCGGCGACCAGAAGCTGCAGGTCCCGATCACGCTGGTGCTGCTGCCGTGAGGCGCGGCGCACTGCAGGCGGTGGCGAGGCGCAGATGAAGCTGGTTCTCGAAGGTGGCGGCGCGCGAGCCGCATATTCGGCGGGGCTGGTCCACGCGCTGGCCTGCGCGGGCGTGCGCCCGCGCGTGGTGATTGGCTGCTCGTCGGGCTCGATCAATGCCGCGTTCTTCGCCTCGGGCCAGACCCAGACGGTGTGCGATCTGTGGTCGAACTACGTGCCGGGCAAGCACTTCATCAGCTGGCGCCGCCACTTCACGCCCTTCGCGGCGCCGGGCCTGGCCATCGACGACATGCTGGACCGGGTGATCGTTGCGGGCGGGCTCTTGGACCCGGCCGCGGCCACGAGCGGCAACCCGGCGCTGTACGTCGCCGCCACCGACGTCGAGACGGGCCGGGGCGTGCTCGCGCAGCCGCGGCGCGACAACGTCATCGAATGGCTGCGTGCCTCGCTGGCGCTACCGGTGGGCTACAACCGCATCGTGAAGATCGAGGGGCGCAGCTACATCGACGGCGGCGTGGCCCTGCCCGTGCCCTTCGACGAGCCGATCGCCACGCCCTGCCCGGAGCCCACGGTGGTGGTGCTCACGCGCAAGATGGACACCGCGAAGGCGCCGCCCAGCTGGTGGGAGCGCGCCTTCATCTGGTCGAGCGTGCCGCGGGCCGCGCGCGCCGCCACCCTGCGGCAGCACGAGCTGCACAATGCCGTGATGGCCCGCCTGCGCAAGGCCGTGGCGCGCAAGGAGGTGATGCTCGTGAATCCTCCGGACGATCTCAGCTTGCGCCGCTTCACGCGCGACGCAGCCAGCCTGCGCGCCGGCATCGAGCAAGGCAAGCGCGTCGGGGCCGAGCTGGCCCGGACGTTGCTCGAAGCCGTGCCCGAGGCCGTGACGTCGTAAAGGGTCAGGGGAACAGACCCGGAGGACTCCGCAGGACGTGCGTTGGGCATATCCTGGCGTCGTGCGGGGCGGGCGGTGCCGAGCCCTTCTGCTCCGCCTGCCCGACTCGCTTCAGTCGCACAGGCCTTGCAGTCTCTCGACGATGGAGTCGCTGAGCTCCTCCAGCACGTCGAGGTCCGTCTGGCGGAAGGCGTGGTCGTAGCGGCCCAGCTCGATCAGGCCGCGTGTTTCACCGAAGCTCACCGGGACCACCGCCACGCCGGAGACGCGCGGGTGAGCCACGGTGCTCAGGCGCCGGGCGCTGCAGCGCGCCCAGTCGTCCTGGTCGGGCTGACCGAGCAGCGCGTCGTCGCCATGCGCCACGAGCCGGGCGTCGTCGTTCCAGGGTACCACCTCGCCCAGGTTCTGGCGCAGGCCCGGGCCGTGCACGCAGGAGGTGACCAGCCCGATGTGCGGCGGCAGCGGGCGGTGCACCACGCCCACGCTGGCACGCGTGGTCTGCACGGCGATCTCCAGGGCCTTCTGCAGCAGCTGCTCGCCCTGCTGGATGCCCGCCAGCACCGCGGGGTCGACGCTCGGGCCCCGCAGCGCCTGGGCGACGGGTTCGATCGTCGGGTTCTTCGCCTGGGAGAACTGCCAGCGGCGCAGCGAGCGAATCTCGCGAATGTGGTTCTGCTGGCGCCAGTTGGACCAGGCGTATTGCGCGACGAAACACTCGCGGCTGACCCGGCCGTGCGCGATGCCGCGCAGGAGCAAGTTGGTGTTGACGGGGCCGACCACCTTGCTGCCGTTGGTCACGTACCAATCGTTGCCGCGACCGCCGCGCTTGGCTCTGGCTTTGGTGATTCGATCCGATAGGTTGGACATCGAAAGGTTCTCCTGCGGGGGCTGCTCCGACCCGGGCAGCGCGCAGGCCGCCGGGGCGACCCTGCCGAATTGTTCCTGAAGCGCCGCGAACCGGCCAAACATTGGGAGATTCGCGGGGCTTCTTATCAAAGGCGTTCCCGCATCGAGCGCTTCGGTCTAGATTCCGCCGCTCCGGTCCGCATGACGCAGAGCGCCTCCCTTCCCAAAGCGGACGAGCCCAAGCTCGACGGACCGAACGGCGAGCGGCGCTCGCTGCTGGATCGCGTGCTGAGCGTGGTCGCCGACGTGCGACCCGGCGAGGGCCTGACGGCGCTCGGGCTCGCGACCGCGCTGTTCCTGCTGTTGATGGCTTACTACATCATCAAGCCGGTGCGCGAGGCGCTGATCCTCCAGCACCCGGCCGGCGCCGAGTACAAGAGCTGGATGGGCGCGGGCATCGCGCTGCTGTTGCTGGGGGTGGTGCCGGCCTATTCGAAGCTCGCCGATCGCCTGCCGCGCAATCGCCTGGTGTCCGGCGTGACGCTGTTCTTCGCGTCCCATCTGCTGCTCTTCTACTGGGCCAGCAGCACGCCCGGGGTGCGCTCGTCGCTCTGGTTGGGGCTGGGTTTCTTCCTGTGGGTGGGCGTGTTCAACATGCTGCTCGTGGCGCAGCTCTGGGCCTTCGCCAACGACATTTATAGCCAGGAGCAAGGGCAGCGCTTGTTCGCGATCGTGGGCGCCGGGGCGTCGATCGGAGCCATCGCCGGCGGCGCGATCAAGAGCGCGCTCGACAGTGTCTTCGATACCTTCCAGATGCTGCTGGTGAGCGCGCTGGCGCTGGGCGGAGTGGCGCTGATCGTGCAGCTCGTGCACCGCCGGGAGCTGGGGGCGGCCGCGGCACGCCGTGCCTCGCGCCCGGCCGCTCCGGCGCCGGCTCCGCTGAACCGGGCCGGCGCCTTCAGCATGTTGCGGCAGCATCGCTACCTGAGCTTGATCGCGGCCTTCTCGCTGATCTTCACGCTGGTCAACACCAACGGCGAGTACCTGCTGGGCAAGCTGATCAAGGCGGACGCCAGCGCCCAGATCGCGGCGGGCGCGCTGGCGCCCGAGCACATCGCCGACTTCATCGCCGGGAAGTACAATCAGTTCTTCGAGTGGATGAACGTCATCGGGCTGGTGTTGCAGCTGTTCGTGGTCTCGCGCTTGATCAAGCGCCTCGGTGCGGCCGCCTCCTTCTTCATCTTGCCGGTGATCTCGCTGGGCAGCGCGCTCTCGGTCTCCTTTGCGCCCATGCTGAGCGTGCTCTTCGTGGGCAAGCTGCTGGAGAACTCGACCGACTACTCGCTGAACAATACCCTGCGGCAGATGCTCTGGCTGCCCACCACGCGCGAGATGAAGTACAAGGCCAAGCAAGCGGTGGACACCTTCTTCGTGCGCATGGGAGACGTGGTGTCCGGTGGCTGGGTGGCGCTGGCCATCTCCGGGCTGGGTTTCGGCGTGCGCGGCTTCGCGCTCGGCAACGTCGTGCTGGTCGGGATCTGGCTGTGGCTCGCGGTGGCGATCGTGCGCGCGCAGCGCCGGCTCGGGATCATGGAAGAGCCAGCGCGGCCGGCGCTGGACGCCGGGGAGGAAGCCGCCTCGTGAAGCCCGCAGCGGCGCGACGCCCTGCGCGGCTGGTGCTGCTGGCGGCGCTCGGGGTGCTGATCCTGGGCGGCGTCTGGCGCCTGCGCCGCTGGTACAAGAACCGCCCGCTGCCCGTGCCGCTCGCGGCGGACTTTCGCCTCGGTTACAACCTGGACTTTCCCGGCGACTGGACCAACCTGCCGCCGTTCATCGATCAGTTCAAGAACGCGCGGGCGCTGTACGGGGCGTGCGCCGAGGCGGACACCGACTGTGACCCGACGGCGCATCTGGACCTGGACGAGCACGGCTGGGTCCGCAGCTTGCGCTACCGGGATGACCCCGAGCGCGCGTACGCCTTCGTGGAGGTGATCTTCAACACCAGCAAGCAACGGGCGGACATCGGCAAGCCCTTCATCGTCAGCTGGGAAGGGCAGGGCGAGGTCGAGGTGTACGGCGCGCCCGACGCCACGCGCGACGGGCAGGCCCGGCGCATCCGCTTCCACCTGCCGAGCGACACGGCGATCCTGCGCTTGCGCAAGATCGATCCCGAGCGCAGCGGCGATTACCTGCGCAACGTGCGCATCTTTCGCGCCGATCAGGAGCAAGAGCTGCTGGCGGGCAAGCTCTTCAACCCCGAGCTGCTGGCGTTCTTGGCGCCGTTCAAGAGCCTGCGCTTCATGGACTGGATGCAATCGAACGCGCCGGGCCGTTGCAACGGCGGCAGCCACGACGGAGAGTCGTGCTACACCCTCAGCAACGAGAGCTGCGAGGAAGGCCGTTGCGTGATGCCCGGCAAATGGTCGGAGCGACCCACGGCGGATCAGGCCATTCTGTTCAGCTCGGGTCAGTTTCTGGACAACCATGACCCAGGGCGCGGGCCCAAGGTCGGAGGCTATCCGGTCGAGGTGATGGTGGAGCTCGCCAACCAGGCGCACGCCTCCCCGCACTTCAACATCCCGGCCGACTACGACGACGCCTACGTGCAGAAGTTCGCCGAGTACGTGCGCGATCACCTCGCGCCGGAGCTGCCCGTCGCGGTCGAGTACTCCAACGAGGTCTGGAACTGGTCCTTTCCGCAAGCCAACTATGCCAAGGAGCGCGCGGCCCAGCTCTGGCCGGGCGAGGGCAGCGGTTGGGTGCAATACGCGGCGCTGCGCACGCACAACCTGTGCCGGATTTTTCATCAGGTCTTCAGGGGGCAGGAGCAGCGGCTGCGCTGCCTGATCTCACCGCAGACCGGTTGGCGCGGACTGGCGGAAGAGGTGCTGGAGTGCCCGGCCTGGATCCAGGCCCATCCCGAGGACGAGTCCTGCACCAAGTACGTGGACGCGATCAACATCACCGGCTACTTCTCGGGCTGCCTGCAGGATCATCCCGAGGTCATTCGCAGCTGGCTCGCCGAGGGCAGAGAGGCCGCGCTGAGCAAGGGCTTCACGCAGCTCGAGCACGGCGGGCTGATCCCCGAGTGCGACGGCGAGAAGATCGACAACCTCGACTACACGATCGACAGCTACCGTTTCTTCGCGCAGCTGGCGGTGCGGCGCGGGCTGCAGCTCGAGGTGTACGAGGGCGGGACGCACTTCGAGTACCCGGGCGACGATGCACAGGTGAAACAGTTCCTGGTCGAGCTGACGCGCGACCCGCGCATGCACGACGCCTACCTGCGGAACTTTGACGGCTTCCGCCGCGCGGGCGGGCGCACCTTCAACGTCTGGGGCTGGGTAGCGCCCGATGATCCCTGGGCGAACGCGCCCAGCATCGTCGACCTCGAGCACCCCAAGTATCGCGCGATCCGCGAGTTCTCGGCCGAGTCCGCGCAGATCAGCGCCGCGGCTCCGCCAGCCCCGAAGGAATCAGCCGCTCACTGATGCGGCTGGCGGCGCCGGCGCAGCCAGATCAGCCCGAGCCCGATGGCGGCGATGGGGACGGCGAAGCGGGGCCAGCCCAGCCCCTGATCGGGCGCGGGTGCCTTGGCCTTCTGCCGAGTGCGCAGGCTGTGCGTCTCGGTGATGCGGACCGGCTCCGGGTCTTCCTCCAGCTGCGGCGCGGGCACGGTCGCCGAGACCGCGATCGCCGCCGTCGCGACGGGCTGCGGCTCCGGCTCCGGAGCGACGGGCACACGCCGATTGCTGAGCACGGTCACACCGTTCTCATCAAACGAGCGCAGCCGGCGCTGGTAGCCTTCGATCACTTGCCGCGCGCGCGCCGGGTTCTCCGCCAGCTGAGGGGCAAGGCTGGCCGGGGGAGCGATGGGACGCTCCGCGATCGGATGCAGCCGGTTCCGCTCGCGCATCCAGCCCTGCAAGTTCTCGGGCAAGCGCTGCTGGGGCGTGAGCGTCTTGGGGAAGCCGCCGATGCTGGCGGCGGGCTCCGCCGCGGCTGGAGCCGCGGGGGCCTGCACTTCCGCGCTGGGTTCCGTCGCCGCGGTCGTGTGCGCCTCGCCCTCCGCTCTGGTGCCGGCGTCGGAGCTCTGCGCGCGCGCAGATCCAACCACCTCTGATAGCGCCAGGCCGAGCAGCACCGCGAACACCGCCGCACGGTTCGCCTGGCTGGTCCTGCCGACGCTGCAGCGCCGAGCGATCCGGGTGATCCTGGACCCCATGACCAAGGCTTACGCCAGGCAGCGGGATTGTCCAGCTACCGTTGCCGCTGGTGCCGAATTGCCAGCGCCAGCGGGGCGCCGGGGGCGGCGCTTTTTTCAGCGGCCACACCCTTTTCGTCTGCAAATGTGGCGATCCACGCCAAGGGAGCGTTCCAATTGATGGCAACCTCGTTCACGGACCAGGCGTCGACATTGTCGATATAGCAGCGCTGCGGTGGGCAGCCTTTCAAGCGGTTGGACGTCGGGTCCTGCAGGCGCGAGTTGGGGCCGCCCGCCAGCACGCCTGGTGGCGGATGAGGGAACGAGCTGCGCTTCTGGTGGGCCCAGAAGCGGTGATGTGGGTTTTCCAGGGCATGTTCCCCGAAGCCACTCACATAGGAGAAGTTGAGCGGGTTGCGCCCGAGCAGATAGGCCAGGCCCTCGAGCGTGCCATCGAGATACTTCTGCTGGTGCGTGAAGTCGTGGGCGAGCGCCAGCACCAGGGCATTGTTGGCGACCAGCGAGTTCGAGCCCCACGGATAGTGGCCGTTGCTGCCGCGCGCGATCGGCACGCGATAGCCTTGTGCCTCGATCAGCTTCAGGTACTCGTCCGCCGCGCGCACGATCTGTGAGCGCAGCTCAGCGCGCTCCGCCTCGGGCAAGGAGCTCGGCACGACCGCCAGCGAGATCGCGCCGAGCGCCGCGGTCGCTTGCCAGGTCATCGAGGTGTGGTGCTTGACGTGTTCGTGTCCGGTCTCGGTCGGAAAGTGACGATGGTGCGGAGACTGTTCGATGAACTCGAGCAGGTCCGGCGTGCCGAAGGCCAGGTAGAGCTCACAAGCGGCCCAGTAGAACTCGTCGCTCACGTCGCTGTCGTCGTAAGGACCGCCGCCCTGGCTGTCGTAGCTGGGCGCGTAGACCGCGGGGAACTTCTGCGCAGCGTTCCAGGCGCGGATCGCACCCAACCGGCAGCGCTCGGCGAACTCCGCGTCCAGAGCCCTCCAGAGCCGGAAGCACTGCGCCGCGGTCGCCGCCAGGTTCAAGGTCGCGGCCGTGCTCGGCGCGTGCAGGTAGCGCTCCTTCCAGGTCTCGGCGGGCACGCGACCGAGCGTGGTCCAGGAGCTGTCGTGCAGTTTGTGATGCACCATGCCGGACTTCTCGTGCCCGGGCGGCACCTGCATCGCCAGCAGAAACTCCAGCTCCCAGCGCGCCTCGTCCAGCACATCGGGGACGCCGTTCCCGTTTTCGGGGAGCTGCAGCGAGCCGTCGCCGAGGGCGTCGAGGTCGCCGTGCAGATACCTGGTGCGTTCGTACAGATCGAGCAGGGTCCAGACCGAAATGCCGCCGTTCACCACGTACTTGCCGTGATCGCCCGCGTCGTACCAGCCACCGAGCGCGTTCAGCCGGTAGCCGCAGTCGCTCACGCAGCCCACGTCCGCATCGCTCAGATGCCCGGGGCCGTGCGTCCACTGCCACTCGCCCGCCCACGGGATCTCGATCGGCGTACCGCTGCGGGTCTGATAAAAGTAGTTGAACGCGGCGGTCTTCAGCGGCTGATACACGCGCGCGTCGATCGAGAACCGATAGCTCTCGTCGCCATCCACCAGCAGCCGATACCCTTTGCCCGGCTGCCTGAGGCTGGAGAAGTCCGCCCACTGCACCACGTCGCCCGAGTCCGCATCGGGCCCTCTGGGCTGCGTCATCCCTTTCGCCACGACGCCACCGCTCGCGTCGAGCACCTGCCAGGCGAGCGGCGCAGTATCGCTGCTCTCGACGATCGCGATCTTGCTCGCCTGCGGCAAATAGCCGACCTGATTCAAGCGCACATCGGAGGTGTGCAAGAAGCTGCAGCCGAGACTACCAGCGCAGCCGGCCGCCGCCATCCAGCGCAGCCCGGCACGGAGCGAGGGGAGCACGGCCCAGTCTTAGCAAACCGATCGCAAACGCCCGCGCCAGAAAAAGAGGGGCTCGGCCCCAGACCGCTCCGGTGCGCACCAGTATGGGCCAACCACACGAAATTTTCAGGCGAGCCACCCTCGGCGAACCCAAGACGAGCCACCATCGACGCCCCCCCACGAAGAACCGAAGCAAGCCCGCCCATCGAAAAACGGAGATGCCCACCACCGAGGAAGGGCAAGTGGGGCTGGGGCCCCCCGCGCAGCGCGAGCGCCGCCTGGGAAGGGCAAGTGGGGCTGGGGCCCCGCCTGGGAAGGGCAAGTGGGGCTGGGGCCCCACGCGCAGCGCGAGCGCCGCCTGGAAAAGGCAAGTGGGGCTGGGGCCCCACGCGCAGCGCGAGCGAAGCGAGCGGAGGCGGGGAGGTCCCACGCAGCGAAGCTGCGTGGACCGGGGTCTGCCTCAGACCCCCAAAAACAACTAGTTGGATCGGTCGTGCACGTACGCGATCGTGCGAACCGCGTGCACCAGGCGCTCGCGGTCTTCGGCCGTGATGTCGACGAACAGGATGCCCATGCCCGGGTTGCGATTATCCAGCACGCGCACGGGGTTGATCCACTGCACGGCGCCCTTCAGCGTGAAAGCGCCGTCGCTTCCGGGCGGCGAGAAGCGCAGCGTGACCCGCGTCCCGACTTCCAGCGGTTCGCGCGTCTGCACGAAGATTCCGAGCGCGGAGACGTTGCGGATGGAAGCGTAAAGAAACGTATCCTCCGTCTCACAGTCGACGTCCCACGAGACGTCGATGCGTTCGGACTCCCTGCGATTCGACGCGCCGGCTTCTCCGGAGTCCATCAACCTGTCGTAACGTCGTTTTGCTCAGCTGTCACGCCTCGAATTCCGGGCGGCCCAAACTGGCTGTTCCGTGCCGTGCACGTCGGCGAGGATCCCGGCGCGCCGGACGCTGTGTACCGGTGCGCCGGGCGTTCGTGCACGCAGTTTTCGCTTCAGTGTGCACTCGCACGGCACCGCGCTGTACCGACCCGCGTCGTGCCAGATCGTGGCGAGGCAATTGCCTACATCGACGCCGGGCGGAGCCTCGGGTCGGCCCGTCGCGTCAATCGACGACGAGGCTGCCCGCAATGATGCGATCCTCGGTGTGCTTCCCGCTGCGCACGGCGAGCCGCCGATCACCGATGAACAGACCAAAGTACACTTGATACGTGGCGCCGGAGTAATGCGGCTCCAGCTGGAAGCGATACACATCGGTGACAAAGTCTCCCGGCAGCCAGTACTTGAACGGGTACTTGCCCTCCAGCGTGTCGTGGTCGCCGTTGAAGCGCCGCCCCTTGCCGTCGATGTGAATGAACGTCTTCCAGTTGCTGCTGATCGGCTGCAGCACCTGCCAGTAGATGCGAAAATCGTAAGCTTGTCCGGTGCTGACGCGCGTCACGCGCTGGCCATCCGGCAGCGTCACGCCCCAGCCGATGCAGCGCAGCTGGCCGCTGAGATCCACATCCAGCGGTCGCTCCGGCTGGGGTGCCTCATGCGAGAGCCAGGCGTCGATCGGATTGTCGTTGTGCTCATTCGGTGCGAGCACGTTGGAGGCGAGCAACACCTCGCTGGAGGCCGCATCGAGGATCGGCAGGTTCTGCGCCGGTTGAGAGCGCTGGCGGTAGAGCGAGTTGAGCTGAGCCAGGTCCTTCGCGCCGAGCAGCAGCCAGCGGCGCTGCTCCTGGGCGGCGAGCAGCCAGTCGAAGGCGATGCGCGCCGAGCTCGGCGTCTCCACCGGCGCGCCCGCGTAATAGGGGGCCACCTTGGAGGCTTGTCCGAGCACCGCGAGCTGCTCGCCGGCGTGGCTGCGCTGCCGGAAGGACTCGAACACGTCGCGCGGCGAGAGCTGGGCGGCCAGCGCCGGGTAGTAGCCCAGGCTCAGGGCCAGGCCGAAGCCGGCCAGGCTGAGCACCCCGAGCCGCGCCCGCGCCAGCGGCAGCCGCTCCACGGCCCTGGAGAAGCCCGCGGACAGCTCGCGCAGCAAGCTCGCCGCGAGCGGCGCGGCGAGAAAGAAAGGCACGATCAGGAACGCATAGCCGAGCGGCCGTGACCAGATGCCCAGGCGATCGAGCAGCGAGATGGACACACCGTGGGCATCCAGAAAGCGCAGCACGGGCACGGCGCCCAAGAGCAGCGTGAGGCCGCCGAGCACGCGCAGCAGCTGACCGTTCCAGCGCGCGCCCAGCTCGCGCAGCCAGCTCGAGTATTGCTCCAGCGCTTCCGACCAGCGCGGCTGCGCGCCGCGCGGCAGATCCGCCAGGGCCACCGCGAGCAGCGCGAGGCAGGGAAGAGCTCCCCACTTCATCCACTCCTTCGCGCTGGCGGCGAAGCTCTCCGGAAAGGTCGCGCCCGGCAGCGCGAACGGCAACAGCGACTCCTCGGGGTACGTGCGCAGGTCCCAGGTGAACACGATCAACAGTGCGGCGCTGCCCAGGGCGGCCAGGCGCGTGGCGTGTACGCCCAGCTCGATGCGGCGAAAGGCGATGCCGATCAACGCCGCGAGCGCGAACGTGCCCACGAACGGCAGCGCTCCGACGTGGGGCGAGCTGATGCCGTGCACAGCCAGCGCGACGGCAAAGACCCCCACCAGGCACACGCCGAGCGCGCTCTCGGGCCCCGCCTGATCCTCGGGCCCGAGGGCGATGGCCAGCGCAAAGGGCGCGAAGGCGCTCCACGGGAAGAGCCCGAACCCGAGCTGATGCAACACCTGATCGTGCGTGGGCAGCTTGCTCGGCGCGCGCTGGGCCGCGCCGAGCAATTCCAGGTAGGCGTCCGGGTTGCCGGAGAACAGCGCCCAGAGGCCGCCGCCGAGCGCCAGCGCGCCGAGCCCGAGCGCGACACAGCCCAGCACCTCGGCGAAGCGGTCCCGGCTGCGCCGCCCGCTGCAGCGCCAGGTGAGCCAGCCCAGGCCGACCCCGAGCGCCGGGCAGGCGACGCCCAGCAGCAGCCCGCGGCTGACGAAGCCCGCCGCCAGTGCCGCCAGGGCGAGGCAGCACCAGCCGAAGCGCGCGCGCGGGCGCGCCAGCCCAGGCTGGAACAGCGCGAGCCCGAGCGCGCACGAGGCGACGGCCACCGTGCTCAACGGCACGATGTCTCCCAGCAGCGTGCGCGATTGCAGGAAATACAGCGGCATGCTGGCCAGCGCCACGCTCGCGTAGGCGGCCGCGAAGCGATCGAAGAGCCGCGACACGAGCACGAACGTGGCTGCGATGCCGAGCAAACCCCAGAGCGCGAGCGGCAGCCGCCCCGCCCAGTCGCGCAGGCCGAAGATCTGAAAGCCGACCGCGACGGAGCTGAAGGGCAGCTGGCCTCGACCCAGCTCGCTCAGCGTGGGCACCGCGTTGTTGGCTCCCGGCAGCACGAGCCGCTCGGCGCCGTGCAGCGCGACGGCGATGCGGCGCGAGAACTCGGCCGTATCCAGCTCGTAGGGCGACCACAGGCCGCTCCAGGCGAGCGGCAGGAGCAGGCTGCAGAGCGCGACGAGCGCAGCCACCAGCTGCGGTGCCCAGCGCAGCGGCAGGCGGCGGATCGGCTCAGCCCGGTCCCTCGGTTCGCTGGGGGCGCCGGCAGGCGCGCTGACCTCGAAGGGTGCGGGCTGGGTCTGCGATTCGTTCACGGGATAGGTACAGCATAGTCCAGCGAGGAAACAAACCGGGACGCGCAGCGCGCGGCGAGCATTTTGGCCCCCGGCGCGGGGCCATTTTGCCGGGCGGCGCGCGGGCAGTGCTGCTACATCCGCCTCCATTCACATGCGCTACGGCACGATCGCCATCATCGGACGCAGCAACGTCGGCAAATCCACTTTCTTGAACAGCGCGCTCGGGATGCCGCTCGCGATCGTCTCGCGCTTGCCGCAGACCACGCGTGACACGCTGCTGGGTGTCGTGAACAGCGCGGACGCGCAGCTGGCCTTCGTGGATACGCCCGGCTTGCACAAGCCCAAGAACGAGCTGGGGCGGCGCATGAACCACGAGGCCATCGAGAGCTTGCGCAATGCCGATGCCGCCCTGTTCATGACCGACGCGCTCGATGTCGCGAGCCTGACGCTACCGGGCGGAGCCAGCGAGCCGGCGGGCAAGCCCGCGGCGGCGCGCAGCGCCAAGGGCAAGGCCAAGCCGGCGGGCAAGAGCGCGGCCGCAGGGCGCCCGCGCACGCGCGGCACGAGCACGGATCTCAGTGATGCCGAGCTGATCGCCCAGCTGCCCTCGGATCTGCCCACCGTGCTGGTGCTGAACAAGATCGACCGCGTGCGCGACAAGGCCAAGCTGCTGCCGGTGTTGCAGGCGCTGGGCGCGCAGCATGACTTTGCTGCGGTCGTGCCGATCAGCGCCCGCAATGGGGACGGGGTGGAGCGCGTGCTGGCCGAGGTCGCCAAGCTGGTGCCCGAGCAAGAGGCGCGCTTCGGTACGGACGATGTGACGGACCGCCCGCTCGCGTTCTTCGCGCGCGAGTACATTCGCGAGCAGGTGCTGGCGCTGGCGAGCCGCGAGGTCCCGCATGCGGTGGCCGTGACCATCGACTCGTTCGAAGAAGCGAGCACGGGCATGCACGTCTCCGCGACCGTGCACGTGGAAAAGGTGGGCCAGCGCGCGATCCTGGTGGGCCGCGGCGGCACAATGATCCGTGAGATCGGCAAGGCCGCGCGCCAGCGGCTGATGGAGCTCACGGAACAGCCCGTGCACCTGAAGCTCTTCGTGCGCGTGACGGAGCGCTGGAGAGATGTCCCGCGCCAGCTGGCGGAGCTCGGCTACTCGGAAGAAAGCTCGTGATCCCGGGCGGTTGAGGCCGAAGGTAGGCGTGTGTAAGCCGAAAACTGGACAGGTTTTCAGCTGAACAGCTAACACTGAACACATGATTCCAAGCCGCCTCTGCCGCCGCCTGCTCGCTTGCCTGTTCACCTGGCGCCAAAACGGTGAAGTCGTTGATTTCATGGACTTGTGCAGCGCGGTCCGCGCGCGACCGTACGCAGTCCTGAAAGCCCTGCGCGCCCTCGGCCACGCCGGTCTGGTAGATCCTCACCGGCTGGGCCTCACGCTGGAGGGGCTGGCTGTCGCCGCCGCGCTGGTCCGGCCTGCGGCCAGGGCTGAGCAGCGGGCGCGTGAGGCACAGCAGGCTCCCGGCCTGGCGCGTTGCGCCGCTTGAGCCCGCCCTTCGCGGGGGCTGGACCTCGCGCACGGCGTCGCCTACTGGTTAGCGCCATGGTGGCCCTGGGCAGCAGCGCGCCGAACCGGCAGCCGTGAACTGGTTGGACTCCACTGCAGCGGGCACGGGGGTGCTCGGGATCGCGCTCGCCGCTCTGCTGGCGCTGCTCTCGTTCGTCGCGTTGCCGCGCGGCGAGCGCTATCTGGCGCGGGGCCCCACGTTCTTCCTGCTGTTGCACCTGGTGGTGAGCCGCATCGAGGGCTCGGTGGACCCGAGCTCTGCCAACGCGCGCTTGCTCAGCTTCATCGGCGCGGCGGCGATCTTCGGCTCGATCGCGCGCAGCGTGTTCTTGCTCGGGGTGCTGTCGAGCGCAGCGCGGAGGTTCACTCGACCGTGGCCGCGCATCTTGCGCGACCTGCTGCAGGGCTTCCTCTACTTCGGGGTGATCTTGCTGGCGCTGCGCGCCGGGGGCGTCGACCCGAGCTCGCTGCTCGCCACGTCCGCGTTGCTCACCGCGGTGATCGGTCTTTCGCTGCAGCAGACGCTGGGCAACCTGTTCGCGGGGCTGGCCCTGCAAGCGCAGCCACCGTTCTCGGTCGGCGACTGGTTGCAGTACGCGGAGGGGCCGGAGGGTATCGGTCGCGTGCTGGAGATCAACTGGCGCGCGACGCATCTGGTCACCTTGAATGAGATCGAGGTGATCGTGCCCAATGGCGAGATCGCGAAGGCGGCGCTCAAGAACTTCTCGCGCCCGACCACGCTGGTGCGGCACAGCACCAGCCTGGTGCTGGCGGACTCGATCTCTCCGCAGCGCGTGCAGTCGCTGATCTCGCGCATCCTGGCAGACTTGCCGGGAGTGCTGGCGACACCGCAGCCGCTGGTGCAGGTCGCGCACTTCGTCGAGCGCGGAGCGACCTACAACATCCGCTATTTCGTCGACGACTTCGCCCGCATCGAGCCGAGTGAGGCCGAGTTTCGCAAGCGCCTCTGGTACGAGCTGCGCCGCTCGGGGTTGGAGCTGCCGATCACGCGCAGCCGGGTGGAGGCGATGCCCCTGGGCGAGCTGATGGTATCGTCGCGAGAAGTGTTGAGCGGGGCGCCCAAGGAGCCGCCGCTCGCCGAGCGGCTGGCGCGCGTCGACTTCCTCGCCGGCGCCAAGCCAGAGGTGCTGGAGCGCCTGCTGCCCGGGACCAGCGCGGTGCAGTACGCGCCGGGTGAGGTGATCATCCGCGCGGGGGAGGTCGGCAGCGAGCTGTACGTGGTGGAGCGCGGCACAGTCGAAGTGCTGGCGCGCCGCAAGGGAGGGCCGGAGGCGCGCATCGCGGCGCTCGGTCCGGGGCAGTTCTTCGGCGAGGCGGCGCTGCTGGCCGACGAGCTTCGCTCCGCCAACGTGCGCGCGACCAGCGAGTGCCAGCTGCTCGTGATCAGCGCGGCCGCGCTGCGCTCCGCGGTCGAGCTCGATCGCGGCGTCGCCGACAAGCTCAGCTCGCGCTTCGCCACTCGCCTGAGCGAGCTGAATCAAGCCCTGACCGAGCACGGCGAAGACTTCGATGAAGAGCGCCACAGCATCCAGCTCCTGGACCGCGTCCGGCGCTTCTTCGCCTGACGCCGCAGGGCGGGTTTGCTATATCCGCCCGCCATGTCGAAGACCGAATTCTCCAACGTCACCGTCACCACCAAGGCCAACGTCTATTTCGACGGCAAGGTGGTGAGCCACGCCGTGCGCTTCGCCGATGGCTCGAAAAAGACCATCGGGCTGATCTATCCGGGGGAGTATCACTTCTCCACGCAGGCGGCGGAGCGCATGGAGATCATCGCCGGCAGCTGCAGCGTGCGCCTGGATGGGCAGGGCAGCAACACCGCGTACGCCGCGGGTACCCATTTCGACGTGCCCGCGAACAGCGGCTTCACCATCCAGGTCGCGAGCGGGATCGCCGAGTACATCTGTTCGTTCGGTTGACGCCGGGCTGGCCGCTGCACGAAAGTCGCGTTGCTCCGCCGGCGCTGCCGGCGGCGGCCCCGAGTACCAATGAAATACACGCTGCAGCCGTCGTCCCAGGCACGCGCGCTGGCCGAGCGCTTGTCGCTCCGCCAGGCCATGAACCAGGTCTGTTGCCCGCTGCTCAACTTCGAGCCCAGCGAGAGCGTCGGCGGCGCGCACATTCCGCGCGCCACGCGCGACAAGATCGCGAGCCAGACGGCAGCGCTGCGCGCGGCCTGTGCCGGCTCCGAGCCGAGCATCCCCCCGCTCTGCACCGCTGATCTCGAGTGCGGGCCGGGCAGGGCGGTGCTGGGTCTGAGCGAGTTCCCCGATCTGATGGGGCTTGGTGCCAACGACTCGGAACAGCTGGCGTACGACGTGGGCCGGGCCACCGCGCTCGAGGGGCGCTCCGTCGGCATCAACTGGACCTTTTCGCCGTGCGTGGATCTCGCCGCGCTCGCCGACAGCCCCGCCGTCTCGACGCGCAGCGCCGGCCGCAGCGTGGAGCGAGTGATCCGGGTGGCGCGGGGCTACCTGCGCGGGTTGCAGGAGCACGGAGTCGCGGCCACGCTGAAGCATTTCCCGGGCGACGGCCACGCCACCTACGATCAGCACCTGACCACGCCGGAGAACCCGCTCTCGCGCCTGGACTGGTGGCAGGGTCCGGGGCGCGTGTACCGCGAGCTGATCGAGGCTGGCGCCCGCACCATCATGTCCGGCCACATCGCGCTGCCCGCCCTCGATGCTGCCGATGCGCGCGGGCTCTACCCGCCGGCGACGCTCTCGCGCCGCCTGCTCGTGGATCTGTTGCGGGGCGAGCTCGGCTTCGAGGGCCTGCTGGTCTCCGACGCCATGGGCATGGGCGGCGTCTCGGGTTTTGTCCCGCCGTTCGAGGCGTACGCGCGCTTCCTGGAGGCGGGCGGCGATTGCGTGTTGTTCGCGCGCGTGACCGAGCGGCGCTTCTATCCCGAGTTCGAGCGCGCGCTGCGCGAGAAGGTGTTGAGCGAACGCACGCTCTATGACCGCGCCGCGCGCCTGATCCAGTTCAAGCACGACCTGGGCTTGTTCGACCTGCTCGATACGGGCAAGCCCGCGCAAGCCGCGGCCGCTTTCGACGCGGCAGCTCACGCCGCCCTGGCGCGGCGCGTGGCGGACGGCGCGGCCACGCTGGTGCGCGATCGCGCGAGCCTGCTGCCGGTGTCGCTGCAGCCGGGCACGCGCGTGCTGCACGTCGTGCTGGCCAGCCCCAACTACCCTCAGTATGAGGACCAGCGCGCCGCCTATGGTGCGCTCACCGCGGCGCTGGCGGAGCGCTGCCAGGTGGAAGAGCTGAACGATCCGGGCCCCCACGTGCTGTTCGAGCGCGTCGATCAGTTCGATCTGGTGATCTGCTCGATCGGAGCCGCGACCAGCTGGGGCGTGAGCGTCGCGCGCCTGCACGGCCCGATCTGTCGCAACCTGATGGAAGGCTGGATGCGGCTCGGCACGCCCGTCGTGTTCGTGAGCCACATCCACCCCTTCGTGCATCTCGAGTTCGAGCCGCTGATGGATTGCGTGATCAACACCTATCGCAGCTTGCCCTCTACGGGGCAGCGCATCGTACGCGGACTGACGGGCGAGCAGGCGTTCACGGGGGTCTTCTGAGGCCCAGGTTGACGATCCGGGAGCGGCGCTCTGCAGCCCGGCTGCCCTTGACCTTCGCCGTCCTGCTCTGTGCCGGCTGCGCCCCGGGCCACGCGCAGGGCCCCGCGGCTCCGCTGCCGCCGGCCTCCAGCGCGCCCGCGGAGCCCATGCGCTGTCTGCCGCCGGAGCAGCCGCCCGCGCTGCTGAGTGCCGCGGCCGATCCCGACGGCTTCTCCGGCGCACGTTGCGTCGAGAAAGCGCGTGCCCTGGTCGCGCAGATGTCGCTGGAGGAGAAGCTCGGGCAGATGTTTCAAGCGGAGCGCGGCACCGTGCGCGGCGGAGATGTCGCGCGCTACGCCTTTGGCTCGGTTCTCTCCGGCGGTGGCTCCAACCCGGCCCCCAACACCCCGCTGGAGTGGGCGCGCATGGTGACCGGCTTCCATGAGCAAGCTCTGCACTCGCGGCTGGGGATCCCGCTGCTCTACGGAGTGGACGCGGTGCACGGCCACAACAACGTGCGCGGTGCCGTGATCTTTCCACACAACATCGGGCTGGGCGCCACGCGCGATCCGGACCTGGTCGAGCGAATCGGTCGGGCGACGGCGCTCGAAGTCGCGGCAACGGGCGCGGACTGGACGTTCGCGCCGGTGCTGGCGGCGGCGCGCGACGAGCGCTGGGGGCGCACCTATGAGTCGTTCGGTGAGTCACCGGAGCTGGCGGAGCTGCTCGGTCCCGCGCTGATCCGCGGCCTGCAAGGGGATCACCTTGGAGCGCGCCCGGATGGCGTGCTCGCCTGCGCCAAGCACTTCCTGGGCGACGGCTCCACCGAGCGCGGTCGCGATCAGGGCAATAGCCTGCTCTCGCTGGCGCAGATCGAACGCGAGCTACTGCCGGCTTACCGCAAGGCGATCGCTGCTGGCGTGGGTTCGATCATGGTCTCGTTCAGCAGTAACCAGAGCGTGAAGCTACACTGCCACGGGCCGCTCTTGAACGACGTGCTGAAGGGGCAGCTCGGCTTTGGTGGCTTCCTGGTCACCGACTGGCGCGGCATCGAACAGCTGCCGGGTGGCGCCGACGAGCAGCTCGTGAGCGCGATCAACGCGGGCATCGACATGGTGATGGCGCCGAGCGAGTACGCCGGCTTTTTCGCGCGCATGCTGGCGCTGGTGCCGGGCCGTATCTCCATGGCGCGCATCGACGACGCCGTGGCGCGCATACTCCACGTCAAGTGTGCGCTGGGCAAGCTGAATGGCAGCCGTCTGCGGCGCGAGCCGAGCGGAGCGCTGGCTCTGCCCAGCGGCGTCGAGACCGTGGGCTCCGCGGAGCACCGCGCCGTGGCGCGTGAGGCCGTGCGCCGCTCGCTGGTGCTGCTCGACAATCACGCCTCCCTGTTGCCGCTGAAGCGCTCGTTGCGTCGCATTCACCTGTCCGGCAGTCACGCTGACGATATCGGCAGCCAGTGCGGTGGCTGGACCATCGACTGGCAGGGCCGCGCAGGCGACATCACGCCCGGCACGACCTTGCGTCAGGCCTTCGCGGCCGCGCTGGCGCGAGGTACCGAGCTGACCTTCTCGCGTGACGGCAGCGGCGCAGAGGGCGCGGACGTGGCCATCGCGGCGATCGGGGAGAAGCCGTATGCCGAAGGCCACGGCGACGACGCCCAGCTTCAGCTCGACCCCGCGGGGCTGCAGGTCGTGGAGCGGCTGAAGGCGAGCGGCGTGCCGGTGGTCGTGGTATTGATGACGGGCCGCCCGCTGCTGCTTGGCGACCTGCCGGCGCGAGCAGACGCGCTGGTCGAAGCCTGGCTGCCCGGCACGGAGGCGCAAGGCATCAGCGACGTGCTGCTCGGTGAGTACGACTTCACCGGCAAGCTGCCGCACAGCTGGCCCCGTTCGCTGCAGCAGGTGCCGATCAACGTCGGCGATGCCGACTATGACCCGCTGTATCCTTACGGCTTCGGCCTGAGCTACTCTCACCCGGCGCACGATCGCCGAGAGACCAGCCGCTGAGAGAACAGCCACTGAGAGAACAGCCACTGAGGCTCAATCAACGTTGCCGCGCCGCTCGAGCGAGCGCAGGACGCTGGCAGCGGCAGCTGCGGCCCCCAGCCTCGACGCCGAGCTGAAGCTCGCGCTCTGCTGGCGCAGGGGCTTGATCAGGTGCAACACCAGCTCATGATCGAAGCGCACCAGCTCACCGGCCTCCACGAAACGATCTTCGTATGTAACGCCGAGGCCGTCGGGAATATAGCCCCGACGCCCGTACAGGCGTTGAGCCGCGCTGTCGCCGGGGAGCAGCCCCACTCCGACGGCGACCGAGGTCGCGCGCGCGGCGGCGCTCTGCTCCGCGCGATCGAGCAGGCGGGTGGCGATGCCCTGGCGTCGATAGCTCGGCAGCACGTTCAGGTCCTGGATCTCGGGCACTCCTTTGCCCGCGATGCCGGGGTAGAGCGGGTTCCAGTGCAGCGTGACGTAGCCCGCGAAGCGGCCGTCCACGTGCGCAACCCAGCACTGGCGGATCGATTGCTGCTGCTCCGCCAGATACTGCTCGAACTGGTGCACCGACTTGTGCATCCCAACAGCCCTGAACGCCTGCGAAATCACGGCCGCATCGCGCTCGAGAAGGGGGCGTACTCGCAGTCGTTCGCGCGGAGCTTTCATCGAGTCTGGCAAATCAGCGTCACGTTACCTCGAGCGAGCGGCCGCGTCGACGGGCATCGCGGCGGACAGCGGTTGACGCCCTGTTTCAGAGCACGCGGGGCCGTGGCAAGCGGGCTTTGTGGCGCGCAACTCCGTGTACTCTCGTGCACGCCCCAGGTGGTAAGCCCAGCGCGCTGCGCCAAACCACCGGATGTTCAGGGCTCGGAGCTGAGCAGCGCGGCGCGCGGCATGTCGTCCGGATAGGCTTCCATGCCCATCTCGGACTGATCCAGGCCAATTTCCTCCGCCTCCGGCGGCACGCGGATGCCCATGGTGGCGCGCAGGAACCACCACACGGCGCTGGATGCACCAAAAGCGAACAGCGCCACGACCAGCACGCCCTGGGCCTGGATTCCGAGCTGGGTGGCTCCTCCGCCCAGCAGCAGCCCGTTCGACTCGAGCTTGGCGCCGGCGACGCTCTTGGCGATCTCCACGTTGCCGAACAGCCCCACGCACAGCGTACCGAAGATGCCGTTGAGCAGGTGCACGCTGGTTGCGCCCACCGGATCGTCCAGGCGCAGGCGATCGAAGAGCAGCACGCCCTCCACCACGATCACGCCCCCGAGCGCGCCGATCAGCAAGGCGCTGGGCCCGGATACGAAGGCGCAAGGGGCGGTGATCGCCACCAGACCCGCGAGGCAGCCGTTGCAGGAGAGCCCGAGGTCGGGCTTACCCAGGCGCAGCCAGGTGTACAGCGTGCCCACCAGCGCGCCCGCGGCGGCAGCGAGGTTGGTGGTCAACACGACGTGAGAGATGGCTTCGGGGCGCGCCGCCATGACCGAGCCGGGGTTGAAGCCGAACCAGCCCAGCCAGAGAATGAACGTGCCGAGCGTCGCGCTCGTCATGTTGTGACCGGGGATGGCCTTGGGCGCGCCGTCCCTGCCGTACTTGCCGATGCGTGGCCGCAAGAAGATCACGCCCGCCAGCGCGGCCCAGCCACCCACCGAGTGCACCACGCTGGAGCCCGCGAAATCGAGCATGCCGCTCGCGGCCAGGAACCCGCCTCCCCAGATCCAGTGCCCGACGACGGGATAGAGCAGCGCGCTCATCAGCGCGCTGAAGACCAGGAAGGCGGCGTAGTGGATGCGCTCCGCCACCGCACCGGAAACAATGGTGGCCGCGACGCCGGCGAAGCCCAGCTGAAAGAAGAATTTCGCGTACACGGGCACGCCGGTCCAGTGCAGCGCGCGAAAGAGCTCGGAGTCATTCGGCACGAACCAGCCCGTCGTGCCGACCAGGTCGGTGCCGTTGCCGTACATCAGGCCGAAGCCGACGGCGTAGTAGAGCAGCGTGGTGATCGCGAACACGATGAAGTTCTTGGCGAGCAGGTTCACCGCGTTCTTCTTGCGACAGAAGCCCGACTCCAGCAGCGCGAAGCCTGCGTTCATCCAGAATACGAGGAAGGCCGTGAACAGCACCCAGATCGTGTCGGCGGCGAGCTGGAGCTCGCTGTTCGGCAGGCTCTCCGCGGCGACCGAGAGCTTCGGCAACAACAGCGCGCACGACGCCGCCAGTAGGGCGAAGGCTTTTCTCATCTCATTCTCCGATTCGGCAGGCAGCGCCCCCCCGGCGCTTAGGTCGCAGATTCTTTCCGCGTGGTTTCCGAAGGCCAGAAACCCTATACACGCCTCGAGGGCAGGTCCGAACTCTTTCCTGTCCGGCCGCTCTTGCCTTGCGCGAGCCGACCTTGCCCGCGGGCTGACCCGAGCCGGCGCCCGTCGCGTCAGCGCGCTCGCGCGCTTTGAGTCCCGCCAAGAACTGCGCTACACTGTGGCAGCTGGGCCATGTGTGAGCGCGGCGCGTTTCAGTGGTGGTACGGATGGCACGCCGGGATGCGGCGCGCCGCCCTGCAGTGCTTGCTGCTCTGCGCCCTGATCGTTTCGGCGCGGAGCGCGAGCGCGCTGGAAGAATCGGATGCAGGGCTCCTCGAGCCAGGTGTTGCGTCCTGCGATCCGGATGCGCTCGCCTCGGGCGCTCAGATCGAATGTGAGCGCCCTCCGCCCGCCCCCGTGTTGCCGCCGGACGCCGGTGAAGCGCCCATGTGCGATGAGACGGGCGCGTCGGTCGCCGCGCGCATCGTGATCCCAGAGGTCGATCGCGGCCGGCTGGAGGCGCTGCCGTGCGAGCTCGTGCTCGCGCTGTTCGGGGGAAAAAAGCTGGATATTCCTCGCGGTTCCGCGCGCTGGGGGCACCATCGGCCACCCGCCGAACCGACCGAGATCACGCTCGCGCGCGCGGACGCCGCGCTGGCGGCGCCGCTGCCCATGCCGGAGCGAGCCGAGCCGCGTCTGCAGCGCGCGCCGTCGTGGATGGGTCTGTCCGCGAGCTCGGGATACCTGCCAGCTCCGTATCGTCCTCCGTTGGGCTGAGCTCGTTGCTCTGGAGCGTCTCGCGCTCGTCCGGCGCGCATGCGCCGCGGAGCGAGTCGTGAGCGACTGAGTCTCGAAACCCGCTACAGGTGAGCCTGGGGCGCGGCTCGGGGATGCACCGCTGCGTCCGCGGGTCGAGCCGCGAGCTCCCTCGAGACCGCCGGTTGCGCGCCCGCGTCGACCGGACGGGATCCGTCTGTGCTGCGCCCCCGCGCTCTCCTTGCGAGCGGGCGCGAACCCATCGGCCCGCGCCGAGGCGCCGGGCTTTGTCCAAACATCGGAGAATTTTGATCATGAACAAGGGAACCGCATGTGTCGGCTTCTTGCTGAGCTTTCTGGCTGGTTCTGGCCTGGTCTGGGGCGTTGCCCGGAGCTCGAGCAACTCGGGCGAGCGCGCCCTTTCAGCGACGGAGAGGTCGCCGAGCTCCCCCATTCCCATCACTGCCGGCGACCCGAGCTGGGGCAAGCCGGAAGCACCCGTCACGATCGTCGAGCTGAGCGATCTGGAGTGCCCCTTCTGTGCGCGCGCGCTGGCGACGATCGCGCGCGTGCAGAAAGAATACGGGCCGGAAAAGGTGCGACTCGTCTGGAAACACAATCCGCTGCCGGGTCACCGCAACGCTCGACCAGCGGCGGAAGCCGCGGCAACGGTGCAGGGCCTGGGCGGAGATTTCTGGAAGTTCAGCGAGCTCGCGTTTGCCAATCAGAAGCAGCTCACGCCAGAGAACTTCGTGAGCTGGGCGGCTGAAGCTGGCCTGGAGCGGCAGCGCTTTCAAACCGCGCTGGCCGTCAAGCGCTACACGGCGAAGGTCGAGCAGGACCTGGCGCTCGCTCGCCAGCTCGGAGTCGACAGCGCGCCGCAGTTTCGCATCAACGGCAAACCGCTGATCGGTGCGCAGCCGTACGAGACCTTCGCGCAGCTGATCGATGAGCAGCTGGCGGCCGCGGAGGCCCTGACCCAGTCGGGCGTGCCGCGCGAGCGGGTTTCACTCCGGCTGACACGCGACAACTTCAAGGCTGTCGTACCGGCGCCCGCTCGCAAGGAGCCGCCCACCAGACCTGAGGACACGACCGTGTGGAACGTCCCGGTCCGCGCCGACGACCCGAGCCGGGGATCGGACAGGGCGCTGGTCACGATCGTCGAGTTCTCCGACTTCCAGTGCCCGTATTGCGCTCGCGTGGAGTCGACGCTGAGCCAGTTGCTCGACGAATACCAGGACGACCTGCGCATCGTGTGGAAGGACAATCCCATGTCCTACCATCCGCGCGCGCGCCCCGCGGCGTACCTGGCTCGCTTTGCTCAGGAGCAGTCGGGCAACCGAGGCTTCTGGGCAGCTCACCGCGCGCTGTTCGCGAGCCAAACGAACCTGGAAGACTCCGGGCTCGAAGCCATCGCCAAGCAGCTCGGGCTGAGCTGGGAAGGCGCGAAAAAGGCGGCCGACTCCGGCGCGTACCGCGCGCGCATCGACGCGAGCGCCGACCTGGCCCTGGATTTCGGAGCGAACGGCACGCCTCACTTTTTCATCAATGGCCGGCACCTGGTCGGAGCGCAGCCATACGAGCAGTTCAAACAGCTGGTGGACGCCGGGCTGCAGGATGCGCGGCGCTTGCTCGGCCAGGGTGTGAGCCGCGACAAGGTCTTTCAGGAGCTGATGAAGAGCGGCAAGGGAGCGCCCGAGCCCGAAAAGAAGCAGCTGCCGGCGGCCGGCCCGGACAGCCCGTTCAAGGGGGCGGCGAAAGCCAGGGTCGTGATCCAGGAGTTCTCGGATTTTCAGTGCCCGTTCTGCAGTCGGGTGACGCCGACCGTGGAGCGCCTGCTGAAAGAATATCCCAAAGACGTAAAGCTGGTATGGCGCCACATGCCCCTGTCTTTCCACAGCCAGGCTGCGCTGGCCGCGGAGGCCGCCCAGGAGGCTTTCGAACAGCAGGGCAATGCGGGCTTCTGGAGCTATCACGATCGACTGTTCGCGAATCAGTCGGCCCTCGAGCGCGCGGACCTGGAGCGCTATGCGGGCGAGATCGGACTGGATCTGGAGCGGTTCCGGCGCGCGCTCGATCGGCGGACGCACAAGGCGCGTGTCGAGCGCGACTCGCAGCTGGGGCAGCGCGCCGCGCTGGGGGGCACGCCCGGTTTCGTCATCAATGGCTACTTCGTCAGCGGCGCGCAGCCGTTCGCCGTCTTTGACAGGCTGATCCAGCGCGCCCTGAAGGAAGGCTGACGGTGCGTGCGGCGCGGCTCCCCGGAGGCGGACAGCTCGGGGAGCCGCGCGCGGCGCGCCAGCGCTTGACGCTGGGGTCCGGGTCGTGACAGCGTCCCCGGCGCGTGAAACCGCTGCTCCGGCTCTCACGAGGGATCGACTGGGTCAGCACTCAGCTGGGTGTGATCGCGAACTGGCTCGTGCTCCTTTCCTGCGTGATCAGCGGAGGCAATGCAACACTGCGTTATCTGTTCCACGTCGGTTCCAGCGGCTGGCTGGAGATTCAGTGGTACATGTTCGCCGGCATGGTGCTGCTGGGCGCGCCCTACACGCTGCTCATGAACGAGCACGTGCGCGTCGACCTGCTGTTCTCGATGGCCTCTCCCCGGCAGCGCTTGTGGATCGATGTGTTCGGCATCGTGCTCTTCCTGCTGCCGATCTGCGTCATCCTGGTCTACTTCACCTGGCCCTGGTTCGTCGGCTCCTGGGAGATCGGGGAGATCTCGCCCAACGCGGGCGGGCTGATTCGCTGGCCCGTCAAGCTGCTCTTGCCGGTGGGCTTCTGCTGGATGGCGGTACAGGGCCTGTCCGAGCTGATCAAGCGCGTCGCCGCGCTGCTCGGCGTGATCGAGGCCGAGTTTCACTACGAGAAGCCGCTGCAATGAGCTTCGTCCGAGACAACATGGCGCCCTTGATGTTCGGGGGCATGATCCTGTGCATGCTGGTGGGCTTCCCCGCGGCGTTCTCGCTGGCGGCAGCTGGGCTGTTCTTCGGCTTCCTCGGCATCGAGCTGGAGCTGTTACATCCCGACTTTCTCGG
>DASTRX010000008.1:0-8787 GCA_035760985.1 Polyangiaceae bacterium
GGCGAGCGCTCGCCGAGCATTCCGGCGCCCTACGGCGGCGGGGCTGTCTTCGATCAAGCGCGCGAACGCGCGCGCGCGTACGCGCAGCTCGCAGAGCTCGCGGACATGCTGTTGCGGGTCGACCCGCACAGCCCGACCCCCTACCTGATCAAGCGCGCGGTGGCCTGGGGGGAACTGAGCACCGCGCAGCTCTACCAGGAGCTGTTCGTACGCTGCGAGGGGCGGCTCAGCATCTTCGAGCTCATGGGCATCCACCCGGGCAAGTAGGGAGAAGCGCAGATGCTGGCCAAGCTGTCTTTTCTGATCCTGGTGATGGCGTTCGGAGCGGCGATGTTCGGCGCGGGCGTGCAGGCGCCGCCCGAGGTCAGCGAACCGGTGGGGCGTATGCTCGGTCAGGCGGCGCTGTCGCTCAAAGAGCGTTACGAGAGCGCCGAGCGCTGGGCTTCGAAGGCCAGCGCTCGAGCGCCCGGCTCGCTCGCGGTGGCGCGCTATGGCGACCTGCTGCTGACGAGTCCCCGGGCTGAGCAAGGCGCGTATGGTGTACAGCTCGGCTGGTACGCCGAACTCGCCGCCGCCGAGCAGCAGGCGCAGCGCGCGCGCGACGTAGGGCAGCCGGTGCAACTGGTCGCGATCGGTGAAGACCCGGCGAGTCGCTCGTTTCTGGTCGCGGCAGGGCCGTTTGCCAGCTCGAGCGAGGCACGCGCCGCGGAGCGCGAGCTGCGCGCAAGGCCGCTCGCAGGGCAGCCGGTGTTCGCGATTCGCCTGCCCGCGCCCGCCCCCGTGATGCGGGCGCCCGCCGCGCCAGCACCCATCGTACCCGCGGCGCCAGCGCCGGCTGGCTCCGGACAGTGAAGGAAGATCGGCATGAAGAGACGAAGGTACAGGCGGCTGCTCTCACCGCGAACGGGAGAGCGGTTGCACGTGCAGCGGCTCGGGGCGCCGCCCGAGGCGGTACTGGCCCGTTCCGAGCCCGCTGTCGACGAGGATCCGAGCCAGCGCCGCGCGCGCGTGGCGGAGAGCGCGGGCGCGCGTCCGTCCCCTCGCGCCGAGCCCCTGGTCAGCATCGACGTGGCGGTGGAGTTGCGGGTGCAGACGGCGCTGTTCTTCGATCTGCCCGAGCAGGCTCGAGCCGAGCTTACGGGAGCAGCGCCGCCCAGCCGCTCACGGCGCGAAGCCGAGCAGAGCGAGCGTTGCATCGTCGCGCTCGGGATCGAGGAGCTCGCGCCGAGCAGCTCTGGAGACGACGATGAGTGACCGGCGCTCAGCCCAGCCGTCCTTGCCAGCGGCTGTCGCGCTGCCAGCCCGCCAGGCCCGGTGTCGCGACGAAGCAGACGTTGAGATCCGCGGCGCCCGGCGAGCAGAACATCACGCGCACCGTCGCCTGCTCCAGGTGCCGGGTGATGAACCACAGAGCATCTCCCCGCGCCATTCCCCAGCTCCCCACCCGGCATACGGCGAGGTCGGCCATGCCGAGCGTGCTGACCAGCGCCACCTTGAGCTGCGCGTCACCGAAGGTCTGGGTCTGGAATACTCGAGCCATGAGGTAGGGGCCCGTGTTGCGGCGCGGGCGCTCGCAACGATCAACGGCCGCTCGCGGGCGGTCCTCAGCAAAACCGCGCGCTGCGCGTGCGCGGGGCTGCCCGCGGTGAGCTTCCGATGACGCACGATGCATTCCGCAACCGCTCGCCGGGGTCGGGCGAGTCGAGCTGGTACCGCGGCTGTCTGGTGCTCGCGACCACCGCCGCCTGCCTGCGCGCCCTGAGCTGGTCGCCTTCCAGTCCACCCGCGAGCCCGCCCGCCGCTGCCGCTGCGCCCGACGTGCAGGTGCTCGCCGTCCGCGCTCCGTCCCGAGCGCGGTTGCGCAGGCAGCTGAGTCCGCGGGCATCAGCGCTGCTGCCGGCGAGCGCGCCGGCCCGTGGACTCGCTGTGGAGCCACCGCTGCCGGGTGACGAGCTCGGCGTCGTACCCTTGCCGGACGAGAGCTCGCTGCGGGCCGAGCCCGCTGGGATTGCGTCCATGGCCGAGCTGGCGAGGCAAGCGGCAGCAGCTCGTTCCTTCGCGCGGCCGCAGCCCCTGGCCCCCGAGCGACGCGCTGGCTACGAGCTGCAGGTCGCCAGCTTCCGCGATGCCCAGGCGGCCGAGCGCTACGTCGAGGAGCTCCAACTGCGGGGGCACGCGGCGCACGCGCGCGTGACGCATCTACCTCGCAGCGGCCTCTGGCACCGCGTGCACATTGGTCCCTTCGAGCTCGAGCGAGAGGCGCTGCGCTATCGACGCGCGCTGAGTCCGCCGGAGCGCGCGGCCGCGCTCGTGGTGCGCACGGTACACGGGGCGGAGCCGCCGCCCGCCGGCGGCGTGCGGCGCAGCCAATTCATTACTGCAACAGGCCAGGTCGGCCATTTTCTGTGAGGAGCCGCCATGTTGATACGAGGAATGGGCGTCGGATTGCTGGGTGCGGGTGTGTACGGCACGAGCCACTTTGCCGGCACGGGCCCACGTGCGCCGGGCAACGTCCTGTTTGATCTCGCCACGCCGGCTCGCACGGCCGTCGCTCGCTCGTTCGGTCCATGGTACGACCATTCGAGGCGTTGGTAGAGCTCGCCCTTGCTGGTCGATACGCACGGACTGCCGCTGCCACCGTCCTGGTGGCAGCCCAGCGCGACCCGCGTTGACGCCCTGCGCGAGCTGCGTGCTCGCTCCGTTCCGTTCGATCCCGGCGTGCTCGAGGCGGCTGCCTACTACTGCGACTGGCCGCTGGTGCGCGAGCTGTACCTGCGGCGCCTGGAGCGTGAACAAGCGTGCGCCGCGCACCACGCCGCGCTCGGCCTGGCGCTGCTGCGTGAGGGCGACGTGGAGCGCGCCCGACAGTGCAGCATTCGGGCTGCGCTGCTGGATCCGCGCGAGCGCGGCGGCCAGCGCCTACAGTGGGAGCTCAGCGAGTGGGAGCCGTGGCGCCGCGCGCTGCCGGCGCTGCCGCGCGAGCCGCGCTCTGCCCAGCGCTTGCGCCTGGAGCTGCTCGGGCCCCACCACTGGCAGGACCTGCTGTGGCACTACGACGATGCCGACATTTCGCGTCTGTGTGGCTGGCCGCGCTTCAGCTACTACACGGAGTGGCGTGCCTGGCTCGAGCGAGAGTACGCCGCCCGCGATCTCGTGATGTTCGCGGTGCTGGAGAACACCTGGGGCTTCTGCGGCGTGGTGTCGCTGATCCGGCACCGCCAGCTGGGCCTGGTCTACTACTGGCTCGGGCGCGAGTTTCGTGGTCGAGGACTGGCCGCCGAAGCCGTCCGCTGCTTGCTGGCGCTCAGCCGCGAGCTGTGGGGTCTGCGGAGCTGCTACGCAAACGTGTTCGCCGAGAACGAGCCGTCGCGACGTCTGCTGGAGCGGCTCGGCTTCGAGCTCGAGGGCGTGGCCCTGCTCCCGCCGCACGAGCACGAGCTCGTTTACCGCCTCGGCCCGCCACAGAGCGCCGCTGCCAGCCATGCAGAGCTGAGCTTCTTGCTCCACCAGATGCGCAGCGACCGGCGCTTACGACCCCGCCTCGCTCCGTGAGCACGGCGGGTGTGGCTCGCGAATTGCTCAGGAACCCGAGCAGCGCGCCGACGATCAGCGTCGCTGCCCAATGATCCCATTACCGAGGTGACAGATGAATCCCAGAACGATGACCCGAGCCAGCTACGCACCCGCGAACGATCCGGAATTCGTGAAACAGGCGGTTGCGCAGCAGGTGGTCGAAAACCGCGCGGCCCGTGTCACCGGCGGTCCCGAGCACGCGACGCCGGTTCTCGGCAAGGACGCGCAGACCACGCAGGGCCTGCGGGAACACGCGGCGGCAACCACGCTGCAGAACGCCTTTCGAGCCTGGAACATTCGGCGTCACCGTCAGCAGGGCCTGGCGGCGGCCGCACAGCTGAACGCGATGCCCAGCAGTCCCCAGGTCGAAGCCCTGAAGGACACGCTGCGCGAATCGCTGCCCGTGCTTGGCCAGGGGGAGGTGATGCGCCGCGAGCGCTCTCACGCCGCCGCGCTGGTCATGCCCGATCCCAACACCTACGGCACGCGCGCCCTACGGTAGGCGCGCCCTGGGTCACGCTGACGTGATCGAGGCGCAGTTGAGGGGCGCTCAGAGTGGCGCTACTCCGCGCCGTCCGAGCCCAGGTTCAGGCCATACTTGCGCACCAGCCGCCCAAAGGTGCGCCGCTCCTTGCCTGCATGCCGTGCCGCGAGCGAGATGTTGCCCTGGCAGGCCTCCAGGAGTTGCTCCAGATACGAGCGCTCGAACTGCGCGATCGCGGCGCTCTTTGCGTCATGGAAGGGCTTGAACGCCGTTCCCTGCGCAGGCGGTGCGTCGCTCGCGCAGGGCGAGCTCGAGCTCGGGCGCGCGCTACGCTGCCGGGTGGACTGCTGGATCACCAGCCCGTCCGTCAGCGCGTACAGCCGATGCAGGTGATTTTCCAGCTCCCGCACGTTGCCGGGCCAGCGCTGCTCGACCAGCCACTCCAGCGCGTCGCCATGCAGGCGCTTCGGCGTGAGCCCGTAGCGCGCGTTCAGCCGCTCGAGGAAGTGCTGTGCCAGCAGCGGGATATCCTGACGCCGCTCGCGCAGCGGGGGCAGCCCGATGCTCAGCACCTCCAGCCGGTAATACAGATCTTCGCGAAACACGCCCTGACTCACGAGCTCGTCGAGCGGCTGGTTGCTGGCCGCCACGATGCGCACGTTCGCCTCCAGCGAACGCCGAGCGCCCAGCGGGCGATAGCTGCGGTCTTGCATGAAGCGCAGCAGCTTCGCCTGCGACTTCGGGCTCAAACTGTTGATCTCGTCGAGAAACAGCGTCCCGCCCTCGGCGGCGGCGATCAGGCCCGGTCGCCGTTCCCTGGCGTCGGTGAAGGCGCCCTTCTCGTAGCCGAAGAGCTCGCTGGCGAAGAGGTCGTCATTGCTGCCCCCGCAATTGACGGGCACGAAGGGCGAACGCTGCCGAGCGGACCAGTGATGGATCGCCCGCGCGGCGACCTCCTTACCCGTTCCCGTCTCCCCCTTGAGCAGCACCGGCGCGTCGAAGCGCGCGGCAGCGCGCAGGCGGGCGATCAATCGACAGAAGGCCGGAGCGCGGCCGAGCAGCTGCCGAGCCGTCAGTGGCTCGCTCAGGTCCAGCTTGGCCCAGACCAGCCACTCCTGCACGCTCGCCAACAGCTCTTCTTCGGAGTCCCACGGACCGAGCCAGGTCAGGTTGGCCGGCAGAGACTTCGGGCACGCCTCTGCGCTGATGACGAGACGATAACGGCAAGCAGCAGGCTGCAGCTGCGTGCCTCCGTCTCCCGCAGAGCTCGAGGTCACCCACGGTACATCAGGGTCACTCGGTGCCTCGGACAGAATGCAGAATCCCAGAGGTTCTAGCTCCCGCGCCAAACGTTGTCCCAGTCTTGATTCGCTGCCCTCGATGAAGATGGCTTCCCTGCTCATACTACCCCTGGTTCGTCCTGAACCGGCTTTCCCTCGGGCCCCGTGTCTCGGCGCCACCTGTCGGTGAAGCCTTGGCCATCCGGTTTCGGCACTCGACCGCACGGAGAACATCTCATCCCGCGTGAGGCACGAGACTCGTTCCGGCTGAAGAAAACGGGCGTGTCGTCGTGGTCACTAAGAGGCGATGCCGCTTCTGGCTCACGAATTCTCGACTGCCGAGCGACGGGGCGGTCGAGCGCGCGAGCGCGCCGCTGCGCTGCGCGGCGCGAAGAGGCTCTCGATCGGCGAAGATCGAGCCCTGCCGCGCGCCAGCCAGCGCACGAACGCCGGGCGCTCCCCGGCACCGGACGCGGCTATTTCTCGGCGAGCAGATCGCTAGTGTGTTTCAGGAGCGCCTGGCGGGCCATTACACGACCTTTCAGCTCGAGGGTGCTGGTACCACCTGCGATCCGGCCTTCTCACGAGAGCTGCGCGCCGAGCCTGCGGCGTGCTCTGCGCGCGAAGTTCAGGGCTCGGTCATGCGCCGGCGCTGTGCGCCGCTAGAATGTGCCCGCCGAGAGAAAACGGCATCGCTGCTCGCTGCCAGCGCGCTGCGCTCGTTGCGCGTTGCTCTGGGCCACCAGAGCACGCTCGACCCCAGGATGTGCCCGCTTGACCGGGTGCCCCGGAGCGCGAGGTGGCCAGCGCAGCTGACGTGGTCGGCTTGGCTCAAGCTCGTCCCGATCCATCCGTACCTGTTCACGAGCGCGCACACCGGCGCCAGTGCGCTGCGTGCGTGAGGACGCGGTCCGACGGCGTGAGGCTTCGTGAACGGCCATCGCGAGCCGGCACAGGCGACGGGGGACGCGCCTGTGGGTGCAGCGACGGCATCGGAGCCACCCGACGCGCGGTCCGCAAGCGAGGAGATGAGCCGATGAAGAGGAGTCGGGGCAGGGTGCGGTCGGTTGGTGTGATGCTCGGCATGCTGCTGCCGGTCGTGGGTTGCGGCGGGGAGCGAGATGACTCTTGCACCATCGAGCAGCACGCGGACGGCAGCTCCACGCTGCGCTGTCCCGACGGGAGTGAGGCCGCGCTCGGTGAAGGCGCTGGACAGCCGACGTGCACGTCGACAGACAACGAGGATGGCAGCACGACGATCGCCTGCGGCGGCACCGAAGTGGTCGTCTCCGCCGGCGCTGCCTGTACCGCGAGCGACAACCCGGATGGCACGCACACCATCAGCTGCGGTCAGACAGCGGTCACGGTAGCGGATGGGGCAGCCGGAACCTCGTGCTCGTTGCGCGACAACCAGAACGGGACGAGCACGCTGAGCTGCACGGATGGCACCGAGTTCGTGCTGTCGCAGCCCGAAAGCTGCACCGTCCAGAGCGCTGGAGGCAGCTCCACGCTCGCGTGCGGCAATGTGCTCGTGGCCCTGCCGAAGGCTGCGTCGTGCGGCTCCTACGAAGGCGATCTCGTCGTGCAGACATCGCTCGACCTCGCGCTGTTTCGCTTGGCGGGCTGCACGGCGATCGAGGGCAGCTTGGTCATCCAGGGCACGAATATCGTGAACGCGGCGGGCCTGGAAGGGCTGACGTCCGTCGGCGGCGACGTGGTGATCACACAAAACCCTCGGCTACAAGCCATCTCCGGGCTCGAAGCGCTCGCAGAGGTGGGCGGCGGGGTCGTGATCGACGGAAATCCGGAGTTGATCGACCTTCCCGAGTTCGCGAGCCTGGAACAAATTGCAGGGCAGCTGGTCATTTCGGAAAATGACTCGCTCGAGGCGCTGAGCGGCTTCGAGCAGCTGGTGAGTCTCGGGGTGGGGGGCTTGACCGTCTCGCAGAACGAGAGCCTGCACAGCGTCGCCGGCTTCGGCAGCCTGGCGAGCGTCAACGGCGGCGTGACCATTTCCCAAAACCCGGCGCTGAAGACGCTCGACGGCTTTGCTCGCCTCGGCGAAGTGGCTGGTGCGCTCACCATCGCCAGCCATGATGCGCTGGAGTCGCTTACGGCGTTCGACGCTCTGGTCGCCGTCGGTGGCGAGCTCGTGATCGCGGAGAACGATCTGCTCGCGGCGCTTGCCGGGTTTTCCGTCCTCGCCTCGGCGGGGGGCGGCCTTTCGATCGTCGACAACGCAGCGCTCGCGAGCATCGCGTCGTTCGATCAGCTCGCGCAGATCGCCGGGGCACTCAGCATTGTCAGCAACCCCGAGTTGGCGCAGATCCAGGGCTTCGCGAGCTTGAGCTCGGTCACCGGGTTGGCGCTGGCGTCCAACGCGGCGCTGCAGCAAATCGCGGGCTTCGCGAGTCTGATCGAGGTCGAGGAGGAGCTGGTCGTGGCCAACAACCCGAGCCTGCTCGCCATTTCGGGTTTTGGCAGCCTGGGCACGGTGGGCGGGCTGGTCGTGGCGGACAACGCGGCCTTGCTCGACATCACCGGCTTCGTGGGCCCCGACGAGATCCTGGAGGATCTCACCATCGCGGGCAACGGGGCGCTGCCGACGTGCCAGGCCGAAGCCTTGCTCGCGCGCATCGACGCGGCCGATGTGCAGGGCACCTCGACGATTGCCGGTAACGATGACGCGACGACCTGTCTCTGACCGGGCCCAGGCGTCCGGCGTCCCCGTGGCGCCCTCTAGCTTCACGGCCGCGTGCCGTTTCACACGGAGGGAGCATGAACTCGCGAAGAACGTCGTTGCTACACGCGAGCTGGGCGGCTCTCGTCGCGCTCGTGAACTGCGCCTCGCCACCGCGGCCTGCGGCACCGTCCGGCGCCAGCGCTGAGGCGTCAGTGGCCGCCGCCCACGCCAGCGAACGCCTCGGGCCGCCGCCGAGCGAGGACGACGCCAAGACCGCGGCGACCCGACGGGGTTCGGCTCCCGCAACCGACGCACCTCGCGCCCGAGCCACCTGGAAGCGCAAGGTCGAGGCGTGCCCGCCGCGCGACCTCGACGCCCGCTACCGACCCGTGGACGTGCGGCTGTCCCCCGACCTCGGAGGCTGCATGCCGAAGGCATCACGGCTCGCACTCCCCGAGCTGATGACCTCGCCTGGCGGAGCACCGCCTCGGCTGACGCTCTTGACCGATCTCGCTCAGCTCGCCGACGAGCTGCAGTGCCTGCCCGGGCGCACGCCGCGGGTGGACCTGAGTCAGCACACGCACGCGCTGCTGTACGACCTGACGCTCAGCTCCGAGAGCCACGAGCTCGTCTTCGCCGTCGACGATGGCACGACCGTTCACGCCGGGCTTCGCCGCACCAAGGTGTGCCAGGGCATCGCACCCTTCCAGGTGGTCACCGCCACCGTGCTGACGCTGCCCGCTCCCGGCCGCAACCTGGTCGTTCAC
>DASTRX010000009.1:0-79719 GCA_035760985.1 Polyangiaceae bacterium
TCGCCGCAAGTGCGAGATCCAGTCCCATCCCTGCTCCTCCGCAAACCCCATGGAGCAGACTTCTAGAGCGATGGAAAGGGTGGTCGTAATTCTCAAATAATCTCGATCACTTGCGCACTTAAGCGATCGGCATTGGCCCTAGGGCTCGTCCTCGCCCGGCTTGTCGTCCCGCAGCACGTCCTCCGCCGGCTCGCTGCGAGCCGGCGGCTGGAGCTTCGCACCATCGAGCGCCCGGGTCAGCCGGAGCTTTTGCTGCTCCTCGCGAGCACGCTCCGCCCTGGTGCGACCGTGCAGGCGACGGTTCACCTCGGCTTGCTTCTGCCGCTCGGCCTTGGCCTTGCGCTTGCGAAAGCGGTTGAGGTTGACGACGTCGCCCATGCCGAGAAGCTTACTCGAAGCCGGCTCCGCCGGCACCCGTCATGGCGGCCGAGCCGGCAGCGCCGGTGCCGCCATCGGGCATGCTGAACGAACCTGCGCTCCCGGCCGCGCCCGCCATGCCACCGCCGCCGTAATAGGGATAGTAGTAGGGATAGTTCACGGGCAGCGCCACGCTGCTGAGCGCAGGCCCGGCGAGCCCATCGAGCGCGTAGGCGGACACGTCCTGCGTGGTGACGGTGTAGACGTCATCACCCCGGAACAGGCCACGTCGCAGGCGAGGCTGAGCGTAGTAGCGGCACTCATCAAAGATGTACGCGTAGTTGTCCGGGTTGGCGGCCACGTCTTCGAGGAGCGCGGGGTCATCGGGATAGCCGTACAGCGCGAGGCATTCCCTGGGGCTGAGTTCTCGCGCTCGCGGCTGGACGCCGCCGAGTCGGGTGAAGCCGTCGCTGATCGAGACGCGGAAAACCTCCAGCGTCGTCTCACCCGTGTTGTAGCTCTGAAACGGGAAGGCCACCAGGTTCTGATCCGGGTGGAAGGTGATGGCGCGATGGTCGGAGCTCGCGTCGGAGTAGCCCTGCTCCGAGAAGACATACTTGTGAGCGAGGCGCGGCGCGCTCGAGTCGCGCACGTCGAAGATCTGCAACGCCATGCCCTGCACGAAGCCGCTCGCGTCCGCGTCTTGCCCGATGGCGAGCAGATGCTGATCCGGCAGGGGGTAGAGAAAATTGCTGAAGCCCTGCAGCTGCAGCTCGCCCGCGATCTTCGGGTCGCTCGGATCGGAGAGATCGATCACGAACAGGGGATCGATCTGGCGGAAGGTGACGACGTAGCCGCGATCGCCCAGGAAGCGCGTGGCGTAGACTTGCTCGTTGGCCCCGAAGTCGGCGCTGCGCCCCAGCTCGATCAGGCGCTGCCCGCGCTGTCCTAGGGTGAGCACGCGGCTCACCGGGCCGGCGGGAGGCGCCGGCAGGGCGACCCCGCCGCCCGCGCCCGCGATGCCCTCCTCCAGCGGCAGCGGGCTCGGTACCCCCCAGTTGCTCTCGGTCGTGGCCAAGCGGATCACACCGTCCTGCTCGTCCAGCGAGAACTGGCTCGAGATCGACCCGGCAAATGTACCGGATGCGGCATAGTGAGTCTCCGCTCCCGCGATCTCGAAGCGGTGAATGTTGGTTTGGAGGCTGGCCTGCTGCCCCGTATAATAGCGATAGTCCGTCTGCGTGAGGACGATGGCGTCGTCGTTCGCGTAGATCCGATCGGCGTAGCCGAGCACGGTGGTGCGGCGCAGCCCCGTGTCGAGATCGTCGAGATCGAGGGTCAGGATCGTGCTGGCGCCCGCTTGCGTCAGACCGGGCCCCGGCAGCCAGTAGTCGCCGCAGCGCAGCGGCTTCTTCACCAGCACGCCGTCCACCCGCTCGAACTCGCTCGGCAGGTAGTCTTCGATCAGCGAATCCTCGATCGTGTCCGTCGCGAGCGAGACCCACAAATCAACCTGCCGATCGATCTCGGCCTGTGAGTATGGATGCCCGAGAAAGTCCACGTAGGACACGTTCGGGTAGTCGAGCTGCGCCTTGGATGACTCCTGGAGGATGGCTCGCACGATTCCGTCGTGGCGCCGGGAGGAGGCGTAGTCCCCCTCGACATAGGACTCCCGCACGACCTGTGGCGCCCCGCTCCCTACGTCCACGACCGTGAGCTTCGTGTAGGTCGGATAGTAGTAGTAGTTATACGGGTTCGTGCTCTGGTCTGTGCCCGGCAGCGCTCCGTAGTAGCGCGAGAACACCACCACCTCATCCCCGCGCGCGAACAGCTCGATCGGGTCACCCTCGATCGCCACGCTACCCAGGATCTCGGTCGACTCCGCTGAAGCCGCGTCCAGCACGTACAGCGAAGGACCGTGCAGCAAATAAATGTGGTCGCCCTCCGTCTTGACGAAGTCAGCTTCATCGACGCCGGGCACCTGGACGGTGGTGCCGGAGAAGCCACCCGAGGAGGTCGCTCCCCCAGCCAGCAGTGGATTCGACGAGTCCGCTTGTCCGGGCGCCGACGCCGGGACAGGCGCCGTTGCGACTGGATACCCATAGTAGCCGCCCTGCCCGTTCCGGGCCTGCTCGGCGCGCTCGCGCACCTGCTCGAGCAGCTGGTCCTGGAAGCTCTGCAGCAACCGCTCGCAACTGCCGCCAGCACGCAGCGCCGCCTCGAAAGCCACGGCTTCGCCGAGTGCCGGGCCTTCGGGGCCGCCTGCGCCTTGCAGATCGGCGCCGTTGCCCGTGGTGGGCTCATCGGCGAGCTGCCCGCTGCAGGCGATCAGCCCCAACGCAGTCGCCCAGCCCAGGGTCGATGCGCTCCGGTGCGTACCTCTTCGAAGTTCAGACATGCTTTCCTCCTCGGTAGGCTCCCTCCCTCCGCCGGTAGGGGCGCCCGCGGGCGCTCCGGTGCGAAGGTGGCCCAGAGCGCCACCAGAGCGCCACCGGAGCAACCGACATGCCACCGAGGAACACACCGCCGCGGCGCAGGCGAGCCCGGCGCCGTTGCCGGAAGCTCTGCTCACCCGGCTCTGCCGGGGCGCGTGAGATCGCGCGCCGCGTGTGCCAGTTGTGCCATCGCTCGCGCTCACCCGGGTGCGCAGGTCGCGGTTGGGTGAGCCACTCGCCGGGCTAGCCCTCCACCCGCCGGAACTGGATGTCGACTTCCAGATCCCAGGTCTCGCCGTCCACGTTCAGGATGTGCCCCTGCCACACGAACGAATCGGCGCGGATCTGCGAGAAGGTCCAGCGGATCGGGCGGCCCCCGCGCGTGCCGATCTGGACGATGTCATCGCCTTGCCGGCGGCCCAGGATCTCGATGCGCAGCCCGGACACTGGGTCCGTCCACGCGCTGCGCCAGGCGGAGCTCGACGGCTCGAAGACGCGCAGCGTGCTGCCGTACCAGTCGAGCGCGGCGGGGGCGCTGCCGCGTTCGTCTCGGGCCGGCGTGATCCATACGTCCTGGACCGCGCGGCCCTCCAGCACCCAGGCGAAATGAGCCTCGATGCTCACCGGCGGGACGCTGCGGCCGAGCATGTGGTTGTGGAGCTGGCCCCGCCAACTGCCGATCACGCGCGCGTAGGTCTGCGCGTGCTCGCCGAGGCTCGGGTGGGGGCCGCGCGCGAGCAACGTTTCGCTGAATCCTTGTTTCATGCACCGAAGCTAGGGCCCGCGGCGCGGCGGCGCTTCCAAAATCCTGCTCATTTCTGCCGCCACGCCCGCGCTGCGCAGAGCCCGGACCCGGGACGGAGAAATGCCGAAAGCGCCGCGGAATGCGTCGCTCAGGTGGCTGTGGCTGGAGAATCCGAGCTCGAGTGCCAGCGCCCCGAGGTCGCCTTCCCCCCTGCAGCGCGAGGTAGCAACCGCCTGCCCCTAGCCAGGTGCGGAACGGCGAGCCGGCGCAGGGCTTCGCGCAGCCGCAGTCGGTGCCGGTACTGGTGCAGCGTCAGGCCGAAATGCGCGCGGAAAATGCGGGCCAGGTGGAAGGGCGAGCAGTGCGCCGCGCGCGCGATGGCCGAGAGCGAGAGCCCTTCACCGAAGCGGGTCGCCAGCAGCAGGCTGGCGCGCTGCACCTGTTCGGCGTGCAAGCGGGCCGTGCCCTCGCGCACGCGGCACGGACTGGCGCCCACTCCCCTCCGGTCGTCGCTCGCGAGCAGCGCGCGCAGCAGTTGCAAGGCGCCCTCTTCCAGGTCGAGCGCATCCAGCCGCCCCTGGAGCGCCGCCTGATGCAGTCGGCTCTGCCACCAAAACACGCTCTCATCGCACGCGACCTGAGCCGATCGGAAAAACTGGGCCGACTCCGCGGCAGCAGGATCCCGCTCCGCGATCACCTCGCGCGCGAGCTGCTCGTCGAACGCGAGCACGGTACAATCGTCGCCGCAGCCCGCGGGGTGCGAGACGCGATAGGGCTCGTCGCTCTGGAAAAGTAGCGCGTGATTGGCGTCGGCGATCAGCTCGCGACCGCGCGCCTCGACGGCGAAGACTCCACGGCGCGGAAACACGACCTGGGGCATGCGCGCCCACTCCTCTGCGCCGCGCGCGAAATCCCAGGGGCGGCACCGCACATCGTAGACGGAAACGCCGGCGGCCTGACACAGCCGGCGGATGCGCAGCGTCTGCAACGGATCGTGCAACGTCCGAGGATTCCGATCGGCGGCTCGACTCGCCATGTGCTCCGGTGTGCTCCTCTCGACAAATCAGCGATACTGGATCTGCTGGTGGCCTGGCTCCACGGGGTGAGATGCGCCTGGCACGGTTCCCGCTACGGGCAACTGGAAAAGGCCCGTACACTAATCTCGTAGGACTGCGAAGGGACAGGAACGTTCATGCGAACCGGATACAGGTTGCTCTGGAGTGGGATGTTGGGTGTGCTGTCCGCTTGCGGGGATAAGCCGCCGTCACAGTCCCTGATTCCAGGTGCCGGAGATCCTGGAGCAGGGACCGGTGGTGTCGGCGGAGGTGGCGGCTCGTCCGGGGTCGCCGGCGATGTCGGCCAGGCGGGCAGCTTCGTGCTCGAGAACGGGGACGTCGATTGCCAGCGTCAGACCTGCGCGGAGCTCGGCTTTGCGTGCGGCTACCTGCTCGATCACTGCGGCAAGGTCGTCAACTGCGCAGAAGAGGGGCTCAGCTGCGGACCCAACGAGGTGTGCACGGGCGGGCTCGACGCGCCGACGCAGTGCGTGGCCGGCGGTAACGCTGATTGCACGGTGTGCAACGCCATCCCCGACTGTAGCGCCGCGGAACAGCCGACGCGCCTGACGGGCCGCGTGATCAGCCCGGGCCGCAGCGATGCGGACACGGGCAACCAGGTCGGCGTGCCCAACGCCATCGTGTACATCCTGCGCGGAACCAGCCCGGATGCGCTGCCGGCGATCCCGACGGGCATTCCCGCCGATGGCACGAGCTGCGATCGTTGCGAAGACCAGGATCTCGGCCCGGTGCTGGTGGGCGGCGTCACGGACTCCAACGGCAACTACACGCTGGAGGGCAATATCCCCGTGGACCAGGACTTCGTGCTGGTGGTGAAGGCCGGCAAGTTCCGGCGCGCGGTGACGCAGCACCTGCCGGCAGCGGCGGCCTGCACCACGACCGATTTCCCCGCGAGCTTGCCCGCGAACCCCACGCGCCTGCCGCGCAGCGGCAGCGATGGGCTCGCGGTCCACCTGCCACACGTGGCGGTGACCACCGGCCAGATCGACGCCATGGAGTGCGTGCTGGAAAAGATGGGCATCGCGCACGCCGAGTTCGGCAACCCGGGCGCGGACGGCGACGCGGCTGCGCGCGTGCACCTGTATCAAGGCGGCAGCTCGGGCTCACCCAGCGGCGCGCGCATCGACACGGACACGCCGCACGACGCGGCGCTGTATTCGGCTTTGCCGCGTCTGGAGAGCTACGACATGGTCATCTCCGACTGCGAGGGTCCGGGCTGGGATGCAAGTTTTGCGCAGCGCAACGCTTCCGGCGCCAACGTGCAACAATATGTGAACCGCGGTGGGCGTCTGTTCGCGAGCCACCTGAGCTTCAGTTGGTTGCACGAGAACGGCAGTGCTAGCTATGATGCCGCGCAGCCGTTCTCGACTGGCCTGGGGCCGGCGGCGACTTGGTTCACTTCGCTGGATACCTCCACGTCCAGCGGCACCGGCACGATCGCCCTTTCGCGGCCCCACGCGAGCCCGCGCATCGATGCGTTCGCGGACTGGATGGAGCGCGAAGGCATCGCCACGGCGCCCGCACATACCTTCAATATCATCCAACCGCGCAGCCAGGCGAACGTGCTCGGCTCGGCGACGGAGGAGTTCGTCTATATCGACAGCGGCCGCACCCAGCAGTTCTCCTTCAATACGCCCTACGGCGCTCCGACAGAGGCGGCGTGCGGCCGCGTTGCTTACAGTGGCTTTCATGTGTCTGCCGACGATTCCAACAGCACCTCGCCCTTCGGCACCTCCACCTTCCCCAATCACTGCTCTGGCGACCTGACGGCTCAAGAGAAGGTGCTGCTCTACATGCTGTTTGACCTCGGCGCCTGCGTGGGCGCTCCCCCCGTTCCGCCGCCCTGCACCCCGATCGAATGCGGGGCGATGAGCTGCGGGTACACGCCGGACGGCTGCGGCGGAGTGCTCGACTGCGGCCCCTGCCGCCCGCCCGCCTGAACACGCTGAGGGGATGCCGCGCGGGGACGCGGGGCATCCAGCGCGCCGCAGCTCAGCGCACACACAACGTGTGGACGGTGCGGAAGCGTTCCTGGTCGACGCCCAGGCGCAGGCCTGCCGCTTCGGTCGCGAGCGCGGCCGCGCAGTCCCCGGCGCGCGCCGCTTGCTCGGCGACGGGCGGCGAGAGCTCCCGAATTTGGGCCTGGCACGCCTGGCTGCCCTGGTGGTCGCTGCACAGCAGATCGTCGGCGGCGGCGCTCACCACGCTGCCATTGCCCCCCTTGCGCAGCGTCTCCAGACAGCGCTCGCAGGCGCCCTCGGCGGAGGGCAACTGGATCGGCGGCAGCTGCAGCTCCGGCAGCTGGACGCCGGGCGGCAGTACCCCCGGCGGCAGCGCTGGATTCGCTGGCGGCTGGGCGGGGCCTGTCGGAGCGGAGGGCCCGGTCGGCGGCGCGGAGGGCCCAGGCAAGATCGGAGGGATTCCGGGCGGGTTCGGAGCACCTGCTGCCGGCGGCTTCGCCGCCGGCGTCGCTGGCGAGGTGGGCCGCGAGGGCGGCGGCTTCGCAGGTGCGCGGTCCGCGGGCGCTGAGGGCTCGACCGGACGCGGCGGGCTCTCTGGCGCGACTGGCGCTGGCTCCTGCGGAGCGATGACCACGGGAGCGGGCGGAGCGCCCTCGCCTGGCGCTTCGGGCGGCGATGCGCTCTGCCCAGCGCTGGAAAACCAGCCCTGCTGCTGCGCGAGCAGCGCGAAGAACGCGACCCCGAGCACGGTCGCGGCCCCGACCAGCAGCTTCACGCCGCCCCCCCGCGCTGCCGGAGTGACGGGGCGCGGCGGCGGTGGAGAATGGATCGGCAGCGTGGGCGGGACCGCAGGCGCAGGCGCGGCAAAATCCGGCACCCGCGTCATCGGCGCGGTGCGCGGCCCGCCCACTGCCGGAGGGAGCGCAGCCGCGCCTCGCCGCGCTTCGACCGAGAACGGCTCGCTGAGAGCGTGGGAGGCGGCCGGCACAGGCGCCGGTGCGCCGGGGGCGGGCGGCGGCACGTCCGCTCCCGAGAACTCGCGCGCGAACTGGCTCGCGGAAGCCGGCCGCTGCGCGGGCTCCTTGGCGAGCGCGTGCAACACAGCCCGGCGCATGCTCTCCGGGATGGCACCGGCTCCATAGTCGCCCGCCAGCGCGGGCGCGGCGCTGCCGAGGTGCGCCTGCGCCCACTGCATGGCGCTCTGCGCATCGAACGGCAGTCGCCCAGACAGCATCTGGTGGCTGGTCACGCCCAGGGAATAGACGTCGCTCTCGGGCCCGAGTGCGTCACCACCGAATTGCTCCGGGCTCATGTAGGCGGGCGTGCCGACGAACGTCCCGAGCGCCGTGAGCTTGGTCAGTGCCGTGCCGGACGAAGGGCGCCCCTTGGCGATGCCGAAGTCGAGCAATTTGACCATGTCATGCTCGGATCCATGACCCTCGAGCATCAGAATGTTGTCGGGCTTGAGGTCGCGATGGATGATGCCGGCGTCGTGCGCCTCCTGGAGTGACGCCGCCACCTGCTGCACGATGCGCTCGACGCGCGCGGGCGGCAGAGCGCCGCGTTCGTCGAGCAAGCGCTGCAGCGAACGGCCGCGCAAAAATTCCATGGCGATGTACAGCGTACCGTCCGAGGTCGCGCCGAAGTCATAGATGCGCACCGTGTTGACGTGCTGGAGCTTGGCCACCAGCGCGGCCTCACGGTGAAAGCGAGCCTGTACGGCCGCGTCGTGCGACCACTCGGGGCGCAGCAGTTTCAGCGCCACCGAACGCGGCGAGGAGCCGAGCACTTGCTCCGCCTCGTACACTCTGCCGACACCACCCTCGCCGACCAGGCGCAAGATTCGATAGCGCCCCGCGATGGTCTGACCGACGATCTCCGCGGCAGCTGATTCCATCATGAGTTCCCCCTGCTCTCTGCCGCTGCGTCAAAGGTCGACATAATGCTGGGGCGCCATGTCGAAGTGAAAATGATCGGAGTGGTCACGGTGAGCGGGCCCCAGCAAGGTGCGGAACGTGTCGTGCTGCACCAGCGCGGCCGTCAATTCGTGCAGGAAACGCGCATGTCGCCGGCGCACGGCGCTGCCGCGTCCCCGCCAGTGCTGGTCCACGCGCACCTCGAAGCCCTGGGCCAGCGCAGGCGGCAGGCCCGAAGTCTTGCCCTTGCCGACAGGCGCAAATCGGAAGCCGGCGACGTCGATGGCGTTGCCCAGGGCGTGCTCGCTCAGCCTCAGCCGCCTACCGCGCACCGAGCGACAGCCGTACGAAGCCGCAACCAGGATCGCGCTCGGGGGACGCGAGTAGACGCGCTGCGACACCTCTCGCACCACGCGCTCGAACTCCAGCAGGCGCTCCCGGAACGGCTCGATCACGCGCACCGAGGGCACGAACTGCAGCGTGTCACCGCGGAAGCGGTGCAGGTCGAGCTTGGGGCAGCTGGCGGCGGCACCCTGCGAGCTGCGCCGTAGGTGGTCCAGCGGGTAGCTGCGCCCCCGGGCACGCACGGCAGCCGGCCGCTCCGGCGATGCCGCTCCGCGACCCACTCCGGCGGCCCCTGGTTCAGCGGCACAGCCGGACAGCGCCAGGCCGAGCACAATGCCAAATCGCCACATGCTGAACCCAGTATCGTTCCTACCCCACGTGGGGTCTAGTTGCCTACAGCACTTACCCACGCGCACCCCGGACGCTTCATAAGTACCCAGCCTCGCGCGGGTCGGCAGAGCAGGCGGGGTGCTGCGCCCGCGGGCACAGCTGTCCGCGATTCGCGCACATCGTCGTCGACAGCCAGCTCGCTCGCCGGCGTGGCAGCGCGCTACGCAACAGCAGGCGCGCCGCGCAGCGTGTTGCGACGAAGCAGCTTCTTGCGACTCGTGTCTCATGCCCGCAACTTCACGCTGAGGCGAGCATCACACTCGCTGAACCATGGCAGCCGTCATTCATCGTATCTCGACTGCAACAGTTAGCGAATGGGAAACATTCTGGCGCGAAAGCGATCAGGCAACGTATTTTCACTCACCGGAGTGGGCCGCCATCTGGGCGGAGTACTGGCGCGGCGGCGTACGACCCGCCGCACGCAAGGTGTTGTTCAGCGATGGGCGCGAAGCGCTCTTGCCATTGTGCTTCGAGCGCAGACTGGGTGGCTTGCTCAACCGCTACGTCAGCTCTCCCGAGGGGACCTTCGGGGGCTGGCTCTCGCGCGAGCCATTGAACCTCGACCACGCGCTGGCACTCACCGACTGGCTCACCCGCAGGCAAGGGCGCAGCCTCGTCTGGCGCTTGAATCCGTACGATGAGCTGTGCTTCGAGGCCGGCAAGCAGCGTGGGCTGGAGTGCCGCAGCGATGAGACCTACGCGCTGGCCCTGGGCGCTGGCGTGGAGGCCGTGCTCAAAGGCTTCAAGTCTCGCTGCCGCACGGACATTCGCAAGGCGCGAGAGGCAGGCTTCGTGATCCAGCGAGCGCGCTGCCAGAGTGACTGGCACGACTACCACCGGGTGTATCAGGACTCACTGCGCCGCTGGGGCAATCACCAAGAAGAAGGCTACGACCGCAGGCTGTTCGATATCCTGTTCGCCCGCCGCTCGCCCCACATTCAGCTCTGGCTGGCGCGCCGCGAGGGCGAAGTCGTCAGCGGCAACATCATCTTCTACGCTCGCCATCACGCCGTGTACTGGCTGGGCGCCACGCTCGAGCAGCACCTCACCAGCGGGGTGGCCAAGCTGTTGATGTCCGAGATCATCCAAGATGCTTGCCGCGCCGGCTATAGCTGGTTCGATTTCAACCCGAGCCCCACGCTCTCGGGCGTCAAGTTCTTCAAGGAGGGCTTCGGCGCGCGCGCGCTGCCGGCGCCGGTGGTTTACGTGGACACACGGCTCAAACAACTGGCTCGTGCCTGCGCGGCGCGCTTGCGCATCGAGGGCGCCACCCACCAACTGGCCCCTCTGCCGGCCCCGGCACGGGCGAGCCTGAACGCGCCGCGTCCCGGCTTCGCGCTCAGCGCCTGACCCGTTCGCTTCAATGCATGAAGCTGGCGACGTCGATCACGCTGCCCTGAGCTAGATCAGGGAAGGTGTGCTGATACGTGTCGACCACGCCGCCGTTCTCGATGCGCACCGTGAACGGGATCGGCCCTCGATCGCAAGGCTCGAAGTCCTGGACCCTGACGCGGTACGCTCCCGTCGGAGCGGCTCCCGCCGGCCAGTAGATGTTTTCTGCGTTGGCCACGCTGGCGGTGCAGTTCGCGCCGGAGTCGAGGTCCAGCTTGCCACCGCTCGCCGAGCTCGGGTGTTCAAACGAGATCTCGCTGCCACCCGGTTCGATCACGTGCAGATCGAGATCGTGAATCGGGTCGAACGAGAGGGTAACCTTCACGTCGCCGACGCCGCTCGCAACCAGCTGGAGCTCGAGCGAGCGATATTCACCGATCCGGCCCCTGCCATCGCTGGGTGCCACCTGGATCACGAGCGCTCCCTGGCGCGCGTCCGAGCGCACCTGGACCTGAATTTCCTGAACGCCGTCCCCGTTCGCATCGCTACCGGTGACCGTGTGATAGCCCGTGTCGCCGTCGACGCTGACCACAAACAGCTGGTTCATGACCACGGGCTCCAGCGTGACCCGCAAGTTCGCCGTGCCGCCGTTGGTCACGCCCGAGGGACCCGTGAGAGAGACGATGCGCGGCAGCGCAGCCCCCGCGTCGGCGGCGCCCGCGCTCGACGAAGGCGCGGCTCCAGTAACGAATTCGCCCCCAGCGATCTCGACCACGCCGCTGTGCAGTGGCTCCGCGGGCGTGGACGGCGCGGGGGCTTCGGCCCCGCTCGCCTCGGCGGGCGGCTCCTCTTCTGCCAGCGCGGGCGCGGTGCCAGTGTCGAGCAGGCTATAGTGCTCGCGATCCGAACACGCGAAAAGACTCACGCAGCCCGAGAGCAGAACGAGAGATGAAACACGCACGCCATCAATATTTCATGCGCGATTCGCGCGGTCAAACGTGACGGAATGCCTCGAGGCTCGAGACACCCGTGCGTTCTCGAGCTGAGGCCGAGCTGACCCCCCCTGAGCGTGCAAAATGCGCCAACCGCTCGCGGGCGCCGATCAATCGAAGCGCAGCGCCTCCACGGGGTCCAGTCGCGCCGCCCTGCGCGCCGGGCCAACGCCGAAGGCGATGCCGATCAGGGCTGATACTCCGAGCGCCAACGCCATGGCGTAAGGCGGGACAATGGTCTGCCATTCGCCGAAGCGAGCCAGCAGCTGAGCCGCCCCGTAGCCCAGGCCGACCCCGACCGCGCCACCGGCGAGCGACACCGCCACGGCCTCGAACAAGAACTGACGCAGCACGTCTCGCCGCCGAGCGCCGACCGCCATGCGCACGCCGATCTCACGCGTACGCTCACGGACCGACACCAGCATGATGTTCATGATACCGATGCCACCCACTACCAGCGACACCGCAGCAATGCTGCCCAGCAAGGTGGTGAACGTGCCTGTGATCTGGCCCATGGTCTCCAGCATCTCAGCCTGCGATCGCACCTCGAAGTCGCTCGGCTGGTCGCTGCGCAAGCGGTGGCGCAAGCGCAACAGCTGCTCCGCCTGGGCCTGAACCTGCCCGGCCTGATCCTCGCGCTTCAGCTGGAGCGAGACGTTCGAGAGGTGGTCGCGCCCGAACAGCGCGCTCGCGTGGGTTGAGAGCGGAACGAACACGCTGTCGTCCGGCGAGCCCATGCCCGAGCCCTTGGCGGCGAGCACCCCGATCACGCGAAATGCATTGCCGTTGATCTGCAGCTTGCTGCCGAGCGGCGACGACGAGCCATACAGCTCCGAGGCCAGGTTCGCGCCGACCACGACCACGCGCGAGCGGTTCTGCTCGTCCAGGTCCGAGAGGCTGATGCCGCTGGACAGCGGCAGCGCGCGCACGTCGAAGTACTCGGGGGTGACACCGACCACCGAGGCATTCTGGTTCCTCTCCAGGTGCCGCAACTGCGCGCTGGCGCTCATCTCCGGGGCCACCGCGGCGACTCCCTCCAGGGTCTCCAGCGCTGTCGCGTCCGCACGCGTCAGCGTCTGGACCGAGCCGGAGCGCACGCCGCCGCCGCCAGCCTGCATACCGGGCCGCACCATCAGCAGGTTCGAGCCCAGCGCCCGAATGCGCCCCTCCACGCTGCTGCGCGCCCCCTCACCGATGCCGAGCACGGCAACCACCGCTCCGCTTCCGATGATCATGCCCAACATGGTCAGCAACGATCGCAAGCGGTTCGACGTCAGAGATCGCCAGGCGCTTCTCGCGGTTTCTCGGATCAACATGCTAGCTCCATTTCATCGGCGCGCAGCGCCGCCACGACGCCGTGGGCGTCACCATCGGCCACGATCTGGCCGTCTTTCATGCGGATGGCGCGCGCCATGGCGCGCGCGATGGCGAGGTCGTGGGTGACCATGATCAGGGTGGTGCCCTCGCGGTTGAGCGTCGAGAGCAGCCCCAGAACCTCTTGCCCCGTGCGGCTATCGAGCGCACCCGTGGGCTCGTCGCACAGCAGGATCGAAGGGCGCGTCACGATCGCCCGCGCGATCGCCACGCGTTGCCGCTGTCCGCCGGACAGCTCGGACGGCAGGTGCCGCTCGCGAGCGCCCAGGCCTACGCGCTCCAGGGCGGCACGCGCCAGCTCGCGGCTGTTCTTGGAGGCCGCGTACAGGAGCGGGAGCTCCACATTTTCCACGGCCGTCATGCGCGGCAGCAGGTTGAAGCTTTGAAAGACGAAGCCGATGTGGCGATTGCGCAGCGCTGCGAGCTCATCGTCATCGAGCGATGCCATGTCGCGCCCTTCGAGCTCGTAGCGACCGGAGCTCGGCCGGTCGAGGCAGCCGAGGATGTTGAGCAAGCTCGACTTGCCGCATCCGGAGGGCCCGATGATCGCCAGCGACTCGCCGCGCTCGACGCAGAAGCTGATGCCGTCGACGGCGCGCACGGCCAACTCGGCGTGCTCAGCGTCGTAGATCTTGCTCAGCTCACGAACCTGAATCGGAGGGCTCATGTCAGCGCCCCCTCCGGCCGCCGCCCATGCCCATGCCGGGGATCGGCCCGCGGCTGTTGTTGGGGCCCGGCGCCGCTGCGGTCGCACTGGGCGCGCTCGCCAGCACCCTGTCACCTTCCTGTAGTCCGTCCAGCACCACCATCTGCGTGCCGTCGGTGGGCCCCACTTGGATCGGGCGCTCGGCGCCGTTCGGCAGCCGCACGAAGCGCTGCTTGCCCTTGGACTGCACCGCCAGCAGCGGCACCAGCAGCGCGTCCTGCTGCTCACCGGTCACGATCTCGATATCCGAGCTCATGCCGGAGCGCAGCAGCCCCGCCGACTCGTCCGTGACCGCGATTTCAACGTCGAAAGTGACCACGCTGGAGGTGTCCACCCCCAGCGGGCTGACGCGGTCGACAACGCCCTTGAAGAGGCGATCACCGTAGGTGTCCACGCTGATATCCACGCGCTGGCCCTGCGTGATATGGCTGATCTGCGCCTCGTCCACCGACGCCACGATGCGCAGGTGAGAGAGATCCGCCAGGGTCATCACGGCGCTGCCGCCGCTGACGTTGGTGAGCGCAGAGGAGACCAGAGTGCCCTTCTCCACCGCGACGTCCAGCACGGTGCCGGAGATCGGCGCGTAGATGTTGGTCTCCTTCAGCCGCAGTTCGGCATCCTGCACGCTGAGCTCCGCCGCCTGCAGCGCCCCCTCGGCGGCGCTCAATTGCGCGCGCTTCAAGGTCACGTTGGACGCGGCCAGCTTGCTGGCGTGCGCTGCGGTACGCGCCGCATCGCTGGAGCCCAGGCCCAGATCGGCGCTCTTCTGGGCCACCGACTCGGTGACCTGGCTATTCTGCTCATCCAGCTGAGCCATGCCGAGCGAGGCACGGGCCGCCTGCACGTCCGCCAGCGCGCGACTCTTCGCCACCTTCGCGGAAGCCAGCTGGCGCGTGGCGTCAGTCGGGTCGAGCCTCACCAACAGCTGACCCGCCCGCACCTGGTCGCCTTCCTTGACCAGGACCTCGATCACCTGCCCCGAACCGCGCGACTTCACCTCGACCTGCACGTCGGGTTCAATCTTGCCGGAGGCGGAAGCGGTCTCGACCAGGGTACCGCGGTGCGCGGTGACGGTGGGGCCGACCGCCCGTGGCCGATCGTTTTGCTGCCAGGCGTAGCCTCCGACCGCCGCGGTGGCGATCAGCAGGGCTCCGGCAGAAGACAGGAGTGCACGTTTCTTCGTGTGGATGTTCATGGGTCTCGTTCCTCGTGAATGCGGGAAGAAGTGTTCAGGCTAGAGAGCGGCGAAGCGGTCGAGCAGGTGGCCCGTGGTGTGCTCCAGCGCAAAGCGAGCAGAGGCCTGGTTGACCAGGGCCTGCAGCCGCCGCAGCTCGGCCTCGCGTGCCGTTTGCTCGGCCGTGACCACGTTCTGAGAAGTGGTCGTGCCGAGCAGCAAGCGCTGGCGCTCAGCCTCCGCGAGCTGGCCGGCGGCGTTCGCGGTCTCGCTGGTGAGCGAGACCTGATCGGCCGCTGCCTGCAGGCTCACGCTCAGCGAGCTGGCCTGCGCGCGCAAGGCCTGGAGCTGGGCATCGTAGCGCGCTTCGGCGGCATCCAGCTCGGCCTGTGCCGCGGCGGCGTCGGCGCCGGTGCGCCCCGAGCCCAGCGGCAGCTCCACTTCGATGCCGCCCAGCACACCGTAAGTGGGGCGCCCGCCAGCGAGCGAAAAGCTCTGATTGTCACCCCAGAGTGTGCCGATCGAGCCCGTCGCGAACAGGTCGACGCGCGGCTGGTCGGCGTTGCGTGCCACGCTGACCCGCGACCTGGCACGCTGCAGATCCGCGCGCAGCGCCGCCAGCTCCGGCGAGCTCGCGTCCACTGCCTGGGTCAGCTCGTCCGGCTCCTGCGACGGGCCCGGCGCGGGCGGATCGCCGGTGGCTTGCAGGTCTCGTGCGGCCGCGGGCGACATGCCCAGCAAGCGTCCCAGCTCGATCGCGCGCGTGGTGCGCTCGGCACGAGCGCGCGAGAGCGCGTCCGCGATCGAGGCGGCAGAGGTCGTGAACTGCAACACGTCGACCTGGGCGCCCGTGCCCAGCGTGTCGGCACGCAGCTTGGCGTCGTTCACCAGGCGCGCCGCCACGCCCTGCGCCTGCTCTTGCACCGCGACGGCGCGCTCGGCGTACCAGAGGTTCCAGTAGGCCTCCAGCACGTCCAGCGCGGTCTGGCTCGCGGCCTGTTGCTTACGGCTCTCCGCCGCCTGGGCGGCGGCCTCTGCCTGACGCAGGGGCGCGAGCTGCACCGCTCTGCCCGCGCCCCGCAGCAGCGGCTGCCGCGCGCTCAGGTAGGCCTCCGCCGAGTAGCTGGGACCCAGGTTCAGGTTGTCGGGCAGCGGACTCGCGCCACTCCAGCTGCGCTTGTCCCAGGAGACGCCCGTGGATGCGCCGAGCTCGAGCTGGGTACCAATTTCAGTCGTGTAGGAGACCGCCGCCCTCGAGCTCAGCGCGTCCGTGACCGAGCGTGACGAGGCGCCGTTGCCGTCGAGCCCTGGCCCTGGATCGCCCGCTCGGCCCGCCTTCTCCGAGTGTTCCGCTTGCAGCGCAGCGACCAGGTTCGGATCGCGCGCGCCCCGCTCAGCGGCCAGGCCCTGGCGCGCGGCCGTTGCGTCCAGCAGCGCGGCGCGCAAGCTGGGATTGTTGGTGGCGGCGCGGCTCACGGCCTGGTCCGCGGAGAGCGTCTCCGCAGCGGCCTGGCGGGCCAGGCCCGCGATGCACAGACTCAGCAGCGGCGCCCAGTGAGCTCGACGCAGCCAGCTCAGACGAGGAGTGTTCATGCTCCACAGTCTGCGCCGCCCAATTTCAAGCGCCGTCGACCTTTGTCAAGGATTGTCAGGAGCGCTTTGCGTCTGCTGACGCTGAGCGCTCCCAGGGCTAGAGTTCCATCAGATGGCAGATCGGCCCGAGATCCTGGTGATCGACGATGACACCGAGTTGTGCGAGCTGCTCAGCGAGTTGCTCGCACAGGAAGGCTACCGCGTGGAGAGCCAGGGCGACGGGCGCGCCGGGCTCGGGCGCGCGCAAGCCCAGCGCTTCGCGTTGATCGTGCTCGACATCATGTTGCCCGGCATGAACGGCTTTGAGGTGTTGACGCGCTTGCGTCAGGGCAGCCCGGAGCAAAACGCCGAGGTGCCGGTCATCATGCTCACAGCCAAGGGCGAGGACGTGGATCGCATCGTGGGCCTCGAGATGGGGGCGGACGACTACTTGCCGAAGCCCTTCAACCCGCGCGAGTTGGTGGCCCGCGTGCGCGCGATCCAGCGCCGTGCGGGAGGCCAACGCAAGTCGGGCGCCGCCGTGCTGGCCGTGGATGATCTGGAGCTGGTGCCTTCGGCGCGCGTGGCGCGCGTGCGCGGCGCCGAGATCGACCTGACGACGGCTGAATACGATCTGCTGGAGGTGCTGGTCAAACGCGCGGGCAGCGTGGTGTCACGCGACGAGCTGGCCAAACTTGTCCTGGGGCGGCGACTCGCGGCGTATGATCGGGCCATCGACATGCATGTCTCGAACCTGCGCAAGAAGCTCGGCGACGGACCGCGTGGAGAACGCATCAAGACCGTGCGCAACGCCGGCTACATCCTGGCCAAGGGAGACACATGAAGAGCCTGTTCCTGCGCCTGCTCACCTTCATGTGGTTGGCCATGACGCTGCTGGTCGGTGCCTTCGCGCTGATCCACGCCTGGGCCTTTCCACCCGAGGCCGGCGAGGCGCGCCAGAGGTTCACGGCGCGCGCGGCGGAGATCCGGGGCGAGAACGCCGTCTACTGTCTTCAGCTGCGGCTGGAGCACTGTGAGCAGGTGCTCGCGCGCCGCGAGCCACGCGATCTGAAGCTGGCCCTGTACCGCGACGGTGAGCTGGCGCTCGGCGAGCCGATCTCTGCTGGAGCCGACCTGGTGCGCGCCGCGCAGGCCGCTCCTGACCATGACGCTTTCCAGGTGGGCGAGAGCGAGCTCACAGCGGTCGTGCTGGATCGCGATCCGCGTTACGTCGTGGTCGCGGAGGGTCCGGTGTGGTCGCGCTGGATGTTCTTCCTGGTACCGGACACCCTGCCGTATCGGCTGCTCGCGATCGTCGTGGTCACCGGGCTCGTCTCGGTGCTGCTGGCGCGCTACCTGTCGCGACCCATCGCACAGCTACGGCAAGCGACCCAGCGCATCGCCTCCGGCGATCTGTCCGTGCGCGTGGGCAGCCAGCTCGCCCACGCAGACAGCGAGACCCGAGGCCTGGGGCGCGATCTCGATGCCATGGCGGAGCGGATCACGGCTCTGATCGAGTCCGAGCGGCGCTTGCGGCGCGACATGTCCCACGAGCTACGCTCTCCCCTCACGCGACTCAACATCGCGCTCGAGCTGATCCGGCGGCGTTCCCCCGAAGAGCTCGCGCCTCACTTTGAGCGCATCGAACGAGACACGGCCAGGCTCGACGCGCTGATCGGGGAGTTGCTGAAGCTCCAGCACCTGGAGGCGGAGACGAGCGTGCACGGCGAAGCCCTCGATCTGGTCGGCCTGACCGCACGGATCGTCGAGGACGCCAATCTGGAGGCGGAGCAGCGCGGCTGCCGGGTGCGCGCGCGCCTGCAACCGGGCGTCGCGGTGCGAGGCAACCGCGAGCTGTTGCAGCGCGCGATCGAGAACGTGATCCGCAATGCCGTACGCTTCACGGCGGACGGCACCGAGGTGGATGTCACCCTCCAGCCGCACGCACGCCGGGCTATCCTGACGGTGCGCGATCAGGGCCCCGGCGTGCCGGAAGAGGCGCTGCAACACATCTTCAAGCCCTTCTATCGGGTCGGCGGAGACCGAGCGCGCAGCACGGGGGGCACAGGACTGGGATTGGCCATCACCGAGCGCGCGGTCCAGCTCCATGGCGGCAATGTGCGGGCACAAAATCATCCAGAGCGGGGCCTGTTGGTCACGATCGAGCTGCCGCTCGAGGACGGCGCGGAGCGCGACCGGGAGCGCTCCCCCAGCCCAGGGATTTCCCGCGAGCGAGCGTTCACTTGATCAGCTGATAGCCAGCCCCGTCCCAGGTCCGCAGACCCCGCGCCCCGCTGCGCAGCATCGTGAGGCCCAGGTCCGCCGCGTAGCTCGCCAGCTCCTCCCGATCGGCGTCCGGATCGTTGCGATAGGAGAAGTTGAAGATCGCGAGTTGACCTCCTGGCTTCAGGACGCGCGCCACTTCGGACAGCTGTCGTGTGACGAGTGTAACCCCACACCTGACCAGATAAGGAAAGCTGTCCACCGCCAGGACGACGTCCAGGCTGCCTGCTGCGAAGGCGCGCAGATCGCGGCCGTTTGCCACCTGAAAAGCGACGTTCGGCAGCCCCGCGCAGCGCGCGCGCGCGAGCTCGATCATCTTGCGGGAAATGTCGATACCGACGATGGAGCGCACCGCGGGGGCCAGCGCTTGCTCGAGGCGCCCGATGCCACAGCCGATGTCCAGGTAGGCCCACTCGCGCCCGAGCAGGCCCCAGTCCCGCAGGCGCTCCGCGAGCTCGGCGGTCGCTGCGGCGAGCCGCGAGCCATCCCCGAACGAGTACAAGGCGACGCTCGCCTCCGGGCAAAGCTCGGCGGCGCGATCAAAGCCATTCGCGATCCTCGCCAGGCGACTCGTGGCGTCAGGCCCGGCCATCGCCTGGCCAGCGGCATCCCCCTGATCGACGAGCTCCAGCGTCCGCGCCAGGATGGGCCAGGCTCGTCCTTGCTCGCGGGCCAGAGTGCACAGCTGCTCCAACCTGCCGAGCGCGCTCGGCTCCGCGCTGCCGCGCGCCAGCAGCAGGGCTTTCTCCAGCAGCTCCATAGCTTCCGCCGCAGAGGGTGCCGCCATCAGCACCTGCAGCAGGGCCATGTCGGGCCCCAGCTGCCCCATCGCGTAGGCCGTCAACGCCGCACGTCCCCAGGGAGCGGACTCGGAGATCCAGCCGGCGTCCACCACCCCCCCAATATGCGCCAAAGGGCGCTGCCGTCGAGCTCGACGACAGCGCCCTCAGCAGGCGTTGCGAATTGGTGGCCAGCTCGCGTTCGCCGGCTACCCCGCTGCGTTCAGCGACGGCGCCGATCGTTCAGCACGCTGTCGCACACGGCGGCTTCGGGCTGATTCTCCAGCGTGAACGTCAGCTCACAGAGGCTGTCCAGGTAAACCTCGGTGAAGTCGTCGCGGTCGACCGTGGTGCGCTCGAGCACGGCCAGGCTCGGATCGAGATCGTTGAGCGCGTCCGCCAGGTCATCCGGCGTCACACCCAGGTCGCCGGCCGCATCCGCGAGCGTCACGTCCGCGTCGAAGCGCAAGAACACGTTCGACACCGGGTCGCCGCCCTGAAGCGGCAAGCCCGCGGTCGTCAGCGCGCGCTGGTAGAACGACGACGAGTCGTCCTTCACCTGACGGGCGAAGTCCTCGGGCGCCTGGTAGATATCCTGCAACTGTTCCACCTCGTCGCGGTTCAGCCGCAAGGCCCGCGCATTCGAGATCGCAAAGGGCCCGACCTCGTCCACGACCGGGATGAAGCCCGTGGCGTGGCAGTTCGCGCAGGAAACCGAGGTGACGACGCGGAAGTTGTTCTGGTTGGTGTCCAGCAGGATGTCCGAGTCCTCGACGATGTTGTCGTCCTGATCGGCGATGATGAAACCGAGCATGCCGTTCGGCAGCGTGAAGATGACCTCCGTCCCGCCGGGCGCGAAGTCGAAGGGATCCTCGAAGATGCTGTCGCTGGCATCGTCCGCCTTGAAATCGAAGGCCTGCCAGAGCACGCCGTTTCGGACCGTGATGTCATGGCGCTCGACCACGCGGTCCTGCCGCGAGATGCGCGAACGGGTCGTGCCCGCGCGCAGCGCGTCGCCGTTCTCGATGTCATCCTGAACGTCGATGCCGAGATCCCGCTCGATGAAGTCCTGCAGCCTGCCGTTGGAGTCCACGCCGATCAGGCCGTAGTAAAGGTTGCCGATCGTGGCGACCGAGAGCATCTGGTCCGCGAACATGACGGGGAAGTCGGTCTCCGCATCGTCCTGGGCGTCCTCCGCATCGCTGCCCTCGAAACGCACCGCATAGGGGTTGTTCTCGGCGATGGCTTCCCAGGCGTCGTTGAAGTTGCGACCGTCAACATCGACCGGCTCATCCCAGTTGAAGTCACGGAGGTCGATGCGATAGATCAGCTCGTCCCTGTCGATGGCGACCGGCTCGGAAATGCTGGCCCGCCGGGACAGCATGTTCAGCATCTTGGTGAGCGCCTGGCGATCCTTCTCCAGCGCATCCGCGCACACACCCGCCGTGTAGCGGTTGGTCAGCGAGATGTAGCGGAAGAAAGGCCGATCTCGGCCCTCGGCGCGGCGCAGATCGGAGGCCACGTCCTGATACAGTTCGTCGAAATCGACGACTTGCCCGTCCTCGGTGCAGCTGCGGGCGGCCGTTTCAGCGGTTGGCCAAAATGTGGGGTTGTCGATGTAGTCCGACACGATCGTGATGTCCGCATCGGTGACCCGCGGCAGCCCCGAGTCGACCGGGGGCATCTCACCCCGGATCATGCGCTGCACGATCAGCGAACCCGCAGAGTTGAGGGGCTTGATCTTGCCCGTATCCACGAGCCTGTCGATGTCGTCGATGTAGTTCATCCCCGCCTTCGCCGCCTGCGGCGTCAGGTTGGGGCCGTGGCACTGGCCGCAGTTCGAGGCGAGCACGTTCTCGGCGGCCGCCTTGGCCAATGCTGCTGGGTCGTTCGTGTCCACCGGGGCACCGGTATCCACGGCACTCGGCGCATTACCCGGGCAGCCCGCGAGCAACGGGTTGTCGTCACAGGTCTCGCGCTGGACCGGAGGAACATCAACCGGCGTTTCTGGTTCGGTGCTGGCCGGATTGTTGCTGTCTTCGCTACCGCAGGCGAACGCGAGCACCGCGGTGGCGATGCCGAAGCTCAAGCGTCTGAGCGACATCCCGTAGCTTTTGTGGTTGATGTGATTCGTCATAGAGTTCTCCGGTCCTGATTTGCGCGCCCGGCGCCAAGGGAAGAGACAATTGGACGAGACGAACGCGACGAGAGCGAGGTCACAGGGTCCGTCCAGCAGAGGGGGCGGGGCTCATCTCGGTGAAACAGTAATGAGCGAGCGAGGTGAGTCCGATTTCGGCGCCAGAATTAAAACGGCCTAACAGGAGGCAAATTTCGCCATCCGGGTCTGAGTTTAAGCAGAGATCTGGGCCTGGTCAGCTAAAGAGGCATAGCCAAAAGCACACGTTGCAGCGGGATCAAATAATTCCATAAGGAAACCTGCCTTCCGCTGTCCCACATTGAGTCCCGGGGAAAAAGTGCCGCAATTCCTGGAGTGAGCCAATCGCTGCTGGGCGCCGCCGACGGCGCCCTCTCCCCGGAGAAGCCCAGACTGCGCGGCGTGCTGCACGCCGTCGCGGCCTGCATTTCCCTTCCCGCCGGCACCGTGCTCGCCCTGCATGCGCGCGCCGGTGTGCCGACAGCTCTCGCCATCGCCTACGCGGCGGCGCTGGTGCTGGTGTTCGGTACCAGCGGTCTCTACCACACGCCGCTCTGGCCGCTGACCACGCGCCGCCGCCTGCGGCGCCTGGATCACTCGATGATCTACCTCCTGATCGCGGGCAGCTACGCCCCCTTCGCGTATCAGCTGGAGACAGGCCCACGCACGATCGTGCTCTCGATCACGCTGGGCGGCGCACTGATCGGCTTCGTCAAAGCCCACGCCTGGGAAAAGGCTCCGCGCTTGCTGACGACCGGTTTCTACGTGCTGATCGGCTGGAGCATGGCGCCGTTCCTGCCGCAGCTGGCGACACGCATCGGCCTGGCCTGGGTCGCGCTGCTGCTCGGGGGCGGCGCCTTCTACACATCGGGCGCGCTGGTCTACTGGCAACGGCGCCCCAACCCCTGGCCGCGCACCTTCGGCTATCACGAAGTGAATCACCTGCTGGGCCTGCCAGGAGCGATCGCCCACTACGTCGCGATCTGGCACCTGCTGACTTGAGCCGACTACAGCCCCGTGCGCACCAGGAAATCCCAGCGAGCGACGGCTGTGCCACCGCGGTTGTCCTGCACGATGGCCCAGACCGGGACCGGCGCTTCGACGGAGACGGGCGGCGCACTCCAGCTCAGCGCGTAGTCGGGGTTCAACCCCGTCGCGCGATCGTTGATCAACGCCTGCTCGCGGTTGAAGCCGCCGAACCCGAAGTAGCGCACCCACACGATCTCATCGGGCGCTGGCGCGCCCGGCGCTGCCCCCGTCGGATCCGGTTCAACGCTCGTCGGACTCAGCTCCGGTGAGAGCTGGTGGCTGGCACAGGGAGGCGCCGAACAGGCGGACACGACCGGCAGGCAGCGCTGCGGAGCCAGCTCCGTCGCGACTGAAAGCTCGGGTGTGAGCGGACGCGCGCAGGCCGTCGCTAGCTCGCCGATCTGCGTCGCCGCGCAGTCAGCGTCGCTCTCGCACGGCACGACCGGCGCCTCCACCCCGTCGATCGGCGCTCGGGAAAGCACCGGTGGATGATTCAGCGCGCCCTCATAGGTGTAGGTGGTGACGAAGCCGCTCACGAAAGCCTCGCTGCCCAGCTCTTCGCCGGTGTCTCGGTCCTCGCAGCGCAGTGGGACGGCTTGGTCGTCGTCGAGCGCCGGCCGCAGCACGCCGCGGCACACGGCAAAGAACGTGAAGCTCACGCCGAACGGCGCCGCCGCGGTGCGCAGCTGACGACCCTCGAGAATGCTTTCCGGCACGTGCAGCGAGAACTGGTTCCCCACGGCGAAGAAGGAGCGGAGCTCGCGGGGGATCGCCGCGTTGGACTCCGGCAGCGGATCGGGCAGATTTGCCGCGATCTCGCCGATCAGCGGGTAGCAGCCCGACTGTGCGTCGCCGGGCGGATTGTGACAACCACCGAGCCACGCCACGCTCAGAGGCGCCGCCGCGGGCGTGTCCCCGGCCAGGCCTGCAGCTTGCCGCAGCTCGGCCAGCAAAGGACCGCCGTCGAACAGCTCGAGCTTCAGGTCCACATCCCCGCCCGGCGTGCCGCTCGCCGGCGCGGCAACGGCCCCGAGCACGCGCACTCCACGCGGCTGACGCGGGTTGGGAAACTCGGGACCGCTGGGAAAGCAGCCGCTGATCACCATGCCCGCGAGCAGCAGAGGGCCGCGCGCCGCCACGCTCGAGCCGGACCGGGAACGCTGAATACTGGACGCCATCAGAAGTCGAACCGCGCGCCGAGGTTGGGCAACAGCGGCAGATTGCTGCTCACGTAGCCGTGCTGCGAGTAGTCGAAAGAATACACGATCGAATCCTTGTTCTCGCGGGCCGTGGCATTGATCACCTCCAGATAGGCCGTGATGCCGGCCTGCTCCGACCAGCGCCAGCGCTTCTCGACGCGCAAATCCAGCTGATAGAAGGGCGCCGCGCGCTGGCTCTGGAAGGGTCCGTTGACGCACAGGTAAGCGTTCTCGAAGGCGCTGTACAGGCCGGAGATACAGGGTGTCGTCGGGTTTCCCGAGACAGCTCGCAGCCGCCCGCCGAGCTCCCAACCGCGGCCCAGCCGGTAGCTGCCGACCGCCGCCAGGACGTGGGTCTGATCGAACCCGAACAGCATCTCCGGCTCGCCGGGCCCCCAGCGCCGGGTGGAGCGCGAGAGCGTATAGCTCAACCAGCCGAAGAAGTGCTCGTCAGGCTCATAGCGCAGCATCAACTCGGCGCCGATCACCTTGCCGGCCGCGGTGTTCTGGTATTCGAGGCGGCCCTCCGCATTGGGACGGCTCGTGATCAGCTCGGCCAGGTCGAGATGAAACCCCTGCACGCTCAGGCTCAGCTGCCTACTGAGCTGCTGTTCCACACCGAGCGACGACTGCAGCGCCCGCACCGAGTCGAGGTCGTCCGTGCCGTAGCCTTCCAGCGTCTGCCGCACCTGGGGCGGCTCGTGGAAGAAGCCGAACGCGGCCTTCAGCGTGGTTTTCCGCGGCGTCGAGCCCAGCTCGTATCTGGCGCTGATGCGCGGGCTCAGGTCCACACGCCCCGTGTCATGCGTATAATCGATGCGCACGCCGGGCAGGAGCTCCAGGCCTGGCAGCGGTTCCGCTCTCAGCTCGGCGTAGAAGGCGGGCCGAAAATAGGCGCTTCCGTCGCTGAAGATGCGCGGCGGGCGCAGCAAGAACGAACCGGAGTCAGGCGTCCCCGGCCCCGTCTCTTCCGGCACTGCGAACTTGGAGTGTAACGGCGCATAGAGCAGATCCGGGCCGAGGCGCAGCTCCAGCCGGTCGCTGAGCTGAGCGGAAAGCTCGCTGCGGGCGATGATCGGATAGGCGCGCGTCTCCACGTGCAGCGTGCTGACGCTGAAGCGCTGCAGAAAGTAGCCAAACGAGACCACGCTGCGTTCCTGGAGCGCGGGCGCGAGCCGCGCTTCGTGCAGCATCTGCACATTCCAGAAGGCGTTCGCCTGATCGAACTGCCCTCCCGAGACCGAGGCGCGGTTGGTCAAGCGCAAGCGATCGTCGGAGCCAAACACGCCGAAGCGCAGCTGCGAGTCGCGCTGCTCGTGCTCCACGAACGCCTGGTAATCGTAGTACACGGGCGCTGCCTGGAAGGAGGTGTCCTGGCTGTCGAGCAGCGGGATCAGCCACAGATCGACGTGGCTGCGCCGCGCTCCGGCGATGAAGCTCCAGCGCTCAGGGCCGGGCAACGGCCCCTCGAGCTGCGCGCGCGCGTCCAGCAGATCGGCCTGAAACAGGCCGTGGTACTCGCCGTCCGGGTGCGCTCTGCGGATCGCGATGTCGACGATGCCGCCGACGCCGCGCCCGTAGCGGGCGCCGTAGTTACCGGTGAAGAAGTCCGCGTGATCGAGCATGTCCGTGGGCACCACGCTGCTCAATCCTCCGAAGTGATACATGCCCGGCACGTAGGTGCCGTCGACGAAGATCTGTGTGCTCTCGGGCGAGGTGCCATGCACGATCAACAATCCAGACAGCTCCGGCGAGTGAGCCACACCGGGCAAGTTCTCCAGCGCCTGCAGCGCGTCGCCGCGATTGCCCGCGACGTGCGCGAGCTCGCGCGCTGCCACGCGATGGTAGCTGATGTCGTTCGGCAACCGCTCGCCTTGCACGGTGACCTCGATCGGGGGCTGCGCCGCGAGCTCGGCCTCCAGCACGTAGCTCGCCTGCGCCTCTTGCCCCCCCTCCAGCCGGAGCGGCCCCGTGAACGATCGAAATCCGGGCGCGCTGATCGAGAGCTCATAGTTGCCAGGCTCGAGCCCTTGGAGCTCGAACGCTCCCTGCGCATCACTGTCGGCGCGGTACAGCAAGGCACCGTTCTGGATCAGCTCGATGCGCGCGGCAGCCAGCGCAAGGCCTTCGGCGCTGCGGATCGCGCCGCGGAAAGCGCTGCTGACGACCGCCGGCGCGCGCTCCAGCTGAAAATCATAGTGAAACAAGATACGCACGGGGATGGCGCGCCCGTCCCGCTGCGCGGCCGTGAAGCGCAACCGTTGGGCGGCGCGCAGGGCGGCCTCGTCGAAGCCATGGCCACGACGCTCGACCACCTCGGCATGGGTCACCGCGCCGTCGCGATCGATGTCCAACCGCAGTGTCACTCGCGCCTCGAGCCCCTGCGCGCGGGCTTCCTCGGGGTAGTCTGGCTGCGAGGGGGAAAGGAGCTCGGGGGGCTTCACGCCGGCGCTCCTGGGATCGGGCTGGGCCGCGTCCGGCGCCGCTGCTGCCGGCGGGCCCTCCGCTTCCGGCGTCGGCTGGGCCAGTGCGCGCGCGCTGCCCAGGAGCCAGCAGGCGAGCACACGACCGCTGGCTGCCCGGGGCCGCAGCCCGCTTGGGTTCATGAGGCGTACTCAGCCCAGATCCGCAAGCGCTGTCAATTTTTAGTCAGGTGATCAGGGAGCGACCGACGCCTGTCTCAGGGGGGATACACGTCGTATTGCGGCAGACCGTCCGTGATCTCGTACCAGGGCGCCTTGGACGCCACATGGATGTGATGATCCGGGCGCCGGCTCGGCACGTCCAGCAGCATACCCAGCGGCACGTGGGCATAGCGCCGCTCACGGACCACGGAGTACAGCGGGGAACTGCACTCCCAGCAGACCGCGACGTAACCGTCATTGCCGGGCACATCACCCAGCCGGCGAACCTGCGCTTCTCCCGAGCTCACCTGCAGCTTCGCGAGCTCGATGCCCCCGATCGCCGCGAACGCGGCACCCGTCCGGCGCCGGCAACGCGAGCAGTGACAGTAGAAGGCATACGCAAACGCATCCTCCACCCTCACCTGCACCGTTCCGCAGGAGCAGTGGCCGCGCAGCCACGGCGTTCCCCCCGAAGCGCGCTCCGCACCGCTCGTCCTCGCCTGGCTCATGTGCGCAGCCTAACCGAGGCGGGTCGCCCGGGGAAGCCGCGACCAGCTACATCTGCGCGTAGCGCTTGGCCGCGGCCAGATCTTTGCGCAGCTCCTCGGCCGTACGCCGGGGGCCGTAGCCGGGTGTGTCGCGCTGAATGCGCCAGCCCTCGGAGAGCGGGCCGGCATCCACGACGTCGAAGCCAAACTGATCGATCAGCTGAGCCACGGTGCTCTTGGCCCGCTCGTCGTCGCCGGCGATCACGAGCGCGCGGCGCTGGGGCGTGCCCGGCGGCTGCCCATGCGTCGTGAGCTCCGCCGCGTAGATGTGATTGAAGGCCTTGACCACACGCGAGAGCGGCAAGTGCGCTTGCAACAGCTCCGCGGTCGTCGTGGACTCATCATCCAGCTCGGGGATGTGCCCGTCTCGCTGCGGATAGTAGTTGTTGGTGTCGATCACCACCTTGCCGGCGAGCGGCTCCACGGGCACGCTGCGATAGTTCTTCAGCGGGACCGTCACCACCACGAGGTCCCCGGCCTGGGCTGCCTCGCGCGCGGTGGCGGCGCGCGCGTTGGGGCCGAGCTCTTGCACCAGCCCTGCCAGCGAGGCCGGCTCGCGCGAGTTGCTGAGCACGACGTGGTAGCCGTTGCGGATCGAGAGCCGAGCCAGCTGGCTACCAATCTTGCCGGCGCCGATGAAACCGATGGTCGTCATGGGCAGAGACGTAGGCCCGCCGAGGCGCGTGGCAAGGTGGTCTAGTACCGCGCCTCGGCTCGCTACACGCCGAGGGGAGCACTGGGGCGAACTGACACGCCCAGCGCGCTCGCTGTCAAGGCAACGCAATCGCTCGCCAGCAGGACGAGAGCACCGCGAAACACAGCTCAGCTCGCCAGGTTGTCGAACATGCGCCGCAGCGTCGCCCGCGTGGTGATCAATTCCTGCTCCGGGGTCTCCCCCACCATTCGACGTACGATGCGCTCGACCACCGGCACCAGCTTCTTGCGCAAGAAGCGCGCCCGGGGCGTGAGCCGCACGATGCGCGCCCGCCCGTCTCGTGGGTGCACGCTGCGCTCCAGCAGGCCGCGCGCCTCCATGCCGGCGACGATGCGACTGGTGGTGGGGGCGTCGCGGAACGTGGCCTCCGAAAGCTCGCTCTGCGTGAGCTCGTCTCGCTCCCAGAGCCGGATCAACAGGGCCCACTGCTCCGGCGTCACATCTTCCCCGTGCTCCCGGAACTCGCGAAACATCTCGTTGCGGGAGGCCTGGTAAACGCGGTGAATCCAGAAGCCGATCGCGTTCTCGACGACGATGCCGCCATCTCGAAACTGGTCCTTCATGCTCGCCAGGTTGCCAGCTCAGCAAATAGTTGTCAATGCAACAATGTGCCTGGCGCGCCGTCGAGCGCCGTCGAGCGCCGAGAGGGCTCGCCCCCGTCAGGAGGCCTTGGCGCGCGCCTGGCTATCGCTCGCTGCAGGGGCTGGGCGCCGATAGTTGCGGTAGCGCTCCACGTAGAAGCTGGTCGGGTTCTCGATCGCGCGCACGGACGGGCGCGCCTGAACGACCTCGCGCCAGCGCGCCAGACGCTCCAGCGCCGGCAGCTGGAAGCCGGCGTGTTGCTCGAGCGCGGGCAAGCGCTCGAACCATGGATAGAAGGTGAAATCGACCAGGCTCGGTTCGGCGCCGAGGAAATAGGGTCCCGCGCCGGAGAGCTGAACGATGGCCTCGCGCTCCAGGCGCTCCAGCGCCGCCGAGAGCTCGGCCTTGCCGGTTTCACGATCGGCCTCCGTGGCGCCCAGCAAAATCTTGGCATAGGGCACCGCGAGGCGCGTGTTGGCGAAATCGATCCAGATCCGGGCGAACGCCCGCCGCGCAGGCTCCGTCGGCAACAGCTTCGGCTCGGGGAAGACCTCCTCGATGTACTCGTTGATCACGGCCGACTCGACGAAGCGCTGCCCGGCGTGCTCCAGCGCGGGCACCTTGCCGTACAGGGAGACGCTGCCGAACCAAGCTGGCTTGTTCGCGAGGTCGATCTCGACCAGCTCGAAGGAGACGCCCTTCTCCGCCAGGACCAGGCGCGTGCGATGCGCGAACGGGCAAGCGCGAGCACTGTACAATGTGATAGCAGACATGTTGTCTACTATAGAGGACAGCTCTGATCGTCACAAGCGTTGCCTGGAGCGCGTCGCAATTTGCGCGGCCTGTCCAGGCGTCGGGGCAGATCTGTCGCCGCCGAGCGCTGACGCGCGCAGGAAGCAGTGCGCCATTGCGCGCCTGCGAGGGCCCCGAAAACGAACACGTCTGCCGCTGGTTGCGCGTGCTTGCCCTGAGGTCCGCTCGGCCCTAGAAACAGCGCGTGCTGAGGCCCTCGGAACCCGCCTTCCCGACGCAGCGCCCGGACGCCACGCGCGCGCCGGCGGATGCCCCGTCGGACCAGACACTCTCGTCCGAAGCGCCCGAAGCGGCGTCGTCCGGCGCCCGCGCCCTGGGCCACCGCGCGTCGGGAGCGCGCTTCCTGCCGGCGGCGGCCTTGTCCTCCACGACGCCGTCGGAGCAGCTCTCGGCCGGATTTTCCGCGACGCCCACGTCGTCGCCGCAGCGCTCGCGCGTGCGCCTGGGCAGCGTGCCCGCCGATTCGCAGCAAGAGCTGCGTTTCGTGCAGGAGCGGCTGGCGCTGGCCGGGCAGATCATCTTCAGCATCTCCACGATGTTCCTGGTCGTGACCAGCGCCATCGACCTGTGGCGCGGCGCCTTCCGGATGACGCCCGAGGGGCGCGTGTTCCACGCGGCGGGCACCTTGCTCGCGCTGGCGCTCTGGCGGGTGTGCAGGACGCGTCGTGCGCTGTCGGCCTCCGCGTTGGCGCGGCTGGATCAGGGGGCAACGTTGCTGATCTGCGGCTGCTATGCCGCGATGGGTCATTTCGTGCCCCAGCCCTGGGGCATGTACACCTCGCTGCTGGCGGTCGGCCACGTGACGATCGGGCGCTCGGTGATCGTGCCGAGCACGCCGTTCCGCACGCTCTGGCTCGCGCTCGGCAGCTTCGTGGGCATCACGCTCTCGGGGGTCGGCCTGGCGCTGACCTCGCCGCCCGGCAGCGTCGCTCCGTCATTGCACGGGCTGGTCGACAGCGTGCTCTGGTCGCTCGCTGGGACGGCCCTGGCGACCGTCACCTCCAAGGTCATCTACGGCCTGCACGAGACGGCGAGCCTCGCTCGCCAGCTCGGCCAGTACACCCTGGAGCAGAAGATCGGGTCCGGGAGCATGGGCGAGATCTATCGCGCGCGCCACGCGATGTTGAGGCGGCCCACTGCGATCAAGCTGATGACCGACGGCGGCTCAGAGCTGGCCCTGCGGCGCTTCGAGAAAGAGGTGCAGCTGACCGCGCGGCTCACTCACCCCAATACGATCTGTATCTACGACTACGGCCGCACGCCGGAGGGGCGCTTCTACTATGCCATGGAGCTGCTCGATGGCATGACTCTGGAGCAGCTGGTGCTGCATGATGGGCCGCAGCCCGCGGGGCGAGTGATCCACATCATGCTGCAGATCTGCGGCGCGCTGCGGGAGGCCCACGGGGTCGGACTGATCCACCGCGACATCAAGCCCGCCAACGTGTACCTGTGCCCTCGCGGCGGCAGCTTCGATGTGGTCAAGGTGCTCGACTTCGGGCTGGTGCGCGAGTTCAGAAACCCGACCAACGTGACGCTGAGCAGCGTCGATGCGATCGCGGGCACTCCGCTCTACCTGTCTCCGGAAGCGATCGTGACCCCCGCCGAGGTCGACGGCCGCGCAGACATTTACGCGCTGGGAGCCGTGGGTTACTTCCTGCTGTGCGGGGAGCCGCCGTTCGCCGGCCGCACGCTCGCCGAGTTGTGCGGCCACCACTTGCACACGATCCCGGTGGCGCCCTCGACGCGGCTCGGGGCGCCGGTACCCGAGGATCTGGAGCGGGTGGTGCTCGGCTGTCTCGCGAAGGAGGCCGCGGCGCGCCCGCAGACCGCCGCCGCGCTCGCGGAACAACTGCGCGGCTGCGACGCGGCCGGCAGCTGGAGCGAGGAGGACGCCGAGCGCTGGTGGCAGAGCGCGCCGCGCAGCCCTGCCCCCAGCGCCGCCCCGCCGCCTGCCGATCGGCGTGCGCTCGGCTGCGGCGACATGAAGGAACGAGTTCAGTGCGATTTGAAGGCACGCTGAGGGCTCAAAGCGGGCCCTCGGCGCCTCAATCCCCGCGCCGCCTCGCGCTGCGGCTGGCGCTGGGTGTGCTGGCCTTCCTGGTGGTCGTCGTGCTGGTGGTGCGGCTGCTCCGCCCGCAGCTGGAGAGCCTGGGGCGCGACTTCGTCTCGCGCTTCGGGCTCGCCGGCATGGCCCTCGGCACGTACATCGCAGACGGCTTTCACTTCCCCATTCCGCCGCAGTTCTACATGCTGCTCGCGGTCGGTTCCGGCACCTCTGACCTGGCCGCGTTCAGCGTGATCACGCTGGCATCGCTGGCAGGCGGCGTGAGCGGCTACGCGTTCGCGCGCAAGCTCTCGCGTTTTCCGCGGCTGTGGAACTGGCTGAGCCGCGTGGGCGAGCGATTTCGGCACCAGCTCGAGGGGCGCAACGCCTATCGCAGCGCGGTGATCACCAGCCTGACTCCGGTGGCGTTCTCGGTCCAGTGCTACGTGAGCGGGCTCTATCGCTTGCCAGTGCGTGCGTTCGCCGTGATCGTCGCGCTGCGCATTCCCAAGCTGATGTTGTATTACTATCTGGTGAAGCTGGGCTGGACCGTCTTCTGAGCCCGCTCCACCGGTGCCTCATGCTCGCGCAGGATGGCCTCGACCCAGGCCATCCGGTCCTTCAGCTTCAGCTTCAAGCGCTTCAGCGCGAGCACTTCGCGCTCCTCCTCCGCCGTCCAATACGGGCGCTTCTGCAATACCGTGAGCTCGAGATCCGCTCGCTGGTGCAAGGTGCGGAGACGCTGGATTTCTGCATGGGCGACGCTCGGCATGACGGCTCCTTTTGACTGCTGTCGCCCGTCCGGACTGGGCGGGCCTGCTGCCATCTTGGCCACCTCATGTTGGGAGAGTCTGAGCCGCAGATTCGGAAATGTGCGCGCGGGCGGGACTCGGCTGCAAGCCGACAGCCGAAGCGGAAGGGCGCGGCTCAGCCCAACGGCATCAGCTGCCAGTTGAGGAGCGCCACGCGCTCGACCGGCTGCGACCGGGCGACAATGGCCCGCACCTGCTGGTAGTATGCCTTCTGCAGGTCACGGATGCGCTGCAGATCTCGCTCCGATACCGCAAGCACGCTGGTGCGAGAACAGCCCCTCGGAGCGGCCGCGCAAGCGCTCCAGCGCCACCTCCGACCAGAACACGCGCAGCGCGTGGGCGCCGTCCGGATCGCGGCGCGTGTCCACCACGCGCCCCGTTGAGCGGCCGATAGCCGGTCGGCGTCTGCTGCACCTGGCCCCTCGCACAACAGCTCCAGCGCTCTTCCTCCGCGCCAGGGGATGCCCAGGTGGCGAGCGATCCTCTGGTGGTCCTGGCACGGGACGCAGCCCCGAAACAGCCCGGCGGAACCTGGCTGGCGAGCGGAGCGCTGCTGGTGAGCTCGCTCAACGCCCAATAGGCGGCGGAGATAGCACGCGCACAGGGCGGCCCGGGCGCGGGCATCTCCTTCGACCCCCCGGCTCGCAGTTTCCCACGCTGCCGGGCGACACCCTGCTCGAGGCCCAGATTTCCGTGCCAAGGCCGTGAACCCTTCACGGAGGGCCGCCGCCTCGCTCCAGCGGGTCCTGCCCCGTCCGAGTTAGACCCAGCCGCCGATCGTCAGCCGCACGGCGATGGTCGTGGCCTTGTTGTCGCCCGTGAGGTCTTGGTCCAGAGCGGGACCCAGGCCGAGGAAGAAGTGATCGACCGGGTGAAACATCACGGGGACGAACAGGTTCAGCTGCACGCTGGCATGGTCCTCGTCATCGTCCGGCAAGACCGTGCCGCTCGGCAGCGTGGCGCCGTCGCGGGTCTGGCTGGTGCGCGCGACGGCGAAGCCCACCTTGGGCCAGATCGAGAGCTTGTCACCCAGCGTCGCGTTGTAGCCGACGCGCGGCCCGATGCTGATGGCCTGCGAGCTACCGCCGGGCGCCGAGGCGTATTCCACGCCCACGAAGCCGCCTAACGACCAGGAGTCGGCGACGAAGAAATCGAGCGCGGGGCGCAGCACGAGCACCGTGGACGAGCCCGAGACGCCGCTCACCTTGGTGGTGCTGAGCGACAGCCCGACGTCGCTCGAGACCGCCTTCTGACCCTCCTCACCGAAGCGCAACGGGGCCGTGCGCCGCACGTGAACCGGCGTGTCCGCTGGCGCGCGCACCTCGATGTCGGCAGCGTGCGCGGGCAATGCCAGCGCGAGACCGCCGAGGGCTAGACTCGATACCAACGCGTTTCGAAGCAAATTGCGGTTGGGCATGCTCGGTGTACTTGCATGCAGCGTGCCGCGCACGTGCCAGCTCGTACGCGGCTCTGCCTGCCACGCTGCTGACGGTTTGCCCCCAGTGTGGCCGGGAGCCACGCCAAATCGGCATGCCGTCCACGCCGCAGCAGCGACGCCACCGCCTTCTCCGCGGCGCCCTAGCTGGCGGTGCGGCTTGCGACACGGCGCTTGGCGGCCACACCGCCCGACCGCCGCGCTGCGCCGCGCGCCGCGCCAGCTGGGGCCGGCAGCGTCGGACAGGCTGCGCGCAGAGTGGCGGCGACGCGGCGCAAGGCAGCGCCGATGGCCGAGCGCTTGCGCCAGATCAAGACGATCGTGCGGGCGGGCGCCGGCTCGGCAAAGCGCCGCACGGCCAGACCCGCTCGCTCGGCCTCGGTCGCCACCGCCAGTGCTGGCAGCAGCGTCACCCCCAGCCCGCTCGCCACCATCTGTGCCAGCGTGGCGAGGCTGGTGGCGCGAAATTCGAGCTCCCGTGCCTTCGTGCGCGCGCAATACGAGAGCGCCTGCTCGCGGAAGCAATGGCCATCGTCGAGCAGCAGAACGTCCGCGTCGCGCAGCTCGGAGCGTTCCACCGCCGCGGCGCTCTGACCCAGGGGGTCGTCCGGCGCCGTGGCGAGCACGAACGGATCGGTCGCCACGAGCTCATGCTCGACGTCGCCCAGCTCGGCCTCCAGCGCGAGCAGCGCGGCGTCGAGCTCTCCGGCCTGCAGCCGCTTCAGCAGCACCTCCGTCTTATCCTCGATCCAGATCGCGGTCAGCTTGGGATATTCGGCGCGCAAGGCCGGCGTGACGTGCGGTAGCAGGTAGGGTGAGACCGTGGGGATCACGCCGATGCGCAGCGCGCCCTGCAGCGGATCGACGGCGCGGCGCGCGGCGGCGTTCAGATCGTCAGCGTCCAGCAGCAAGCGCCGAGCGCGTTCGATCAGCTCCTTGCCCGCGCCCGTCGGCAATACTCCCCGCCGATCTCGTTCAAACAGGCGTACGCCAAGGGCAGTCTCCAGCTGCGCCAGCTGGGCGCTCAGCGAGGGCTGAGAGACGTGGCACAGCTCGGCCGCCTTGCGGAAGCTCAGCGAATCCGCCACGGCCACCGCATACTGCAGCTGCCGTAGCGAAAAAGCGTGGGGCGAGTATTTCATAGGCTGAATCTATCACAGCGGACGAGCGGCTTTTTTTGATGATGGAGTGGGCCGAGCAGCAGAGCTCGCCGTATGCTGCGGGGACCTGATGGATGCACACGGCTTTCTCGAGGCGCTCTCGATCGTGCTGGGTGTCGCCGCCGTGACGACGGTCTTGTTCCAGCGCCTGCGCCAGCCGGTCGTGCTCGGCTATATCCTGGCAGGCTTCATCATCGGTCCCAACGTACCGGTCCCGCTCGTCGCGGACCGGCAGGTGATCGAGACGCTGTCCGAGCTCGGCGTGATCCTCCTGATGTTCTCGCTGGGGCTGGAGTTCAGCCTCGGAAAGCTGGTGCGCCTGGGGCCGAGCGCCGGCCTGACCGCGCTCCTGCAATCGAGCTTGATGATCTGGCTCGGCTTCGTCACTGGGCGGCTGTTTGGCTGGAGCACGCTGGAGAGCCTGTTTGCCGGCGCGATCATCGCCATCTCCAGTACGACCATCATCGCCAAGGCCTTCGACGAGCAGCGCATTCAGGGCCCTCTGCGCGAGCTCGTGGTGGGGGTGCTGATCATCGAAGACCTGATCGCCATTTTGCTGATGGCCACGCTCACGGCGATCGCGAGCGGCGCCGGGCTCTCCGCGACGGAAATGGCGCTGACCAGCGGCAAGCTGCTGCTGTTCCTGCTCGGGTTGATCGCGATCGGGCTGCTCGTCGTGCCTCGCACCGTGCGCTTCGTTCAACGGCTCGGGCGGCCGGAAACGACGCTGGTCGCGAGCATCGGCTTCTGCTTCGCGATCGCACTGCTGGCGCACGAGGTCGGCTACTCGGTGGCCCTGGGCGCCTTCATCGCGGGCTCACTGATCGCCGAATCAGGCCAGCAGCAGGAGATCGAGCACCTGGTGGCCCCGGTGCGCGACCTGTTCGCAGCCATCTTCTTCGTCTCCGTCGGGGTGTTGATCGACCCGGTGTGGATCGCTCGTCACTGGTTCGCCATCACCGCGCTGACGGCCGTGGTCATCTCCGGCAAGGTGCTGGGCGTATCGCTCGGCGCGTTCTTGACCGGCAATCGTGTGCGCACCTCGGTTCAGGCCGGAATGAGCCTGGCGCAGATCGGCGAGTTCTCGTTCATCATCGCCGGGCTGGGTCTGTCGCTGGGAGCCACCGGCGACTTCCTCTACCCGGTGGCAGTCGCGGTCTCGGCCATCACCACCCTGACCACCCCGTGGCTGATCCGCGCGTCGGGTCCGGCCGCGAACTGGGTCGACCGCAAGATGCCGCGCCCGCTGCAGACGTTCGTCACTCTCTATGGCGGCTGGATGGAGCAGTTGCGCAGCGGCAACCGCCCCCAGACGCGCGGAACAGAGCTGAGGCGGCTGGTGCGCCTGCTCTTGCTCGACGCGGCGTTGCTGGGCGCCACCACCATCGGCGCCTCGTTTGCCGTCGCGCCCGTGACGGAGCTGCTGGAGGGTCGCTTTGCCCTGGGCGCGGGCGCGGCCCGAATGGGGGTGATCGCCGCGGCCCTGGTGGTGGTGCTGCCGCTGGTGGCGGGCGTCGTGCGCGTCGCGCGGCGCCTCGGCGTGGGCATCGCGGAGGCCGTGCTGGCGCCGGTGGAGCCGGGCACAGCGGATCCGGGCGCGGCGTCCCGCCGGCTGCTGGCCGCTACCCTACAGCTCGGGCTGACGCTGCTGGCGGGGCTGATCTTGCTGGCCCTGACGCAACCGTTCGTGGGCGGCGTGGTCGCGCCGCTGCTGCTCGGCCTGCTGCTGGCCGTGCTCGGCGCGGATTTCTGGCGCGGCGCCGCAGATCTGCACGGGCACGTGCGGGCAGGCGCGCAGACCATCTTCGACGTGATCGTGGATCAAGCTCGCAGCGGGGGCGCAGATGGTGGCGCGCCCGAGCCGCCCGCCCCGATCTTCAGCCCCGGGCCTTTGCTGCTGCCTGGCCTGGGCGTGCCGACGCTCGTGCAGCTCGAGCCGCCCCACGCTGCCGTCGGGCGTTCGCTGGCCAGCTTGAACCTGCGCGGAGTGACCGGCGCGACCGTGCTCGCGATCACCCGTCCCGATCAAGGCGTGGTGCTGCCCACGGCAAAGGATCCGCTGCGCGCCGGAGACGTGCTCGCGCTCGCCGGCAGCACGGAAGCCATCGAGGCGGCCCGGCAGGTGCTCAGGGGGGCAGCCACTGCTGGGCACCCGTCAAGCTGAGCTCCAGGCTCTCCCAGTCCAGGGGGCGCGCGGGATCGAACAGCTGGCTCAGCAGGTCGTTGCCCGACTCCGGCTCAGGGATCTCCTGGCGGCGCAGTTTGCCGTGCGCTTCGGCGCAGGCGCGATCGATCTCCGCGAGCAGCGATTCGCCGGACAGGAAGCGGCTGCTGTCGGCGCAGCCGGCGTGCTCAGCGAGCAGGTTGGCTCGGATCGCGGCGATCTCGCCGCGCAGGCGTTGAGCCGCCTGTGGTTCCTCGAGCACCGTGGCGCAGGTGACGTTCAGCTCGGTGTCCAGGCTCATGCTGCGGTTGGTCAGGTTTGCCGATCCGACGCTGAGCAATTCGTCGTCGACGATCAGCAGCTTGGAGTGGATGAAGGTCGCCGGGCGACGCACGGGTTGCGTCGCTCCTGGCGCGGGATCCTGCAGGCTCTTTAGCAGCCGAAAGCGGTGCCCGTGCCGCTCCGCCTCGCGCGCCACGCGGTGGCGCACCGCGCGCTGCCGGGCCCCCAGCACCAGATCCTCCTTCGGCGTGTCCGCGCCGTCCGGCATGACCAGGACCACGTCCAGCTTGCCGCGCTTGCTTTCGGCGAAACGCCGGCACATGGCTTCGGCGATCGCCCGCGAGGTAAAATACTGTGTCTCGATATAGATCAGGCGCTCGGCGGCCAGAATGGCGCGCTCGAACAGCGCTTGCACTTGAAACGCCGCCGGCGCTCGCGCGGAGATCATGTCGGTGCGGCTCAGGCCCACTTTCGTTGCGCTGAGCGGCAAGCCGCGCCCTCCGCTGAGGCTGCGCAGATCGAGACGATCCCGGTGTCGGGGGTCTTGCCCGGCGGCGGGCTCCGCGGGCGCCAGCTCCGGCTGCGGATGGGCGCTCGGGAGCCGGACGGAGGGGGTAGAGTCGGGGGCGCTCAGGGCCTCGCTCCTGGCCCGTTCCCAGCTCTCCCGAAACATGCGCCCGAGGCTCTTCACCACCGGGCCGCGCAAGGCCACCTGCAGATCGTGGAAGGCCTTGTAAGGGTTGGCGTGCACGTCGAGGCGAGCCGGGTCTTGCGCGCGGTGCGCGCGCGTATCCCAGCGCGAGTCACAGATGTCGAGCCCACCCACGAAGGCCACCCGCTGATCGATCAGCGCATACTTTTGATGCAGGCAGCCACCCATGCCGGGATGATTCGAGAACTCGAAATGCACCCGCGCATGCGACTGAAACTCGAACTTCAGCCGCTGCAGCCACTCCCGCTCCAGCGCATAGAACAGGGAGTAGTCCCAGGCCAGGATGAACACCTCGAGGCCCGGCGTGCGCTCGCACAGATGATCGAGGAAGGGCAAGAGCTCGATCGGGTGCGCGAGCTCTTCGTCGGGGGCCGGGCGCAGCAGCCGCGCCAGAGAGTCGAACTGCCACCCCGCCAGGTAAATGTGGCGCCTGGCTTCCAGAGCTGCACGATAAAAGCTCGCGTAGTAGATGTCGGCGTCGACCAGCAGCTCGATCTGGTCCACCCGCTCCACCTGCCAGGGCGCGGGCAGCGCGTCTACAGCGTTCATGGCTCACTCCCCGTGGGCCGCAGGCCGCCGGTGGCCGTGGCCGGCCAGGCCAGGTCGACAACGATCGGTAGATGATCGGATGCGACGCGCGCCAGCGGATCGCGCGGCACGTGTGCGGCGTGGGCACTCAGGCCCTTGCCGATCCAGACATGGTCGAGACGCAACAACGGGAACCACGAAGGGAACGTCGGCTGCCCCCAGCGCCCGGAGGAGCGCTGAGCGTCGCGCAAGCGCCGGCGCAACAGATAGTACAATGGCGAGAGCGCGCCCGCGTTGAAGTCCCCGCACAGGATCAGGTGATCGAGCGAGCCACGCAGCGCCGGGAAGGGCGCCGGGTGCTGCCCGATCGGCGAGTCCGGATCGTCGGAGAACAGCGCGCGAAACTGCACCAGGCGCTCGAAGAAATGCAGGCTGAGGTGCGTGTTGACGACGTCGAGGTGGCCCTGGTCGAGCGTCAGGCGCAACCACTGCGCCGCCCTCACCTCGCCGCGCAGCGCCGGCAGAATGCCCTCCGCCCGCAGCTCGTAGGGATGATGCGTGAGGATCGCGTTGCCATAGCGGCCCTCACCCACGTCACGCGCGCTGGTGAAGTGCGCGGACAGATCCGTCAGCTCGGCGATGCGCTGCGCCTGATCGAGGCTGCCGGAGCGCTGCTGCCCCACATCGACCTCCTGCAGCGCCACGACATCGGGGCTGAAAGCGCGGATCACTTCGGCGATGCGCTCGGGCCGGCACTTGCCGTCCGTGCCCACGCAGCCGTGCGTGTTGTACGTCATCACGCGCAACTGCCGCGGCGGAGCGACGCTGCAGCGTGCCACGAAACGCTGGGAACCCGGAAGCTGAGAAAGAATCGTTCTCGCGCGGCCTCGCGGTCGCGCCTGGCGCGGGCGCGATGAGACGCCATGAGTCATGCCTTTCGTATGGTCATTCCTCCGCAGCGGCGCTCGGCTGCCCCCGCAGGTGTTGCAGGAATGGACCCCGCCAACCTGCCGCTGTGAGGCAGCTTGGAGCTACAACCGCTGAGGCATCAGGTGCAGGGCGACGCCGCGATCGAGCTCGGTGGTCCGCACGTTGCCGCCCACTGCCCAGACCCCGCCCTCCGGATCGAGCCACACGGCGTGCAGCGATTGGACGGCGACGGCGGTGAAGGCGTCGCGCCACTCGCGTTGACCGGCCGCGCGCGCATTAAACATTGCCTGCCGCGCCCACCGCCCAGAGCTCACCGCTCGGCGCCAGGCACACGCCCTGGAGCGGAGCCGCCCCGGGCGGCGAGATATCCAGCACGCCATCGCCACTGGTGGTCTGCAGCGCCCAGCCGTTCGCGGAGCCGCCCACGATCACCACCTGATCCGCGGCGCCGTGCACGGTAAACAGACGCTCTTGTTCCGAACCCGACGCGACGCGCCCGAATCCCTGCTGCGCGCTCCCGTGCAGGATCACCCCTCGCTCGCCGACCACCCAGACGTCGGCGGCGGAAGCGCCCCACACCTTTGAAGAGCGCGGGAGCGGCGCCGCGCTCGTCCAGCGGCAAGCCGCTCGGCAGCGGAACTTCACGCCAGACGCCGCCGAGAGCGTGCCAGAGGAAGCCTCGGCCGTCCTGCTCCACCCCGACCGCGTACAGCTCGCTCGCGCCGGGCGACCAGATCCCGAACACGGTCGCAGCGGCGAGCGGCGGCGTCGCCCTGCGCGCCCAGACGCCGGCGCGGCGCTCGAACACGCTGCCTCCTGAGCCCGCCGCATACACGTTGCCGTCCGGCAACGCCTCTACCCACCACAGCGCGCCGCCTCGCTCTGAGCGCGCGCCCGGCCCCGGGCTTGACAAGCCGAGGCTCGGGGCTCATGTTTGAGACCGATCGGTCTCTCCAGGCAGTCCACAGCGGCACGGTGATGAGGAAGGGCGAACGCACGCGCGAGCAGGTGATCGAGCAGGCCGCGGCTCTGTTCAACCAGCGCGGCTATCATGGCGCTAGCATCAGCGACATCATGCAAGCCACCGGGCTGAAGAAGGGCGGCATCTACCGGCACTTTTCCAGCAAGGAGGAGCTCGCTGTCGCCGCCTTTCGCCTCGCCACGGAGCGCATGGCGGAGCGCTTCCGAGAGGCACTCGCGGGAAAGACCAGCGCGCTGGAGCAGGTGCGCGCCATCATGAGCGTGTTCGAGCGCATTCCGCACGATCCGCCGGTGCCCGGGGGATGCCCCATGTTGAACGTGACGGTGGACGCGGACGACGGCAACCCCGAGTTGCTCGCCGAGGCGCGCCAGGTCATGAACGGGCTGAAGCGGCTCCTGCGTGCGATCCTGCGCGAAGGCCAGCGGCAAGCCGAGCTCCGTGCCAGCCTGGACGCCGACGCGACGTCGCACGTCATCATCGCGCAGCTGGAGGGCGCCGTGATGCTGTGCCGCCTGTATGGCTCTCGTGCTCCGATGCGGGACGCGATCGCTCATCTCGAGGATTGGTTGAAGCAACTGCAGTGACCGCCGGGCGCCCCACGCGTCCGGTGTCAGTTTGCCCAAAAAGAGACCGAACGGTCTCAAAGAGAATCCCATGAGTGCCTCTGAATCAGCATTCGACATCATCGTGGTGGGCGCCGGCCCCGCCGGGTACTCCGCCGCCATCCGTCTGGCGCAGCGCGGCTGGAGCGTGGCCTGCATCGAGCGGGAGGCCGTGGGTGGCGTCTGCCTCAACTGGGGCTGCATCCCATCCAAGGCGCTGATCACCACGGCGCAGCGCCTGAGCTGGGCGCGGGAGGGCGCCGAGCTGGGCGTGCTGGCGGACAACGTCCGGCTCGATCTGCCGCGCGCGCAGCGGCGGCATCGCTCTGTGGTGCAGCACCACACGGGCGGCGTGGCGTCGCTGCTGAAGAGCAACGGGGCGCGCCTGTTGTACGGCAGCGCCCGGCTGCTCTCTCCTCGGCGCGTGGCGCTCCAGCTTCCGGACGGCGGTACGCGCGAGCTGGAGGCGCGGCGCGCAATCGTGCTCGCGAGCGGAGCGCGACCGCGCAGCTTGCCTGGCTTCGAGCCAGACGGACGGCACGTGCTCACTGCGCGCGAGGCCATCTTCCTCGAGCAGTTGCCGGAGCATCTCATCGTGATCGGCGCAGGCGTGATCGGGGTCGAGCTGGGCGGGGCATATCAGCGGCTCGGCTCCCGGCTCAGCCTGATCGAGATCGGTCCGAGCTTGCTGCCGGGCGTGGACGCCGATCTGGTCCAGGTGGTGCAGCAGCGCTTCGAGCGTGGCGGCGCGCAGCTCTACACGAGCGCTCGCGCGCTCGAGTGGCAACCGCACGGCGACGGAGTGCGCGTGCGCGTGCAGACGCCCGCGGGCGAGCAGCAACTGGAGGGCAGCCGCCTGCTGGTCGCCGCAGGCTTCGTACCCAATTCGGCTGGCCTCGGCCTGGAAGAGCTCGGGATCCGCAGCGACGCCGCCGGCCACGTGCTGAGCGACGAACGCTGTGAGACGAGTGTGCCCGGGGTGTTCGCGATCGGCGACCTCGCGGGGCCGCCCTACCTCGCGCACAAAGCCTACAAGGAAGCCGAGGTCCTGGGCCACGTGCTCGCCGGCGAACGCGTCGTCCGCGACTGGCGCGCCATGCCCGCGGTCGTGTTCAGCGATCCGGAGATCGCGAGTGTCGGGCTGAGCGAGGCGCGCGCGCGCGAGCAGGGCGGCGAGGTCGTTGTCGGCAAGTTTCCGTTCTCCGCGCTCGGGCGCGCACAGGCGATGGCGGAGACCCAGGGCTTCGTGAAGCTGATCGCGCGCGACCAACGGCTGGTCGGCGCCGGCGTCGTCGGGCCCGAGGCGAGCGAGCTGATCGCCGAGCTCACGCTGGCGCTCGAGGTCGGCGCCAGCCTCGAGGACCTCGCGCTGACGGTGCACTCACACCCGACCCTGGCCGAGGCGGTGCACGAAGCCGCAGAGCAGGGACTCGGCCAGTCGGTGCACATCCTCAATCGCAAGCGGCGCGCGGCGCACGCCGCCCCCCTCGCGCCAGCGACCCCCTGAGCGCTGCTCAGAACTTGCCGCTGAAGCCGCCGCGCAACAGGCCCTGCGACTTCGTGCCGGGCCGCGCTGGAGTGTAGCCGACGTTCAACTCTGGGCCCGTCTCACGCAGCGGGCCCAGATCTCCGGCGTTGTATTTCCAGCGCAAGGTCGACGACCACCCGGCACCGCGACAGCCGGGCTCACAGTCGCGCTCGCGCCCGGGAACGGTGCTGAGCTCGGAGCTGAGAGAGAACCGCCCCACTTCCCAGCGCCCGGTCTCCAGCTCCAGACGCAGCTCGTCATCACGCGCGTCGCGCCACTCGCGCGGCACGAGCGCGCTCTGCCAGTAAGGGCTGGCGGAGTCTGCTTGCGGCGCGAGCGTTCGCCACTGGTTCGACGGCAGCGGCAGGGCGGGCAAGGAGAGCCGGAGCGTGGGCAGCGGCGGCAAGAGTGGCGCCGCTGCCGCGGGCAGCTCCTGCGCCTCGGAGTGCCGAGCCAGCAGAAGCGCGGCGAGCGCGAGCAACGCGCTCGAGCTCGACAGTGTCCGACGCCTGCAACTCATGGTGGGCCCTCGCTGTACGCTGGATCTGTACCACACCCGGGCCCAGGCACCAGGAGAGCGTGGAGGGCGCAGCGGGCACATACTGGTGCCGGCAGGGCGTGTGCCGCGCCGAGCCCCCCTGCTCTGCTTGCAGCGTTAACCTCTCTTCAGCTCGCAGTTGAACATCCAGCGCACGCCGTGAGCGTCCGCCAGCATGCCGAACTTCGCGCCCCAGAACGTGTCCTGCAAGGGCATGATGACCTTGCCGCCGGCGGCCAGCGCTTCGAACTTCCCTGCCATGTCGCGCGGGTCGTCGAAATCGAGACAGATGTACGAGTTGTCCCCCACCGTGAGCGTATCGCCCGGCTGGGTGTCGCTGATCATGATCGTGCCGCCGCCCACGCGCAACAACGCGTGCAACACGCGCTTGGCGTGCTCCGGCGCGGGCTTGTTGCCCGGCATGTCGCCGAAGCGCTGAATATTCTCGATCTTCGCCCCGAGCGCGCGCTCGTAGAGCTGGATCGCCTGCTCGGCGGTACCATTGAAATTCAGGTATGGGTTGAGTTGCTTGATCGGCATTGTGCCCTCCTGTGCAGGGCCGAGTTCTGCCACCGACGGGCCGCGGCGGGTTCGGGAAACTGGCACGATGAGCCAACGATTTTCCGGTCGAGCCGGCTCGCCGCCGGACTGGGGCTGGACGCCACGGAAGCAGCGCGACGCGAGCCGCTGGCATCGCGTTTGCTAAAACCAAGGCATGCGCAATCGAACGAGGAGCCCATGGATCTGGTGGGCAGGCGCGGCCGCGGCCGGGGCCGCGCTGGTCCGCTGGCAACTGGCCCGGCTGTTCACGGAACAACCCAGGTACGAGCTCGAAGCCAGGCTGGGAGCGCTGGAGATCCGCCGCTATCCGCCGCGCTGGGTCGCGGAGACGCGCGTCCAGAACAGCTGGGACGCGGCGCTGCCCGAGGGCTTCCGGCGCCTCGCGCGTTATATCTTCGGAGGTAACCAGGCTTCGCGGCAGCGAGCGCGCGGCTCGGAGAAGCTGGCCATGACCGCGCCGGTCAACGTGCGCGTGGGCCGCGGCCTGGTCGGCACCCGAGAGGAGGCAGCAAAGACGAGCCACGTGGTGTCGTTCAATCTGCCGTCGGGGCGCACGCGCGAGAGCTTGCCGCGGCCCGACGACGAACGCGTGACCATCGCCTTGAAGCCCGAGGCGCGCATGGCGGTGCTGCGTTACCGCGGTCGCCGCGATGGTGATACGGTCGCCGCCAAGTTCCTGGAGCTGCTGGTCGCGCTGCGGCGCGCAGGCCTCCGGCACAGGGGCAATCCGCAGTTCGCCGGCTACGACCCACCCTCGACGCTGCCGCTTCTGCGCCGGAATGAGGTCTGGATCGAGCTCGAACCGGCCGCGGTCTGACGGCGCAGAGTGGGAGGAGCGCGCACCGTTCCCGACGGGTCTGAGCGCTCCTCCCATAGTTGCTGCGAGCCCGTGCCGTATAGCCGTCAGGCCCTTTGCGATCGCTGCGCAGCTTTCTGTTGGCATCACTGCTCTGTGCTCCTGGCTTCGCCCAGGCGCCCAGCGCGACCTTGGCCGAGACGAGCGGCGCCAGAGCCAGCTTCGAGCAAGGCATGGAAGCCTATCGCCAGGGTCGCTATCGCGCGGCGATCGAGCATTTCCAGGAGGCCGATCGTCTGGCGCCGAGCGCGCGGCTGAGCTTCAACGTGGCCCGCGCGTACGAGCAGATGGACGACGGACCCCACGCGCTGGCCGCGTACCGCGACTACCTGCGCCGCTCGCCCGGCGCGGAGAACGCCGCGGAGACCAGCATCCGCGTCTCGGAGCTGGAGCTCGAGCTGCAGAAGACCGGCGTGCAACAGCTGAGCGTGATCGCGACGCCGCCCGGAGCTACGGTGATCATCGACGACGTCTCGCGCGGCGTCGCGCCCTGGACGGGCGAGCTCTCGCCCGGGCCGCATCGTTTGTTGCTGCGCCTGCGCGGCTACAACGAACATGGCCAGTCCTTCGAGCTGCCGGCGCGGCACGCCATCGATCTGCTCGCGACCCTGGTGGCAATCGCGCCCTCTCCCCCGCCCCCAGCGCCGGCCCCGCTTGCCGTGCAGGACGCGCCGGGCCCGCGCTGGTGGACCTGGGCCCTGTTCGGAGGCTCGGCGGCGCTGCTGCTGGGATCGGGCGCGCTGGAGCTCTCGCGCCGCAGCTACGAGCACCGCGCGAGCCACGACGACGAGCAGATCCCAGCGAGCCAGGCCTACGACACGATGCACTCGCGCATGATCGCGGCGCGCGTGCTGCTGGGAGCCGGCGTGGCGATGGGCGCAGCCGGCGGCGTCTCGCTCTACTTCGATCTCCGGCGACGCTCTCCGGACACGGCCAGCACCGGCTGGGGCCTCGCCTGTGCCGGCGGCGAGTGTCTGGCGCTGGCCCGGGGGTCCTGGTGAGCCCGCGCCTGGCGGCGCTGTTGCTCGCGCTCGCCGCGTGCGAGCCCGTGCTCAGCCGGAGCAGCGCGATCGAGGGCAAGGCGTGCAGCATGCTGGCCGAGCAGCGTTGCCTGCCCGGCTACGCTTGTCGGGAGGGTGTGTGCGTCGCCCTCGGCGCGCCCGGCGTCGAGAGCGCCGCCGGGGGCTCTTCGAGCCGGCTCGACAGCGACAGCGAGCTTGCCGGGCTCGATCCTGGTCCGAGCAACAACGGCGGCGCGCCCTCCAGCGATTTCACCGGCGACGCCGACGCGCCGGTGAACAGCGCGGGAGCCCCGTCCACCGCGACCGGCAGCGCTGCTGCTGGAGCTCCGGCGACACCTGACGCAGGTACCCGCGACGCCGGCTGCATCGAGCAGCCGCTGTTTCGCGATCGCGATGGCGACGGCTTCGGCAACAACTCGGAGCAGAGCTTCGGCTGCCCCACGCCCGGCTGGGTCGCGCGCGGCGGCGACTGCCACGATCGGGTCGCTGGCACGTTCGACAGGCCCGAGGACGTGCATCCGGAGCAGAGCGCCTTCTTCTTCGTGGGCTATCCGGATCCGACGAAGCCCCGCGGCATCTCCTTCGACTACGACTGCTCGCGCGACGAGGAGGCCGATCCAACCAACACGCCGCTCGGGCTCGCGCCCGACTGCGCCGAGCTCGGCAACAGCTGCGGCGGCAGCGGCTTTGTGCCCGACGAGCGCGGCGGCCCGGGCATCGACAGCCGCTGCGGCAGCGAGATCGTGAGGAGCTGCTCGCCGAGCGGACCGGGACAGTGTTCGTCGTCCGAGCATGCCACCGACCAGGTTTTCCGCTGCCGATAGCGGCGAAGCTCTCTCGACAGGGCGGGCACGGCGCTCTAAGACGCGCCTCGTGACCCCGTGGATCTTGATCGAGCGCAGCGAGACGGCCGATGGCACGCGGCTCGAGCTGATGCGCCGCGGTGACCAGTTCAGCATCCGCGCGAACGGGGAGCTGCTCATGAACAGCCGCGTGCACGGCTCCGAGGAGGCGCTGGCAGAGCTGGCGCTCGCCGCGCTGCCCGTGGCGGCGCGCGCGCGTGCGCGGGTGCTCGTGGGCGGCCTGGGCTGCGGTTACACGCTGGCGGCGGCGCTGGCGCGCGTCGGCCCCTCCGCGTCCGTGGTGGTCGCCGAGATCGCCGCGGCGATCGTGCGCTGGAACCGCGGACTGCTGGGCGAGCTGACGGGCAAGCCGCTGGAGGACGTGCGGGTCAGCGTGATCGAGGCTGACATCTGCGAGCTGTTCCGCGCCGGGCAGCAGCGCTTCGATGTGATCTTGCTCGATGTCGACAACGGTCCTCGCGCCGTGGCGCGCGCCAGCAACGGCTGGCTCTACACACCAGGGGGGCTGGCGGCGATCCGGGGCTGCATGAACGCCGGTGGAGTGATCGCCGTCTGGTCAGCGGGGCCCGAGCTGGGCTTCTCCGATCGCTTGCGTGCCGCGGGCCTGGAGGTGGCGTTGCACCGGCCTCCGGCGCGCGCGGGCCGCACCCGGCAACGGCACTGGATCTGGCTCGGGCGCTGCCCCTGAAGCTGGACGCCAGCAAATTCAGCCGGTGCGCGAAAAAGTAATCCACGCTCCCAGCCCGCAGAGCGCTGCACGGCTCACGGGCTGGGTTGGTGGTTGCCAGGCGAGCGGCGGAAGCCGTACCCTCCGCTACGTGAGCATCCTCGGCGATCGCGGGGTTCGTTCCTTCGCTCTCGTGAGCTGCGCTTGGTGGGCGGCCAGCTTCGCGTCCGCGTGCGGCTCTTCCGAGCCGGCGCGCGAGGCGGCCCCCGAGGCCAGCGCGAACCCGGCGCTGCCCAGCCAGGAAATCACGCCCGAAGGCGCGCCGGCTTCGAGCCAGCAGCCCGAGCCGGAGCTGCAGCCCGAAGCGACTCCCGGCGGCGCCGAGATGCCCGCGGCGGAGCTCCCGCTGGGCGACGCGCCGTCACAGGCGCCAGCGTCCTCCGCGCCGGAGACTCCCACGCCGGAGACTCCCGCGCCGCCTGCGCCGCCGCCCGTGGATTCCACGCACGGCAGCGGCGGCCCCACCGGCGCGGCCAGCCTCACCTCTGCCGGTGGCCTTTCGTATCTGATCGATGCGCCGGCGGCGGCGGGACCGCATGGCTTGTTGGTCCTGCTCCACGGCAGCACCGCCTCGAACTACACCACGTTCATCGGCATGATGCGCGAGGTGAGCCGCCGCTACGACTTGATCCCGGTCAGCGTGCTCGCCCCGAACGGGCAGGGCTGGAACGAGGGCAATCAGGTGCGCGCCGCGGAGCTCCTGCACCGACTGGTGCAGGAGGATCTGTTCCCCCAATACGACATCGACAAGGCGCGCGTGCTGTTCTCGGGTCAATCGAGCGGCGGCGGCTTCCTGTCCTCCAACTTCATCCCCGCCCATGCTGCCGACTACCGCGGCGGCGCGTTCCTGCAGTGCGGGGCGGCTCCGCCCAACATCGCCTTCATGCCCAGCGCCGAGACGCGGCAGGGCTTTCGCCTGCATTTCGAGATCACCACCGGCGACCCGATCTGGCCCGACTCGTACGCGGCGGCGCTCCGGGCGTATGGCAACGCCCAGATGCAGTTCACGATGGACAACACCAAGCCTGGCGGGCACTGCCAGTTCGACCAGCAGCAGGTGATCCTGGATCACATCGCGTTCGTGCTGGACCAGGCCGCGCCACAGCCCTGAGCCGCCGAGCCGCTGCCGGTGCCTCGCGCCGCAGCGCACGCAAAGATGAGCTCCCATTGGGCAATTCCGCTGGACCACTCAGCCGGCCTGTGTATACGCTTCTCGCCCCTGGGGGCTTCTCGTAGTACTGCGCGGGCCGAACTAGAGAACTAGAGTTCGCTTCCAGAACCCAAGAGCACCGATGCGCCTCTTCTCCCTGAGCAAAACCTACCACTTCATGCGGGTCGCCCCGTACTGCGCCCTCATCAGTCTGCTGGTGACGATCGCGACCTTGGTGGCGCTCATCTATCCGGGCCCCAATCTCGGCACCGACTTCGTCGGCGGCACCGAGATCGAAGTGGCCTTCAAGGAAGAGGTGCCGGCTCAGAAGGTGCGTGAGGCGCTGGAGACGTCGGGGTTGCGCGATGTCGACGTGGTCGAAGTGCGCACCGGCACACGGGCGGACCACTACATCGTGCGCGTCCCGGAGGTCTCGACGATCTCGGAGGAGACGCAGCGCAAAGCCGAGAGCATGCTGTGCTTGTCCGGCGCCGCTGCGCCGGACTGCGACGACGCGCACCGGGCCACCGAGGTCAAGTTCAGCCCGGGCGGTGACAGCATCTCGGCGCGCTTCGCCGAGCCGCCGGATCCGACCTGGATTCGCCAGCGCCTGAGCCAGGTGGCGGGCTTGGAGCTACGCCCCGGAGACAAGAACCCCGAGCTGGACGAGCGCCATCCCGACAAGGTCGTGGTCGAGCTGTTCGGCACGGGCGACAAGATGTTCGGAGCCCTGACCAAGTCGCTCGGCGCGGACGTCGTGCCCGAGGCTCCCCTGCGCGTCGAGTGGGTGGGCCCCAAGGCGGGCGCTCAGCTGCGCAACGCGGCCGTGGCCAGCATCCTGATCACCCTGGTCGCGATCATGTTGTACGTCGGCATCCGCTTCGACATGCGCTACGCGCCGGGCGCCGCCCTCTGCCTGTTGCACGATGCGATCGCCGCCACGGGCGCGCTGATGCTGGCCGGCAAGGAGCTGAACCTGGAGGTGATCGCGGCGCTGCTCACCATCATCGGCTTCTCGGTGAACGACACCGTGGTCGTCTACGACCGCGTGCGCGAAAACGCGCGCCGTCTGCGCGGGGCGACCTTTCCGGAGCTCGTGGATCTGAGCGTTTCCGAGATGCTCGGGCGGACGGTGATCACGACCGGCACGGCCATCATCAGCCTGGTGCCGTTCTTGATCTGGGGCACCAACGCCCTGCAGGACTTCTCCTACGTGCTGATCATCGGCATGACCACGGGCGCCTATTCGACGGTGTTCGTGGCGCTGCCGCTCACGCACTGGCTCGACAAGCTCCTGGCCGCGCGCCGCAAAGGCGCGCCTCGGCGCCGCGCTCCTGCTCCCCGCGCCAAGCGCGAGCTCAATCCGCTGTAAGCACCAGCTTCTCGCGGCTGAGGTCCGGGAATTCGCGAAATTTCCAGCGCTCGCGGCGTGTGAGTGAGCTGCGCGTTGCTCGCGGTACTGCTGGGCGGTGACGACGCTCGTCGTCCGGCCCGGGCTTTGATAGAGTCGGAAACGTTTCCAGCCGCTCTCGGCTCTCCACTACCGGATGGTTTCCATGCGTCGCACCTTCTGCTCGATCGCCTCGTTGCTCTCGTTGCTCCCGTTGGTCGGCAGCGGCTGTTCCAGCTCTGGCTCCGACGAGCCGGCAGCGAGCGCCACGGTGCCCCCCTTCGCCGAGGCGCCACCGTCGGTGCCGAGCACGCCCGCTGCTGACCCCGGTGGCGCAGGCGAAGGGCTGAGCAGCTCGCCCGCCGAGCAGACCAACCCCACCCCGGCCTCGGGCGAAGGCACGCCCGCCGTGAGCGGCCTCGAGCCGGGAACCTCCGCCGGTGCTGCAGCGGGTGAAACACCGAGCGCGCCGCCGCCCGCCGAGGTGCCCGCGCAGCCGGCGATGATGGATCCCGCGCAGCCGGATCCCGCGCAACAAGATCCGGCGCAGCAGACGCCGACGACGCCTGCCTCGCCGGCGTTCCCGCCGAGCGCTGGCTGCGGCAAGGCGAACCCTCCGCAGGGCGCCGGGGCGCTCACGATCCGCGGCGCGCAGGCGCAGTACGTGGTCACCCTGCCGCCCAACTACGATGCGAATACGCCGGTGCCGCTGATCTTCGGCTTCCATGGCCGCGGCCGCACGCACGTGCAGTTTCAGACCATCGACGCGAGCAACATCCAGACGGAGCTCGGCTCGCGCGCGGTGATGGTCTATCCCAAGAGCCAGGGTGGCGACGGCTGGAACTTCGCCGCCGAGGTGCCGCCGAGCGTGGAGTTCTTCGAGGCGCTGTACCCGCAGACCTTGAACAACTACTGCATCGACACCTCGCGCATCTTCCTGGTCGGCCACAGCTCGGGCGCCTATTTCACCGAGATCCTGGCCTGCCGATTCGGCGAGCGCTTCCGCGGCATCGGCGCGGTCGCCGGCAATCTACAGGAGATGAACTGTAGCGACGCGCGCTTCGCTGCCCTCCTGGTGCACGGCACCACGGACACCGTCGTCTCGTTCGCCGGCGGCATGCAGGCGCGCGACTACTACGAGAGCCGCAACGGCTGCGACAACAGCAGCGTGCCCGGCGCGGTCTCTCCTTGCATCGCGTATCAGAACTGTGACCCCGGCTTGCCGGTGCAGTGGTGCCAGCACACGGAGCCCACCTACACGGATGCGAACACCGGCCGCCCCACGAACCATGGCTGGCCTTCGTTCGCGAGCCGCGCCATCAGCCAGTTCTTCTTTTCCCTACCTCCGCGCTGAGACGGGCTCCAGGCTCGCGTCCGCGGCCTGACGGATCGTCCCGATCCGCTACAAGAACGTTGGCTGTTCATAATTCAGCGCCCGGTCGCACACCCACGACGAATGCGAGCGGTGGCTCGCGCTCGAAGGAAAGGTGCGCATGCGGAACTGGACGATGCTGTGGGTAGTTGGGGTGGCTCTGGCGTGCACGGAGGAGCATCAGAATTCCGTCACGCCCTACGCGCTGGGTCAGGCCCTGCGCATCGGGCCCGACAAGGGCGGCACACCGGCGCCGCTCAACGAGATCTGCGACGCCGATCCGGACCAGGACTCGTGCGAGGCCCAGATCGAGCGCTGCGGCGATGACGCCTACGCCGATGTGGTGCTCGATGAGGACCAGAGCGCACTGGATGTGATCTGCTATCCGGGCCGTGTGTCCGTGCGTGAGGTCGGAGCGGATCCCGTCCCGAGCGCGAGCGCCGGCAATCACAGTGTGCTGGTCCTCGATGACCTCGATGATGGCGCGGACGTCACGGGCGACGTCACCCTGTCCGGCAACGGATCCATCTTGTACGGCCACGGCGCGCGGGTGTCCGTGGTCGGCGGCAGCGTTGTCATCGAGAAGAACAACGCCATCGTGCGCGGCGTCCACATCGAAGGCGACGTGACCATCACCAAGAACAATGCCCAGCTCGCCTTCTGCGAAATCGGCGGCGCTCTGACGGTGCTGGGCAACAACGCCACCGTGGCCGAGTGCGTGGTGCACGGGCGCGCGCGGATCGAGGGCAACAACGCCGTCTTCGTGCGCAACGAGCTGGCGCAGGACAGCGAGCTCTCCGGCAAGAACCTGAAGTGCAACGCCAACGTGGTCTTCGACCCCGACGCCGGCGCGCCGGACGCCGGCGCAGCCCCTGCACCGACCCCGGTGAGCTGCGACGACGGTCATTGAGCGGCGTCGACAGCTCGCTGGGTCGAGGTGGGGCCGGGCCTCCTACTTGCGGAGCCCGGCGCCACCTCGGGGCGCTGAGCGCACATCGACTCCGCCCGCCGCGGGCTCTCGCCTCGGCCCCCGGGGGAGCGCGGTCACGGCCTCACAGACGCGCTAGACTCGAGTATTCGACGCTCGCAACGCTTCCGGCTCGACTCCCGCACCAGCGCCATCGCGGCGTGCCTGGGCCTGGCCGCGGCCTGCTGGATCGATCGGCACGAAGGACCTCCGGCGCCGGCGCACGTGGCCCAGACGCCGAGCTTTGCGCGTGAGGTGCGCGGCAGCGTCGTCGACCTCGACGGGCAACCGCTCGCCAACGTGCACGTCACTGCCGCCGGGTTCCACGCCGCGCAGACGCACGCGGAGACGATCACGGACGCGAGCGGCGCCTTTCACCTGACCGGGCTGCTCGACGCCAACGCTTACCTGCGCTTCGAGGCGGACGGGTTCTACAGCGAGATCGCCGCGGTCTACCTGGAGGGCAGCGCGGACCTGGTGGAACTCGAGCCGCTGGGGCTGGTGGCAAAGCGCCCCGATCGCGTGCGCCTGTGGCTGGCCGGCGATACCATGTTTGGCCGGCGCTTCGAGGACGCGGACGAGGACGGGCAGATCGGCGAAGAGGGCGATTTGATTCACCCCAGCACACGCGCAGAAGATGCGTATCAGCTGCTGCGCTTCGTCGAGCCCGCGCTGAAGTCGGCCGACTATCGCATGTCCAACTTCGAGTCGCCGGCCTCCACGGCGATCGAGAGTCGGCATCCCTTCAAACAGTACAGCTTCAGCTCGCACCCGGACACGCTCGCCGCGCTGAAGCGCGTCGGCATCGAAGCGGTGAGCCTCGGCAACAATCACAGCTACGACTATCGCGAGGCGGGCCGGATCGAGACGGCGCAAACGCTGAAGCGCCTGGGCATCGAGTTCTTTGGTTCCGGAGCGTCTGAGCTGGACGCGCGCGGCTCGCTCCTGGACGTGGACATCAACGGCGTGCCGCTGACCTTTCAGGGTTTTAACGGCATCAAGCCTAACACCTTCTATCCCGAGCCGCACGATCCCTGGCCACCGGAGCTGATGTACTACGCCATGGACACGCCGATCGTGAAGGGCGGCTCGCTGCTGCTCAGCACGGAGAACGTGGCCAACTTCATGGAGCGCAGCCCCGACCGGTTGCGCATCCCTGTCATGCACGGCGGCGAGGAGTACGGCGACACCCCGACGAGCGCCATGCGCGACCGCTTCTCGCAGGCGTTCCAGGCCGGCGCCAAGCTGGTGGTAGCCCACCACTCGCACTCGGTCTACGGCGTGGCGCTCTGGGGCGATCTGAACGACCCCGGACTCAGCTTGCTCTCGCTCGGCAACTTCCTGTTCGACCAGGATGTGTTCGAGACCTTCAACTCGTACATGGCGGTGGTGGACATCGATCGTGCGAGCGACGAGAGCTATCACGTGCTGCAGGCGCGGCTCATCCCGTTCCATCAAGAAAACTACGTGCCCAGCCTGATCAGCGGCTGGCAGGCGGAGCGCCTGGCGCGCCACGTGGGCCAGATCTCCACCTTTCTGCCCGAGCGCGACGATGGCCTGCGGCCCGCCGTGGTGTTCAAGGATGCGGCCGGCATCGGCGTGATGCTGCGCGCTAGCGACTACCAGCAGACGGACCATACGCGCACCCGCACGCTGACGCTCGACGCCGGCAAGAGCAGTCCCTTCCCACTGAACGACGAGGGCGGCGCCAGCGACTACTTCAGCGGCTTCAGCGACGCCCCCGACAGTGCGCGCTTGCGGCTGGCGCAGGACCTGCTGATCTACGGCGACTTCGAGGACTATGACCTGGACGACAAGATCGCCGAGAACGACAACTGGTGGCAGACCGACACGCGCTACCCGACCGGCGATCGCGCGCGCAGCGGCCGCTACTCGATCGCGCTCTACCGCGAGCAAGGCGCCTCCGGCACGGTCAATACGCAGCTGCGCAACCGCATCACGTTCGAGCCCGGCTCGGAGCTGAGCTTCGGCTGTCACATGCTCGGCGACCACGCGGGCGCCGTGACGGTGAAGGTCGAGTACATCCAGCGCGGCACCCGCAACAAGATCGGTGAGGACACGCTGATGAGCTGGGCAGCGGGCAGCTACGACTGGACCGAGCACCACGCCCCCGTGTTCCCGCCGGCGAAGGCCGGCCACGTACGCTTCGTGATCACGATGCAGCCGAGCGCGACGGGCGGGACGATGTACATCGACGATTGTCAGCTGTATTCCTGGGGGCCATCGCTCGCCCCTGGGGAGCCGCTGCCGACGCCGCACGGCTACGACTGGGCCCGGCTGGAGATGCCCAACTACTCGGGCGAGGTCTCGTACACCGAGCAGCGCCGCAGCTATCGCCGCGCGTACGGCGCGCACTGACGCGCACTGACTACTCGACTCCTGCCGGCCCCGCCGCGTCGAGCCGGAGATTGCGCGCCTTCTGCGCTCGCTTCCGGCTCAGCTCGACGCCGATCGCGTCCAGCCCCAGCTGGTTCGCCACGGCCAGGACGCTCCCCCACCCGCAGAACGGATCGACGATGGTCCGTGTCGCCGTGTGGGATAGCACGTAGCGGCAAGCGAGCTCGCAAGCGGCGGTGCCCATCGCCTGCACCCAGGTCATCTCACCGGTCGACTGCAGCACGTCCGGGTAGGGCGGCGCGGCGCGGTCGCGCACGCCGCGCGAGTAGCACAGCAGGTGGGAGTACGCGGGGCGGCCGAAGTAGGCTTGCCCGGCGGGCTTCCGGCACACGATGCGGTGCCACAGCAGCGCGGCGCCATGCTCGAGCGCGGCCCGATGGCAGAGCTGGCTCTTGTCCACCCAGACCCCCTCGTGCTTGATGTCGGTCTGGTAGAAGATCGTCACCCCGTCGTCCGGAGTGGCGGCCAGCGTGAGCAGCGCCGCCCGCACGAACCAGCGCTGCCAGGCCTCCAGCGCGCCACCTCCGCCGGCCGGGGTCTCCTGCTGCCCCAGCCCGGACACGTCCGGCAGCGAGGTGATGAAGGAGCTGTTCGCGAGCCTGGGCCGCCGCTCGAGCCAGGGCAGCGCATCTTCGCAGAACACGCTGCGCGCCGCGGCGGTATGCTCCATGTCGCTTGACCCGGAAAAAGCCTCGCCCGGAACGGGCCCGCACGCAAGCTCGCCGCAGGGATCGGGCCAGCGAAAAGCTCGCCCGCGACCGGGAGCGGCTGTTTTCCCTTTCGGCGGGCGGTGACGCGGCGCGGCCGCTGCTCGTGGCCTCGCCTGCCGTCGTGGAGGGGCGCGCGCAGGCGGAGCGCTGCCCGCGCTGCGACGGCGAGCACGAGCTGCTCGAGCACGCCGCCGTCACCGTCAACGGCGCGCGCCTCCGAGAGGCGCGCTTGCGCTGCCGGTCCTGCCGCAGCACTCGCTCGCTGTTCTTTCAGATCGCGGAGGCCTTGCCAAACTGACGCCGGCGCGCCGCGCTACCATTCGAGCAGCGCCGCACCCCACGAGAGTCCACCCCCGAAGCCACACAAGAGGACCCGTGCCCCCGGCCGCAGGCGCCCCAGCTCCACTGCCCGGTCCAGCGTGAGCGGGATGCTCGCAGCCGCCGTATTGCCGCAGGTCTCCAGCGTCGTGACCGTCTGCTCCATCGACATTTCCAGCGAGCCGACGATGCGCTCGATCATCCGCAGGTTGCTCTGATGCAGAACCAGCAGGTCCAGATCGCGAGGCTGTAGGCCCTGTTGACCGAGCAGCTCCCGGATCACCTTGGGCACCGTCTCCACCGCAAAGTCCCAGACCTTCGGCCCTTGCATCACGAACGTGTTGGAGCGCTTCTCCAGCACCTCGCGCGTGACGGGCGCGCGCGTGCCGCCTGCCGGGACCTCGATGCAGTGCCGCCCCCGGCCGTCGCTGCCCAGGATGAAGCGCATGCGCCGCTCGTCGCTGGTGCTGCTGAGCAGCACCGCGCCCGCGCCATCGCCGAAGAAGATGCACGTCCTCCGGTCCTGCCAGTTCAGAATCTTCGAAAAGGCGTCCGTGCCGATCACCAGCACGTTGCGAAAGCGCTCGGGGCTGGCCAGCATCATGCTCTGCGCGACGTCCAGCGCAAATACGAAACCCGCGCACACCGAGTTCACGTCGAAGGCCGGGCAGTGGCGCTGCGCGATACCGAGCTTCTCCTGGATGATGCAGGCCACCGCCGGCTGAGATTGGTCCGGGGTGGCGCACGCGACGACGATCAAATCGACGGCCGACGCTTCGACCCCGGCGCGCTGCAAGCAGCGCTGCGCCGCGCGATAACCGAGGTCGCTCGGAGCCTCATCGGGCTCGCACAGGTGACGCTCGTGGATGCCTGTATGCGACACGATCCACTCGTCCGAAGTGTCGATGGTGCGCTCGAGCTCTCCATTACTGACGGACCTCGCGGGCACGTAGGCTCCCACACCACTGATTCGAATGCCCATGGCTTCTCGTCCTCCAGCTACGATAGGGTTCGCGATACCAAGGAAGCGCTCGGCGAGGAGCGCTCGGCAAGCCAGCGCGTGGCCGCAGGCCAGAGCGTCTTGTGCGCCTTGCTGCTGACGACCAGCCCCACGTGGCCGGCGTCGATGCGCAACTCGTCCACCTCGCGTGAGCCCACGCAGCGGCGAATGCCTTGCGTGGATGCGGGCACCACCAGGTGGTCCTTGTCTGCCGTGAGCAGGAGCAGCGGGCAGCGGATCTGCTCCAGATCGATCCGCTGCTGCCCCAGCTCAAACTCGCCCCGCACGAGCTCATTTTCCCGATACAGTTTGTGCACGAATTCGCGAAAGGTCGCTCCCGCGACCGGAATGTTGTCGTTCACCCAGGTCTCCATGGCGAAGTAGCTCGACAGGAAGCGGCCGTCTTCCAGGTTCTCGAGCAAGCTGATGTTCTTCTCCAGCAGGTTCTGTACCGGCCGCATTGCGAGAAAGCACGTCTGCAAGAACTCGGCGGGGCAGTTGCCGTGCACCTGGATCAAGGTGTCGACATCGAACGAGCTGCACTTCGTCCAGACGTGCAGCAGCGATTCCTTGCCGGCAAAGTCGATCGGTGTGGCCAGCAGCGTCAAGGTCTTCACCTTGCGCGGCTGGACTGCCGTGTACAGCGTCGAGAGCGTGCCGCCCATGCAGTACCCGAGCAGGTGCAGGTGTTCGCTGCCGTGCTCGTGCAAGATGAAGTCGACGACCCGCGCCAGGCGACCGCTCACGTAGTCGTCGATCGTGAGCCCTCGGTCGTCGTGCGACGGCACCCCCCAGTCGATCAGGTAGACCTCGAAGCCGCGCTCCAGATAGCGCTCCACGACGCTCTTGCCCGGCTGCAGATCCAGGATGTAGGGGCGATTCACCAGCGCATAGCAGAACAGCACGGGCTCCGCGTGAGTGGCGGGGGTGCGCCGGCGATAGCGCAGCAGCGACAGCGTCCCGTGGCGAAACACCACGTCGCGAGGCGTGTTACCGACGCGGGTGCCGAGCGCCGTGCGCAGGACGGCGGGCGCGCTCAGCACCCGGCGCCAGGCGCGGCGCTGCTCGATCAGGAGCCATCCCTGCTGCTCGAGCAAGCGCGAGAGGATGCGTCTAGGAGCCAACACCGCTGCGCTCACATCGCCATGCCGCCGTTCACGTCGAGCACGTGCCCGGTGATGAAGCCGGCAGCGGGAGAGGCGAGAAAGAGCACGCTGGCGCCGATCTCCATGGGATCTCCGAGGCGACCCACAGGCGTCAGATCCAGCACGGACTTCAAGGCCTTCTCCGGTACACCCTCGAGCATGCGGGTCTTGATGAAGCCCGGCGCGATCGCGTTCACCGTGACGCCCTTGCTCGCATACTCTCGAGCCAGGGTCTTCGTCAGCCCGATCAGGCCGGCTTTTGCCGCAGCGTAGTTGGCCTGGCCGAAGTTGCCGACGCGACCGACAATGCTCGAGATGTTGATCACGCGGCCCCAGCCGCGCAGGGCCATCGCGTCGATGAACAGGCGCGTCACGTCGAACACGCTGTTCAGGTTGGTATTGATCACCTCATCCCATGCGCCCCGGTCCATCTTGCGGAAGGAGCGGTCGCGGGTGATCCCTGCGTTGTTGACCAGAACGTCGATGCCGTCGAACTCGTCGTTGATGCGACTGCACATCGAGGCGACCTCGCGCGACGCGGCGACGTCGAAGCAGTAAGCTTGCGCCTTGCGGCCCAGCTCCGCGATCTCGGCGCAGACGGCCTCCGCGACGCTGCCGCCCGACGGGCTGGCGCCGATGGCCACGTCGGCGCCGGCCGCTGCGAGCGATAGCGCGCAAGCCCGGCCGATGCCTCGTGAGCCGCCGGTGACCAGCACCTTCTTACCGAGCAAGCTGAAGCTCGGAATCTCCGTGACGCGAGAGGCAGGCACTGGCTCCAGCGGCATCGCGGCGCTGGAATTGGTCCTGTTGGAAAGGGGTAATGCGGTTACCATGGATAGAGCTCTCCTGTGCCGTCGGCGTGAACGCCGCGACGGTGCAGTGAGCCCGCGCGGTCCCCAGGAGTGGGGACAGCCATTGCCGTCGCGCGGGCTATTAGGGAAGATTCAGGTCCGGCGCGCTGCGCCGGACCCAGTTAAATTCTCGTCGAGAGCGCACCCTCTCACGAGCAGCGGAGCAGCGCGGGTCTGCAGCGAGTGCGCGCCCCGCAGGGCGGCGAACCCGAGGCGCATGGCGCCTGAAAACCAGCACGAGCGCAGGTAGCGATCGCTGGCGCGGGTGAGACCTTCGAGCCAGCGAGTCCGCAAGCGCCTGGGGTCGATGAAGAACGGGCTGCTGCCCGACTGGTCTCCAGTCTCGCCGTTTTTCACGTCAGGCTCGCGCGGTCTGGCTCTCCGAATACGCGCGATTCGCGTCCCGGTAGTTGCGAGACGAGTCGCTCTCTGGAGCGGTCGGCGCGTTGCGCGCGAGCTCGAACCATTTTTCGGCGGCACCCTGGAATTCGCGGAACTGCGACTCCGACTGCTGCTTGAAGGTATCGGACAGCTTGCGCCAGAGGTCCTCGACGACGCGCCGATACTCCTCCGGAGACTTGGCCTCACCTACGCGATAGCTCTGCTCGATCACATCGATACCCGAGCGATAGGTCGTGTCGAGCAACTCGCGCTGCTTGTTCAGAGTGTCCTTGGCGGAGTCGAGCCAGCGCTTCTGCACCGCCTCACTCCATTCGCTTGCCGTACCCGGCGAGCTCACCGGCATCGAAGGCCACTGCTGCACCCACTGCCGAAACAGATCCTGCTGTGCTTGCATCGTCGCTTCAGACGCTCGGCGAAAACTTTCGAACAATTGAGCAAACATCGTTTCCCTCCAATTCGCTTGCCACCAGCCAGCTGAAATTTGGCTGCATTGGCGTTTGTGGCTGCTGTTGGTGATTCTCGTTACCTGACCGTTACTCGAGCGCTGCTGTGTGATTGCGTATCGATGCCGGCGTGAAACAGTAGAAATTGCCTGAATCGCGCGGAGCCATCCTCGAGCGCCTGTCGATCAGCGCGCGTCCTTTCGGATCGCTACTGCCGACTCGAGCGCTGCCTTTAGCAAGCAGCGATCCATCACACCTTTGTCTGCATGGTCCCCTCGGCCGCGCAACGTTCAAGCACCGGCCAGACCTCGTCGGCTTAATCGCATTTCACGACTGTGGCGAGCGCTACAGCACAGCGGTGCATTCAGCCTCGAACGTCCTTCCAGTCTGAGGAAGATCCGAGGCGTCGGAAGGCCGCTGGAAGCGCCTTTATTTAGCCGTGAGTTCTCAGGCTTGCGTCGACTTCAACGAACGTGCGACACGATCTCGAGCGAAACGTGACAGCAACATGACGAAGCACTCGCTCTGCCTTGCGAGATCGATGCCGCACGCGGCCTGCGCGATCGCAGCAACGGATCGGCAGTGGCAAGGAGCCCCAACCCTGCCCCAGCCCTCCCACGCCTGCGGGTAGCGGACTCCACGGACCCCCCGCGGCTCAGGTCCCACGAGCACCGACCACGACCCGCGCGACCACCACCCGCGCTCACGACCGGGCGATAAAGTCGCGCACCAGCGGGTAGACGCTCTCTCGCCAGCGCCGCCCGCTGAAGATGCCGTAGTGCCCTGCCCCCTTCACCATCAGGTGCTGCTTTCGTTCTTCCGGGATGCCCTTGCACAGTTCCTGGGCGGCCCGCGTCTGGCCCAACCCGGAGATGTCGTCCAGCTCCCCTTCGATCGTGAACAAGGCAGTGCTCGTGAGCGACTCGGGCGCCACGCGCGAGCCGCGTACATGCCATAGCCCGCGCGGCAGCAGGTGATCCTTGAACACGATGCGAATGCAATCCATGTAGTACTCCGCGGGCAGATCGATGACCGCGTTGTACTCGTCGTAAAAGCGACGATGCGCGGCCGCGTCTTCCAGATCGCCCTCGACCAGGTGGCGATAGAAGTCCCAGTGCGAGCCCATGTGCCGGCCAGGGTTCATGGCGACAAAGCCTGCGTGCTGCAAGAAGCCGGGGTACACGCGCCGGCCACGGCCGGGGTACGTAGCAGGCACCTCGTGCAGCACGTTCTGTTCGAACCATTGCAGAGAATGATGGGTCGCCAGGTCGTTGACCCGGGTTGGGTTGCAGCGCGCATCGATCGGGCCGCCCATCATGGTCAAGCTGCGCGGGGCAGCCTCGCCCGCGGAAGCGAGCAGCGACGCCGCTGCCAGCACCGGCACGCAAGGCTGGCAGACGGACATCACGTGCAGGCGTTCGGCGCCGATCTGGCGCATGAACTCGAGCACGTAAGCGACGTAAGCGTCCAGCGTGAACGGGCCCTGCGTGCGCGGCACGAGCCGCGCGTCGAGCCAATCCGTGATGTACACCTGGTGATCGGCCAGCAGCGTGCGCACCGTGTCGCGCAGAAGCGTAGCGTGGTGCCCCGAGAGCGGCGCTACCACCAATACCGACGGGTCCCGCTGCAAGGCCTCGCGTACGGCGGGGTCATCGCTCTCGCGCTCGAAGCGCAGCAGGCGGCAGAAGGGCTTGCTCGAGACCGTTTTCTCCGCCACGGCGACGCTGACTCCGCGCACCTCGACGGAACGAATCCCGAACTCGGGCTTCGGGTAGTCCTTGCCCAGGCGATAGAACAGCTCATAGCCGGCAGCGATGCGCGACGCGCCGGGCATTTGGGAGAGCCAACTGCCCGGCGTCGAAAACAGGCACGCGCCGACGCGCGCGAGATACGTGGCAGGGCTGAGAAGCGCGCGATTGAACTCGTGAATCTGGTACAGCATCATGGGGTGCGGCGGCGCGGAGGAACGCCTGGGGGCAGTTTTCGCAGAGTAGCACGGGATGGCCAGTGCTCCCAGGTCGTCCTCCGGAAGGCTGTCTGCGCGCAATCACCCCCGGAGCGCCAGTGCGCCTGCCGCGATGCGGGTCAGCGGATCGTCCACCCCCCATCGACCACGATCGTCTGCCCCGTGATGTTGCGGGCCGCCGGCGAGGCGAGAAAAGCGATGATGCCGGCGATTTCATCGATGCCGATGAACACGCGCTTGGGCATCGGCTCGAGCATGATGCGGTCGATCACCTCGGCCTCGGAAATGCCGTGAGAACGCGCCTGTGCGGCGATCTGCTGGTCGACGAGCGGCGTCTTCACGTAGCTCGGGCAAATCGTGTTGATCGTGATGTCGGTGTTGGCGGTCTCCAGCGCGATGGTCTTGGAGAATCCGACCAGCCCGTGCTTGGCTGCGACATATGCGCTCTTGTAGGGGCTCGCGACCAGCGAATGGATGCTGCCGATGTTGATGATGCGCCCGAAACGGCGCTCGCGCATCATGGGCAGCACCGCCCGGGTCAGGCGCACGCTGCCGATCAGCATCACCTGGATCAGGTACTCCCAGCGCTCGAGCGGGAACTGCTCGAGCGGGGCGACGAACTGCAGGCCCGCGTTGTTCACGAGAATATCTGCGGGGCGCGAGAGCCGCCCGATCGCCTCTCTCACGCTCTGCTCCGAGCTCACGTCGGTCTCGACGGCCTCGGCGGAGCCGCCGCTGGAGCGAATTTGCTCGGCGACGCCCTGGGCCTCCGCGAGCTTCAGGTCGCTGACGATGATGTGGTGCCCGGACTGGGCGAGCTCGGCGGCGACGCCGGCGCCGATGCCGCTGGCTGCCCCGGTGATCAAGATGCTGTGCATGGCGGGAAACCTCCTCGAATGGGCGACTTGCAGCGCAAGTCGCGTGCCATTGCAAGCGAGGCAGATCACCGCAGGCGCGCTGGCTACCCCCGGCTCGGGTCGAAGGCGTCGGCTGCGCTTGGGCCGGCGCCCGCCCTGCCCTCGCGAACCCACAGCCCCGAGCGCCGGTGTGCCTGGCACCCGAGCCAGAGTACCAGTACCATCAAGTATCTATGTCCACCTTGTTCAGAGGCGTGTTCTTGACGTCCAAGGACCCCGCGTCGACCGCGCGGTTCTATCGAGACGTCGCCGGTTTGGAGCTCGAGCAGATGGGGGGTGAAGGTGCGTACGTGTACTGGCGGGTGGACCACGACGGTCTGCAGCTGGCGATCCACGATGCGCAGAAGTTCGCGGCGTACACCCATCCGCCGAAGCCAGAATCCAACCTGACGCACCTCTATTTCAAGGTCGAGAGCCAGGAAGATTTCCTGGAGCGGCTGCGCAAGATGAACATCAAGCCGCAGACGACGGACGAAGTCGTCGTGACCGTCCTCGACCCGGATGGGCGCCGGGTCATGTTCGGCACCACGTGAGGGTTTGGTAATACCAGCGCCCGGGCGCTGGGTTACGCATGCGTGGCGATACTAGGGCTGCGGAAGCGCCTCGATCGATCGCGGGCCCGGGGACTCCTCCCCGTACTCTGGCGGCTCCCGTTCGTCGCTCTCGAGTGGAGGGGCTTCGGGGACGTCCAGCTGAAAGCCCACGTTCAAGCCAACCACCCAGGCGTCGATCCGGAACGTTCCCTTGACCGGGGGCGCCAGCGGATCGGCCATCGAGGTCGTCGCGCGCACGGGCAGCACGTACAGGGCGCCCAGGTCGGCGCGCACCAGCGGCGTGATCTGCGCGCCGAAGCCGGCGCTGAAGTCGATGCGGTCGGCATCGGGCAGCTGAAAATCGAGGGTGCTGGTCGGGATCGGCGTCTGATCCCAGATCGCGCCGAGACGCGCCGACCAGCGCTGGTCGAAGGTATATTCCGTGCCGAGCCGCAGCGTGTAGGAGTCGTTCCAGTCCTTGCGCGAGCTCTGCACCTGACCGTCGGGCAGCACGATATCCAGCCGGTCGTAGCTGGACCAGCCCCGCCAGGTCGCATCGATCTCGATGTCCCACTCGGGCACGGGCGCGACCGATACGCCGAAGACGAGCATCTGCGGCAGCGTGACGCTCGTGCGCACGTCACCGTCGGGCGGCAAGCTGCCGCGGTACGCTGGCGGCGCATCGAAGTCCGCGTCGCCACGGAATTTCAGCAGCACGGGGCTGCGGTAGGTGAGGCCCAGCGAGAGCGCGGGCAGCGCGCTCGGACGATAGGAGAGCCCGGCGCGCCCGCCGAGCCCGAAGGCGCTGCCGCTGAGCGCCGCGCTGCCCACGTCCGTGCCGAAGGGAATATCGCGAGTCAGCCGCACCTGTGCGGGCACCAGATCCATGCCCGCACCGACGGAGAGCCCCGGCACCCATTGCGAGAGGTTCAGGGCCCACGCCGCCGTGATGAAGAAGGTCTGCAGCTCCGCCTGCCGCACGCTCGCGGCCCCCGGGGAAGACGCCGGCCAGTCGAGGGCCAACCCGAACGGCGAATACAGGCCGATCCCGAGCGCCACCTGAGCGCTGGCCCGCCAGCTCGCGAACAGCGCCGGCAGAACGAACGTATCGGGATCTGCCTTGGTCTTCTCGCCCCCCGCAGCCGGCGTGAACTCCGCCGTGGGGCGCACCGCGGCCGCGCCGAGCCGGAGCTGCAGTCCGTGCAACTCCGCCATGCCCGCAGGGTTATAGTAGATCGTGGAGGCGTTGGTCGCGTGCGCGATCACGGCGCCGGCGCGGCCCGTCGCGGCGCCATCCAGCTCGTCCACGTGGAAGCCCGAGGCCCAGGCGGGGCCAGAGGCGGCCAGCGCTGCGCCCACGAGCAGCGCCTCCAGCGCGAGTGCTGCGCGAGCCTTCATGGCACTCCCCCTGCCAGCAGATGAGACGCGAAGAATCCCAGTGCATCGAGCTGCATGCGCAGCGTTCCCAGCTCGCCGCTGCCGGCGACCATGCCGGGCCCTGGGTCGGCCGGGTCCAGCAGGGAGCCGTGTGCGTAAGCGTTGCCCGGGAACTGGCTCGCCGGGTCGGCGCCGATGCCCTCATAACGCACCCAGTGCGACCCCGCGCCGAGCACCGCCGTGCTCGGCGCCACGGTATCGGGTGTTGCGCGCTCGGCCTGCTCTGGCAGAAGCCCGAGGGCGGTGCCGAAGGTCAGTGTGGCAGAGTTGGGGATCACCGCGTCGCCCACCACTTCGGCGAGCAGCACGCGCCGGTCAGCGTAGCGATCGGCATAGTTGACGGGATCGATCGGGTCGAGGATCCAGCGGGCCGCCGCAGCGAATTGCAGGAAGCCCGGATCGGTCTTCCAATCGTCGCCCAGGCAGGTCGCGTTCGGATTGGTGCCGCCGTTCCAGGACTGCCCGCCGAGCACGCCGGCGGAGATCAAGCCGTCCACCAGCGGGCAGCGAATGGCTGGCGTGCCGCTGTCGACCAGCACCTGGACCCAGTCGGCTGCCCCCACGTTCAGCTCCGCAGCGCTGATCGAGCTGCTCTGGGCCACGGTCACGCCCCCGAGCAGCGAGCCCAGTGACTGCCCCAGGTAGCCGATGCGCTGCGCGTCGACGCGCAGCGCGCCGCACGCGCCCGGCTCCGCGCAAGCCGTGAGCGCGGCCTCGAGGGCGAGCTGATCGAGCACCGTCTGGCGCAGGTGATCGCGCGTGCGCGGCAGATCCGGCGACAGGATGGGCGCGAAGCACTGCGGCGCGCAAACGGGCCCAAACTGGCTTGCGCAAGGCCGCGCCGGACCGGCTCCATCGCAGCCGAGGGCGGCGTCGGTGCTGGTGCGCACGGCGCGCGTTCCGTGATCGACCGCGTCGACCGCGACGCTGGCGAAGCCACCGCGAGCGAGCGTGCCCGCGATCGCCAGCAGATCTTCCTTGCTGCGCGTGATGCCGTGGGAGAAGATCACGGTGGGGAAGCCGGCGGCGGAGGTCAAGCGCGGCAGCACGATCAACAGCGGCAACTGGCGCTCGCACACCTTGCCGGGCTGGGCAGGGTCGTCGAAGCTCGCTGCCAGCGTGCCGGGCTGCGTACAATCGTCACCCTGCAAGAAGCTGGAGGAGGTGAAGCTCGGAGCAGCTGAGGCCGGGCTCGCCGCATAGATCGAAGCGATCGCGTCGCAGCCGAGCTGGCTGCATGGTACGCCCGGGATGGCGTTGGCGAAAAACGCCTCGACCGAGAGCGGCGCTCCTTCACCCGCGAGCGGCGGCGGCAGCACGAGCGGCACCGCTGCATTGCTCGCCAGCTGCGCCGCGCTCCCCGGCTGCTCCGGATCCAGCGGCGTGCCGATGGTCTGGGTCTGGAACGCCCAGGCGAGGAGGATGTCATCCCGGCCGCCGAAGCTGGGTTGGCTCGCGGCGATCGCGGGCTGCAGCTGATCGACGGCCGAGAGCAGCGGCGCGTGCGCGCGCCAGAGCGTATCGAGCCCATGCAGCGAGGCAAGATCTTCCGGATCGGAGGGATCGAAGGGCGTCGCGTTGTGCTCGGGCAACGCCTCCGCGCCAGGATCGGTGAATCGCACCGGCGCCTCCGCCTGCCGCACGAGGGCCCACGTCGCCGACGGCTCGAACGCCTCGCCGTTTGCCGACTGGATGCCGCTGGTCAAGAGCACCGCATACGTGCTGCCGCCCCGCAGGGGAGAGCGCGGCAGCAAGGTCAGGTTCGGCACGGTCTCGCTGCCGCTGCAGTCGTCTGCAAACCGCTGGGAGCCGCCGGCGACGACGTCGACCGGCACCAGCCCCTCGAAGCGAGGCAAGGGTACGCCGTGCTCGGCGAGGCGCACCAGGAACACGTGCCCCGGCGTCGAGCCCACGTCGACCGCGGCGCTGAACGTGGCGACCAGGCTCATGCGCGAGGTGCCGAAGCCGTCGAGCTGATTCAACGCGAGGCGCAGTCGCTCTGCGGAGGACCCCGGTTCTTCACCACAGCTGGGCGGCACGTTCACTCGACCCGTCGCGGGATCGATCAACAGTGAGTTCGGCAAGGGCACGACGCGTTGCGCCGGATCAAACTCCGCCACCGGTGGCCGAGATGCCTCGAGCGTCGGTCCCTGCTCCGCCGGGTCCGTCTCCACCGACTCCACGCAAGCGAGCTGCAGCGTCGCGAGCGCCGCCCCCAGCGGCAGCGACCAGCCCAGCAGGCCCGCGCCGCCCAGCAGCTGCCTCCGGCGCTGAGCCAGCCTGCGCCCCGGCGTCAGCTGCTTGCGCCCCACCCCTGCCCCAACCTTTCGTGGATGCAAAGCATTGCGCATCATGCCCCAGCACGAGGGGCGCGCAAGCCCTTTCGCCTCTGACACAGCCCCAGTGCTGCGTCTCGAACCGCTATCCTCGTCTTCATGAAGCTTGCCCACGAAGTCCGAGAGCGCGGATGGTCGCGCAGCGTCAACGTGTGCTCCGGCGACGAGCGCCGCTGCCGAATCGACGTCGACGCGAGGCGCTATCGGGAAGTGCTATCCGCGCTCCTGCTCGCGGCCGCGTGCCAGAAGAACCCGACGCATGCCCGGGGGCCCGACGAAGGCCCTGCCGCTCCCCGCGCGACGACCGCGACGGCGGCGGCCGCACCCCGGGAACCCACGCGCGCCGCCCTCACCCCGAGCCTGCCGCTGCAACACGTGGCGGACGTCGAGCTGCCCGGACGCAGCACGCGCTTCGACTATCAAGACATCGATCCAGCGCTGGGAGAGCTCGTCGTCTCGCACATGAATGACGGGGAGGTCCTGTTCCTCCGGCTCAGCGACGGCGCGCTGCTCGCGCGTCTGAGCGGCATCCCGGTGGCGCGCGGCGTCGCCGTCGCGAGCGAGTTGCAGCGCGTGTTCGTCACCAGCTCTCCCCACACGCTGGTGGTGATCGACGCGAAGCAGCACCGCGAGGCGGCACGGGCCGCCACCGGCGAAGGACCCGATGGCGTGGCGTGGGACCCCATCGATCGCGTGGTGGGCGTCTCCGATCAGCGCGACGGTGCGCTGTCTTTGCTGGCGGACGCGGGCAGCGGCGCGCGCCGGGCGTTGAAGCTGGGACGAGAGACGGGCAACGTGGTCTTCGACGGCCAGCGCGGCTCGTTCTGGATCACCGTCGTGGGCGCGGAGCGGCTCGATCAGCTGGTCGCCGTGCTGCCGAGCCAGGCGCAGATCGAAAAGCGCTGGCCGCTGCCCGGCTGCCAGAGCGCGCATGGCCTGCGACTGGCGCCGGACGGCAAGAGCGCGTTCATCGCTTGCGAAGGCAATCATCGGCTCTTGCAGCTGGACCTCGAAGCGGGCCAGGTGCTGGCCACGCTGGCCACCGGCGAGGATCCGGACGTGCTGAGCGTCGATCCCGGCCTGGGCTGGTTGTACGTGGCGGCGGAGAGCGGTGACTTGACGGTGTTCGACCTTCGAAATCCGGTGGCTACACTGCTCGGACACGATCATCCCGGGCCGAGCTCGCATACGGTGGCGGTCGATCCAGCGAGCCACCTGATATTTTTTCCGCTGCGGCTGGGACCGAGTGGCAAGCCCGTGCTGCGGATCATGAAGCCGACAGGGACCTAGAGGTGCACCGCACGGTGCGCCGCAACCACATGGCCCTACGGCAAACAAAGGCGGCCTGTCTTCCGACATGGCAAGCCATCGCCCGCTGGCGCATGCTTCTGTTGCGGTGCACTCCCGCAGTCTCGGGTATCTGCTTTGCGTCCTGTGACCAACTGGAACGACCCCATCCGGCAGGGTGAGGCCCATGGCGGCTGATTCGCCTGGTGCCCATCAGGATGAGGATGAGGATCTCGCTGAGGACGAGCGCGAGGTAACGCCCGTCGGCCAGGCGCCAAAGGCCTTGCTGGAGCTCTCGTCTTCGAGCGGCGACCAGAACACCCGTGCCTACCAGGCTCCGCGCGAGCTGCTGGATCTCGCCCGGCGCCAGCAGGCCAAGCGTGCGCAAGCTCGTGCCGCGGCGGGTTCGCTGCAGCCCAGCGCCGCGCCCTCGCCCGCCGCGTCGCTGCAGCCCTGCGCCGCGCCCTCGCCCGCCGCGTCGCTGCAGCCGCCCGCGTCTCCGCGACTGCTCGACGACGATGCTGCGCCGCCGCGCCCGATCGGCGAATCCGTCCCTCCGCGCGACCGCCCCACGCGGCGCCCCGCGCGCTCCCAGCGCATCGCGGAGTCGAGCACACCAAGCATCTCGGTCGAACCTGCCTCCAGCAGCCTCGAGGGAATCAACTCCGACGGCGAGCTGGAAGCGCCCGAGCCCGAGTCGAGCGATCGGATTTCGGTGAATGACGCCGCGCCGTCCGTGGCTCGCTCACGTCCCTCGCGCTCCTCGAGCGACGCTCCTGCCCCCTCCTCGGTGTCGTCGTCTTCGGAAGCGCCGCCGGCATCGCTCTCGGAGCTGGTGCGAGCCGTCAGCGCCAGCGACCCGCCGTCGAGCGCCGCGCCGAGCGCGCGCGCTGCCGTGCCAGATTCCGCAGTCGCATCCTCGGCGCGCCAGCCTCAGCGCATGCCGCTCCCCGTGCTGGTGATGATCATCAGCATCTGCCTGTTGATCGGCTTCGTACTGGCGAAGTGGCGAGGCCTCGAGCTGCTGCTGCCCCGGCACTGAGCGGCCCCGGTCGTGAAAGCGCCCCGAGGTTTCGCGCGTGGCCGTGGGGATGAGGCTCGGCCCTCAAAAAAATCCAAGAGGGGTGTGCCCTCTTCCGGGCTCGTGGTGCTCGCGGGTTCGCGGGCCCGCAGCAGCCTGGCGATCAGTGCCGGTGGCGGTGGTGCGCGTCCGGCAGGTGCGGGTGCTCGTGCGCCAGCGCGCCATGCCGATGCGGGTGGCTGTGCGGCTCGCCCGGCGCGACGCCGGGAGGATGCGCGTGCTGATGGTGCTCGTCGTGCAGATGCGTGTGCTCGTGCTCCAGGGGCTCATGCTCGTGCCAGTGCGAGTGGCGCTCCAACAGCAGCGTCGCGACGCCGAGCGCCATCGCGAGCATGGCGATGACGTCGGCCCAGCGCAGGCTCTCGCCGAGCAGCACAGTGGAGAACAACGCGCCCACGAAGGGCGCGCTCGCGAAGTAGGCCGCCTCGCGCGCAGCGCCCACCAGGCGCAGGGCATGGGCGTCGAGCACCACCGATCCTCCGTAACTCACCAGCCCCAGCAGCATCGCAGCTGCGCAGACGCGCCAGCCCGGCAAGTGACCGCCGAGCAGGAGCCCGAGTCCCAGATGGAAGCTGCCCGCCGCCAGCGTCTTGATGCGCACGATCGCCAGCGGGTCGCGCAGCGAGAGGCGCTGCGTCAGGTTGTTGTCGAGCGCCCACGCCAGACAGGCGAGCCCGATCGCGAGCATGCCGGGCACGTCCGCGCTGCCGGGCGCAGGGTCGAGCTTCAACAGCGCAGCGCCGGCGACGATCAGCGTCGCGGCCGCGGCGCCGTAGCGCCCGAGGTGCTCGCCAAACAGCAGCAGCGCGAGCAGCATGGTGAACGGGCCTTCCAGGTTGAGCAGCAGCGAGCCCACGATGCCGCTGACGCGCGACAAGCCCATCAGCAGAAGCAGGGGCCCGATCACTCCCCCCGCGATCAGGACGCCGGCCAGCGCCGGCAGATCCTGCCGCTTCAGCGCGGCCTCGCGCGGCGCTCCGCGCACAGCACGCCAGGCGGACAAGCCGAGCCCGGCGCCGGAGTACAGCAGCCCCGCCAGCAACTGCGGGCTCAGCTCGCCCAGCAGCCGCTTGGCGAACGGCGCGGACAGCCCGAACAGCGCTGCCGCGAGCAGCCCGTACAGGCCACCTCGAAGCGCTGGCTCGAGCCGCAGCGGAGAGGGCTTTCGCTCGGCCACGCCAGGATCGCTAGCGGTGGCTGCGCGCGAAGTCAAAGAGCCGGTGACGGTTCGCGCGTCAGCGTGACCGAGGGGGCTCGTCGAAGAGCGACACCAGCGCTCGCCAGGAACGCCGATCGGCGAGCTCGTCATAGGCGCATCCCGGGCCGCTCACCGACGGCACGGAGAAACCGTGCTGGGCGCCGGCGAACACCTGCAGCTGCCAGTCTGCGCCCGCCGCGCTCAGCTCGTCTTCGAATGTGGCGCGCTCCGAGCGAGGGCAAAATGGGTCCTCCGCGCCGCAGCAGGCGAGCACGCGCGCGCGCACCTGGCCGCGCTCCGCCGGCACTGAGGTGCTCAACGAACCGTGCAGGGAGACCACGGCTTCCACGTCGGCGCCGGAGCGCGCCAGCTCCAGCGCCGCGAGCCCGCCAAAGCAATGACCGACGGCATAGGTGCGATGCACGCGCCCGGCCAGCTTTTGCCACGCGCTGCGCACCCGGCGGCGCAACTCGGCAGCGTCGCGCGCCAGCGCGCCGATCGCCGCTCTGGCGCGCGCTCGATCGCTACCCGGGGCGCCGGTTGCCCCCGCAGCAAGTATTTCGCGGAACAGGTCCGGCGCGTAGACCGCGAAACCGAGCGCCCGCAAGCGCTCGCCTCGTTCTCGTTCATGCACCCCTCGGCCACCACCACCGTGCAACAGCAGCACGCCTCGTTCGGCGCCGGGGGGACCTGCTATGTCATCGAACATGCGCATTCCTTTCGAATTGCGCACACCCAATTATCACCAATTCGAGAGAAAAATCAACTGAACACGCCGGGCCACGTCATGGACGCGTCAGCGGATGGGCACGATGAAGCCCGCGGGGGCAGCAGCATGTTGCTCGGGCTCGGTGCCGGCGAGAAATTCCTCGGGCACTGCGTTCGGCTGCTCCGGCCAGGGCAGGAGTCCCGTCGCCGGGTCGACGCGCAGCGTGACGATGCCCTCCGGGCGCGGGAACTCGGACACCGGGCGGCCCTCATGCGCAGCCTGCATGAAGTCGACGAAGGCAGGGCCCGCCGTGCGCGCGCCGGATTCCTGCGGCCCGAGCGGCAGAGCATCATCGTAACCGACCCAGACCGCGACGCTCAGATCGGTGGAGTAGCCCACGAACCAGGCATCCTTTGCCAGGTTGGTCGTGCCTGTCTTGGCGGCGATCGGTCGACCCAGGCGGCGCGCCGGCTCGCCCGTGCCCTCCTCCACCACGCTCTGCAGCAAGCTCGTGACCAGGAACGCCTCCTCGGCGCTCATCACCCGGCGCGCCTCCGGACGCGGCAGCTCGACCGCTCCGTCCGAGCGCTGGCGGATCGCGGAGAGCACGCTGGGTTCTCGATACCAGCCCCCGCTCGCGAAGGTGGCGTAGCAGTTCGCCAGCTCGAGCGGCGTGACCTCGTAGGCGCCCAGCGCCAGGGAATCGTCGGGTAGCAGCCGCGAGCGGATGCCGATCTGCTGGGCCCACTGCACGACCTCGGCCGGGCCCGCGCGCTCCAGCAGTTGCACCGCCGCGTCGTTGTTGCTGTAAGCCAGCGCGGCGCGCACGCTGATCCGATACGGTGCTCCATCCAGCGTGGTACCCGGCCCGGCGCGATCCAGATCCAGGATCGTGGCAGGCGTGACGATGCGCTCGTGCAACGCGGCGCTGTACACCAGCGGCTTGAACGAGGAACCGGGCTGGCGATGCGCCTGCGTGCTGCGATCGAAGCCGCCCACCGCCGCCTCCTCGCTGCCGACCAGCGCCACGACCGCCCGCGAGCGCACATCGATCGCGGCCAGCGCAGCCTGCGGGCCCAGCTCCAGGCGCAGGCGGGGCGGCTGCTCACCATCGGGTCGATCGAGCAGGCGCACGCGCAGCGCGGCCCCCACGCTCGCAAACTCACTGGGCGCTAGCCCGCGCGGATTGTAGCGCAGCTCGCGCGCCAATTCGACTTGGCCGAGCACGTCGCCGACCTGCACATCCAGCGTGCCGGCGGCATCGTCCAGCGACTGAACGATGCCCACATAGATGCGCTGGGGCTTCGGCTTGCCGCGCGCGGGAGCGCCCCAGGCCTGGACCCGAGGGGCACGGAATGGGGGCCAGAGATCATGGCGGTCCGCATAGGCGCTCAGCGCGCGGCGCACGGCGCCGCGCGCCGCCGCCTGCAGGCGCGGGTCGATGGTCGTGTCGACCTCGTAGCCGTCGCGCGGGCGGTGCTCGGAACGCACCTGCGCCAGCCCCTCGCGAGCGAAGCGTACCGCCTCCGGCGCCAGCGAGGCCTGCGTCTCCTCGAGCGGCCCGAGCTCCAGCGGCGCGTCGATCAGCTGCGCGAAATAATCCGGCGTGAGGAAGCCCTTGTCTCGCATCTGGCGCAGCACATAGCTGCGGCGGGCCAGCGCCAGCCGGGGCGCGCGGCGCGGCGAGTAGCGCTCCGGCGAGGCGATGATGCCAGCCAGCAACGCGGCCTCGGCCGCCCCCAGCTGCGCGGCGCTCTTGCCAAAGTAGAAGCGCGCCGCCTCCTCGACTCCATAGCGCCCGTGGCCGAGCGTGATGTTGTTCATGTACAGGCCGAGGATCTCGTCCTTGCTCAGCTCGTGCTCGAGCCGGTAAGCGAGGATCCACTCGCGGATCTTCTGTGAGTACGAGCGGGAGTGGCCGAGCAGCACGTCCTCTGCGACCTGCTGCGTGATGGTGCTGCCGCCCTGCACCTTGTGCCCGGCGCGCAGGTTCGCCCAGAGCGCGCGCACCAGGCTGAGCGGGCGCACGCCGGAGTGTTCGTAGAAGTGCGCGTCCTCCGCGGCCAGGAACGCGAGCTTGGTCACGTCCGAGATCTGGTCGAAGGGCACCACGGTGCGGCGCTGCACGAACTCGCTGAACAGCAGCGTGCCGTCCGCGGCGTAGATGCGGCTCACTTGAGGCGGATTGTAGCCTCCGCGCAGGTGCTGCACGTCGGGCAAATCGCGCGAGTAGTGAGCGATGAGCAAGCCGATCCCGAGCAGCCCGGCGAGAGCGAGCGCCAGCGCGCAGACGCTCAGCCGTCGGAGCCAGCGCAGCAGGCGGCCCCGCCGCTCGGGCGAGAGCGAGAACGGCAGCAAATGCAACATGCTCGAATGACCAGCATGCCACGAGAGAGCGGCGCCGGCGCGCAGTGTTCCGCCCCGGTGCGCCGGGGAATTTGCGACGCGGGCGATCTTTGAGGACCGAGCGCGACTTCCGCGTGGCAATCGGCTAAGTTCGGCCTCATTCAGACGCTGGGCCGCGAGCGACCACGCTCGGCCGGACTTGCGGGCTACCGCGTTCCCGTCTCGACAATGGTGATGGATCCAAAATCTCTGGCAGCGGGGGTCCTGGCGCTCGCGGTGGTCAGCTGCGGCGGCAACGGTCCATCGCGATCGAACCAGGACGGGGACGAAACTGCGGTCAACGGCCTGCTCCCCGGGCCGGAGAGCGAAGATACCGCAGCCGCGCTGTGCAGCAACGAGCAATGCCCGCAGCTGCGCCTGTTTGGCGAGCTCGCCCCCGGCTGTTGCCTGGGCAACGACGGCTGTGGCGGGCAGGTGCAGATCGCCGAACGCACCTGGCTGTGCGTGCCGCAAAGCTACGATCAGGCCGCGCAGGCGCTGGCCCGTGTGCTGGCCCGGCACGCGGGTGAACCGGTGGTGGCCGATCCGAGCTGCCCGAGCCAGGTCGTGGACGACGTGACGCTCGCCGGCTGTTGCGGCAAGGGCGGCAGCTGCGGACTGAACACGGCGCCCTGGACCAGCGAGGCCGCCCGCTTCGGGCAAAAGATCCCGACCGCCTGCATTACACCGGCGGAGGCAGCCCAGCTCACCGGCATGTCCAGCGCCGAGGGCGGCGCGCCCCGCTCGTGCCGCGTCGGTACGACGGGCTAGCGCCCCGGCGCTGGCTCAGGCCGAACGCGCGGAGAAGTGCCGCTGCCCTCGCCGGGCGGCGAGCGCTTGGCCCACGGCCTCCAGCAACCGCTCCGGCGTGAAGGGCTTGGGCAGCAGGTGCACGCCCGAATCGAGCACACCGTCCTTGACGATGACGTCATCGGTGTAGCCAGACATGTACAGCACCGCCAGATTGGGGCGACGCTGAGTCAGGGCCTGCGCGAGCGCCTTGCCGCTCATCACGGGCATGACCACGTCCGTGATCATCAGGTCGATCGCGCCGACATGCTCGCCCGCGATCCGCAGAGCCTCTCTCGGCCCCGGCGCCGCGAGCACGCTGTAACCCGCGCGCTGCAGCACCGCGACCACGACCTTGCGCACCGACGGGTCATCCTCGGCGAGCAGGATCACGCCGGTGCCGGCGCTCGGGTGGGAATGGGGCGCCGGCGCCGTCTGGGTGAGCGGCTCTTCGGTGCTGGGCACGTAGGCCTCGAACACCGACCCCTGCCCCGGCTCGCTGTGCACGTACATGGCGCCGCCGCTCTGCTTGACGATGCCAAAGACCGTGGCCAGCCCCAGGCCGGTGCCGCGCCCGGGACCCTTGGTGGTGAAGAAGGGCTCGAAGATGCGCTCGCGCGTGGCGGGGTCCATCCCCACGCCGTCGTCGGAGACGGAGATCACCGCATAGCGGCCCGCCGCGAGCTCGCCGTGCGAGGCGCTCAGCCCCTGAGCGACCTCCACCGCCCGGCACTCGATCGCCAGGTGGCCGCCGCCCTCCATCGCGTCGCGGGCGTTGATCGCCAGGTTGAGCAGCACTTGCTCGAGGTGCGTTGGATCTACCTTGACGCGCACCGGTTCGTTGGCGAGCGTGAGCGTGACCTCGATCTGCTCGCCCACCAATCGCCCGATCATGGGAGCCAGGCGCGTGAGCACCTCCGCCACGTCGACCACGCGCGGCCGCACCACCTGCCGGCGGCTGAAGGCGAGCAGCTGCTGGGTGAGCGCCGCCGCGCGCTCGGCGGCGCCGACGATCTCCAACAACTCCTGATAGCCCGGGCCACCGATGCCTACCTCGCGCGCCCCCACGCGCGCGAAGCTCAGCACCGCGCACAGGATGTTGTTGAAGTCATGCGCGACGCCGCCCGCCAGACGCCCCACGGCCTCCAGCTTCTGCGCCTGGCGCATGTTTTCCTCGAGCTGCCGCTCGCGCGACACGTCGCGGGCGATCGCCGAGAACAGCTCGACCTGTCCATCGGGACCGCGATGGCAAAGCAGCACCAGCGACATGGGCACGCGCGAGCCGTCGTAGCGCTGGAACTCGAGCTCCGCGCGCCAGGCCCCCTCGCGCGCCGCTTCGCCCAGCCCTTCCGTCACCAGCCGCTGCAACGCTTCGGGAGTATAGGCGGGATCGAGGCTGCGCCCCGTCACGTCCTCGCTGGCACCGATGCCGAGAAACTGGCGCCCCGCGCGGTTCAGGTAGACGAGCTTGCCGCCCGGGTCGACCATGGCCACAAAGTCGATCGTGGCGTCCAGGATCTGGGCGCGTTGCTCGCGCTCTTGCTCGGCGGCGCGCCGCGCCGTCACGTCCATCGTCGCTCCCACGGTGCGCGCCGGCACTCGCTGACCCCTGACCTCGGCGAAGTAGGTCGAGCAGCGCGTGAGCAGCCAGCGCAGCCCGAGCTTGGGATGCAGGTAGCGATGCTCCACATCGTAGTAGCCGTCGCCGCGCGGATCGTGGGCGCGCACCACGGCCGCATGCAAGCCGTCGATGTCGTCGGGGTACACGCGCGATAGCAGCGTGGTGGCGGACGCTGGCTCGGACGGGCCGGCACCGAGGATCTCGCGCATCCTCGGCGACCAGTAGACGCGCTCCGCCTTGGGGTCTTCCTGGTGGTTGTGCTCGAAGATTCCGAACTGCGCAGCGCGCACCGCCTCTTCGAAGCGCGTCTCCGTGCGGCGCAGTTCCTGCTCGATCTGCGTGCGCTCCGTCACGTCCATCACGGATCCGATCGTCTCGCTGGGCCGGAGCGCGCCATCGACCTCGCTGAAGCGCGTCTGGGCCCGGTGCTGCAACCAGCGCAGGGCGCCACCGGGGCCGACGACGCGATGCACGAAGTCTACCCTGCCACCGTGTGTCACATTCAGCGCACCTTGGAACACCTGCTGCGTGCGAGACCGATCGTCAGGGTGGACGTTTGCCCACAGGTCGTCGAGGCTCGCCGGTGCTTGATCCCGGCAGGCGTACAGCTCACGGCAGCGGGCGGAGGCGCTGAATCCGTTGTCCCGGTGCTGCCATGCGTAAGTCCCGATGCCCCAGGCCTCCACGGCGGCGTCCAGCTGTTCCACCGCTGCAGTGGGTGCGCGCATATTCTCATTACCCTAACGGCGGCGCGCGCTGTTTGTCGAGCGCTGGCGTACCCGCCCCGGTGATTCAACCGCGCGTGGCGAGCAGCTGTCGAAGTAGTTCCGGACAGTCCACCGCCACCTGTACGCAGCTCCCGAGCGTCGCCAGATCCTCCAGTCCGAGCGGAGCGGCCGGGGCGGCGCGACCACATTTCGGACCTTCGGGATAGCGCGCGACGGCGACCGGGATCAGCTCGGCCAGACACGCGTCGAGGGTGCTGATGGCCAGCGGGCAACCCAGCACACCCTGCAGATCTCCGGCGGCGCCGACCAGACCGGCCGCGGCCTGGAGCGTCCCCGCGAAGCGGGGATCCGACGTGCTCGCGCGACAGCGATCGACGGCATCGGAGCAGCGCAGATCGGCCCCGAATTGCCCGGCGACATTGGCGGCGCTGGCGCCGATCCAGCCGCAGAAGGCCTCGCGCGCCGCCGGTTCCGCGAGCGCCTGGAGCGCGCCGCTGGCAGCGGGGGCCTGCTCTTCTTCTGCCGGTCCGTCCGCAGGTAGAGCCGTCAGAATGGTGGTGTCCTGAGCCCGGCCACCGCACGCGCTCACCGCCAGCAGACCGAACCATCCCAACCGCATGGCCTTCACAGGGCCAGGACATTAGCGCATTCCACTCCGCTGCGGGCGCCCGTTCGCTGCGCGCGGATTTTTGGTGCTCGCTCACTGTCCCACGAGCCCCCGGCTGCGATAGACAGCCAGATCATCCCAGGGCAGCTCGAGGCGAGTCAGCCAGGGACGGGGGGGAAGCGGCAGATCGGCAGCGCAGATTCGAATCTCACGGCTGCCGGCGACGCCCTCCAGCGCGTCGAGCAGGGCCGCCAGGCGCGGACCGGCAAAGGGACAATACAAGAAGAACACGGAGCCGCTCGCGAGCGCTCCGCTCAGCGCGCTCGCGTCTCCCTGCTGGATGGAGCAGCGCGACACCTTCAATCGCGCAGCGAGCGCGCGCGCGCCGGCAACCAGCTGTGGCTGCACCTCGATGCCCAGCGCGTTCGCTCGCGTCAACAAGTGCGTGAGCAGCAGCGCTCGACCGAGCCCTGAACCGATATCGACGAAGAGATCGCTCTCGCTCACGCCGGCGGCATCGATCATGCGCAACAACACGTCGACGGAGCACGGCAGGTAGGGCACGCAGCCGCGCGGAAGCTCGACGCCGTCTTCAGGTACTCCTTCGATGCCAAGCACGAGATCGAGCCAGGGGTCGCGCTGCAGCGCGGGCACCGCGAGCAGGCGAGCACGGAGCTCGGCGGGCTCGATCCCTCCGCGAACGAGTCGCTCGCGCGTGGCCAGCGCATCGGCGCGAACAGTGGCGTCCATGGGGCGTCCCTCCGGAACCTTTCAGCGTGAGCGTGCAGGATACCACGAGCGCGCGCAGCACCGCGCCAGAGCCGCGTTCCGCCTTCCCGTGCGGCAGGCTCGCGGCTATGGTCCCGCGCATGCAAACCTCCGCGTCATCGCGCCTGTTGTTCGCTATCCTGCTCGGTGGCTCGGTGGCCTGTTCGAGTGACTCGGGCACGGAACAGGCGGCGGGCATGCTGGCTTCCTCCGCCGGTGCCGGCGGCGCCCCGAGCAGCCCGACCGCCTCCGCGGGCAGCAGCCCGGCAGGCGCCGCGGGCGAGCAGGAGGCCGCTCCCGGCGGCTCCGCGGGCGCCCGAGGGTCCGAGGGTCCGAACGTGGTCCAAATCGCTGATCCCGGTGCCGACGGTGCAACGCCGGCTCCGGGGAGCACGCCAGGCGGGGCGCTCGCGGCCGACGCGGGCAGCCCGTCCCCGGCTCGCGGCGCGTGTCCCACGGGGCCCTTCGCGGCCAGCCCGTTGCCGGCGGGAGCCAGTCCGCAGCCGGTCTGCACGGGCCTGACCTTCATCGAGGGCCCGGTCTGGTTTCAGGAGCTGAACACGCTCTTCTTCTCCGACTTCCAGATCCGCGATGCCGCCTCCAACTTCAATGGCCGCATCCTCTCCTACGCGCCCGGCACAGGAAATCAGTGCCAGGAGTTCATCACCAACTCGGGAACCAACGGGCTGGTGATCGGGCTGGACGGCAACTTGCTCGGCGCGCGCCACAGCGATCAGACACTGACCCGCTTCGATCTGGCGACGAAGCAGACCAGCGTGCTGGTGCCGAACTTCAACGGTCAGCCCTTCAACTCACCGAACGACATCGCGATCCGCAGCGACGGCAATCTGTACTTCACCGACCCATCGTACATGCTCGGTAACCGCACCTCGGTGCTGCCGACCCAAACCTACCGCCGCGACCCGGGCGGCGCTCTCACCGTGATCGACACGGCAGGCAGCCCCAACGGCATCACGCTCTCGCCCGACGAAACGCGCCTGTACCTCAGCCACCTGGGCGGGCCGAACGATGTGGTGGTGTACGACGTCGACGCCTCGGGCGCAGTGTCGAATCGCCAGCCGTTCGCCAACGTCAGCTCCGACGGCATGGGCATCGACTGTGCCGGCAATCTGTACACCACTCAGGCACAGACGGGCGTGACCGTGTTCGACCCGGAGGGCAACCGGATCGGCACGCTGGCGGCGCCGGGCGCGGCCAACGTCGCGTTCGGCGGCCCCGATCGCAAGACGTTGTTCATCACGGCGACGGGGACGTTGTTCGCCGTGGAGCTGGCCATCCCCGGCTTGCCTTACTGAGGCCCAGCTCCGCCGGGCGCCCGCCAACATCAGCTCTCTGACGGGGGCGCCCCGGCGGCAGAAGTTTTGGGCAAGCGGGCTCCCCAGCGCAATGCGCGGCGCGAAGCCCGCTGCCCGAGGGAACGCTACTCCGCGGCCGTGGCGATCACGCTCCGGGCCGGAGTGCTGAACGCCCGCGGCCACTCGGAGCGGCCGTCAAAGAAGGCTTCCGCGCTCTGGATCCCCCGCTCGATCAGCTGCTCGATGAAGGCCGGGTTGCGATCGAGCTTGGACGGATAGTCGAGCTCGGAACCCGCCAGCTCCACCACCCGGATCCGGATCGGTTGGTAGCGCTCGGCCAGCACGGGGTACGCCTCCAGCAGGTGATTGATCCGCTGCACGAAGAACAGCTCTTGCCCGAGCGAGAGGTTGCCGGAAAGCTCGTTGCGCCGGTCGTTGATCTCCTGCAAGCTGCGCGGCTCGCGGGCGCGGCGCTGCGGATTGATCTGCACCAGCCAGATCTCGTCCGGCCGCGGGTCGAGATCGGTGAACTCGCGCACGGGCGGGTTGGTGGTGAACAGACCGTCCCAGCACAGGTGCTGCCCGGCCTTCACGGCCCGGAACAGCGGAGGCACGGCGGCGGACGCGATCACCCCGTCGTACGACAGGCCCTCGCCTGTGAAGATCACCCGATCTCCGCACAGCACATCCGTGGCACCGATCAGGAGCTGCGGGCGGTTGCGGACGCCGTTCAGGTGCTCGAGGTCCAGATGCTTGCTCAGCAGGCGCCGCAAGGTTGGCTCCGCCGAGGGCTCGTACAGATACGGGTTGAGGTCGACCGTGACCGGCATGCGCGACCACCACACGCTCCAGAAATTCGAGATCGCGTCCGCCCAGTCGTGCACCTCCAGGTCGCGCCAGAACGCGAGCAACCGCTCGACGGCCTCCCGAGGGCCGCTCGAAACCAACCCGCGCCACAGCAACGAAGCGCACATGGCACCGCCCGACGAACCGCTCAACGCCACGAGCTCGAAACGCTGCTGCTGCT
>DASTRX010000010.1:0-22051 GCA_035760985.1 Polyangiaceae bacterium
TCGCCGCAAGTGCGAGATCCAGTCCCATCCCTGCTCCTCCGCAAACCCCATGGAGCAGACTTCTAGAGCGATGGAAAGGGTGGTCGTAATTCTCAAATAATCTCGATCACTTGCGCACTTAAGCGATCGGCATTGGCCCTAAATGGGCCAGTCGCCGCGGGATTTTGAGGGCGTGCGGAATTTTCTGAGCGGCGCCGCGGGCCGGATGCGCGTATGACTGAGGTGTGGAAGGAGTCACATCCAGCCTGCCCGCCGCGATGGCGCTCCTGCTCTGGATTCCGTTCTCCGTCGCGGTCTTTGCGTTCCTGAAACCTTCTCATCGAGCGGTCGCTTTCCTGCTGGTCGCGGCCGCTCTGTTCCTGCCGGAGCTCGAGTTCTTCGACATCAAGCTCCTGCCGAACATGAACAAGAAGACGGTGGCCTGCGCCTGGGTGTTCATCCCGGCGCTGTTCTGGTGTTCGGGCAGGCTCAAGCGAGCCAGCCTCGGGGCGGTACCGTGGATGTTGTTCGCCCTGATGGTGGTGGTCGACATCGGGCGCGCCGTGACCAACCAGGACCCGCTGGTGCTCGGGCACAATACCGTGATCGCGCCCATCCTGTTGCACACGGCGCTCACCTTCATCATGGAGGACTTCCTCCTGGTGTTCGTGCCGTTCTTCCTCGGGGCGGCCCTGTTCAGCGAGCGCGAGTCCCTGCGCGACCTGATGAAGACCTTTGTGCTGGGCGGGCTCGCGTACCTGCCGCTCGTGGTGCTGGAGCTGAAGCTGAGCCCGCAGCTGCATGCCTGGGTCTACGGTTACCACCAGCACTCCTGGCTGCAGGTGCTGCGCGACGGCGCCTATCGCCCGATGGTGTTCATGCACCACGGCCTGGCCTGCGCGCTGTTCATGGCGACCAGCGCGCTGCTCGCCTTCGGCCTGGCCCGCGCCAGGGACAAGCTCCGCGGCTTCGGCCTGTACCCGATCGCGGCAGCCCTCGCCATCGTCCTGGCGCTGAGCCACAGCCTGGGTTCGCTGGTGTTCCTGGTGGCCCTGGTGCCCGTGGTGCTGCTCTTGCCGCCGCGCATGCAGCTGCGGGTGGCGGTGCTGCTGGCGGCGCTGGTCATGCTCTATCCCATGTTGCGGGCCTACGACCTGTTCCCGACCAAGATGCTGGTGAACTGGGCGCGTTCGATCAGCGAGGATCGCGCGGGCTCGATCGCTTTCCGCTTCTTCAACGAGGATCAGGCGCTCAAGCACGCCTTCGAGCGCCCGATCTTCGGCTGGGGCGGGTTCGACCGCATCTTCGTCTACAACAAGCAGACCGGCGAGGACATCTCGACCTTTGACGGCGCCTGGCTCATCACCTACTGCGCGAGCGGGGTGCTGGGCTTCGTCGCGCGCTTCGGTCTGCTGACGTACCCGGTCTGGCGCGCGTACCGGCGCATCAAGCGCGTCCCCAACCGCGCCGATCAGACTCTGATCGCGTGCGTTGGGCTGACCACCGCGATGGTCTCCGTCGACCTGCTGCCGAACGGCATGTTCACCTACTTCCCGCACCTGCTCGCCGGGGTGCTGCTGGGCGCCACCCGGGAGCTCTCGCGCCGCGAGAGCGCTCCGCTGCCGACACGGGCCTCGGCGCCCGCTCCGCGGGCTCGCAGCATGCGCCCGCCGGTGGCGGCGCGGGCGCAAGGCGTCAGGGGTTAGGGTCCAGGGCCACCGGCCTCGCCGGCGCCACCAGGCCCTCTCGACGCGAAAGGGAGTCGACGTCTCGTCGACTCCCTGCATCCGGGCACACGCCGCGCGGTCCTGGCGTGACTCACTCGTCCGAGTCGTCGCTGCAGTCCTCGAAGTCCTCGTCGCAGGAGTCGGCGTCGGCGTCGCTGGAGTCGCTGGAATCCTCGCACCAACCCCATTGGTCGCAGCTGCTGCCGGAGTCGTCGCTCCAGTCATCGGAGTCGTCGCTCCAGTCGTCGGAGTCGTCGCTCCCGTCGTCGGAGCCGGAGTCATCGTTCGACACGAACTCGTCCTCATCGGTGTCATCCTGTGAGCTGACGGTCTCGCCGTCCCGGGCAGCGGCCGAGCCGTGGTCGAGCAGGGAGGGCAGCTCGATGCCGCTCTCCAGCTCCTCCTTGCCCCCGTCCAGGGTCAGGTCGATGTGGGAGGCGGCCTCGGCGATCGGATACACCAGCACGAAGTCGCGCGTGTCGCCGTTTGCGATGGTACCGGTGTCGAAGGCTTCGGGCGCAAACGTCCGGCCCTTGAAGGCCAGCCGCGGCGCGTCGCTGGCGCTGCTGAAGGAGACCTCGTCCCTGCTGCCCTCGTAGCCCACGCGCAGCTTCAACTCCACCAGCCGCTGGTCGCGGGGCGCGCGGCGCCCGCTGTCGACCAGGTTGACTCCGTACTGTGCGTCCAGGATCTGGAAGCGCAGCCCGCTGTCATCCTCCGGCTCGAAGCTCCTGCCCATCAGGTCCTCCACTTCGGCCTGCGACGCGAACACGGTCTTCTGATCCAGCGGAATCGCCAGCGGCTCGAGCGCGTCGCGATCCTTACCGTTGACCTCCAGCGAAGCGCCCTCGAGCTTCGCGTCGTTGTCCAGCTTGTAGAACAGCGCCGCGCTCTTGCTGCCCCTGGGCGGGAGCACCACGCCCAGCGCGTTCAACGGCTTCACGCGCGTGCCGTCCCTCAGCATCAAGTCCCAGGTGTCGCGCTTGCTGTAGTCGTTCTCCTGGTCGCCGCTGCCGTCGAGCTGCACATCCAGGATCGCGTACAGGTCGCTGCTGGAGTGCTTGGCGGCGCTCGGAAAGCCCGCGGGCTTGGCGCCTCGCAGCAGGCGTGCCTGCTCCACGCTGATCTCGATGTCGCCCCAGGGGGCCTTCTGCGTCACCAGGCCGTCGAACTTGGCCTCGAAGGCCCCGGACGGGTTCGGCGTGCTCGCGCTGCTGCTTCCCGGCTTGGCGGATCGGTTCTCGGGATCCACCGCGGCCTTGCCTTCGCTCTGGGCGGCCTTGTTATCCTTGGTGGAAGTGCTCTCGTCCTTCGGCAGCTCGACTTGCCGCTCGTCGTTGCAAGCCGCGGAAGAGAGGAGCAGTGCGATCACGGGCAGAATCGTAAGATGCTTGAACATGGCTGAAGTCCCTGTGGATCCCACGAGACAGTCTCGAGTCCCTCGAAGCGCGCCCCCGGCGGGGATCCGTGCGGTGCCGTAGCGCTCACAGCCCCGTTCGGTGCGCTACGCGCGGGAGTTGCTCGGTTTTTCCGGCGCGACGCGCGGGCCGATCTGCGCCCGCGCCGCGAAAAGTTAGCAACTGAGCTTCAACCACCCGCGACCCGCACGCGCGGCCAGCCTCGCTGATCCGCCGCATCCGAGCCGTGCGCGGCACCGGGGAGGAGAGAATGGGCCGGGCCTCAACCTTCACGTCGCTGGTCCCAACCTCGGGACGCTCGGCGGCTGCTTTGCTCATCGGCGCTCGCGAGACTCGAAGCGCGCGCATCGTGTCGAGCGAAACGACCTCCGACGATGGCGACGCGCCTTTTCGACCAGCGTGTCCCACCTGGACGCGCATCGACCAGCCCGCACGACGCTGCCGGCCCGCACGACACCGCCCGCCCGCCGACGCCGTTCGCCTCCGGACGACGCCATTGAAACGGCGTTGTTTGCTCCAAACCGCGCCGCCGGGTCGTCTCGCCGTCGCTGCCGGATTGGCTCGTCGCGCTGGCGGCGGTCCGGTGCCGCCCGGCTTCCCGAGGTTTCGCGCAGGGTCGTGCGGATGAGGTCCGGCCCCCAAAATCAATCCGCACAGGGCTCTGCCGGCGCGCGGGCGTGTGACAAATCCCGGGCGCCGGCTTCGCGAAGCTCAGTCGATCAGGGTGAAGCGGGCGCGCAGCAGGTCTTCGTCGCGGCTGGAGCTGCCGACCATGACCTCGAACTCGCCCGGCTCGGTCACGGGTTTGCCGTCGCGGCCGATGAAGCTGAGGTCTTCGGGGTTGATCTGGAAGCGCAGGGTCTCGCTCTGGCCGCGCTCGAGGTGCACTCGCTGGTAGCCCTTGAGCGTCTTCTCCGGGGTGCTCAGCGAGGAGTAGAGGTCGTTGAGATACAGCTGCACAATCTCGGTGCCGGCGCGGCCGCCGCTGTTGCGCACGTTGACGCTGACTTCGAGCGATTGGCCACGGCGCAGCTCGCGCGTGGAGAGCTCCAGCCGGTCATAGGCGTAGGTGGTGTAGCTCAGGCCGTAGCCGAAGGCGAACAACGGCTTGTTGGTGTAGTGGTTGTACTTGTTGCCGTGCCAGCCGGGGATCTGCTGGGAGTAGACCGGTTGCTGGCCGACCGCGGCAGGGAAGGAGATGCTGAGCTTGCCCATGGGGTTGGCCTCGCCGAACAGGATCTCGGCGATCGCTTCGCCGCCGCGCATGCCGGGGTTGAAGGCCTCGACGATCGCGTCGGCGTGCTCCGCCACCCAGGGGATGCACAGCGGTTTGCTGTTGATCAGCACCACCACCAGCGGCGTGCCCGCCTTCTTCACGGCCTCGAGCAGCGGCATCTGGCCACCGGTCAGGTCGAGCTCGTAGCGGTCCTTGGTCTCGCCGATCTGGTCGAGTACGTCGCCCACCACCACGATCGCCACGTCCGCCGCGGCCGCCAGCTCGGCGGCGCGCGCGACGTGCGTCAAGTCGTTGCTCATGACGTCGCAGCCGCGCTCGTAGTCGACGCTGATGGCCCGGGTGCGCGCCTTCTCGCGTACGCCGTCGCGCACCGTGGTCACCAGGTGGCGCGGGTGGCCTCCGGTGTTGAGGCCCGCCTGGCCGCTGCCGAAGGACCAGTCGCCGAGCTGGGCCAGGATGTCGTCGGCGTTGGGCCCGAGCAGCGCCAGGTGGCGGGTGTTCGAGCCGAGCGGCAGGATGCGCTTCTGGTGGCCTTCGGGCTTCTCGTTCTTGAGCAGCACGACGGACTCCAGCGCGCAGCGCAGCAGGGGTTCGCGATGCTGCGGCGAGCCGATGATCTCGGGCGCCTTGTTCAGCGGGGGGTAGCGCTTGTCGTCGAACAGCCCGAACTCGAACTTGTGGCGCAGCACGCGGCGGCAAGCGAGCTCGACGTCTTCCCGGGCCAGGTTGCCTTTGCGCAGCTGGGAGAGCGCCGCGTCGTAGAACTCGGGCGTGACCATGATCATGTCGTTGCCGGCGTGGACCGCCGCCGGCACCGCGTCCTCGATCGAGGGGTACAAGCCCTGCTCGGTGTGCGTGCGGCCGACGTTGTTCCAGTCGGTGACCACGAAGCCGTCAAAACCCCACTCTCCGCGCAGCACATCGGTCAGCAGCCAGCGGTTGACCACGCAGGCCACGCCGTCGATGCACTGGTACGCGGTCATGAAGCTCTTGCAGCCGGCCTTCACCATCTCCTGGAAGGGCGGCAAGAAATACGTGCGCAGCTTGCGCTCGGAGAGCTCCGCCTCGCTCGCGTCGCGCCCGCCGACGGTCTCGGAGTAGCCGGCGAAGTGCTTGGCGCAGGCGATCACGCTGTCGGGCTCGGAGATGGAATTGCCCTGATAGCCGCGCACCAGCGCGCGCCCGAGCACGCCGAGCAGGTGCGGGTCTTCGCCGAAGGTCTCGCCGACGCGGCCCCAGCGCAGGTCGCGCGCGAGGCACAGCACGGGCGAGAAGGTCCAGTGCAGGCCCGTGCACAGCATCTCCTTGGCGGTGATGCGGCCCATCAGCTCCAGCAGCTCCGGGTTCCAGGAGCAGGAGAGGCCGAGCTGGGTCGGGAAGACGGTCGCGCCCTCCCAGAAGCCGTGGCCGTGGATCGCGTCGATGCCGAACAGCAGCGGAATGCCGAGCCCGGTCTTCTCGGCGAGCTTCTGCAGCTCCAGCGTGGGCGCGCCCAGGATGTGCAGGAACGACCCGACGCGCCGGTCGCGGACCTGCTCGGCAGCTTGCTTGCGGCCATCCGCTTGCACGAGCTGCCCCACCATCTCCTCGAGGCTCATGCGCGACATGAGGTCCTCGGTGCGGCGGTCCACGCTGAGCTCGCGATCCTGATACGGCAATAATTCCGGCACGGCAGTCCTGGGTTGAGACGGAGAAACCGCCCACGGTTGCCAGAACAGGGCCGATGGAGACAAGCCCTTTACGCCCTGATGGCCGCCCCACGCCGGCTGAATTTGCTTGGTCCGGCCGGGGAGTCGTCTGTGCGCCGGGGCTCCCGCCGGCGCAGGGGATCAGGGGATCTCGTCGAGCGGCGGTAGCGCAAATCCGCCCCGGACCGCCGCGAAGACGCGGTCCTCCAGGCGCGCGTCCGCGGCCACGCACTGCGCCGAGCGGCTGCCGAGCGTCACTCCGTGGCAATGCTGGCGCTGTTGCTTGCGAGCTTCGCGAATCCCGTCGTCCTTCAGCAGGGCTTCCTGCACGTTTTCGTCGATGTAGCGCCACTCGATCGGGGCGTGCTTGGCCGGGATGGGCGCGCGCAAGGCCAGCTCTCCCTCTGCCAGGTTCGCGCACGTGCCGTCCCAGCGCAGCACGTCGTAGCCGCCCATGCCGCTCACCTGCATCTTGCCGGCCCCGCCGTCATCGGTGTGCGTCAGCAGCAGGACCTCTTCGCCGAACTCCAGGTTCGCATCGCTGGAGGGCCCGCCCAGCGCATTCACGGGTGGAACCTTGCGCGCTCGCACGAAACCACGGGAAAAGGGCGTGTCCTTCTTCAGCAAGTGGAACGCGACGACCGTCGAGGCACCCTGACACAGCCGGCGCACGAAGCCGCGAGGGGGCAAGCACAGATCTCCGACGCGCGTGCACTCGCTGGGCAGCTTGCGGCTGGCATCGGGCTCGCTGGCGCGGGCCGGCGCAGGCTCGGCAGGGGCGGCCGCGGGAGCGGCGGCGGCCTCCAGCAGCTCCTCCGGGAGGGCAGGTGTTTCTGCGGAGGATTGGGCCAACTGAGGGCCGGTGCCGCAAGCGAGCCCGACGAGCTGACAGCACGCGATGCAGACCGCCAGGGCGCCGCGCTGCAGGGCCCGGGGCTCGAACGAAGGATGCATGCTTCAGCGTGCAATGCCGCGGCCGCCGTTCCAAGGCGGACCCGATGGTTTGGTTGGAGGAGTGCCCACATCCTGCTCGAGCCGACGGGCCGCGGTGGGCCGCGCAGACCCGCAGGTGGTTGCAATGTCGGCGTGCCCATTACAGAGTCACGAGGTCCGTGCGAGTCCAGCGCCTGTTCTCTGCCTGTCTGCTGTTGGCGAGCTCGTTGCTGTCGGGGTGCTCCACCATCCGCTACGTGGCGCAGGCGGCCGGGGGCCAATGGGAGCTCGTGTCGGAGGCGCGACCCATTCCCGAGGTGCTCGCCGACCCGAAGACGAGCGACCAGACGCGCGAGCTGCTGTCCGAGGTCGAGAAGGTGCGGCGGTATGCCTGGCAGCGCGGGCTGAAGACCGGCGCGAACTATCGCAAGTACGTCGAGCTGGATCGCGAGTACCCGATCTGGTTCGTCAATGCCAGCGCCCCCCTGGAGTTCCGGGCCAAGATCTTCAGCTTCCCGATCGTCGGCAGCTTTCCGGGCCTGGCCTGGTTCGACAAGAAGAACGCCGAGAGGTTCCGCGACCGGCTGAGTCAGCAGGGCTGGGACGTGAACATGCGCGGCGTCGCGGCCTTCTCGACCGGCGGCTATTTCCCCGATCCGATCGTGTGGAGCATGCTCTCGCGCTCGCCCGGCGCGGAGGCGTCGTTGATCAATACGGTGTTGCACGAGTCGGTGCACGCGACCGTGCTGATCAAGGACCAGCAGTTCTTCAACGAGAGCCTGGCCAGCTTCATCGCCGACACCATGACGGGCGAGTACCTGCAGTACAGGACGGGTGAAGCCATGCCTGCCGAGCTGCACGCTTACCTGTACGCGAAACAGCTGGGGCAGCAGCGGGTGAAGCAGTTCAACGGCTTCTATCAGGAGCTGGACGCCGTCTACGGCAGCGCGCTGCCCGACGTGGAGAAGTATGCGCGCAAGCAGCAGATCATCGATCGCCTGGTGAAGGAGCTGCGCCTGGCGAACCGGCCCAACAACGCCACGCTGATCGGCTTTCGGCTGTACCAGGTGGGCGGCCCCAACTTCACCGCGCTCTACGACGCCTGCGGGCGCAACTGGCGGCGCTTCTTGAGCGCCGTCTCCAGCGTGTCCACGCCCGACTTTGGGAAGGAGCAGAGCTCCGAGATCGGTCCGGTGCTGGATCGTCTGCGCGAACGCGGCTGCCCCACGCGGCTCTTCCCGATCGAGCCTTTCGAGAAGGGGGATTGGCGCTGGAAGACCAAGCAGCGGCGCCGCGTGGAAGAACAGCGAGAGCGGCAGACTCGCGTGCTCTTGAAAGCGCGTGAAGCCGAGGAAACGCGCCGAAAATAGCCGCTGCGCAGCGCCCGGAGACGACCCGCGGGGCTACGTCGGTGTGGGATGCGCACCGCGTGCATGCGCCACCTTTGCCCGGGCAGGGTGATCACAGCGGGGATCGTGAAGATCGCACTTCGGCCGTTTTGTCGCTGAAACGGCAACTCACGGGCCTTCCGGGCTTGTGGCATACTGATCTCGAGCATGAACGACAGAATGAAGCTCGCGGCCCTGCTGGGCCTGCTCGCTGCTTGTTCCGGCGGCACCATCTCCAACGGAGACAGCAACCAAGGGAAGTCGGGCACCACCGCCCAGCCCTTCGGCACCGTCACGCCGGTCCAGATCGAGCGGGAGACGCGCCTGGTGCGTCTGTCGCACGAGCAGTACGCGAACACGCTGCAGGACCTGTTCGGCGACTCCGATCGCCGCGACGTGTCGTTCGCCCCGGACGCGCTGAACGGCTTCAAGTTCGACACCAGCAGCGATCTGCGCGTCGACGCCCGCTCGGGGCCGGAGTATCGAGCCTCCGCCGAGGAGATGGCGGCACGGGCCGCGAACGACGCGAGCGTGTTCGCGCGCATCGTGACCTGCGCCACATCCGACGCGGCCTGTCCCGAGCAGTTCATCCGGAGCTTCGGCGAGCGGGCGTTCCGCCATCCGCTGAGCGACGCGGAGGTGGGCCGCTTCCGCGCGCTGTTTGATCGAGGCAGCGAGCTCGGTGGCGGCGGGGATCCATTTCACGAGGGCGTGCAGCTGGTGGTGGAAGCCATGTTGCAGGCGCCGCAGTTCCTGTATCGCGCCGAGCTCAGCGAGGGCGAGCTGAAGAACGGGCGCAGCAGCATTGACGACTGGGAGATGGCCTCGCGGCTCTCCTACTTCCTGTACGATTCGATGCCGGACGCGCAGCTGTTTCAGCGCGCGCGCGCCGGGCAGCTGCACACCGACGACCAGATCGCCGGCGAGGTGACGCGCATGCTCGGAGACGCGCGCGTCTCCAGCAAGTTCGTGTCGTTCCACGAGCAGCTCTGGCAGTTCGGTCGCTATTCCAAGATCGCGCCCGACAGCGCGACCTACAAGAACCTGCCGGACAAGTTCATCGACCGGCTCCTGAACGCCTCGGACGCGTTCCTGGGCGAGGTGATCGACAACAACGGCGGGCTGGAGGAGTTCCTGACGGCCCGCTACGCCTTCGCCGACAGCAAGCTGGCGGCGCTCTACGGCAAGAGCGTCACGGGGGACACGCCCGCGCGCATCGATTTCGACAAGGGCGAGCGCGAGGGCTTCCTGATGCAGGCGGGCTTTTTGGCTTCCAACGCCTACGCCATCAAGACCGATCCGATCCATCGCGGGCTCTTCATCCTGCGCGACGTGCTGTGCCGGGCGATTCCCGATCCGCCGCCGGGCGCCGCGACCACGCCGCCGCCGCCCACGACCGAGCCGATCGTGACCACGCGCGACGAGGTGAGCTTGCTCACCGGGCAGCAGTACTGCCCGACCTGCCACGGTCAGATCAACGAGCCCGGCTTCTCCTTCGAGGGATTTGACGCGATCGGGCGCGCCCGCACGCAGGACAACGGCCAGGACGTGGACACGACCGGCAGCATCATCGTGGATGGCGACGAGGTTCCCTTCCAGGACGCGGGCGAGCTGGTCGAGGCGCTGGCGCAGAGCGATGAGGCGCGCAATTGCTACGTGGCGCGCTGGCTGGAGTTCGCCAATGGGCGCGACTTTGCCACGGTGGATGTGGCGCTGCGCGATCGCCTGGCCAAGCAGGCCCTGAGCGTGAAGGAGCTGGTCACCACGCTGGCGACCTCGCCGGAGTTCCGCAGCCGGGTGGAGGCGGGGCAGTGATGAGCAAGAAGACCGGCAACCAGACGAGCAACAGGAGCACCGTGAGCGACTACACCGGCAGACCCATGAGCGACGGGCGCGGCAGCCCGCTCTCGCGGCGGCGCTTCCTGCGCGGCTTCGGTGGTGTGGTGCTGGGCCTGCCCTTCCTGGAGACGTTTGCGCCGCGCAGCGCGCAGGCGCAGGCGGCGCAGGCCATCAAGCGCTTCGGCGTGTTCTTCGCCTGCAACGGCGTGAACATGGACCGCTGGTTCCCGACCACGAGCTTCGGGGCCCTGACCGCGGACAGCCTGGCCGGCACCGCCAACGAGCCGCTCGACGCCCTGCGCAGCAAGCTCCTGTATCCGCGCGGCGTGCACATGAGTCCGCGCGGCTTCGGGCGCGACCAGGGCGGCGGTGACGATCACGGCAAGGGCATGGCGCACAAGCTGACCGCGCAGTTTGCCGACTCGACCAACTGGCTCGCGCAGGGCCCGAGCGTGGACCACGTGATCGCCGCGCAGATCAACCCGGGCACGGCCGGCGCGCGCCGGCCGCCGCTGAACTTGCTGGTGGGCCGCCCCGGCGGCTACAAGGGGCTGGATTTCAGCTCCTACAGCGAGGCGGGCCGCGCCGTGGCCGGCATCAACAATCCCTGGACGGCGTACTCGCAGTTCATCAACCTGAACAACGCGAGCCCGGACGCGCCGGCGGCCAACGACAAGCTGACCCAGCGCCGGCAGAGCGTGCTCGACCTGGTGAAGGCCCAGTTCGACGACCTGAAGCTGAAGGGCCTGAGCTCCGACGACCAGCGCAAGCTGGACGCGCACTTCACGGCCATCCGCAACTTCGAGATCATCGCCGGCGCGAGCGGGCTGAGCTGTGGCGACAGCGCGCTGAGCACGGCGGTGCAGCCCTACCAGTCGCTGCAGAAGCGCGATGTCGAGCAGAACGATCGCTATCCCGACATCACCGACCTGAACATCGAGATCCTGGCGCTGGCGCTGGCCTGCGACTTCACGCGCGTCGCCACCTTGCAGTTCGATCGCGGCAGCGGCGGGCCCACCTTCCGCTGGGACGGCATGAACCACGAGTACAACCACCACAAGCTCTCGCACGGCAAGGTGAAGGACGACTGCTTCGGCACCAGCACCGCGAACGGCTGCGACGATGTGGCGGGCTACGAGGACATGCTGTTCAACATCGATCGCTGGCACATGACCAAGTACGCCAACCTGCTCTCGCGCCTGGACTCGTACAAGGAGGCGGGTGGCAAGAGCGTGCTGGACAACTCCGTGATCATGTACACGAACGAGCTGTCCGACGGGCGCGCGCACTCCTTCATGGATCTGCCCTACATCCTCGCGGGCAGCGCGGGCGGGTACTTCAAGCAGGGGCAATACATCCTGCTCGGCCAGGCTGGCAGCACGAAGAGCGACGATCAGAAGGCGCCGCACAACAAGCTGCTCAACACCATCGTCAACGCCATGGGCATCCCCTCCGACTGGTTCGGCGCCCCCGAGGGCAGCGGCGGCAAGACGATGCAGGGCGGCGTGTACGACGCGCTGCTGGCCTGAGCCCCGGCGCAGGACCCACGACGCGCGGGACATTGACCACTTCTTAGAGGATGCGCTACGGGCGACTCTGACAGATGGCGGCGGGAAGACGGCATCCGAATTGGGGCGGAGCGCGGCCAGGGGCGGGGCGGCCTCCGAATGGCGAGGTCGCGGGCGTGTCCCACCTCCGCAGGCCCAAGGTCTCGCGCTCCGAGGAGCTGCTGGTGACGCTGAGCGTCCAGCCCGGCTTGCCCTCGCTGGGCAGCCGCGAGCTGCGCGGTCCGGTCGAGGCCGCGGTTCGCGCGGGATCGGACCGCTTTGGGTTTCGATTGATCAGCTACAAAGCCGGCCCCGGCAGCTTCGAGCTGCGCGTCACGGCCACGGATCGTCGAGCCCTCGCGCGCGGCATGCAGGGGCTCTCCGTGCGCATCGCGCGCGCGGTCAACCGCCTGCTCGAGCGCAAGGGGCGGCTGTTCGTGGACCGCTACGACGTGCGGCCTGCCGGAGAGAACAACTCGTAGGCTCCTGGCGAACGGAGCGCGCCGGCCCCGATCAGGGGGGTGTTTCGACGGAGTCATAGAGCTCGCGCACATCGAGCTCGGCGGCGATCGACTCGAGCGGGGCTCGCTCACCGTCGCGCCAGGTATGCCAGCGCGTGCTCCTGGCGCGAGCCGAAGAACCCATGTGGCGTTGCGGCCACTGGGCCGCCGCGGCGTTCCACGAGGCGCGCCGCGTTCAGCGAGAGGGCTCGGAGCTGGAGCGCTCCGTGCCGCACCAGGAATGCCCAATGCGCGTCGGCGTGCGCTGGGCACATTCTGGAGCCGGTGAGTGGCGGGCGGTGCCGAGCCACACACGACAAGCACGTGCGCCGCCGCTCAGGTCTCGTACAGCAGGTCGACGTAGCGCCGGATCAGGTCCGCCACGGCGCCGCGCACCGGCAAGCTCGCCGCCAGGCCGTAGATCGGCGCGAGGCCGGAGCCGCTCGCGGAGCTGTCGCGCGCTTCGTTGACGCTCTCGCCCAGCTCCGCGAGGAAGCGCTCAGCGACGCCGGGCTCGGTGTGGCGCAGGGTCACGCACAGGTGCACGCAGGCAGGGCGGTGCAGGCCGTTCAGGCTCCAGCCGCGCTGGCTCATGGCGTCGAGCACGCGGTAGATATCGAACTCGTCCGAGCCGAAGGTGATGAGCCACAGTGAATCGCCGAGCAGGCGCAGTCCGGGGATGCGCTGCACGCCGGCGCGGATGCGGGCGGCGCTCTCCAGGATGCGGCGCGCGGCATCCAGGTAGCCGGCTCGCCCCATGTGCACGAGAGCTGCCCAGCACGCAGCGCTGAGCGCGCCGGGGCGGCTGCCGGAGAGCGTGGGCGAGAAGTAGAGCCCGCCGGGCCAGTCCGTGGCCACGAAGTACTGATAGCGGCGCAGCTCGGGCTCGGCATACAGGACCACGGACGTGCCCTTGGCGGCGTAGCCGTACTTGTGCGTGTCGGCGGACATCGAGGTCACGCCGCGCACGCGAAAGTCGAAGGGCGGCACCGGGTAGCCGAGCTCGCGCGCGAAGGGCAGGATGAAGCCGCCCAGGCAAGCGTCCACGTGCAGGCCGATGCCGCGCGAGCGCGCCAGCTCCGCCAGCTCCTCCACCGGATCGATCACGCCGTGCGGGTAGCTGGGCGTGGAGGCCACCAGCGCGATCGTCTGATCGCCGATCGCGGCGCGCATGGCCGCGACGTCCGCGCGCAGATCCGCGCCCACCGGCACGTTGACGCGGCGGATGCCGAAGTACTCGGCCGCCTTGTCGAAGGCCGCGTGGGCCGTCTCCGGTACCACGATCTCGGGCCGCAGGATGCCGCGTTCGGCGCGCGCGCGATCGCGGTACGCCTTCATGGCCAGCAGGATGCTCTCGGTGCCGCCCGAGCTGACGCTGCCGCAGACGCGGCCGCCGGCTTCCGCCGCGCCCAGCAGGCCCGCCGTCATGCTGATGATCTCGGCTTCATATTTGGTGGCGCTGGGCCAGACGTCGGCGTGCAGGGGGTTGCTCTGCGAATGCAGCGCATACACCTCCGAGAGCAGTCGCAGGTGTTCGTCGCCGCCGTGGTACACCGCGCCGGAGACGTGGCCGCTACGCCAGCGCTCCTGCTCCTGCTCGGCCAGCGCGCGCACCTCGGTCAGGATGTCGGCGGCGGGCAGGCCGCGCTCGGGCAGGCGCGAGTAGGCGGCGAAGCGGCCGCGATAGGGCTTGAGCTCGGCGCGCAGCTTCGCGAGCAGGCGATCGTACTCGCGCTCGATGCGCTCGCGCAGGAAGGGCTGGGACTGGGCCTGGCGATAGATCCAGCCCAGCAGCTTGGGCTGTGCGCGCTGGATCTCGTCGAGCGCGCGCAGCGACCAGCGCCCGAGAGGCGCGCGCCAGGGCGCGCTCGGCCGATCAGCTCCCGCCATGCGCGCGGCCCTCGGGGAGCGGGCTGCCCCCGTGGAAGCTGTTCAGCCGCGCCAGCCAGCGGCGGTTGTTCGAGTAGTAGCCCACGAACGCCGAATAGAGCTCGTCGTACAGCTCGCGCAGCTCGCGCCGCGGCTCGAGCGTGTCGACGATCGGCACGCGCTCGGCGAAGTCTTCCGCGGGCGCTTCCCCCAGGGTGCCGAAGGCGAGCGCCGCGGCGCCGCGCAGGCTCGCGAGCTCGGGTCGGTCGCAGACCAGCACCGTCCGGTCCAGCACGTCGGCGTAGATCTGGCACCACAGGCGGGATTTGCCGCCGCCGCCCACCAGCCGCAGCGGACCGAAGGAGCGGCCCGCGAAGCGCTCCGTGTAGCCTGCCAGCCAGCGAGCGTTGAGCGCGATGCCCTCCAGCACGGCCCGCACCAGGTGGGCGCGCGTGGTGCGCAGGGAGTAGTTGAAGAAGCCGCCGCGCAACAGGTGGTCCTCGACCGGGCTGCGCTCCCCGTACAGCCAGGGCAGGAACAGCAGTTTATCGCTGCCCGGGGGCGCCGACGCGGCCAGCGCATCGAGATCGGCGAAGCTCAGCGCTTCCCCCTGCGCAGTGCCATCGAGGGCGGCGCCGACGGCGGAGGCGCCGTTGCTCGTCTGGGTGGAAGACAGGATGCGGTCCTTCAGCTGCGTGAGGCAGGCACCGGCGCACTCCTGCTCGTTCATCAGCAGGTAGCGACCGGCGAGCGCGGCCGGCAAGCTCGCCATGTTGTGCAGCAGGTCCGTCTTCTTGAAGGGCAGGTGACAGGAGAGCCAGGTCGAGGTGCCGACGTACAGATGGGGGCTGTAGTCGCGCACCGCGCCCGAGCCGATCGCCGTGGCGTGCACGTCGGGCGCGCCGACCACCACGCGCACGCCGGAGCCGAGGCCGAGGTGCTCTGCGGCCCTGGGCAGCAGCCGGCCCAGCTCCGTCTGCGGCGCCACCAGCAGCGGCAGTTTCTCGCGGTCCAGCCCCGTCAGCGCCAGCAGGCTGCGATCATATTCGACGCGATCGATGTGCCGGTTGTCCGTCACCCAGTGCAGCGCGATGCTGTCGTAGGAAGCGGCGGCCACGCCCGTCAACCGGTAGTTGAGGTAGTCCTTCGGCTCCAGGAAGTAGCGGGTGCGCGCGTAGACTTCGGGCGCGTGCTCGCGCAGGAACAGGATGTGTGCCAGCGGGTCCTTGCCGCTCTTGCCCGGCGCGCCCCCGGTCAGGGCGATCCAGCGCATCAAGCGCGGGATGCTGTAGGGCAGCACGCCGAACGGACTGCCCGTGAGCGCATCGACCTGGGCTGCGCCGCGGCTATCCATCCAGATCAGCGCCGGGTGCAGCGCCTGGCCCTCGCTCCCGACCGCCACCGTGCCGGACCACTGAGCCGTGACGGCCAGCGCGCGGATCCGTGAGCGATCGACCTCCGGGCTCGCCACACAAGCACGCGAGGCAGCGCCCAGCGCGCTCCACCACTCCGCGGGGTCCTGTTCGGCGCCCCCGCCGGGCAGCAGACGCAGCGCGACGGGGTGGAACGAGGTGGAGAGCACTTGCCCGCTCGCGGCAAAGACCGCCGCCTTGGCACCCGAGGTGCCCAGGTCCAGCGCCAGGACCTGCGCCTCCCCAGGCATCACTCGCGCCCGACCCGGATCGGGGGGCGCCGCTGTGCCCAGGGCCGTGCGACTTCGAGCTGCGCGGCCAGGCGCAGCAGCGTGGCCTCTTCGCCGAGGCGCGCGGTGAACATGCTGCCGATCGGCAGGTCCTGCTGGTTCCAGTACAGGGGCACGCTCATCGAGGGCTGCCCCGTGGCGTTGGCCACGGGTGAGAAGGGCACGAACTCGAACACGCGGCTCACGGTCGCCTCCACGATGCGCCGGAACTTCAGCGCGCGGCCGAGCTTGAAGCGCGCGATCGTCTGCTGCGCGATCAGCTCGGCCCCTCGCGGCCGCAGCTCGCCCAGCATCAGCGGCGGCGCGCCCAGGACCGGCGTCAGCAGCACGTCATACTTGTCGTAGAAGCTCAGCACCTTGCGCGCCGCTGCCTGCAGCGCGTTGATCGACACGATGGTCTCCCCGGCCTGGAATTGCTTGCCGAGCAAGCCCGAGAGCCAGGTCGGCAGCTCCACGTCACTCGGGCCCACCGCGCGCTGGAACATCTGTTCGGCTTCCTGGATGCCGCCTGCGACGGACGCGCAGACCAGCATGAAGAAGTGGAACGCAAATTCCTCGGCGCTGATCTCGGGCCCCGCCTCCTCGACGTGATGACCGAGGCTCTCGCAGAGCTTCGCCGCGTCCAGCGTGGCCGCGACGCAGTCGGGATGGACCCGACCGGGCAGGTGCGGCTTGTTCGTGAAGGCGATGCGCAGCCGCCCGGGCGGCGCTCCGACTTCCTCGAGGAATGGCCGCGCGGGCGGCGGGGCCCAGTAGGGGGAGGTCGGCTCGGGTCCGGCGCTGACGTCGAGCATCGCGGCGCTGTCGCGTACGCTGCGGGTGAGCACGTGCTCGGCAGCGAAGCCCATCCAGTGCTCGCTCGCGTCGGGCCCGGTGGGATTGCGCCCTCGCGTCGGCTTGAGGCCAAACAGACCGCAGCAGGAGGCCGGGATGCGGATCGAGCCGCCTCCGTCCCCGCCGTGCGCGACGGGGACGATGCCCGCCGCGACGGAGGCTGCCGAGCCGCCGCTGGAGCCGCCGGGGGTGCGGCGCAGATCCCAGGGGTTGCGGCAAGGGCCGAACAGGTCGGGCTCGGTCACCGGCATGATCCCGAACTCGGACAGGTTGGTCTTCGCGACGATGATCAGGCCACCCGCCTTGTAGCGGCGCACCAGCTCCGCGTCGGTGTCCGCGATGTAGTGCTGGTAGAGCCGGCTGCCGGACGTGAGCGGTTTGCCGGCATATCCGGAGAGCAGGTCTTTCAATAGCATCGGGACGCCCGCCAGCGGTCCCGGCGGCAACGGAGCCTTGGCGGCGCGCCGAGCATCCTCGTCGAGGCGCTGCACCACCGCGTTCAGGCTGGGATTCAGCCCGTCGATTGACTCGATGACCCACTCGACCAGCTCGCTCGGCGCGATCTCACGAGCCCGGATCAGCCGCCCGAGATCGAGTGCGTCGAAGCGCGCATATTCACCATGCATGACAGCACTCCCCGGCGTGGAACGTTTACTTCAAAGTATAACGCTGGAAATGCGCTTTCGCGACTCCCGAGCCGCGCGCAAGGCCCCTCCAGCGCATGCTGGATGCGGACAGGCGCTTACATTGGGCCTGCAGCAGACCCGGATCACAACGTGTCGCGAGTTTCAGGAGGCAGCGCGGGGCTCGAAGGGACGCGGCGCCCCGTCGCCCCAGGTGAGCAGCTGCGCGATCGGGCCGACGCTATTCCTCGTCAGCACGAGGTGCGTGCGAGTCGCGGGCAGGGCTGGCGCTCGGCCATCCGGCGTCTCTTCCTCGGCCCAGGCGCCGAGATTCACGTACAGCGATTGGGGGCTCGTCTTGCAGACCTCGGGCAGGTGCGTGTGCCCCATCACCACGACAGCGGACGGGAACAGCTGCGCCAGCCGCCCTGCGCGCTCGCGCAAGATCGAGCTCGGTTCGACCCCGGCGCGGACCAGCCACGTGCGTCGCAAAATGACCACGCTGCCGACCAGGGCCGAGCCCGCGAGGGCTGCGGCCTGCCAGTGGTCCAGCCAGATCACGACCGCGGCCACCGCAGCAGCGATGGAGAGTCCGAGCAGGATCCAGTCCAGCATCAAGCTGGTCGCGATGCCGGCCAGGCTGCGGGTCAGGGGCGGCAGCTGCAGCCGCACCAGCTCCAGCGCACGCTCCACGCGGGTGTGCCGCGCCTCGCACCAGCGCTCCAGCATGCGCTCGTGCTCGCGCCGGATGCTGGCAGTGGCGTGACTCCAGTGTTCGCGCCACAGCGCGAGCGCCGCTCCCAGCACGCGCAGGAAGCGCCCGAGCAGCGCGAGCATTCCGCCGGCGCCCAGCGAGAGCGCAAAGCGCAGGTAGTCCAGCGCCTCCATCCGATCATGACCACCTTCGGTCATCCCCGGCGTGGGCCGCACCACGTAGCGCACCAGGATGTCGGAGAGCGAGAAGGTGGTGCGGCGCGGATCGCTGGGCGAGACCGGGTAGAGCACGTGATCGTGGCTGCAGAAGGCGTCGTACTGGTGCCCGTGCTCCAGATAGATGACCCCCTCCTCGCAGTAGAACCAGGGTGAGAACTCGATCTGATCGAGCCCCACGTTGCCCCTGCTGCACAGCACCTGCTTGAACTCGGACTGCACGCTGGCCCAGTGCCAGTCGGCGTCGTGATTGCCGGGGACGACCACCAGGCGGTGGCCGGCGCGCAGAAAGTTCGCGAGCGCCGCCATGACCAGCTCATGCTGTTGCATCACCAGTCGCAGCTTGGCGAGCGCGTGATCCGCCGCACCCCCGAGCCCGTGCTCGAGCTCTTCGCTGGTCGGCGCCGTCGTGATCTCGTCCGCCGGACTGACGCACATGCCGGTGAAATCGATGAAGTCGCCCGCGATGATCAGCTTCCAGGGGCGCCCTTCGACGCGCCGTTCCGCGTACCAGTCGAGCAGCGCGGCGAGATCTCGGTCGCGCCGCAGGCTCGTGGCCGAGCAGGGCGGCAGACCCGGGCGCACGTGTTGCACGAGCTCGCTGCCCAGGTGCACGTCGGAAAGAGCCAGCAGATTGTAGGAAGTGATCGACACCACACGCGTCGCGGTTCGCAGGGGGGGAGCCCGCGCAAACCCGCAAGGAAAGGGTCATCCGGACCCATCGGGCGAGGGTCCTCTCCCGATCAGCATCGCATGCTTCGAGCGGGCGCGCTCGCTACCCCAAGGTGGTTTTGCCTGCGCCGGTGCGCCTTGCACCGGAACGAAACGAGCATCGGTCGAACAGCACGCCGCCGACAGGCTCTACCTCGCGGCGGGTGCTCCCAATCGGATCACCACACGTTCATTTTGCCGCTGGCAGCTGAACCGCCTCAGGCGGGAGAGACGCTTCCGGGCTCGCTCACGGGCGGTGGCTGGACTTGCCCGGGGATCACGGCATCGAGCCGCTCCACGGAGATCTTTGCGCTCTGCACGTTGAGCGCCGTGGCGCACTTGCGGATCACGCGCTTGAGCGCGGTGTCGACGTAAACGAGCGGCGCGGGCAGCGGCTCCGCGCGGAAGCTCTCCTTGAGCTCTTGCACGCCCCCGAGGCCTGCGCTCGGATTGAAGTCGAGCCACTGAAAGCCGCGCGCGCAGCAGTCCTTGAGGATCTCGAAGCTCTGATACTTGCCCACACCGGAGCGCAGGTAGTCCTTCAGCGTCGCCGCGTGCCAGGACACGGAGTGGCGCTGCGAGTAGAAGGAGAGCTCGCCGCTCACCACCTGGCCCTCGTAGCGAGCGATCCAGAGCCGCACGTAGGGTGAGTCGAGCCTGCGCAGCTGATCGAAGAGCTCCCAGTGATAGCCCTCGTCCGGGCCGTGCCCCCAGCGCGCGAGCGAATCCAGATAGACGCGGTAGTATGCTCGCCACTCCGCTTCGCTCTGCGCCGGAGAGACCTCGATGCAACCCTTCTTCTGCGCCTTGCGAATGTCCTCGCGCGTGCCCTTCTTGAAGCCCTTGAACAGCGCATCGGGGTCGCTGCTCAGGCGCACGGCGTGTGTCACGTCCTTGCGCCCGCCGACGTTGCAGATCATCGCGGCCTGGAGCGCCAGCGGATCGTAGGGGTTCAGGCGCCAGACGAGGCTCTTGCCGTCCGCCTCGAGCAACCACTGCGTGAGCAAGACGGCGTGAGCCGTGGCCAGCGGCTGCTCCGAGAGCCAGCCGCCGTAGGTCGCTTCCGGCGAGCAGACGTAGCGGGCGAGCAAGCCCTTCAGCTTGTTCTCGAAGCACAGGGGCAGGAGTGCTTCGCGCCCATCGGAGAAGCGCACCAGCCTGGCAGCGGGGCGAATCCGCCCGCGGCTGTATCTCTCCCAGACTTCCGCCCACTCGATCGAATGAAAGAACGTGGCGTGCTCGCACGCCTTCCAGACGCGGCGCCACTGGTCGGCGCCGGCTCGGGATACCTGTTCGATGCTGAGCGTCACGGAAGCTGCCTCCTGCCGGGCCCAGGAACGTAGCAGACCCAGGGACCGGCTGCAGCCCCGGCGACTGGTCGCGGCCCGTGTCCCCGCCGGACTTGTTTGGGCAGCCCCGCGGCGGTACACGAGGGCCATGTGCGGTCGGTACTCGCTTGCGACAGCCGAATTCAGCCAGCTCAAGCTGCTGTTCCACGTCGATGCCAGACTCGAGCTGAGCCCGCGCTACAACATCGCGCCGACCTGGACGGCGGGCTACGAGGCCCCGGTGGTGTTCGAGACACAGCAGGCAGGCCGCCAAGTCGCGCTGGCCCGCTGGTGGATGATCCCTTCCAGCTGGTCCCGGCCGCTGAATGCGCTGCCCGCCTCGTTCAATGCGCGTTCGGAGGAGCTCGAGCGCAAGCCGTTCTGGGCGGGCAGCTTCGAGTCGCGCCGCTGCCTGGTGCCGGCCACGGGCTGGCGAGAGTTCAACGGCGCGCGCGGCCAGCGCCGGGCCTTCCAGTTCCATTACCAGCACGCCCTGTTCGCCTTCGCGGGTCTCTGGGATCGCTGGACTTCGCCGGAAGGGGAGGAGGCGCAGTCCTTTGCGATCGTGACCGTCGCTGCCAACGACGTGGTCTGCCCGATCCACGATCGCATGCCACTGTGCATCGACCCTGCACTGTACGACCTGTGGTTGGATCCCGGCGTGTCCGGGGCGCGAGCGTTGTCGGCGCTGCGCGCTCCGGCCGGGGCGCTGGCGGTCTATGAGGCCGACGCGCGCGGCAACGATATCCGGGTTGAAGGCCCGGAGGCGATCGCGCCCGCTCGACAGCTCGGCTTGTTCTAGCAACCAGCGCCCGGGGTGACCGAAGAGAGCCACGGGTCGGCTTACGTCTGGTCTGACGCAGGGCGACCACGTTAGGTTGCGCCCCATGGAACCGAGTGTCGGACCGGTGACTCTGCAGGGCCCGAGCTGGGCGTCGGGCTTCGCGTTTCGCTCGCTGCACATTTCCGAGGCGCTCGGAGCGCTATTTCGCTTCGATCTGGAGCTGCTCAGCGACGATCCGAACCAGGATGCCAAGGCCATCCTGGGGCAGTCGCTCAGCGTGTGCCTGGACCTGGGCGAGGCAGGCACCCGCTACTTCAACGGCTACGTCACGGAGCTCTCGGCGCGCGGCTCGATCGGCGAGTACTTCGTCTACGGGCTGGTGCTGCAGCCCTGGCTGTGGCTGCTCTCTCGCACCACGAACTGCCGAATTTTCCAGAACGAGACGGTACCGGAGATCGTGAAGAGGATCTTCCGGCTGCACGGCTTCAGCGACTTCGCGGAGGCGCTCTCCGGCAGCTACGAGCCGCGCGAATACGTCGTGCAGTACCGCGAGAGCGATCAGCACTTCATCTGCCGGCTGCTGGAGGAGGAAGGCATCTACTTCTTCTTTCAGCACGAGGCGGGCAAGCACACGCTGCTGCTCTGCGATTCGCCGAGCGCTCACGAGCCCACCCCCTTCTATGACGCGGTCCCTTATTTGCCGCCCTCACCCGGGCGGCGGGAGCAGCTCGATCACATCGAGGGTTGGGATATCACCCACGTGGTGGAGTCCGGTGCGTACAGCCTCAAGGACTACGACTTCGAGAAGCCGACGGCGCCGCTGCTGGCCAGCAAGGACGTCGATCCGGGGCACGATCACGGCGGCTTCGAGATCTTCGACTATCCGGGCCACCACAGCGAGACCTCCGTCGGCCTGGCCCGGGCGGTGATGCGCCTCGACGAGCTGCGGGCCCCCTGCGCGCGCGCGCACGCCCGCGGCAATACGCCGGGGCTGGCCGCGGGCATGCGGTTCAC
>DASTRX010000011.1:0-79332 GCA_035760985.1 Polyangiaceae bacterium
TGGCGACGTCGCCAACCACGGTGCAGTACATGCGCTCGACTCCTCCGGTGTCCTCGTACCGAAAAGACCCATCCTGTCCTTGGTAGACGGTCGCGACGATCGGGCCATTCATGTCGGGAAACTCGGCGCCGTATATGTCGCCGTACGTCACGCTACCACGCTGATACCAGTCGACCTCGTACCAGTACACAGACGTCTCGCAGTGTGTGAAGTCTCCGGCAGGGCTCGTTTCGCACGCGACAGGATCCGGGAGCCCAAAGCACACGGCTGCGTTGACCTTCTCGAAGGCGGTACCGTTCGCCAGGGGGATGGAGCGGCACTGCGGCTGCGGCGACGATTGATTGGGCGACGTCGAGCCACTGCTCGGGCTCTGACCGCCACGTCCCGAGTCTCCCGTCGCTGCAGTTGCAATGAAACTGCCGCCATTGCCGAAGGAGTCATTGGACTCACTATCCTGCGATCCATCGTCGGAGCCGCAGGCGCTCAGCATCGCAACGCAGGCGACCGCAATAGTCGTAGTAGCCTTCATATCAACCTCCCAGCCGTGAACGGCTGGCTCGGCCGACACTGAATAAGGTCCACGCATCGCCGCAAGACGCTTGCCCTCCAGGCTCAGCGGGCCAGCCTTTTCACGCGATGAAAGCGAGCAGACCGAGAATATGCGCGGAGACGCGCTCTTGGGCTGCGAGCAGCTGCTCAAACAGCGCCTTCTCGTGCACGTACACACCCCTGATGCCAGCCACCTTGTGGTCGGAGAGGAGAGACGCGAGCATGTCGTCAACGCCCGCGGCTTTGGCCAGGGTCGCGTGCGTGTGGCGCAGGATGTGGCCCGTCTCGCTCGGCATCGTGCGCTCCCGGACCACCCGGGTTGCGATGACCTCGGAGCCGTCCGCGGTGCGCGTCGGGAACAGCCACGGCGAGCCCGAGGCGACCTCGTTGCTCAGAACGAGCGCGCGACGGACGAGCCCGATCATGTGCTCGGAGAGCGGCAGCGCGAAGTCGCGGCGAGACTTCTGGCGCTCGTGGGGGATGCTGATCGCTCGGCGCTCCAGGTCGACCCAAGACTTTTCGAGCGCCATCAGCACGCCCGGGCGCAGGCCACTGAGCAATCCCAGCTCGTGCATGATTCGCCGGAGCGGGTTCGGGATCTTCTGGAGCCGCTCGTACCAGTCGCGCAAGTCGGTGGGCAGGATCACGGCTTCTTTCCGGCGCTCGGGGTGAAAGCGAATCGCCCGGACCGGGTTGCCGCCGAGCGCGTCGGGATCGTCCGAGTGGAGCAGGGCGACGTTGAACGCGGAGCGGTACGCGCGCATCGCCTTGTTCGCGGCGACTTTGCCGTGCTCCAGCGTGACGCGGGCGTGCTCTGCTCGGAGGTCGGACGGCTTCACGTCAGCGACGGCACGCTCGGCAAGGGCGGGCAAGTAGCGCGTGAGCTTGTCGGCGTGGTCCGCAATCGAGCGCTCAGTACAGCCGCGAGTGCGGAGGTCCTGGCCGTAGGCCTCGAACATCGCACGCACGGTCAGCTTGGCCGGGTCGGCCGCGGGAGCCCTCGGGTCGACTCGTGACTTGATCGTCGAGAGCAGCCCCTGTGCGCGGGCGCGGGCGGTGTCCAGGCTCAGCTCCGGCCCGAAGTGGCCCAACGTCTGCTTCACGGTCTGCACGGGCTGCCCCGGTAGGCGGAGGTCGGCCTGGACCTTGAGGCTGACGCCGCGGACGCCGCGCTCAGCGAACAGCCCCCGGACGACGGTGTCCCGGATGCGCTCGCCGGGCCTCAGGGCGGACAGGACCTTGGCAGTCAGCTTCGTGGGCTTGGGCATTCCGGACCGTGCTCCGGCCGACCCGGACCGTTCTCAGACCGTCGCTGGGGTCGACTCGCGTCTACATATGACGGCTGGGACGCGGAAAAACCACGGTGAAAAGGGTTGGTGTCAGTGCGTTAAGGCCTGGCGCTCGCGCCTTACAAGCCGGATGTCGCAGGTTCGAGTCCTGTCCCGCCCACGAAACCCCTCGGCTTAGCCGGTGCTGGTGAATACCTGGCCCGTGGAAGTGGGGGCTCTCCACTCCGCCACCAATCTTCTGACTGCCGCATCGACGCGCGGCCACTGCTGGGCCAAATCCAACGTGCGCACACTCACCGGAAAGCCACAGAGCTCGAAGTCCAGGCGTGTCTCGTCACCGGCGGCAGCGTACAGCAGCACACCGTGCGCGCGGATACCGCCTTGGCGGTGGTCGTTCTCCAGGTAGCTGTACAGCTGTTGCAAGTGGGCGGAGTGGATGGTGCGCCTGCCACGCTGCTCGGCCCACGGGTTTCGGTAGAATTTGCACTCCAGGACCAGGCGCTGGCTGCCGAGCTGCACCGGAATGTCCATCTCCATCCTGGGCAGCCACTTTCGCGCTTCGCTGCTGCCAGAGCAGCACCATTCCAGGTTCCTGCTGGGCAGGCGCACGTCGGGGCACTCCACGTCGAGAAAGCCGCGGATGAATTGTTCGAATAGCAGACCCATGGCTTGCTCGTCGGCGATAAACTGGGCAAAGCGAGTGGTCGCTCCTTGCTCGGTGGGAAAGGCGTGTCGCCACAGGAGTAAGCAGAGCTCAACAAGCAGGCGGTAGCGGGCCACGTGCCGATGCACGGAGAGCTGTCTCACCAGCTTGTCGTCAAAGCGCGTCCGGAGCGACGCAGGAGGAAAGGCAGCTTCGGAGTGACTTGAAATGCCCCCGCCAAGGGGACTTGCTGGTGCGGGAGCGGACGGCCGCCGACGGGCGCCCCGCTGCTCCCTGCATGTGCGCGGACTGAGCGCCGCGCCGAAGCTCACCGGTCGCACTCACCTCCGACCATGTTGACCGATCCAAACGAGGGCACCAGGTCGGCGACCATTTGCCCGGTCGCCATGCGCTCGATGCCGGAGGTGGTGAAGAAGCAAGGCGGACGCATGCGCACGCGGTAGGGCGTGCCGCTGCCGTCGCTCACGAGGTAGAAGCCAAGCTCTCCGTTGGCGGCTTCAGTATAACCGTACGCCTCGCCCGCCGGCAGCTTGATGCCCTCCATGATGATCTTGAAGTGCTGGATGGTGCCTTCGATCGTGTAGGCGACGTCTTCCTTTGGCGGCAGCACCACGCGCGGATCCTTGATCTGCATGGGGCCGGAATCAGGCATCCGATCCAGGCACTGCTCGATGATGCGAGCGCTTTGTTTGATCTCCTCGAGGCGCACGACATAGCGATCGAGGCAGTCCCCGGCGGAGCCCACCGGGACTTCAAACTCGACGTCTCCGTACTTCAGGTAAGGATGCGCCTTGCGCACGTCGTAGGGAACGCCGCAGGAGCGCAGGCAGGGCCCCGTCCAGCCCAGGGAGATGGCGTCTTCCGCGCTGATGGGGCCGATGCCTTCGAGGCGATCGAGAAAGATGCGATTGCCCAGGAGGAGGCGCTCCACCTCGGAGACCGTCGCCCGGCACTCGCGCACCACCGCCCGCAGGTTTGCCTTGAAACCTGCGGTCGGCGGCGCAGCCATGCCGCCGACCCGGCCCGAGCTGTGGGTCAAGCGCGCCCCCGTCTCCTCCTCCAGCAAATCATAGATCATCTCTCGCGCGCGCATCAGCCACAGGTAAGGGGTGTACGCGCCGAGGTCCATCGCCATGGCGGCGTTGCAGGTAAAGTGATCGCTGATCCTGGAGATCTCCCCGAGCGCCATGCGATACCACTGGCAGCGCTCCGGGACCTCGGCCTCGAGCAGCTTCTCGCACGCGAGCGCGAACCCAACATTGTTGAGCATGGGCGAGACGTAGTTGGCGCGATCGACGTACGGGAACACCTGCGACCACGTCCCGCGCTCGCACATCTTCTCGAAGCCGCGATGCAGGTATCCGATCTGCACGTCACAGCGTTCGATGGTCTCGCCGCGCAGCTCCAGCACCATGCGCACCGTGCCGTGCATCGCCGGATGAGCCGGCCCCACCTGGAGCAGCATGGGGTCAGACCCCAGCGTGAGCTCCGTCCGATCGCGATCCAGGTCGACAGCTTCCATGAGCCAGGCTGCCAGCAGGAAGCATGCCGGTGTGGGTCATCGGCGATCGCAGAGCTGCCGCAGCCGCGCCGCTCCAGGGCCGCGGATGGAGTGGGGGCTCAGCGCCACGGCGGGGCAGTCGCGGCGCCCGGCGCAGCGCTGAGGTGGTCTAGCCGCTGGCAGGGTGCCGGTGGCCGGTCTCGATCTCAACCCGCGCGGGCGAGCCCTGCCACCTTGTCGCGCATCGTGTGGACGAGCGAGCTCAGTGCACGCGCCTCCAGGCCGGAGGAAGGCTCGCTCGCCGCCTGGACGAGCCATGCCCCGGCGTCTTCCACGCTCGCGAAGACCTTCTGGCGGTAAGGAGTGCGCGCCGCCAGGCTGAGCAGTGACAGGGCACTGCGGATCGCGGCGGCGCCAAAGCCGCGGCCCTCGACCACATGCGCAAAGCGGTCGATGGATCGCGCATGACGTTGCATGGCGTCTGCGATCAGCTGGCGCGCCGCATCGCTCGGCGGCGGTGCGCTGCTGTCGATGACGTTCACGACCGAAAACATGCCCGGTGCCTGCTGCAGGAGATGGTCTACCGTGGCGTGCCAGGCCGCGAAGTATTTGGCGTCCGGCGGCTGCTTCGAGTAGGTGATGATGCACCTGCCGGCCGTGGCGATGCAGTGATGCTGGTCGGCGTAGACGTGCGTGCCGAAGCGGTTCACCGCATCTCGAGGGGTCACGTGTCGGCGAACGGCGCGTCAATGACGCTCTGAAGGGCGTGCCCCGGATCGGGCATCACCCCGGTGGACCCATCGCGCCAGCCCATGGCGCGCGCGATGCGGACCGCCGTCCCGGTCAGCCTACGCTTGACGGACGCCTCCGGACCCTTCACATGACGCTCCTACGAAGGAGTCCCCTTGCGAATTGAAGCTGTTTCCCTGGGCGCAGATCCCCCGCACGAGATCAATGTCATCGTCGAAGTGCCGGTGGGCGGCGAGCCGATCAAGTACGAGATGGACAAGGAGGCCGGCACCCTGGTGGTGGACCGTTTCCTGTACACGTCGATGCGCTACCCCGGCAATTACGGGTTCATGCCGCACACGTTGTCGGGCGACGGCGATCCGCTGGATGTGCTGATCGCAAATCAACGCGGCATCGTTCCGGGGGCGATCGTGGCCGTGCGTCCCATCGGGGTCTTGCGCATGCAGGATGAGGCGGGGATCGACGAGAAGATCATCTCGGTGCCGGTGCCGCGGCTGACGCGCCGCTACGAGCAGGTCCACGACTACACGCAGCTGCCCGACATCACGGTCAAGCAGATCGAGCACTTCTTCGAGCACTACAAGGATCTCGAGGATCGCAAATGGGTGAAGGGGCTCGGCTGGGGCGATGCCAACGAGGCCAAGCGCATCATCCTGGAGAGCATCGAGCGAGCCAAGCACTCGGGGACGTGATGCTGGCAGGGCGATCACCGCGACTGTGGTTTTGGAGGGACAGCGGGCCTTGTGCCGCAGAGCGCGTCGCGAAGCCCGCTTGCCCCTGATTTCCCGCGCGGAGAGCGGGCGCCGCGCGCGGACGTTCACAGGCGGATTGTGCGCTGCGAGTGCCGGATGAGGCTCCAGAGGTCAAGCAGCGGCCCCCAGGGCTCCAACGGCGGCCGGGCAAAGGAATCCCTCACGGGCAGGATCGTGGGCAGCGGCCATGCGACGACCGGGGTCAGGCCGCCACGGGCCAAGCTGAGAGCGCTCGCGTCGAGCGCGGTGCCGAGTCGCGGGTGATGGGGTTTGGTTTTCATGAGTCTCCAGCGGGCGGGGGTGAAGCTCGCCCAACGTTCGCTCATCGGCAGGGCTCGTATCGAAGTTTCGATGAGTCTTTCGAGAAGGAGTGCGCAGCCTGCGACCTCGCCTGAGGTCATGCCACGCCGGCAAACGTTGCCAAGCCCGTCACTCGCTCAAATAGCGCCGGCGCAGGTGGCGCTCGAAGGCGCCCGTGCCGAGCGGTGCTCCGGTCGCCGTCTGGATCAGCTCCGGGGTCTCGAGCAAGCAGCCGCGCCCCCAGACCTCGCGATCGAGCCAGGCGTCGAGCTCGCCGAGATCGCCGCGGGCGATCTGCTCGGGCAGCTCCGGCTGCGCGCGCCGGGCCGCCTCGAAGAGTTGCGCGGCCGTGAGCGCGCCCAGCGTGTAGGTCGGGAAGTAGCCGAAGAGCCCCGCGGGCCAGTGCACGTCCTGCATGCAGCCGTCCTTGAAGTTGCCCGCGGTCGAGAGCCCGAGCAGGCGGCGCATGCCGGCGTCCCACAGCTCCGGTAAATCGGCGACCTGGGCTTCGCCTTCGACCAGGGCGCGTTCGATCTCGAAGCGCAGCACGATGTGGCAGGGGTAGGTGACCTCATCGGCTTCGACGCGAATGAAATCGGGCTGCACACGCGCGAGCACGCGCGCCAGGTTGTCGGCGGAGAAGGCCTCGCCCGCGCGTTCTGGAAAGGTGCTGGCGAGCAGCGGCGCGAGGAAGCGCGCGAACTCCGCGCTGCGGCAGATCTGCATTTCGAGCAGCAGGCTCTGGCTCTCGTGCAGCGCCATGCTGCGCGCGCGCCCGACGGGCTGATCGAGAAACGGGGGCGGGCGGTGCTGCTCGTACTTGGCGTGGCCGGTCTCGTGCAACACGCCGAGCAACCCCGAGAGGCAGTCGCTCTCGTCGTAGCGCGTGGTGATGCGGACGTCCTCCGCCACGCCGCCGCAGAACGGGTGGTGGCTGGTGTCGAGGCGGCCGTGCTCGAAGTCGAAGCCCAGCCGGCGCATCAGCTCCAGACCGAGCTTGCGCTGGCGCTCCGCGGGGAAGGGGCCCTCGGGGATCAACGCCGGGCGCCGCGCCTGGCGCTCCAGCGCCTCGGCGATCAGCCCCGGCAGGAACGCACCCAGCTCCGAGAACAAGGGCGCGATCTGCGCGCTGCGCGCTCCGGGTTCGTAGCCGTCGAGCAGCGCATCGTAGCGAGAGAGCCCGAGCCGCTCGGCGAGCGCCGCCGCCACCTCGCGCTGCAGCCGGACCACTTCCTCCAGCAGGGGCCGAAACGCCTGCCAGTCATTGGCGGGGCGCAGCTTGCGCCAGGCCTGCTCGCTCTTGCTGTGGGCCGCCGCGGAGGCTTCCACGAGCGCGGTGGGCAGTGCCGTCGCGCGCACATAACCGCGCCGGATCTCGCGCAGGTTGGCGCGCTGCCAGGGCCCGAGCTCGCTCGCCTCGCTCTCCGCCGCCGCGAGCCATTCCCCCACGCGCGGCGACGACGACTCCTCGTGGATCAGACCCTTCAGCGTCGCCAGCGCCGCCCCGCGCGCCTGCCCGCCTCCCGCCGGCATCATCGCCGCCTCGTCCCAGGAGGCGATGGCCTCCACATGCTCCAGCTGCGATAGACGGCGAAAATGTGCCTCGAGGGCCGTGTAGCTCATGGCTTCCGAGATGCCACCGGCGCCGCCGGCTGTCTAGCGATGCGACGCGCTCTTGGCGGCCTGAGAGATCCGCCGCACGATTGGTCCGGCTTATGAGGGGAATCCCCAACGAATTCGCTGGCGGTACGCGCTACCGACCGGCTCGGCTGCGCGCGCCTTGGACGGGGTGGGAGCGGCAACGCGGAACGGGCACCGAGAGCACGCCGCCGCGACAGCCGAGAGCACGCCGCCACGACAACCGAGAGCACGCCGCCGCAGCGGACGCCAGCTCCGCCCCAGAGCCGCAACGTCTCATCGCCTCTGCCGCACGGCTGCTCTGCGTGGAGGAGTGGGCGTCGTGCCCAATGGTGTGGGTCCTCATGAGCGACCGGGGACATCCCTGCTGTGCAACCGAGGACATCACTGCCGACCTTCATGAACTGACCCACATCCTTGCACGCTCTAAAATTAGTGCCAGAATCAGGTGGTGAAGAGTCGTCGCCAGCTCGCTTTCCGGTTCCGGACGTGGGGCGGAGCTCGGAAGGGGGCAGGGCGGCCGCCGAAAGGCGACGCGGGCGTCTCTCATCTGCGCCGTCCGGCGTTGTCCCGGCACCATCCGGTGCACGTCACGTTGCGCATCGTCGACGGCGTCCCGTCGCTGCGCGGCGCCGTCTTCGGCAAAGTGCGCAGGGCGCTGGCGGAGGGGCAGGAGCGGTTTGGCTTTCGGCTCGTGCACTTTTCCGTGCAGAGCAATCACCTGCACCTGATCGCGGAGGCGGCGGATCGGCGGGCGCTATCGCGAGGGATGCAGGGTCTTTCGATCCGGGTGGCGCGCGCGGTGAATGGGGCGCTCCCTCGGAAGGGGAAGGTGTTTGCCGATCGCTATCACGCGCGGGCGTTGACGACGCCGCGGGCCGTCCACGTTGCCCTGCGCTACGTGCTGCTGAACGGGCGCAAGCACCAGCGATCGCCTCGACCGCCGCGAGCGGCGATCGAGGCGGAGCTGTCCTCGGGCTTCGTCGATCCCTGTTCGTCCGCGCCCTGGTTCGACGGTTTCAGCCGTCCCGCTGAGCTGGCGTTTGGCGCCGCCAGCGCGCGGCGCCGCTGGCGGGCTTGCTCCGAGCGAGCAGCGCCCGTCGTACCCGCGAGGACCTGGCTGCTGCGGCGAGGGGCACGCCGATACGCCCGGTTCGATGTCGATGATGCGCCCGCATGACCCCTCGCGGGGCCGAGGGCAACGGCTTGCGGCAGCAGCAGGAAGCGCTCGTGGCAGCTCGAGTCGGCGCGGCGTGAGAGGTCGACCCGGGTCGGATGCGGGCACTCCTGGAGTCGCGCGGAGTCGTGGGGGGCCGAGCCCTGAACCCTCGAGCTGGCAAAGAGCACGCGGCTCCGGAGCTCTCGACGAGGCCGGGCCGCGGCGTGCGGAGAGGTGACGAGTCAGGATCTGGGCCGGGCCTTCTCCGCGCGTCCCTCGCCGGCACCTCGGGGCGCGGCCCGGCGCTAAAGCGGGCGCGCTTCGCGCGTCAGCGTGACGTCGTCGATGCAGAGATCGCTCGCTGCGAAGGGCAGGGCAGGGTCCGCCACGGCATTGGCGACGAAGCCCACGCCGGCGTTGTCGTCGTCGGCGTGCGGCTCGAAGGCGATGCTGAAGCGGCGCTGGAGCTGCGTCACGGGCACTCCGGCCACGAGCGCGGCGTCATAGGGCGGCTCTTGATGGCCCACCTTGAACACCAGCGCGACTTGCAGCGGCCCTTTGATCCAGGCCCGCAGCGAGACGCGATAGCGCTGGCCGCGCTGGAGCGCGAAGGAGTTCGGGGACAGGCTGCGATCGTCCCAGGGCCAGCCGCCGAGCACAAAGGCTCCGGAGGGCAGGGTGGTGCAGAGGGCGCCCTCGACCACGTCGTAGCGCGCGAGCGCCGACGGGACCTGCGCCACGAAGTCGTCCCAGCGCCGCACGGACCAGAGCGCCGTGCCGTGCGAGAAGTCTCCGTTGGTGACGAGATTGGGACCGATCGGGTGCGGCAATGGCCCTTCCTTCATGGTCCAGCGAGCGGGAGGCGCGAAACCCGGCAGCACCATCCGGCGCGCGGGGAGATCGCGCCGGAGCGCGGGCTGGGTATCCGGCGCGGGGTGCCCGATGCTGGAGCGGGCAGCGGGCAACGTCGGGGCAGCGAGCCTTGCCACCGCGGCGGTCTCGGCCGGCGGTGGCGAGCTCCGGCTCGCAGCTGCGCCCGTTCGCGACGCCCGCGCGCCGGCGTTCGCTTCGAAACCGGAGCTCGCTGGCTCGTCAGGCTCCGCCGCCAGCGTGAGCTCGGGCTCCGCTCCCGGAGGCGGCTCGCTGCGTTGCCACAGCGCGAAGGGCAGCGCAGCTGCCAGCGCTCCCAGCGCGAACCAGCCGGCGCTCCGCCTCAGCGCGCTTCGGGCAGCTGCCGGGTTGCCGGCGAGCGGGTTGCCAGCAGAAGGGCTGCCAGAGTGCGGCGCAACCGCGCCGTCGGCTGGCGCTGCCAGACGCTCGAGCACGCGCCGCCGTAGAGCCGCCGGCGCGTGCTCGGCGCGTTGCAGGGCGCGCAGCTCGTCGAGCGACGTGACTCGCCGGCGATCGAGCGCGCTCATGGCTCCTGCTCCTCGAGGGTCAGCGCGCGTGGCTCGCCTTCGCGCAGGGCCACGTCCGCGTCGGCGCAGCAACGCCGGAAGATCACCCAGGCGCGACGCACGCGCGAGAACACCGCGGACTGCGGCACGCCGAGCTCTTCGGAGGTCTCGCGCGCGGTGAGTTGCTCGAGCTCGAACAGGGTGAAGGCCACGCGCAGGGGCGGAGGCATCTGATCGAGCGCTTCGGCCAGGAGAGCGAGCTTCTCCGCGCGTTCGAAGGCCTGCTCGGGCCCCCGGAACACGGCACGACCGGGCGCCACCTCGTGGGCGCCCGAGACGTTGTCGATCGACTCCACCAGCTCGACGGGGCGCCGGCGCCGCCCCCGCCGCCAGTTCGCGGCCACCCGGGCGGTGGCCCCGAGCACGAAGGCGCGCTCCCGCTCGGTATCAATGTCGTCGAGCCGCCGCACCACCACCAGCAGGACCTCCTGGACCACGTCCTCGACGTCGCGCTCCGCGACGCCCAGGTTGCGCGCGGTGCGCCAGACCGCGTCCAGGTGCTGGCGCACGATCTGCTCGACCCGCTCCGATACATCGGGCAGCCCCGGGCTCGACGCGCGAGCGCCCGGGAGCAACGCGCAGCGCAGCAGGGAAAGGGTGGAGAGCAGCATGGCGCCGTGGCCGCCTCTCGCTGGCGACGAGGGTACAATGTCCCGCTGCGAAAAGCTCAGACCAGCCCGGGTCGCGAAAATCGCGATTTCTGGCCTCGGTGAGGGCTCCGCGGCGGGGACGCGACTGCCGGCCAGGAGGCCACAGCCGCCGGGGGCGGGGCCCCCCGGCGCTTCTCAAGGACCGGCAGCCCCTGCCGATCATCGATCCGGAAACGATGGACCCTGCGGGGGGCCAGAAAGCGCTCATGGCGTCAGAACGCATACTTTTCGTCGATGATGATCCGGTGGCTCGCCGAGCCTTTGCGCGCGCGATGCGGCAGAGCGGCTTCATCGTGGACCTGGCGAAGGACGGGGATGAAGCCTGGGAGCTCGCCACGCATTTTCCCTACGCCGTGATCGCGACCGATCTGCGCATGCCCGGGATGGACGGCATGATGTTGATCGATCAGCTGCGCGAGCTGCAGCCGGACCCGGTGTGTCTGCTGGTGACGGGCGTGAAGCAGCTGGAGTGGTATCGGGAGCCCGGCGACGCCAAGGTCGACGTGATCCAGAAGCCATGGAACGGCGACCAGCTCGCCGAGGCGCTGCGTGCGGCCCTGCGCGAGTACCGCAGCAAAGCGAACGCCAGCTTGCCGCCGGATTCCGAGCGCCCCGAGTCCGTCCGGCACCGCGAGGCGCTGGTCGTGGGCATGGCCGCCGCGGACCAGGCGCGTGTCGCCCAGGCCCTGCAGGGCCACGGCACCGTGTTCCCGGCGGTTGATGTGGCGGAGGCCGTCAACCTGTTACGGCAGCGTCCGACCATCGCCTGTTGCTTGATCGCGGACAGCCTGGCGAGCGCCCCCGAGCTGCGGCGCCTGGGCAGCAACACCGGGCGCGTGCCCTTGATCGTGCTCGGCAAGGGCGACCCCGAACGGGCTGGCGTACGCGCGATCCGCAACGGCGCGCACGACTGGCTGTCGCTGGAGGGGCTGGAGAGCGCGGCCCTGCTGCGCGCCATCGCGATCGCGACCGAGCGCAGCCGCGCTCCGCAGGGCCCGTTGCCGGTCTGCAACGACCAGACCAATCCGAACCTGCTCTCGGATCGGTTTCGGCAGGCGACCTCGCGTGCCAGGCGCTTCCAGCGCCAGGCCGCCGTGTTGCTGGTCGACGTGGACCGGTTTGGAGATGTCAACGCCTCGCTCGGCTACGACGCCGGAGACGAGCTGCTCGGCCTCGTGGCGGAACGGCTGAAGGCGTGCGTCCGCGAGAGCGACGCGGTGTTCCGGCTGCGCCAGGATGAGTTCGCGCTGGTGCTGGAGGACCTCGGCAGCGGCGATAGCCTCGACGTTCCGGCGCAGCGCGTCCTGAACTCCTTCGCTACCCCCTTCCGCTGCCGCGGACACGAGATCGTGCTGACGGCCAGCATCGGCGGTGCGGTGTTTCCGACCCACGGCGACAAGCCGAAGGAGCTGATGCAGCGGGCGGAATCGGCGCTGGAGCAGGCCAAGCGCGACGGCCGCAACCGCTACTGCACCTTCAGCGAGCCCAGCAGCGTGATCGGCCCCCAGGGCGGCGCCGCCCAGTTGAACTGACGCGGACCGGTCGTGGCTCCAGGTCCGGTCGGCGCTGTTGACGTCGACTCGTCACTTTTCTTTTTGAGTCTGCGAGGAAGCCTGTGCTAAACGCCTCTCCGCACCGAGCGGCGGTAGTTAAGTTGGTTATAACGCCGGCCTGTCACGCCGGAGGCCGCGGGTTCAAGTCCCGTCCGCCGCGCCGAAATCACTGACGAAAACGAAAGACCCCCCCGAGAGAACGAGCGCTGAGACGGCACGCGAAAGCGAATGCCGGGCAGCGCTGCCTCGGGGAATCCTTCGTAGCTTCCCACTGCTCGCTAGATGGCGAGCGTGGGTGGGGAGAGAGAAGTGCGCCTGCGAGAGCGGGCAGTGCCGTTGGCTGTCGAAAGGGCGGCGCAGGTCGCGGGTCAGGTCAGCTCTCGGGCAAGGGGAACTCGCTGAGCACGCGCTCAAAGGCAGAATCCCTGGCACTCGAACTCGCCGTCTCGCCCCGGAGGCGGTTGGCGGTCGCGCTCGAGGAGCCAGTCGGGGGGCGGGTGCTCGGGATGCTTCTTGGTGCCATGTGCCTTCGGTGCTTCAGCACGCACCGCCTTCGCCTTGCGCGGCTTCGGGTGCACTGGTGAGGGCGCGAGTGGCCCGCTCTTGTCGTTGAACGCCACGGTCACGCCCGTGAGGAAAGACCCGTGCATCCGCGGCTGAGGCTCGAGGTTTGCCGCCCGCTCGGCGGATGCGACGCGTTGGGTTTTCTCCGCTGGCGGCACTGGCGCAGGCAAGACGACGCGCGCTGGTGACGCGCTCGCGGGCGGCCCCTCCATGACCAGCGGTAGCTCGGCGTCACCCGTCTGGCATGCTGCCATCGCCGCCAGCAGCGTCGGAGTCACGAGCAGCTGCAGCCGCGCGCGCCCGGCGCTCTTCTCGGGGCGCGCGCCGTGGAGCACGGTGCCATCAGCGGAGCATCGGACCCGAACGCAGATCGGATCCCTGCGCTCCAGCAGCTGCGCCGCGGCATCGGGATCCATCGCGGAGAGGTCGTGCACCGCTTTGTCGCAGTGGCCGCAGTGGCGACGTTCGGCGGTACCTTGCATGGCTTCCCAAGCGGCGGGGCACGGCTGGACGATCTCCAACCTGCGTTTCCCCTCGGCCATGCGCCGAGCGTGCCCCGAAGGTTGTCAGCGTGCAACGCGGATCTGCCCGCCGCTGAGCAGTTTAGCGCTCACCATGGCGGAACACATCCAGCGACGCGGCATCGATCAGCCTCGCTCGGAGTTGGGCGCCCCAGCACAACGCGGCTTGACGGCCCGGCATCAATGGCGATATGCGCCTCAGCAGCTGGACGATGGCGAGTGCTGAGCCGCTGGCGCTGACGCCGTTCAAGCCGCAGTGGCGGGAGCCCTGCCGGCAGGTGCTGGCGGGCTTGCCGGAGTGGTTCGCCGCGTCCGCGGTCGAGGGTTACACCGCCGACCTGGGGCGCTTTCCCAGCTGGGTGGCGACGCCCAGCGCCGGAGCGGTCGTGCTCGGCTGCGTGAGCGTGAGCGCTCCGCAGCCGTCCGCGTTCGAGGTGCACCTGCTGGCGGTGGCGCGCGCGGCGCAGCGTCAGGGCGTGGGGAGCGCATTGCTGGAGGTGGCAGAGCGCTGGGCGCGGCGCTGCGGCGCTCGCTTCTTGCAGGTGAAGACCACGGGCCCGAGCTCTCCCGAGCCGGCGTTCGTCAGCACGCGCGCGTTCTACGTCGCGCGGGGGTTCACGCCGCTCTTCGAGAGCGATCGCCTGTGGGGTCCGGAGAACCCCGCGCTGGTCCTGGTCAAGGCGCTCTAGCCGCCCTGAGCGACGCTGGGCGGCGATCGTACCGCGGCGGCCAGCGCTTCGATCGCGGCGCGCAGGCGGGCCGCAGCCTCCGGGTCGGTGAGCGCGCCGCGCGCGTCGAAGCCGTCGCGCGGAAAGGTCACGGTGACGCTGGCTTCCTGCACCAGCCGCACTTGCTGGGCCGAGAGCGTCTCCAGCAGGTGGCGCTGGGCTTTGGCGGGCGTGCGCTGATTGGGCGCCGCCGTGAGCACGGCCACCGGCTTCTCGTAGAGCTCGCCGCTCGGTACCAACCAGTCGAGGGCGTTCTTGAGCACGCCGGGCAAGCTGAAGGCGTACTCGGGGCTGCAGAGGATCACGGCGTCCGCCGCCGCGATCTCCTCGCGCCAGCGCAGGACCGCCTCGGGGTAGGGGGCTTCGTCCAGATCCGGATTGAAGTGAGGCAAGCGATCCAGGGGCTCCGCGAGGCGCAAGTCTACCCCCTGCAGCTCGAGGAGCAACGCAGCGCGCAGCAGGGACAGGTTGGAAGAGACGCGGCGCAGGCTCCCGCACAGCGCCAGGAAATGTAGCGTTAAGTTCGCGTTTACGGACACACGCCGGATCTAGCGCCGTGTCCGCAAAGCGGAAGCCTCTCTTCGGCGTTCGAGCTGCCAGCGACGGACGGCGAGCTGTCTAGCGGGACGGCGAGCTGCCGCCGACCGGCGCCGGCGTCGCGCGCGGGCGCCAGCGTCGCGCAGCGGGGGCAAGCCAGCGCGAGTCAGCGCGAACCCGCGCGAGCCCGTTGCAGTGCGAGCTCCGCTGGCCAGCGCGCGCTCTGCGCAGTGCCAAGTGTTGCACTGATGCATCGCGCCAGCCGAGTGTGCGCCGTCGTTCTTGTGCCACACTGTGCCAGCGGTCGCGCTGAGCTCGGCTTCGGTGAAACACCTGCGGCGAGAAACAGCGAAGAAATGCGCTTGTCGTGCAACACCAGTGTGTGGCGCGCAGCTTGCTATGCGCTCCCTTCGTCTCGGACATGCGTGCGGCGCTTCGCCGCCGAGAAGGGATCAGCATGCGTTCATTGCGAGTATCTTCCGTCCATCTGTTCTTCGCCCTGGGGCTGGCTGCAGTCGCTGCTGCATCCAGCGCTTGCTCCAGCTCCAAGCATGGAAAATCGGAGCCGCCGGACGAGCTGGGAGACATCATGGGTGAAACAGGCAGCCTGGGCCTGGCGCTGACGGCGCGCGGCTCCTCGGGAACGCTCTATCGCTTGCGGCAAGCCACCTTCGATGTGTTCCGGCTTGGTGGGGTCGCCGTGCCACCGCTCACTCCAGTACCCGACCTGCCCCCGAGCGCGGTCGATGCGGGTCCGATCTTTGGCATCGGAGGCTCCGCCGGCACGGCAGGCTCCGCCAGCACCGGCGGCGGCGCGGGCACGGGCGGCTTCGGCGGCTTCGGCGGCAGCGTGGCCGTCGGTGGAGCGGGGGGTGGCGTCGTCGTCCCGCCGTCTCCGGGCGACTTCTTCGACACCACGCTGTCGAGCGAGAACGATCCGCTGTCCAGCACGCTGGAGGCCACCATCCCCACTGGCGCCTACCAGATCACACTGTTCGACGGCTGGTTTCTGGAGAAGGTGGTCGACGGCGAGGCGCAGCGTGTGAACGCGCGCCTGAGCGGCTCCAGCTTCCAGAACTTCACGATCAACACCAACGAGCAGACGTTCGTCAGCTATCGCTTCGAGACCAACGGCGAGGTGGTGGAGTTCGGGCAAGGGCGCCTGATCGTGCAGATCGAGGTGGAGGAGAAGGAGAGCCTGGGGCCGAACGCGCGGCGCGGCGTGATCGAGACCAATCTGGACGCCCTGCAGGGGGTGTCGTTGCGGGGCGCGCTCGATGCTGCGCTGCAGAACTCCGGCGCGAGCGCCAGCGGCGTCACCGCGACCGACGCCTACCACGCCATCATCGACAGCTACTCCAGCGCGGCCACGGGCCGTGATCCCGCCGCTGCTCACTGCGACGATCAGACCACGGGCGGCGTGGCCAGCTTGAACGGGTTTCCGCTGATGTGTCCGCGGCTCGAGGGCGCGCAGTTCGACAACCTGGATGCCTGGTTCCCGCTGGCCTTCGTCAACCGGCTGGATCTCGCTCCGGCGGACGGCGCGAACTGCGGCCAGCAGCGCATCATTTTCGCGAACGGCACGCCCAACGGCAACAGCCGCATGTTCATGATCCTGGAGGCCCAGGTACCCAACCCCAACCCCGGTTGCGGCGTGGACGCATGCCGTCCGATCGCCGAGTTCTGGTCGGCGTTGACCAACGTCGACGATCCGATTCTGCGCGGTCAGATGCTGCAAGACGCATTTCTGCGCAGCGGCGTCGGGCCCTTCGGGCCGTTCATGAACTCGGCGCAGCTCGGTCCCGAGGGCGGGCAAGTCCGAACCAACAACTTCAACGACTTCGTCTGGACGCTGCGCGAGTTCCACTTCCAGTCGGCGCCCGCCGTGGTCCCTCTGCCGGCGCCGGTCGCGGAAGCGCCGAACGGGGAGCTGTGGAATGATCTGTCTCCGCTGCCGCAGGGGGAGGCCTGTCGACAGAGCTTCCTGGCGGCGTTGCCCGGTCTGCTGGGCGACAACCTGTCCGCCATGAGCTTCCCCATCCCCGAGCAGTGCAAGGACGCGGAGAGCCCGAACGACTTCTTCCGTCAGGACTACCAGACGCATCTCGCCAGCGGCTCGGGCGCCTTCATCGATCAGCTGCAGCAGGCCGTCGCCGGGACGGGGCTCGACGCCTTCGATATCGCGAACCGGGCGCGCTTCGCCGGCTCTTGCATGGGCTGCCACCAGGAGGCGAGCGGCTCATCGCTGGGCGGAGGCCTATCGGCGCCGTTCCAGGGCGACTTCGTGCACGTCAGCGAGTTCTCGACCGAGAACTGCGGAGACGGCACGGCCTGCCGCGCGCTGTCCAGCGCGTTGCGCGACGAGTTCCTCCCGCACCGTCTGGAGGTGCAGTCCCGCTTGCTCGCTTCGCCGTCGAGCTGCGGTGGCGGCGGCGGAGGAACGGGCGGCGGCACGGGCACGGGCGGCAGCACCGGCACGGCCGGCACCGGCACCGGCACTGGCACGGGCGGGGGCGCCGCGGGGGGGCCCATCCTTCTGCCCCCGATCCCGGACCGTCCGATCGCGCGCGAGCTCGACGGGCTGCGGCTCACCATCGGCGGGCAAGCCGTCACCGAGCACGGCCACTGAAAAAAAGGCGGGGCAGCCACTCAGGGCTGCCCCGCCGCTCTCTCTGCTCACGCTTCTCGCCCGGCGCTCGCCTCCGACCGCGCCGGGCGCGCCGGCGACTCAGGCATAGCCTTCGATCACACCCAGAGCCGACCCGGTGCGATCCGCCTTGGCCGCGGCCCGGGACGGATCCCAGTCCCGCAGCGGAGCCGCGGGCAGAAGCGCCACCTGCAGCACGTCATCGAGCGTGCGCGCGAAGTGCACCTGCAGGTCATTCAGCACTTCCTGGGGCACGTCCACCAGGTCCGCCGAGTTGCGCTCCGGCAGGATCACGTCGCGCACGCCGGCTCGGTGGGCGCCGAGCACCTTCTCTTTGACGCCGCCGATCGGCAGCACCCGGCCTGTCAGCGTGATCTCGCCCGTCATCGACACGTCGCGCCGCACGGGACGGCCCGACAGGGCCGAGATCAAGGCGGTGGCGATGGTCACACCGGCGCTCGGCCCATCCTTGGGGATCGCGCCTGCCGGCACGTGGACGTGGACCTCGCTGGCGTTGGTGCGCGAGCGCGGGATGCCGAGCTGCGCGGCGTGAGTGGTCGCGTAGGTGAGGGCAGCGCGCGCGCTCTCGCGCATCACGTCGCCGAGCTGACCGGTCAGGATCAGGGCGATGCTGCCCATGTTCTGCGCTTCCCCGTCGGAGTCTCCGTCCTTCGGGCGAGGCGCCGAGCCGAGGTGGCGCACGGCCGCCTCCACGAACATGATGTCGCCACCCATGGGCGTGTAATACATGCCCGTCGCGACCCCGACCTGATCCTGGTCCGCGACCTGCTCGGGATGCACGCGCGGCCGCCCTAGCAGCTCGCGCACCCGCTCCGCCGTGATCAGCGGGTTTGGCTGCGCCTCGCTCGCATACGCCCGGGCGAGCTTGCGCGAGATGGCGGAGATCTGGCTCTCCAGCTTGCGCACCCCGCTCTCGCGCGTGTAGCCGCTGATCAGCAGCCGTAGCGCGTCCGGCTCGAAGCTGGGAGGGGGCGTCTGACGATCCAACCCCGACTCCGCCAGCTGGCGCGGCACCAGATAGCGGCGCGCGATCTCAAGCTTCTCTCGCTCGGTGTAGCCGGAGAACTCCACCACCTCCATGCGGTCCAGGAGCGGCGCCGGGATGGTGTGCAGCACGTTCGCCGTCGCGATGAACAGCACCTCGCTCAGGTCGAAGGGCACGTTCAGATAGTGATCGGTGAACTCGTGGTTCTGCGCCGGATCGAGCACCTCCAGCAGCGCGCTGGCAGGGTCTCCCTGCAGCGACACGCCGAGCTTGTCGATCTCGTCCAGGAGCACGACCGGGTTCTTGGTGCCGGCTCGTTTCAGGCCCTGGATGATGCGGCCGGGCATGGCGCCCACGTAGGTGCGCCGGTGGCCACGGATGTCCGCCTCGTCGCGCGCGCCGCCCAGCGCGATGCGCACGTACTCGCGCCCCAGCGCGCGGGCGATGCCCTTGGCAATGCTGGTCTTACCGACGCCGGGAGGCCCGCTGAAGAGCAGAATTGGCCCCTTGGATTTGGCTGGCGATGCGCCATCGGCGGGCTTCGCCGCTTCGTCCGAGGGCTGAGGGGTGGGCTCCGCAGCGCCCTCCGCCGGAGCAGAGGCAGGCACGCTGGCGTTGGCCCGCGCTTGCAGCTGGCGCACGCTCAGGAACTCCAGCACGCGGTCCTTCACGTCAGCCAGGCCGAAGTGGTCTTCGTTCAGTACCTGCTCGGCGAAGGCGAGATCCAGCTTCTCCTCGGAGCGCTTGTTCCAGGGCAGCTCGACCAGCCACTCCAGGTAGGTGCGGATCACCTGCGCCTCGGTGGACTGGGCGCCGGCGCGCTCCAGGCGACCCAGCTCGCGGTCCGCCTCTTCCCGCGCTTCCTTGGGCAGCTCGAGCGCGCGGATCTTCTCGCGCAGCTCCGCCAGATCGCGATCCTCGCCGTCATCGCCGAGCTCGCGCTGGATGGCCTTCATCTGCTCGCGCAGGTACATCTCTTTCTGGCGCCCTTGCAGCTCATCATTGACCTGCTGCTGGATGCGCTGCTGAGAGTGCACCACGTCGATCTGGCGCTGCAGCCGCACCAGCACCTTGCGCATGCGCTCTTCGACGCTGGACGTCTCCAGGATCAGCTGGTGATCCGCCACCGGCAGCTCCAGCTGGCTGGCGACCAGATCCGAGAACTGTCCCGGGTCCTGCACCGCCTCCAGCAGCTTGTTCAATACTTCTTCGCTCAGGCCGCGCTGCTTGCCAAACTCCAGCGCGCGCTGGCGTAACTCTTGATACAGGGCGACGAACGAGGGATCGTCCGCGCGCACGGGCGCCAGGGACTGCACGGGCCGCACGCGGGCCCGCAGCATCTCGCCGTCGGTTTCATAGTCGAGCGCGACGGCGCGAACCTCACCCGAGATCAGCAGCTGGAAGCCTCCGATCCCGCGCTGGACGGCGCCCACCCGGGCGATCACCCCCATCGAGTACAGGCCGTCTTTGCTGACGCGCTCCTCGTTCTCGCGCTGGGCCACGACGAAGACCCTGCGGTCCCCGGCCAGGGCTTCATCGACGGCGCGGGACGTACCCGCGCGACTCACCGCAACAGAGACTGCGGGACCGGGATAGATCACGGCTCCGCGCATGGGTAGGACCGGCAATTTGACGTTTTCGGACATGACCTCTCGCAGTTGACGACGATCGGGCTCTCGCTCGAGACACCGCGAGCGCAACGCGCACGTGGCGACACGGGCGAACGCAGGCGAGGCTCACGAAAGCGTCGAACCCAGGGGACGCGCGGAGGTGCGCGGCCCGGCATCGACGTTGAATGCAACTTGTGTCTGCCTTGCGTTTCGTCAAGCGAGCGTGCGAGCTGGTGCTCCGGCCTCGCTCGTGGCAGCAACGCCGGTTTTTCCGCGCCGGCCGCGCGGCCCCTCAACTGGCTCCCCCGAACACGGGGTCGGGGCGCCGATTTGTGGCCGCTCGAAACACTCGTCGGACTCGGCTTGGCAACTGCCGCTCGCGGTGCGACGAAATGCTGGATCGTGCGTCTCTCACGCAGCCCGCGAGCCCCCGAGCGGGCCTGTGGAGACGAGGCTTACGTTGTTCTCGGCTCGGTCGTCGTGATTCAGCGCGCGGGTCGGATCTGGGTGGCATACCCGCCCCGCCGGAGGATGTGAGGGCGGTCGTGGAGGAGATGGACGAGGCCAGCGGAACCCTGCCGCCGGGCTTTGAGTTCGGTGCCTACGTGATCGGCGCTTGCGTGGGCAAGGGAGGCATGGCGCGCGTCTACCGCGCGGAGCACCGCGCTCTGCGCAAGCCGGTGGCGCTCAAGGTCGTGTCCGGCGCGCTGTTGCAGCGACCCGACTGGCGCCACCGCTTCCTGCGCGAGGGGCAGGCGGCGGCCGCGGTGAAGCACCCCAACGTGGTCGACATCACGGATGTAGGCGTGTGGCAGGGCCGGCCCTACCTGGTGATGGAACTGCTCCAGGGCGAAGACCTGGAGCAATACCTCGCTCGTCATGGCCTGCTCTCCGAGTCGGAGCTGGCGCGGCTCATGATCCCGGTCATCGCCGGCCTCGCCACGGCCCACGAGAGCGGGGTGGTGCACCGCGATCTGAAGCCGAGCAACGTGTTTCTGGCGCGCGGCCCCGACGGAGAGATCGTGCCCAAGCTGCTGGACTTCGGCATCTCCAAGCTGACGAGCCGCCTGGAGGACCTGGATCCGGCGTCCACGCCCGTGGGCGAGCTGATGGGCAGCCCGCTCTATATGTCGCCGGAAGCGGTGCGCGGCGCGCGCGAGCAAACGCCCCAGTCGGATCAGTACTCGCTGGGCGTGGTGCTGTATGAGTGCGTCACCGGCCGTGCCCCGTTCCGGGCTGACTCGCTGCTGGAGGTCCTGGATGCGGTCGCGAGCGGAACCTTCGATCCTCCGCGCGTGCACCGATCGGACCTCTCGCCCGAGCTGGAGCGGACGATCCTGCGCGCGATGAGCGCCGAGCCAGGGGCGCGCTTCGCGAGCGTGCGCGAGATCGGCAGGGCGCTGTGCCAGTGCGCGGATCAGCGCACGCGCCTGCTCTGGATGCCGTCCTTCGGACTCGCCGAGCCCGTGGAATCGCCCACCCTGGCCGTGGTCGGCTCCGCCGCGCTGCGCACCGCCGCACCGGTGCATCTGCCGGCGTCGAGCTCGGCGCGCCCGGGGGCGCTGCCCTGGGTGGCGCTGGGGCTGCTGGGGCTGGCTGCGCTCGGGTACTGGGGGCGCGCTCGCTGGAAGCCCGATCCGACCGGAGCGCTGGAACCGAAGGTGCAGGCGCTGCAGCCGCCGGCACCGGCGGCTGCGCTCCCAGTCGCGCAGCCCGCCTCCGAGGGCGCCGCTCCGGAGTCGGAGCCGCCCGCCCCGCCCCGCCGGGCGCCCGAGCCCACCCGGGCCGCCGCGGTCGAAGCCAGCTCGAAGGCAGCCAGGGCGCCCGCCGCGGTCGAGCGCCGGAGCCCCGAGCGAGCCCCGCCGCGCGAAGCCCGGCAGCGCGCTTCCGCGGCTCCACCGGAGCCGCCCGCCCTGCGCGCGACGCCCGCAGAGGCTTCTCCGCCGCATCCGGCGCGGTCGCCGCGAGCGGCCGTGCTGGGACCCAACCGAGCTCCCATCCTGGACTAGAGGCACGTCGAATGATCCTTCAGGCGCGTTGGATGGCCCGCGGGGCGCTGCTGCTCTCGGGCGCGTGGTGTGTGCAACTCTCGGCGGCGCCGGCAGCGGCCCAGAGCGCGACGGCGCGCGCCGAGAGCCCCGAGGTCGAGAAGCTGATCACGGAGGCGATCGCCTTGCGCGAGCAGGGCAAGGATTTCGAGGCGCTCGAAGCCCTGAAGCAAGCCTCCGAGCTCGACCCGAGATCGGTGCGCGTGCAGGTGCACCTCTCGAACGTGCACCAGGCGCTCGGGCAGTGGCTGCCCGCCGATCAGTACCTGCGCATGGCGCTCGCGCAGCCCGACCACCCCTACGTCCAGCGCCACCGCCAGGAGCTGGAGGATGCCCGCGGCGTGATCGAGGACAACATCGGCAGCCTGGGTGTCGAGGGCGAGCCCGCCGGCGCCGAGGTGAAGCTCAACGGGCGTCTGATCGGCACGTTGCCGCTGTCGGCGCCGGTGCCGGTCACCGTCGGCTCGTATACGCTGGAGGTGAAGATGGTCGGGCACTACCCCGTGCGCCGCCCGATCGCGATCAGCGGGCGAGGCTTCGTGCGCGAGTTCGTGCAGCTGCAGCGCTTGCCCGGCGATGAGCTCGGGACCCGGAGCTTTCCCGCCGGCGTCGGGCCGGCGAGCGCCGGCACCGGCGCGAGCGCGGGCGAGCCGCTCGACTCGAGCTCGACTCGGCCCTGGCTCACCTGGACGCTCGCCGGGCTGGGCGCCGCGGCGGGGCTGACCACGGTCGGAGCCATCGTGTACCGCGAGCAGCACGCCCAGCGCTGGAACGACGACAGCTGCCTCGCGCTGGGACAGACCCGCGAGCAGCTGTGCGGGGAAGAGCGGGACAAGGTCGAGACGGCCGATGCCATCGCCATCACGAGCGGGGTCGCCGCCGGGCTCTTCGCCGCGGGCGCGATCCTCAATGCCTATGTGTTCACGGAGCCCTCGGGGGCTTCACAGACGGGTCTCCAGGGCTGTGCGCTGGGGCCGGCGGGAGCGAGCTGCTTTGGCGCATTCTGACGCGATCTGGAGAGCGAGCGCAGGGCTCGCGCTGGCCTGGGCGAGCACGGGCTGCACGGCTCTGGCGTCCGGGGGCGACACCCTCGAGGCGGTGCCGGGCCAGCTGGAGAGCGTGGGCTCCGGCGCCATGTCACCCGCCAGCGTCGACCCGAAGTGGGGTTGCCTGGAGGGGCCGGAGGCGCCGCGCGCCGTCGCACTGCGGCCGACGGTGAGCTTCAGCTTGCGCCTGTATGACCCGACCACCCAGGCCACCCCGCCGCAGTCCAGCGTGCGGGCCTGCAATCGCTTCGACCTCGACTGCGCTGCGCCCGTGGACGGACCGGCGGAACCCGCCCAGGACGGGTTGATCCACCTGAGCTTGCCGCAGGGCTTCGCGGGCTTCCTGGAGATCACGAGCCCGGCCATCGTCCCGGCGCTCTATTTCTTCAACCCACCCCTGGAAGCCGATCGCCGGGATCAGTTCATCGTCGTGAGTCTCGATACGGCGCGGGCCCTGGCCGGCTCCGGCAACGTCGCCCTGGATGCCGAGCTGGGGATGATCGCCGTGCGCACCATGGACTGCGCTGGCGAGCTGAGCGGGGGGGTCGAGTTCTCGAACGACAAGGGCGGCGTACCCTTCGCGTTCGTCGACGGCTTGCCCTTCATCGGCTACGTCGTCACCAACGGCGACGGCATCGGCGGCTTCGTGAACGTGCCGCCGGGTCTGGTCGCGCTCCAGGGGCAAGAAGCCGGGTCTGAGCGCGTCTCCGGCAAGGCCAGCGTGCTCGTGCGCAAGGGCTGGTTCGCCTACGGCGACCTCAACCCCGCGCCCAGCTTCAACGAGTACGACTGAGTACGCGAGCTGGCGCGAGCGCGCTAGCTCACACGAAATTCGGGGCGCCGCCCGCGCTCCAGCATCAGCCGGTCGTACTCCTCGAAGAGAGTGATCCCGCTCTTGGCGCGCGGCAGAGAGACGCCCAGCACGCGCGCGGTGAGCAGGCCGGACAGCGCCATCACGCGGTCGCGCTCGTTGTAGCGAGCGGCGGTGGTGAGGTTGTTGAGGCAGCGCTTGATGGTCTGCGCCAGCCCGTCCTCGATGCGATCGGAGACCTTGGGCAGCGCGAAGCTCTGGGCGATCTCCTCGGTGAAGGCGCCGAGGGGCGGGTCGAACGCCGGGTCCGCGCTGTGCCGGCGGCGCGTCTCGCGCTCGCGCGCCGAGGCCACGTACTCGTCCACCACCGCCAGCGCGTCGCTGATGTTGAACGGCTTGGACATGAACTTGAGCGCCAGGTCGCGGCTGCGCCGCTCGATGCGCGGGTCCCCGGAGCCCGTCATCATCACGATGCTCATGTCGGGGTTGTTGCGGCGCAGGTACTCGCCGAGCACCAGCCCCTCCATCCCCGGCAAACGGTGGTCGACGAACGCGATGTGAAACGTCCAGTGAGGCAGCAGCTGCAGGCCCTCCTCGGCGGACGAGGCGAGCACGACCTGATGTTGCTCGCCGTTGAACAGGCGCTCGAACATCTGGCGCAGATCCGCGTCGTCATCGATGACGAGAATGTTGAGCGGCTCCTTGCTTGACGATCCACGTGATGCCATGCGGTTTTTCTCACCCCCCAGAGTTGGTCGGCGCGGAGTTGGTCGGCACGGGCAAAGGGGCCGGGCTGCCCCAGCGCCGTCGTCAGCCCCTCGTGGGGCGCACTGATTATAGTCGAGGCTGGGGATTCTGGCTGCAACCCCTTCATTCCGGGTGGCGCGGGATGGGCCCGGGTGAGTCGCCGCGGCGGTGGTGCCGTGCGGCGCCGGTCCACCTTGGCCTACCTCTGTCGAATTCCGGTCGCGTCGCAGGCGTCGAGGCAGTAGGAGCCCCCCATGCACGAGACCCAGAATCGCCTGGCGGGGGAGACGAGCCCTTACCTGCTGCAACACGCGCGGAACCCGGTGGACTGGTATCCGTGGGGACCGGAGGCGCTGGAGCGTGCCCGCCGAGAGGACAAACCGATCCTACTGAGCATTGGTTACGCGGCCTGCCACTGGTGCCACGTGATGGAACGGGAGTGCTTCGAGAACCCGGAGATCGCGGCGTTGATGAACGCCCATTTCGTTTGCGTGAAGGTGGACCGAGAGGAACGGCCTGACCTCGACGACATCTACATGTCCGCCACCGTGGCGCTGAACGGGGGTGGCGGCTGGCCGATGACCGTCTTCCTGACGCCTGAGCGAGAGCCGTTCTTCGCCGGCACTTATTTCCCTCCCGAGAGCCGTCACGGCCTGATCGGCTTCCCCCTGCTGCTCACCCGCCTGCGCGACGCCTGGCGTGACGACCGCGACAAGCTCCTGCGCCGGGCCTCCGAGCTGACGGGCTACCTGCGCGGGCAAGCGGCTCCGCAGCAACCGGGGCGCATCGGCGATGAGGTCTTCGCGGCGGCCGTCGCCGAGCTCAGCGAGGAGTTTGACCCCGAGTTCGGAGGCTTCGGGGCCGCGCCCAAGTTCCCGCCCTGCGCCGCGCTCTCGCTCCTGCTGCGAGCGCACCGGCGCACGCGCGATCCGGGGCTGTTGCACATGGTCCAGGTCACGCTCGACGGCATGAAGAACGGCGGCATCTACGACCACCTGGCAGGCGGCTTCGCTCGCTACTCCACGGACGAGCGCTGGTTGATTCCGCACTTCGAGAAGATGCTCTACGACAACGCGCAGCTCGCGGCCGTGTATCTGGAGGCGTTCCAGGCGACGGGCACGAGCGAGTACGCGCGGGTGGCGCGCGAGACGCTCGACTTCGTGCTGCGCGACCTGCAGTCGCCGGAGGGCGGCTACTACTCGTCCCTGGACGCGGACAGCGAGGGGGAGGAGGGCAAGTTCGCGGTCTTCACGCCCGAGCAGATCCATCGCGCGCTCGAGCCGCGCATCGCGCAGCTGTTCTGCGGCTACTACGACGTGACGCCGATGGGCAACTGGGAGCACGGCCAGAGCGTGCTCAACACGCCTCGCAGCCTGGAGCAAGTGGCAGCCAGCGCAGGCATGCCGGTGGGTGACGCGCGGGCGCTGCTGGAGCTGGCGCGGCAGCGCATCCATCAGCTGCGCCAGGAACGCGCGCAGCCGGCACTCGACGACAAGGTGCTCACCAGCTGGAACGGGCTGATGATCGGCGCGATGGCGGAGGGCGCGCGCATCCTCGGCCAGGATCGTTACTTCATCTCCGCGGCGCGCGCGGCGCGCCACGTGCTGAGCGCGCTGCGCCGCCCCGACGGCGGGCTATATCGCGTGGCCCGCGCCGGCAAGGTGCAGCTCGATGCGGTGCTGGAGGACTACGCGTTCCTCGCGGACGGCCTGATCAGCCTGTACGAGGCCTCGGGCCAGTTCGAGCACAGCCAGGACGCGGCGGAGTTCCTGTACGCCGCGCGCGTGCTGGTGGAACGCATGACGCTCGACTTCGGCGGCGAGGATGGCGCCTTCCATGCTACCGCGCGCCAGCACGAGGAGCTGTTGCTGCGCCGCCGCGACGGTCACGACGGCGCGCTGCCCAGCGCCAACGCCGTCGCGGCGCGAGCGCTCGTGCGCCTGGGGCACCACTTCGGGCGCAGCGACTGGACGGAGCTGGGCGTGAGCGCTCTCGAAGCCCATGCGGCGACCATCGAGCGCGCGCCGCGCGCCTTCGCCACCAGCCTCAACGTGCTGGAGCGCGCGCGCGAGCGCCCGACCGAGGTCGTGAGCGCGGGCAAGCCGGGAGACGCGAAGCTGCGGGTGCTCCTGGCTCGGGCCGCCAGCGTCTATCTCCCCAATGCCGCCTGGGCCAACGCCGAGCCCGATCTGGCCGAGCCCGATCAGCTGCCGATGACCCGCGGCAAGCAGCTGGTGAAGGGATCACCCGCGCTGTATCTGTGCAGCAACTTTGCTTGCCAGGCGCCGATCGTGGAGCCCGATGATGTCGTGCCTGCGTTACAAAGCGTCCGCCCGCTCGAGCTGGCGACTTCGGCGACGGCATCGGCAGCGCCCGCCTGAGCCGGCTGGACTCGGGGGGCGCTGCACGCCAAGATGGCGCCCATGAAGAACTTGGAGAGCGTGTGCAAGGGGTCTGTCGGTTCGGGGCTGGGCGAGCGTTGGCGCGGCGCGGGCGCGCTGCTGGTCGGGGCGCTGCTGAGCTCGCTCTGCGCCTGCAGCAAACCGTCCGCCGTGGCGCAGGAGCCGGCGGCGGCCCCACCAGCGCAGCCGGCGGCTGAGGGAGCGGCCCCGGCACCCAGCGCGACGACCGCGGCCATCGGCCAGCCCGCGCCCGATTTCACCTTGCCCGATCTGGATGGCAAGCAGGTGAGCCTGGCGGAGTTCCGCGGCAAGCCCGTGGTGCTGGAGTGGTTCAATCCAGGTTGCCCGTTCGTGCGCAACTCGCACACCGTCGGCTCGCTGAAGGGGCTCGCCGCACAGGAGGCGGGGCAGGGAGTGGCCTGGCTCGCGATCAACTCGGGCGGCGCGGGCAAGCAAGGCAACGGCGTGGAGGCCACGCGCAAGGGTCAGAGCGAATACGGCATGCAACACCCGATCCTGCTCGACGAGAGCGGCAACGTCGGCCACCTCTACGGTGCAGAGCGCACCCCGCACATGTATGTGATCAACTCCGAGGGCGTGCTCGTGTATCGAGGCGCGATCGACAACTCGCCCGACGGCGAGGGCCAATCGCCCGAAGGCGGCAAGCTGGTGAACTACGTGGCCTCCGCGCTGCAGGCCGTGCGCAGCGGCGGTAAGGTCGACCCCGCCGAGACGAAGCCGTACGGCTGCAGCGTGAAGTACCAGTGATCGCGCCGCAACGCGCTGAACCGGATCGATGGTCCAGAGGGCTCGGCGCCGCTCGGCGCCGAGCGCCTCCAGTATGAGCCCGCTGCGCGCCCGCGCCCGCCTCCGCCCCTGCCTGGGCTGCTAGTTCTAGAACTAGACCCCTCGGTCTGTGCTCTCGAAAATGCGATCCGCGCTGGCGGGCACGAAGCCCTCGTAGAGGCGTCCGTCCCGATCGGGATGGCGCAACGCGAACTCATAGTAGCACGTCGGGATCACGTGGGCGTCGTCCGCGAAGGTGATGCTCACGCGATCGGCGAGCGTGGAGCCTTGCTCCAGCAGATCGGCGCGCGTGCCCTTCACGCGGCCGCCGGACTCGTTGATGCGGTAACCCTGAGCCTCGACGAACGCGAGCACCTCGCTGACCGTCTTCAGCTTGCTCAGGTGATTGATCGAGACGGTGAAGTGGTTCGGGCGCAAGCCGAGCGCCGCCAGCCAGCCCGCGTACTCGCTCTCGTCGCTCAGGCGCTCGTAGTCGGCGAACAGCGGCGGAGCCCACGGCAACCCGGCCCAGAACACCTCGGGCCCTTCGGCAAAGCTCGTGGGGACCTGATGCACCAGGCCGTCGATGTACGAGCGCGCCCAGTCGCTGAGCTCTTCGCACAACAGCTCGCTCAGGAAGATGCGGGGCGAGCCCGCGCACACGTACGCGCGCGCGCGCAGGTGCTTGTCCGTGAAGCGGTACTCGTCCAGCAAGCGGTAGCCCAGGCTGAGCACGTGCGGCTCGAGCTCCGCGAGATTCAGCGGCGAGAGGTTGAAGGTACGGAACGCGACGTGGTCGTTCACCACGCGCTCGCCGTGGGCCTCGAGCCTCTCACGGATCGTCGCTGCCTGCGGGGCGATGTCCGCAAAGTCCTCCCACAGGGCATCGAAGAATCTGCTGCGCTCCATGCCGGGAGTATGACTGCGCGAGCCAGCTGGCGCCAAAAAACGCCCCCGTGAGCCAGTTCGCCCCAGAATCCAGCTCGCAGGCTAGGGCAGCTCGACGATCGAGCCGTTCAGGTCCACGCCGTACTCGCGGGCGAAGCCGTCGGCGATCTCCCCGCGCGCATCGAAGTCGAGCGGGCCCGAGAGACCCTGAAAGTCGATGTCGTTTCTCGCGCGCACGGCGGCGCTGGCGGCTCGGAAATCGAGCGGGCCGTAAGCTGCCCCCGGCGGGCTTGCGAGCTCCTTCATGGTCCGGGCGACCAGCGCGGGATCGTCGCTGCCGACGCGCGTCATGGCGAGCGCCAGCAGCGCGAGATAGTCCGCAAAGGCGACCAGGCGCGGCTCGGGTACGAAGGAGTCGCCGTAGGTCGCCTCGTAGCGGGCCAGGAACTGGTCGCTTTGTGCTCCCGGCGGTAGGGCGAGATCGTAGGAGCGGAAGCGCGCCGTGAGCTCCGGCGCGAACACAGGGATCACGGCGGCCATGTAGCCGCCGTACGCGAAGTAGTAGAGGCCCTCATATCCGGCGACATGGATCGCGCGCACGCTGTCGACCAGGTCCGCGATGTCCGTGCTGGTGAGAAAGACGACCTCGGGCTGCTCCGCCTGCACGCGCTGCCCGAGGCTGCTCCAGTCGTACAGGTAGCCGTCCGACTCGCCCGCGTACGTCTCTTCGCTCACGCTGCAGCCAGCGCAGGCGGCATACGCCGCGCTCATGGCGGTCTGCCGCGCATCGGGTACGCCGGCGCGCGTGGGGCCGACGATCACCATGCGCTCGAGCCCCGCGCCTTGCAGGGAGCGCGCCTGCTTCTCGATCAGGCGATCGGTGGGCAAGATTCCGCGCAACAGCAGCCCGGCGTAGCTCTGCAGCTCCACGGCGGGCTCCTCCGACGTGATGCTCATGGCGAGCACGCCGCGCTCGGTCGCGGCCCGCATCATCGGCTCGAGCGCGCTACCCGACACGAGCGAGATGATGTAGCGATAGCCCTCGCTCGTCAGATCGACGAAGCCATCGGCGATCGGGCGCAGATCATCGGCGTTGGAGAGCCGTGTGTCGCGCTCCACTACCTCCAGTGGCCGGCCGTTGATGCCACCCGACTCGTTGATCGAGTCCAGCACCAGCTCCCAGCCCTGGCGCGCTTCGAGCATCAGCTCCGTGCCGGCAAACGGCACTGCCACGCCCACTCTGACGGGCTCCGCGCCCGGCTCCGGGCCGGAGCAAGCGAGCGCCAGGGCGCCGAGCGCGAGTCCTGCGACGGCGCGCCGCCCGCCGTCGCCAGCGCGCGCGCGCCGCCTGGTTTTCCTGCCCCGCGCCACCATTAACTCAGTTTAACTCGAGCGCTCGCGGCCGCCAGCGCTGCGCGTAAAAAGCCTCGCGCTCGCGAGGGTGCGCAGCGCCGGCCAGTGTCGTTTCAGAACGGATACGGCGGAGCGGAGTCCCTCACCGTCATCCAGCGCCATTGCGTGTACTCGCCGATGTCTGCTGGTCCACCCATGCTAGTGTGGTTGCCAGAGGCTCCGGTGCCACCGAATGGATTGAGCACCTCGTCGTTCACCGTCTGATCATTGACGTGCACGAGGCCCGCTTTGAGACGCTCCGCGACGGCCATGGCGCGGCCGATCGAGCGCGAGAGCACCGCCGCCGAGAGCCCGTACTCCGTGTCGTTGGCGAGCGCGATCGCCTCCTCATCGCTGGAGAAGGTGGTGAGGTTCGCGACCGGGCCAAACACCTCCTCGCGGAAGGCGCGCATGCTGGAGCGCACACCGGTGAGCACCGTCGGCTGGTAGAAGAGGCCGTTGTACGCGCCGCCGGCCTCCAGCTTGGCGCCTTCCTGCACGGCCTGTGTCACGATCGCGTGCACGCGATCGCGCTGGCGTTCGTTGATCAGGGGCCCGAGCGCGACGTTGCCCGCAGCGGGATCGCCGACCGGCAGGTGCTTGGCCTTCTCCACCAGACGGGAGGTGAGCGCGGCGGCGATCTTTTCGTGTACCAGCACCCTGCCGGTGGCCATGCAGATCTGGCCCTGGTGCAGGTAGGCACCCCAGGCCACGTTCTTGGCGGCCAGGTCGAGATCGGCGTCGTCGAGCACGATCAGCGAGTTCTTCCCGCCCAGCTCGAGCGCCACCTTCTTCAGGTGCTTGCCCGCGAGCTCGCCCACGCGGCGGCCCGTGGCCGTGGATCCGGTGAACGAGATCATCTGGATGTTGGGGTCGGTGCACAGGGCCTCGCCCGCCTCGACGTCACCCGGCACGACCTGCAGCACGCCCTTGGGCAGCCCGGCTTCGCTGAAGGCCAGAGCCAGGATCATGCCGCCCGTGACCGGCGTCTGCGCGTCGGGCTTGAGCACCACGCCATTGCCGACCGCGATCGCGGGAGCGACGGCGCGGGCCGAAAGGATCAACGGGAAGTTGAAGGGCGAGATTACGCCGATCACGCCGAGCGGGACGCGCTTGGCGATGCTGAGTCGACCTGGCGTGCTGGGCAGCGTGACGCCGTCGGGTTGCAGGGTGAGCGCCGCGGCCGCCTTGAGCTGCTGCTGGGCCTCGCGCACCTCGTGCATGCCCTTCAGGAACGTGCCGCCGGTCTCGCGCGCGATGAACCCCGCCAGCTCTTCCGCGTTGCGCTGCAGATAGGCGGCGACCCGGTACAGGAGCTCCGCGCGATCGCGCACCGGGGTGGCGGCCCACGCCGGCTGTGCGCTGGCGGCGTGCCGGGCCGCTGCAGCCACGTCCGCCGCGTTGCCGAGGCCGCTGCGCCCGAGCAGCTTGCCGTTCGCCGGTTCCCGGATCTCGATGCTGCCCCCGCGTGCGGCGATCCACTCGCCGTTGAAGAGCTTGCCCTGCCACGCCGTGCCTTCGAGGACGGGACCTGATTGTGACGTCGTCATCTGCTTCGCCTCCGTTGAGCGGGGTGCCCCCGCGGGAACGACCAGCTTAACCGAGCGCCAGTGGTCCGCATATGGTGTTTCTGGGGGTGCGGTGTTAGAGCGCTGAGATGGCATCCGAGCGAGAACCGTGGGGTGAGAACGTACTGGTCGAGTTCGAAGAGGGCATCGCCTGGGTCACGATGAATCGCCCGGCGAAGCGTAACGCCATGAATCCCGCGCTGATTGCCGAGATGAAGCGCACGGTCGAGGCGCTCGCGATCGACGAGCGCTGCGGTGTGTTTGTGCTTACCGGCGCAGGCGAATCTTTCACGGCGGGGATGGACCTCCAGGAGTACTTCCGCGAGACCGATGCCGCTCCGGACACCGTGCTGCTCAACCTGCGGCGCCTGAACGAGGAGTGGCAGTGGCGCCGGCTGCGCGACTACCCGAAGCCGACGATCGCGATGGTGAACGGCTGGTGCTTCGGCGGAGGCTTCACCCCGCTGGTGGCTTGCGATCTGGCCGTCGCCGCGGAGGACGCGGTGTTCGGGCTGTCCGAGATCAACTGGGGCATCCTGCCGGCGGGCAACGTCACCAAGGCGGCCAGCGAGGTGCTCGGTTATCGCGACGCGCTGTACCTGGTGATGACCGGTGAGCCTTTCGACGGACGCACTGCCGCGCAGAAGGGGCTGGTCAATCTGGCCGTGCCGCGCGCGGAGCTGCGCGAACGCACACGCGCGCTCGCGCGCGTGTTGCTGAGCAAGAACCAGACGGTGCTGCGCGGCGCCAAGATCGCGATGAAGCGCTGCCGCTCGATGGACTGGGATACCTCGGCGGACTACCTCTACGCCAAGATCTCCGAAGCCCTCCACCTCGGTGCTCACGCGAACCGCAACCGCGCCATGGAGGCATTCCTCGACGACAAGAAGTTCCGCCCCGGGCTCGAGGGCTTCCCCTCCGCTGACGGCGACCGTCGCGAGCGCTAGCCCCGGACCTGTCATGTCGGAGCGTTCGCTGTCGGAGTCTCGCGCGCTGCTCGATCCGGCGCTCGTGCGTCACCCGAGCATGGTACACGCGTTCCGGGCCGCGCTGCGCGAGCGGCCGAGCGCGCCGGCGCTGGTGTGCGGCGAGCGGCGGCTGAGCTATGCCCAGCTCGGACGCGCGGTGGCGGGCCTCTCGGCGCGCCTGAACGAGCTGGATGTGGCCGGTGCTCGCGTGGCCCTCGCGCTCAGCAACTCCTGCGAGGCGGTCGTGGCGGTGCTCGCAGCCTGGAGCTCGGGGGCGCAGATCGCGCCGATCAATCCCTTCCTCACTCCACCGGAGCTGGAGGTGGTGCTGCGCGAGGCGCGGCCGCGGCTCGTGATCTCGGGACCCGAGGCGCGGGACAAGCTGCAGCCGCTGGCCGAGAGCGCAGGCGCCGAGCTGTGCTGCTTCGGCGGGGAAGGTGGGGCGGCGCTGGAGCTCGATAGCTGGCTGGACGCGCCCGTCGAGCCCGCGCGCGACGGCGGTCCCGAGGCGGACGCCGCGGCGCTCTTGATCTTCACGGGCGGCACCACGGGCGAGCCAAAAGCCGTCGAACATAGCCACCGCTCGCTGATGGTCTCCGTGTTGCAACACTGCAGCGTCTGGCCAGTGCCACCGGGGGCGGATCGATTTCTCAGTGTCGCGCCCATCTTCCACATCTGGGGCCTGTCGTACGCCACGCTCGTGCCGCTCTACGCGCAGGGCACGCTGGTGATCGTGCCCAGGTACCAGCCCGAAGAGGTGCTGCGCGTGCTGGAGCGCGAGCGCATCAGCGTGTTTGGAGGCGGACCGGCTCCGATCTACATGGGCCTGTTGCAGAGCCCGAGCTTCGCGCGGACCGACTTTTCTTCCCTGCGCTACTGCCTCTCCGGCGGGGCTCCCTGCCCCGAAGAGCTCCACCGCGCCTGGCTGCAGGGCACCGGCTGCCCGCTGCTCGAGGGCTGGGGCATGTCGGAAGCGGCACCCCTGTGTCTGAACCGACCGGACGCCGTCCGCAAGCTGCTGTCCGTGGGGCGCCCGGTACCGGAGACCGACGTGGAGGTCGTGGATCTGGAGACGGGCTCGAACGTGCTGCCGCGAGGGGAAGCGGGGGAGGTGCGCGTGCGCGGCCCGCAACTGATGCGCGGGTATCAAGGCCGCCCCGAAGCGACGCGGGAAGTGCTGCGTGGCGGTTGGTTGTACACGGGGGACATCGGCTACCTCGATGCGGACGGCTACCTGTTCCTGGTCGACCGCAAGAAGGACATGATCATCGTGGGCGGCTATAACGTGTACCCGCGGCAGATCGACGAGGTCCTGTTCAAGCACCCGGCCATCGCCGAAGCGGCGACCGTGGGCCGTGCCGACGCTCGGCTCGGGGAGGTGCTGGTGGCGTTCGTGGTGCTGCGAGCGGGCGGTGCGCTGAGCGAAGCCGAGTTCTTCGAGTACTGCCGCGCCAACCTGGTCAAGTACCGGCGGCCGGTGGCCGTGAGCTTCGTGGAGGCGCTACCGCGCACCAACGCTCGCAAGCTCGATAAGCGAGCGCTGCAGGCGTGGGCAGCCGATCTGCCCATCCCATCCTGAGGCACGCAGGCGCGTTCAGTGCAGACTGCGCGCCGTCCACCACAGGCCGGCGAGCAAGAGCGGCAGCCCCAGCGGCACGAGCAGCACACCCAGCCCCGGATCGCCGCCTGCCGAGAACACACCGCCCAGCAGGAAGCCGAGCGGCAGCAGCAGGCCCGAGCCCAGAAGGCAGGCCGACGCTCGCTGCAGGCGCCGCTGGCTGCCCGGTGCGGTGTGCGGCAGCGTGAAGGCGAAGGCGATCTGGAGCAACCCGAGCAGCACCCCATGGGCGTGGCCGAGGCGCCACATGAGCCGCCGCGTCTCGTTGCCGAGATCGAGGTAGAAACCGACCTTGAAGGCATGCAAGGCCTCCAGCCCGGCGCCCACGGTGGCGAACACGAACAACGCGCTCCAGCCGAAGCGAAGATGCCGGCGGCGCAGGGCGAGGTGAGGGTGGTTCATTCGGCGATCCGGACCGGTCGAGGATCGCGCGAGCGAGCCAGCTGGATCAAGAGCTCGGGAGGAAAGCGGCCCGCGGCGTCCAGCGTGAGCTCGCCGCTGCCGGAGCTCACCGGCTGAGCGAGCTGTTCGGCGCGCGCGCGGGCGCGTTCCTGCGCGGCGAGCCGTTGGCCGCGGTCGGCGATGAAGTCGTAGTCGAGCTCGGCGAATCCGCGCAGACCGCGCAGCGAGCGCGCCGCCACGAAGCGCACCGCGGCGTACGGATCGTCGAGTGCCGCGACCAGCAGCTGCGCTTGCCAGCCCGAGCCCGAGGCGCGCTGCGCTGGCTCCCAGCCGAGCTGGGCGGCGACCACCACGCGCGTTGCCGCGTCGCCGCTCAGCAGCGCCAGCGCTGCCGCGCCGCCGCCAGGGAGCGCCGCGGGACCGGGCTGGGTCGAGCTCGGCGGGCTGCTGTACCAGCGCTCCAGCCAGCCCCGGGTCCACTCCAGGCTGTGATCCAGGTGACAGCCGTTGCAGGCGTTGGGGCTGAGTCCCGTGGTCGCGGGTGCGGCGCTGGGCTTGGTGATGCGGTGCGAGCGCACGGCGCCGAGCAGTGCGTACGAGGTATAGGGCATGTGGCAGTTGACGCAGGCGCTGCCGCTCGAGCTCTCCGCGTGATGGGAGTGCGCGGCGCCGGCCGCGGCGATTTCTGCGTGACAGTTTGCGCACGCCGCGTCGGACAGCCCCGCCGCGCTCAGCTGTGCATCGCGCGTCCCGCCGTGCAGCTCATGACAGGATAGGCAGCCGAGCTGCCGCGCTCCCTGGCCGCGTTCGAAGCAGGCCGATCGGCGCAGGCCGTTCCACTCGCGGCCGCCCACGCGCACCGTGCCGTCGGCGTAGAACAGGCTGTCGAGATCGCTACCGATCAGAGCAGGCGCCTGCTCGCGGTCGCGCTCGTAGTCGAGCACGCGCCGCGACGCCCCCAGCGGTTCCCCGGGTCGGTAATCCTCCGCGAAGCCGCTCTGCCACCAGCGCTCGGCGTCCTTCGGTACGAAATAGGAGTGGCACTGGCCGCAGATCTCGGAGGCGCGCTCCGCGCCCAGGCGAGCCGGGTTGATGATGCTCGGATCGCCGGCGCCGCTGCGCCGCGCGCGGTAGCGGGTGAGCGGGTTGTGTTGCCGTTCGATGTGAGCAGCGCCGGGCCCGTGGCAAGCCTCGCAGGCGATGCCCAGCTCGGCGGCGCTCGTGGCGAAGCGATCGCTCGCGAGGTCGTGCCGCGGTTGGCCGGCCACGCTGTGGCACTGCACGCAGCTCGAGTTCCAGCGGGCCCAGACCGGCGGATCGTCGGGAGGCTCGAGGAACACGGCGCGGCGGGGCAAGAAGCGCTGGCTCTCGAAGTGGTAGACGAAGGGGAGCTGCCACAGCTCGTTGCCTCGCCGCCCGGGCAGCCAATACGCCTGGTAGTGATGGGAGCCGGTGGTCATGACCACGCGCCGTTTCGTCTGCGGAACGGCGGCATCCAGCTGGCCCCGCCGCACGCTGGCAGCGAGCCGATCCGGATCGGGCAACTTGACCCAGAACTGATCGTCGCTGCGAAACAGCCGATAGTGGCGGCCCTGCTCGTCCTGCAGCGTGCCCTGCCACGGGGCACGCACGCTCGCCGCGCTCGCCTGTTCCGTCATGCTGCGGTGATAGCTGTGCTGCCAGCTCTGGTATTCGCCCGGGTGGCAGCTGCGACAGGCAGCGGAGCTCGCGTAGCTGGGCGGCGGCTCGACCCGGATCGATTCAGCCGACGCTGGGCGGGGCTGCGCCGAAGCGAAACTCCAGAGGCATAGCGCAGCGAGCGCTGCGCCCAGCCCGAACAGCCCCCAGGGCAGTGCGGCCTCGTGCCGGTGCAACACCCAGAGCGTCACGGCCACCCCACCCGCGATCGCGAGCCAGCCAGCGAGCGCCATGAGGTGCAGAGTATTTGTGTGGCGGTGCGCAGCGCCAGCTCTTTGCACCGAACAGCTACACTTGGCACGCGTGCCGGCAGCTGCGCGCTCCGCTCGTAGCGCTGGATTGTGTGCTCACTGTGTGGGCGCTTCTGCGGAGTCCGCGGACGTTTGACTTCATCGTTGCCGCTGCCAAGCTGTCGCAATGGCAAAGCGTGGACGCGCCTGCGACGCCGGGGGGCACTGGTCGCTGACGCCGCTGGCCCGGCTGCGGACAGGGGCTTTGTGCCTGAGCACGCTCGCGCTCGGCGCATGCGGTGGAGATGACTCCGGGCGTGAAGGCCGCCCGATCGAAGGCTGCGAGCAGTTCAGCTACAGCGCGTGCGACATCCGGGACGCGAAGTGCCAAAACGATCTCTTCCAGCTGGTGGGCTGCCTGCGCGGGGAGGACCTCGCGAGCGCTGGTCCGCCCCCGGTGAGCTTGCTGAGCGAAGCCGAGGCCACCGCCATGGTGCTCCAGGACTCGGACCCTCCCGCCGCGACGGCCGAGGCCGACTTCTCGGCGCAGGTGCGCGGCCTCGAGCTCCTCGGTCTCGTGGATCCGGGATTGATCGCTTCGCAGTCGGACGTGATCGACGTGACGATCGAGGCCGTCGCGGCGTTTTATCAGCCCAGCACGCGCTCGGTGGTGATCATCGATCGCGGCGATCCGCTCGATGATTCAGACGCGGATGCGGTGCTGGCGCACGAATTCGTGCACGCCTGGCAAGATCGCCGGCACGATCTGAACAGCTTCGGGGACGAGCCGGATCTCGACTCGGACCGCTCGCTGGCGCTGACCTCGGTGGTGGAGGGCGAGGCCATGGTCTACCAGCTGCTGCTGATGCTGGCGTACCGCGGCGTGAACCTGAAGCAGGCCAACTACACGGGCATGTGGCAATCGCTGGTGATCCAGGGGGAACAGCTGGCGTCCGCCGAGGGCTCGCCGATGGTCACCGCGCCCGGGATCTTCCCCTACACGTACGGCACGCGCTACATGGGCGAGCACTGGCTCGACGGCAGCCATGAGGAGCTCGACGCGATCTTCGAGCGGCCCCCCGCCAGCAGCCTGGAGGTGATGCTGGACAGCTCCGGCGCGAGCCTGCCCGAAATCGAGACCTTCGACGTGATGCCGGCGCCGCTCGACGGCTATCGCTACGTGGTGGATGACGTCGCGGGCGCATGGGTCGTGCTCAGCCGGATGCTGGATCTGATGGGCAGCCTCTACGCCGATAGCCTGCGCGAGCTGGCGACGCACTGGCGAGGGGATCGCTTCTGGGTGTACCAGACGGAAGATGATCAGCGCGATACGGCCGTGGTCTGGTGGATGGACTGGTCCGATCCGATCTCGGCCGTGCGCGCGGCGGAGATGATCGCCTCCGCGGCCCGCCCCGCCGCGGCGCAGGTCGAGGTGCAGGGCTCGCGCTTGCGCGTGGTCGTCAGCGAGCGCGGCCCGGATCTGCTGCGCTGGGTCCAGCGCGCGGCAGACGGCGCGCGCTGAAGGAGGCGCCCTCGCTCCGAGCGCCGGCTCGCGCAGTGCCTCACTCCCACAGCACGACCGCGAGCGAACGCGGCCCATGGGCGCCGACCACGAGCGCTTGCTCGATGTCCGCGGTCTTCGAGGGCCCGCACAGGAAGCAACCGTAGCCCGTCCTGGCCAGCTCCGCGCCGAGCCGCTCGTAGGCTCCATGCAGGTGGGGCACGAGCTCCTGCCGGGCGAGCACCAGCACCAGGTGCTGCGTCAGGAACAGCCCGGCGCGCACGCTCGCCGCGCTCTCGCCCAGCCATACGGCACCGCTCTCCGCGATCCCGAGCTGCGCGGGCGCGATCAACACATCGAGGTCGCGAAAGCCGTGCGGCTCGGCAGGAGGCTGCTGGTTGCCGGGCAGCTCGGGCACCAGCGAGCAGCAGCGGCCAGCCTGTTGCACCACCGGCAACGCGGCGAGCACCTCGCCCAGCCGGGCGCGGGTCGAGCGCACCAGGCTGCCGGCGGCGCGCTCCAGGGCGCGCGCGAATTGCTCGGACAGATCCGGATACGCGATCCACTCGCCGGAAATCTCGGGCAAGGGCGCGGCTGGCAGCGCCTGCGCGCGCAGGGCCGAGAGGATCTCGTCGCGCGCGCTCACGGGGCCCCCCGCGGCGACTCCCGCGCGCGACGCTCGGCATACGCCTGCTGAAAGCTGCGCTCCGGCAGCGGCGGGAGCTCGCGCGTGGCGGTCCAGCGCGCGAGCGGGCCCCGGCGCGCGAGGCCAGGCAGGCGCCGGCCGAGCCAGCGCAGCAGCGCCCCGGCGCGCGCCAGCCGGGAGGGGCTGCGCAGCACCCAGCCGAGCAGCGCGGCGCCGGTGCGCTCCAGCGCGCGAGCCGCTGCGAGCCGGGGCTCCCGAGCCGAGCGCAGCGGGCGCTCGAGCTGGCGCTGACGGAGCTCGAGCAGCTGATCGTGCAGGTTGATCTTGACCGGGCAGATCGCCGTGCACGAGCCGCACAGCGTGCAGGCGTGCGGCAAGCTGTCGTGCGCTGCTCCCTCGCGCAGCGGCGCCAGGATCGAGCCGATCGGACCGGGCACGGTGGTGCCGTAGCTGTGGCCGCCGCTGCGCCGGAACACCGGGCAGGTGTTCATGCAGGCGCCGCAGCGGATACAGCGCAGCGCGCTCCGATGCTGGTCTTCAGCGCGCAGCGCGCTGCGCCCGTTGTCCACGATCACGATGTGCAGCTCGCCGCCGGGGCGTGGCCCGTGCACATGGGCGCTGTAGGCCGTGATCGCCTGGCCCGTGGCGGAGCGAGCCAGCAGACGCAGGAAGACCCCGAGATCGGCGGCGCGCGGCACCAGCTTTTCGAGCCCCATGCAGGCGATGTGCAACGGTGGCAGGGCCATGCCCAGGTCGGCGTTGCCCTCGTTGGTGCAGACCACGATGCCGCCGGTCTCCGCGATCGCGAAGTTGACGCCGGTGATGCCCGCCTGCGCCGCCAGGAACTTGGCGCGCAGGTGGCCGCGGGCGAACTCCGCCAGGCTCTGCGGATCGGCGAGCGGGGGAGCGCCCAGCGTGCGGGCAAAGGTCTGCGCCACGTCGGCGGTGCGCAGGTGGATGGCGGGCATCACGATGTGGCTCGGCGGCTCGACGCGCAGCTGCACGATCAGCTCGCCCAGGTCCGTGTCGACCACCTCCAGCCCGCGCTGCTCCAGGAAGGGGTTCAAGCCGCACTCCTCCGTGAGCATGCTCTTGCTCTTGACCACCCGGCTCACGCCGCGCTCCCGCAGCAGCTCGTACACGATGCGGTTGTGCTCCGCGGCGTCGCGCGCGAAGTGCACCTGGGCGCCGTGCCGGCGTGCGTTGGCTTCGAAGCGCTCCAGGTAGTCGGGCAGCTCGGCCAGCGTGTGCGCCTTGATCTGCGCCGCCAGCTCGCGCAGCCGTTCCCACTCCGGCAGCTCGGCGACGCGCTGGTCGCGGCGGCCCCGGATCTGCCAGAGCGCGCCATCGTGGAAGCGCGCGCGCTCCGCGTCGCCGAGAAACTGGCGCGCGCGCTGCGGGTGGCTCAGCTGCAAGCGGTTCATCGCGAGCTCTCCAGCGCAGGCGGCGAGCCCGGGTCGCGCCCGACCAGGAGCTGGGCGATGTGCAGCACGCGCGGGCTGCGCTGCTGGCGCCGCATCAACCCCGACAGGTGCATCAGACAGGACATGTCCGCGGAGGTGATGACCTCGGCCCCCGCCTGCTCGAAGTCGGCGGCGCGATCGCTGCCCATGCGGGCGGAGATGTCGGGCTCGGCGACGGAGAAGCTGCCGCCGAAGCCGCAGCACTCGTCGCGGCGCGCCGGCTCGACCAGCTCCAGCCCGGGCACCTGCCGCAGCAGGCGGCGCGCCGGGCTCTCCTGCGGCGCAGCCACGGCGCCGAGCTCGCTCGCGCGACCCAGGCCGAGCTCGCGCAAGGAATGGCAGCTCTCGTGCAGCGCGACCCGGTGCGGGAAGGGCACGCCGGCGCGCTCGACACCCAGGATCTGCACCAGAAACTGGCACAGCTCGTAGACCTTGCTGGACGGGCCGGAGGCGGAGACTCCCAGGCTCCGCGGGTGATGCCGCAGCGCTGCGGCGCAGCTGCCCGACGGGCAGACCACGCAGTCGTAGCCGGCGAAGGTCGTCTCGAAGTTGCGCGCCAGCGCTCGAGCCGGCTGCAGCGCGCCGCGGTTGGTCAAGATCTGGCCGCAGCAGGTCTGCTGCGCGGGCACGTCCGCGGCGACGCCCTGGCGCTCCAGCAGCTCCAGGCAGGCGAAGCCCACGTCCGGGTAGAGCTGGTCGATGTAGCAAGGTAGGAACAACGCGACGCGCATCCGGGCGCGAGCATATTCAAATTCTCGGAGCGCCGCTCGCTTCGGGCGGCAGTGTGGCCGGGTGCCTGACGGAACTGGCGCACGCGGGCTGCAGTGTGGCGGCCCCTGCAACAACGACGTCCACGGGTCGCTGCCGCGCGGACACTAGGGCGCGCGGACGCTGACGTTGTCGAAGCTGGCGGAGGCCCGCGCCGTGCACAGCGCGATTCCGCCGCTCTGGTGCGCGTCGTCGGTCTCGCTGAACATCATCGTGCCGTCGAGGTAGGCGGTCAGGGTGGCGCCGATGGCCTCGACCTTCAGGTGGTACCAGACGCCCGTCGTTCCTTGATCGAAGTCGGATTGTACGAGGTTGGTGCCGCCGTCGGCGTAGCGGCGCAGCCCGAGCTTGCCATCGTTGCTGCGCACTCCGATGAGGTAGAAATTTTGCGAGTCTTTTACCCGCACGCACAGACCGGCCATGTACGAGCTGTTGCTGCCATTGAAGGCCAGGATCTTCATGTCCGCCTCGATCACCAGGTCGCGCCAGCTGGCTGGGCCGGCGCTGGCGAGAGCTGGCGCGCTGCTGGTGGCCTCGCTCTGGGTGTAGACGTTGCTCACCAGCTGCGCGTCGGTTTGGACTTCCCACACGCTGCCGGGGCTGGTGTTCCAGCCCGAGGCCGGGCCCAGGAAGTTTTCGAAGTTCTCTTCCAGCAGAGGCGTGCCCGGGGCGAGCTGCGCGCCCGCGTCCTCGCGCGCGGGGGAGGCAGCGGCGCTGCCGCCGTTCGCGGCAGGCGGCGGCGTCAGGCCAGCGCTGTTGGCGGCGAGCGGGCTGGGCAGCTCGCCGGGGGAGCGCTGCTCGGGCGCGGGCGTATCGGCGATCGGGGCGCTGGGGGCGCCACCGCCCGCGCCGAGGGCCACGCCTTCCGCCCCGCTCGAGCCGCCGCTGTGCGAAGGAGGGTCTGACTGCGTGACGGTCGCGCAGCCCGCGAGGCAGCGCAGGGCAGCGAGCACGGCGAGGGCGGCAGACAGACGCATGGCGGGTCGATCAAGGGTAGTTTCCCGGGACCCGGGCGCGCAACGTCGCGTTGCGCCAAGAGGCCCGCCGGCGCGCAGGTTTTCCCTGCGCTGGCGCTCACCGGAGTGCATCAGGTGGGATCGCGGGCCATTGTGCCGCGGCGCTTTTGCGCGACGAACGTGTCGTGGCGCCGATTTTCTGGGCGACTCCGGCTCAGCGCGCAGCGCCGGAAGGGCGCGGTGCGGCTGTGGCCTGTTGCCGGAGCAGCGAAGCCTCGCGCCGCAGCACGCCGGAGGGGAAGCGCTGGCGGTAGCGATCGAGCTGCTCCAGGGCGCGGCTGCTCGAGCCTCGCTGCAAGGCGCTGCGCGCCTCGTCGAGCAGCTGGATCTCTTCGCGCAACTCGCGGCTCGACTCTGCGACCGCGGGCTCCGCAGCGGCAGGCTCGGGCTGCGCGGCAGGCTCGGGCTGCGCGGCGGGTTCGGGCTGCGCGGCGGGTTCGGGCTGCGCGGCGAGTGGAGCCTGCACCGCAGGCGCGGCACTCGGTGCCTCCACGGCGACCTCGGTGCGCGGCGCGGAGCGCTCGCCGGGGTCGGCACGCAGCGCGACCACGCCCGCGGCGGCGAGCCCCACCACGGCCGCTCCGATCACGCCCTTGCCGGCCACCGTGGCCAGCATGGCCTTGACGCTGCCTGCCCAGGCGATCGGACCTGTCAGCCCGAGCGTGCGCCGCATCCGCGAACGCAGCTGCGGCGACGGGCGCTCCCGCATCGCCGCGCTCAGCAGCTGCCGTTCGAAGTCGCTGGCGCCTTCGCGCAGCAGGGGCTTCAGATCTTTCATCGTCCCTCTTCCCTCAGTCCAAGGAGTTCAGCGAGCGGGGTTTCCGCGCAAAAAGTCTGGAGGTGCGGGCTGTGCCCGCCCCAAGGAGCGCGAGCTGTTCAGCGCTGCTGTGCGGCATGAGCCAGCTCCATGCGCCGTGCGGCGGCTCGAAAGGTGGCGCGCGCACGGCGCAGTCGCGACGCCACGGTGCCCACCGGAATGTCGACCAGCTGGGAGATCTCGGGCGCCGAGAGACCCTCCAGCTCGAACAGCACGAAGACCGTCACCAGATCCGGATCGGTCTGAGCGAACACGCGATCGAGAAGCTCGACGGCGCTGCAATGATTGGTCACCTGCTCGGCGCGCACGCCCGGGTCGATGTGCAGATCCATGTCGCTCTGCAGCTGGCAGCGCTGGCTGCGGCGGAAGTTGGTGCGAGCCAGGCCGATCGCCGTGCTGAACAGAAAGGCTCGCTCCGAGCCGGTGCGGATGTCCCCCAGGCGCTCCGCCGCGATCAGATAGGCCTGCTGGGTCGTGTCGGCCGCCAGATCCGCGGACAGCCCCAGGCGCCGGAGCGTTCGCCAGATCAGTTCGTGGTGGGCGCGAAACATCCGTTCCAGGCGGATTCGTGCGGCGGCTCGGGCTCCGAGCGAAGCCTCTTCCACCGTGCCGTCGATCATCATCGTCGCGCTGGGCATTCGATCCTCAAATGCCGACGGAGGTCCGGGGGATCACGCAAAGTGCGGGCGATGCCGCATTCCGTCAGCCGCTCCGCGCGTCCCGGTTTCGATTCGGCACGATTCGCGGGTCGGCTGGCTGGGAGCCAGGCGGCCGCGCCCGGGGTGCCCCCGAAAGAACCCGTGCCGGAGGATCGTCAGAACCCGTACACCATTCCCAGAGAGGGTTCTATCACGAGTCCGACCGCGGGCAGCATGAGCATCGCGTTGACGTGGATCTGCAGCGCGGTGTTCCGGCTCAGGGCAACCAGCGCGCCCCCGCCCGTGGCCACGAAGGCGTCGCCCAGCTTGCGATACGCATCGAGCTTCCTCTCGGGCAGCTCCGGCTGATTCGCGGAGTCGTAAGCGTTGCGCGCCTCGATGCAGTCGAGGAAAGCCTCGCGCGACAGCTCCTCCGAGCAGTCGCGCACGGTGACGTCCGACTTCTTCAGATCGACCTCGGCGATGCCGCCGCCGAGGTGCAGGTAGGGGCGTACGCCGCGCGCGTCGATCTCGCGCAGGAAATAGCTGAGCCTGCCCTCGGCATGCAGCGGCAGGAAGCTGCGCCCCTCGGGTGTGGCTGGGCCCCCGCCGAGCGCGAAGCCCAGCCGCGCGCCCACCGTGACGCGCTCCGAGAGCACGCGATCGTAGCTGAGCAAGATGCGCCAGGTGCCGCTCGCGGCGCCCGTGCCGATGCCGGTGCCGGGGTAGACATCGCCGAGCTCTCCTGGCTCGCGCGCCACGTTCGCCGCGAGAGGAGCCGGGTAGGGGGCTTCCCCGCCGGACGTGAAACAGTCGAAGTCGTGGTTGCTGGTGGCGCACACGTTCGAGCCCGCCAGGAAGCCCACGTCCGCTGCCACGTGTAGCCCGAACCATTGCCGCACCGGGGGAGCCTCGCCCGGCTCGCGGGGGCGATCCGAATCCGCGAGCCCCTCTTCACAGCCCGGGAAATCGGGCGGGCAGTGCACCTGCTCGGCGCAGCGAGGCGGGGGATCCTCTCCGGGGAAAGCGGGCGCCACGCGCGAGCGCCCGTCGATGCGGAAGCTCTCCGGCTGGCTCTTGGTGCCCAGCGTGTCGACCGGATCGCCGAGGCGATCGCTGGCGACCACGAACAGATCCAGCGTGCCGGCGTTCATCGTCGCTTCGCAGGGCACCTCCGCACGGAAGGTCGGTTCCCCATCGGCGCCCGCGTGCCGGACCATGTCGAGCGTGGACCACTGGGCCGTGCCGCGCTCGCGGTAGCGCAGCGTCATGCGCACCGCTTCCGGCGCGCGGCACTCCAGCGGCAGAGGCCGCCGCGTCTGCAGCTCGCGCTCCTCCGGACTGCAGACGAGCGCGCCAGCCGCCGGCGCATCCTGCGCTCGCAACGGCGCCGCCAGCAACAGCAGCGGCGCCGCCCGCAACAACAGCGGCGCTGCGAGCGAGAGTGCCAGCCCAACCGCCGCGCTTGCCCTTCGCCCCGGAGAAGTCGTGACCAGAGAACGGGCAAAGCGAGTCCGCGGGCGCGATTCGAGCACGCGGAAACCCTAGCAGATCAGCGCGGAACGATGATCTGACTCTCGCAGGTGAACAGCACGCTGACCGCGGCCAGCGGGTCGCTGCGGATGCTCGCGCACGAGCCCGGGCACAGGTTCAGGCGCCCGCCGGCGATGTAGAAGGCGTCGTCCTGACAGGCGTCTGCGTTCGGCGCTTGACCCAGCTGCGCGGTCGTTCCCGCCGATCCGGAGGAGTACGAGATGGCGATGTTGTCCAGGCTCAGCTCCAGCCCGGGCGGCGGCGGCGGGATCGGAAAATCACAAGCCACGTTGCGCGTCAGCACCACATCCTGGGCGATGCGCTGGAACACCACGTCGTAAGCGTCAAACTGACACAGCGGAAAGCGCAGCCCACCGGTGAGGCGGCTGAGCTCCTGGTAGTTCTGGCCGGCGCTGGTCACGTCACCGTCATTGCCCTTGCACTTCTGCTGCGTCACCGCTTCGTCGGGGAGCCAGGCGGCGGTGGGCGGGTCCTTCTCCGCCAGGCCGACGATGCTGTGGAACACGAAGCTCGGGTGCGCCGGATCGCTGCCGAAGTGCTGCGGTGCCAGCTGCTGCAGCTGCTCGATGAAGCGGTCGATCGCCATGTCTTCGTCGTCGTCGGTGACCTCCAGGAACACCTTCTTCGCGCCGGGGCGCAGCCACTCCGACCAGCCCTGCGGGGCGTTGTCGAACTTGTCCTCGCGATCCTCATCCTCGAACGGCGGCTCGTAGGTATCGAGCGCCACGTCGAAGGAATCGTCGCTCTCGATCTTGGTGCTGTACTGGTAGAAGCGATCGCTGAAGACGGGCTCGGGCGCCGCGTCACAGCTCCCGAGGCCGCTGAGCGGCGCCTGCACGCAGATCGAGGTGCTGGCTTCCGCGCTCTCGTCGCGAGCCGCGCGGCGGTGGCGTGAGATCAGGATCACCCGGTAGTCGACCTCGCTGCTGGCCAGCACACTGGCGAAGTTGACATTGATGTTGGCCTCGACCGCCGCGGCCTCCTCGTCCATGCTGCCCGAGTTGTCGAGCAGCACGATGACGTCGACCGCCTGCTTGATCAGCTGCGCCTGTGCTTGATTCATCACGCAGGCGTCGTCGATGCTGATCGGGCCGCCGCGCGGCGGAGGCTGGCCGTCGACGAAGCCCTCGATCGGGCCGTTCGAGCCGCTGCTCGAGGGCGCGCCGCCGCCCCTGCCGGCCGCGCCGGAGCCGCCCCTCTCGTAAAAAATCGGGCCCTCCGGGTCGCCCTCGCGCACGGTCAGATCGGGGCGCCCGCGATCACGCTCGCCGCAGGCGAAGGCGGTGAGACACAGGCTGAGCGCAAGGTAGCTGCGCCTGGTTCGGAACGAAGCGGCCGTGAACATGGGTCGGTCGAGCCTTCATGCCGCCAGCGCGGGCGGCGATCACGAATTTACGCCGCTTCAGTATGGGCCCGGGCGCGCGTCCGCGCCGGTGCAGCCTCGCGAGGCGGGCGGGGCACCTGCGCCGGAACAGCGCGGAAGGCCGCGTCCCCGGGCGAACTTCGCGCTGCGCTTGCCGTGCTGCTGGCCAGCCGCTACGAATGCTTTCGCGGTGCAATTTCAGTGCGGTTTCGTGCGCCGGCGCAGCTCTTGGCGCTGGATCGGGCCTGCGCGTTGGGTTGCGCTGAGCTGCGGAATCTCCTGGGGCGCTGCACCGGCTCACGGGGCGGAGAGCGGTCCCATTGCGGCACGCATCGACTGGCAGGGCTCGGCCTGCGGCGACGCGGCCGAGTTTGCGTCGCGCATCCTGGGCCGCACCCAGCACGTGCGCTTCGTCGCGAGCGGGGAGCAGCTGCGGCTGGCCGTGCGCGTCGAGCCCCACGGCAGCGCGTTGCGGGCCAACGTGTCCTTTCTGACTCCTGGGAAACCCGCGGTGCTCCGCAAGCTGGAGAGCCCCGACTGCGAGGACGCGCTGGACGCGCTGGCGCTGGTGGTGGCGATCGGGGTGGACGAGCGTTGGCGCGAGCGGAGCACGGCGAGCGGCCGTCGCGGGCCTGCCCCGCGCCCGCGCGTGCAGCGCGCCCGCGAGCGCCCCGCGCCGCCGGCACCGGTCGAAGCCGCGTCGCCCCCGCTCGACCCCGGCGAGGCCGCCGCGAGCTTTCCGGCGATCACCCTGGCGCTGCCCGCGCCCGCTCCGACCCCTGTCGCGCCCGCGCCCCCGCGCGCTCCGCCGGCGGCGCGCGCTCCGCAGCGGGGCTTGCGCTGGGCCGGCGGAGCCGGCGCGCGCTGGCTGCAAGGGGCGGCGCCGGAGCCGCTGATCGGCGCCGAGCTCTGGCTGCGAGCCAGCTGGGAGCGCGGTTCGCCGCTGTCCCCCGAGCTGGGCGCGAGTCTGGCTCACGATCGCGTGGGGGGCATCGAGCGCGCCGAAGGCAGCGCGGAGTTTGCGCTCAGCGCCGCGGGCCTGGAGCTGTGCCCGCTGCGGCTCGGCAGCGAGCGGCTGCGACTGCAGCCCTGCATCGGCTCGACCGTGGGCTGGCTGCAGGCCACGGGCTACCGCACCTTCCGCGCGCACACCGACTCCAGCCCCTGGCTGACGATCGGGGGAGGCGCACAGGCCATGGCGATCGTGGGCCAGCTGGCGCTGCGTGTGACCGCCGGCGCCGCGCACCCGTTCCAGCGCGAGGGATATCGCTTTCAGTCCCGCGAGTGCGTGAGTGAAGCGTGTGATGAGCCCGCGTTTCACCGGGTGGCGCCGCTCTTGTGGTCGCTCGGCGCGGGCGCGGGCCTGAGCTTCTGATGTTCGCCACGGCCTCACGCCGTCGAGCCAGCGCGCAGGGGTGGGCGGCCGTGTGCCTGTGCGCCTGCAGCTCCAGCGAGGTGGTCACGCTCGGGCGAGCGGTCCCCGATCCGCAGTTCGGCGATGCGGGGCGACCCCTCGCCAACATCAACAGCGCGCTGAGCGATCAGACGCCGACGCTGACCGAGGACCTGCTGGAGATCTTCTTCACCTCGTATCGGCCCCCCGGGCCCGGCCAGGGCGACATCTGGCACGCCCGTCGCTCCTCCCGGGAAGAGGCGTTCGGCGAGGCCAGCCTGGTGAGCGAGCTGAGCACCCCCTCGCGCGAGGTCAGTCCGGCGATCTCGCGTGATGGTCTCACCCTGTGGCTCGCCTCGGATCGCCCGGGCAGCAGCGGAGGCCTCGACATCTGGAAGAGCGAGCGCGCCTCGCCCGACGCGGCCTGGGGCGTCGTGCAGCTGGTCCCGGAGCTGAACAGCACCAGCGACGACCTGCCGCGTCCCCTGGCGCAGGACGAGCGCGTGATGCCGCTCGCCTCGAAGCGCGACGGCGGTGTGCTGCAGACCTTTCTGGCCACGCGCCCCTCGCGCGATGCGCCATTCGAGGTCGAGCCGCTGGGCTTGCAGTCTGGGGCCGGCATGGCCGGCGGGTTCTTGAGCGAAGACGGCCGCCTGTTGTTCTTTCATCGCGGCGCGGACGGCGGCGACCTGTACCTGGCCTGGCGGCGCTCGACGGCAGAGCCGTTTGGCGACCCGCCGCTCGCGCTCGATGCCGTCAACAGCCCGTCCCTGGAACGAGACCCGTGGGTGAGCGGCGATCAGACGCGCTTCTTCTTCTGCAGCGATCGTCAGGCGGAGGCGAGCTTCGACGTCTTCGCGACCACGCTGGACCTGCCGGTCTTCGAGTGAGCGCTCAGGGCCGGCGATAGCGAAAGGAGAGCGCGCCGCTGTCGGCGCGGATCAGGATGCCGGCCGTGGTCAGCGGCGCTCTCGGCTCGTGGCGCACCAGGCTGCCTCGTTCGAGCGCGACCAGCTCCCGCGCCCACGGCAGCTGCAGCTGAAAGTCCGCGAGCGTCGAGCTCTTGACCCGCACGTGCTCGCCGTCGTGAAACAGCTCCAGCTGGCCCGCGTCGCCTCCGCGGGGATCCGGCACGCGCACCTCGCGCGCCGCCTTGCCCTCGAACCAGCCGCAGATCAGGCGCACGCCCCGGCTCCACTCGTACTCCACCTCGCGCTCGTTCGTGCCGACGCAGACCAGGCCGTTGGGGCGCAGCCAGAGCGGGAGCTGGAAGAAGTCGAGCTCGTCGAACTGCCAGCTGCCTCCCTCGCGCAGCTCGCCGTCGAGCAGCTGCGTCCAGCGCCCTTCCGGCAGGTAGTATTCGCTGCGGACGTCGTCGAAGACCGGCGCCACCAGCAGGTGGTCACCGAGCAGATACTGCCGGTCGAGCGTGCGGCAGGTGGGGTCGTCGGGGAACTCGAGCACCATCGCGCGCAGCACGGGCTGGTTGTCGCGCTGGGCCTGCAGCGCAGCCGAGAACAGATAGGGCATGAGCCGGCACTTCAGCGCCGTGAACTGGCGCAGCACGTCGCAGGCCTCCTGGTCGTACTGCCACGGCACGCGGAAGCTGCGGTTGCCGTGCAGGCGGCTGTGCGAGGAGAGCAATCCGAAAGCGAGCCAGCGCTTGTAGACGGCGGCGCTGGCCTGGGTCGTGAAGCCGCCGATGTCGTGGCTCCAGAAGCCGAAGCCCGAGAGCCCCAGGCTGAGCCCGGCGCGCAAGGTCTCCGCCATCGAGGCGTAGCTGCCCGAGCAGTCTCCCCCCCAGTGCACGGGGAAGCGCTGGCAGGTGGCCGTGGCGGCGCGCGCGAACAGACAGGCTTGCTCCGGGCCGCGCACCGAGACCAGCAGCTCGTGCACGGCACGGTTGTAGAGGAAGGAGTAGTAGTTGCGCATCCGCTCTGGATCCGAGCCATCGAAGTAGCGGACGTCCGTCGGCAGCTCGTCGCCGCCATCGGTCTTGAAGCAATCCACGCCCATCTGCAGCAGCGTCCGGAGTTGATCGCAGTACCAGCGCGCCGCGGCCGGGTTGCTGAAGTCCACCCAGGCCAGGCCGGCTTGCCACTGTGAGCCCTGCCAGACGTCACCGTTCGGGCGCCGCAGCAAGTAGCCGTTGCGCGCGCCCTCTGCGAACAGCTGCGAGCGCTCGCCGATCGCAGGGTGGATCCACACGCAAACGCGCAGGCCGCGCGTGTGCAAGCGGGCCAGCATGCGCTCCGGATCGGGAAAGAGCGCCGCGTCCCAGCGGAAGTTGACCCAGTGATGGGGCTTCATCCAGAAGCAATCGAAGTGAAATACGTGCACGGGCAGGTTGCGCTGGGCCATGCCGTCGAGCAGAGCGTGCACCGTGGCTTCGTCGTAGTCGGTGGTGAACGAGGTGCTGAGCCAGAGCCCGAACGACCAGGCAGGAGGCAGGGCGGGTCTGCCGCTCAGCGCGCCCAGCCGTGCCAGCACCTGCTTCAGCGAGGGCCCGAGCAGGACGAAGTAATCGAGCTCTTCTCCCGGCTCGCTGAACTGAATGCGCGACGCATGCTCGCTGCCGATCTCGAACCGGACGCGCGCCGTGCTGTTCACGAGCACGCCGTAGCCGCGGCTGCTCAGGAAGAAGGGCACGTTCTTGTAGGCCTTGTCCGAGCAAGTGCCCACGTCGGAGTTCCAGAGCTCGACGCTCTGGCCGTTGCGCGTGAAAGCCTGAAAGCGCTCGCCCAGACCATAGATGAGCTCGCCCACGCTCAACGTCAGCTGCTCGCGCAGCGAGCTGCCGGCGCGCGTCTCGGTCAGCGCCAGGCCCTGGAACGGGCTCTCCGTGAGCGGTTCGCCCGTGTCCGCGTGGAAGAACTCGAGGCACCACGCGGAGCGCTCGATGCGCAGTCCGAGCGCGCCGGAGCGCAGCGTGATCTGCTCCGCGTCCACCTGGGGCGCCACGGCAAACGGGCGCGCCTCGGCGTCGAGGTCGAAGCGCGGCTCCGCCGGGCCGCGCCCGGCGTGGTGCGCGATCTGGACGCGCAGCACGTGCTCCAGCGGAGCGCTGATCCGCACGCGAAACACGTGCCCTTCCAGCGCTGCGCCGCTCGCCCGGCTCGAGACCTGGAGCAGCAGCGCGCGATCGCCGGCCTCGGCGCCGGGCCAGGGCGAGTCCCCGCGAAACTCGTCGACCCGACTCGGGTACACCGATCCCATTCCGATCTCGTATATCAAGCGGGCTCGGCTCGCGTGTAGAGTGCAGCGCGCAGCGGGCCACGAGTGGAGACGTATTTTTGCCTCGAGATCGCGATCCCGCACCGGGATCGCGATTGGCTTGCCGAGCAGCTGGCGCGGCAGGGCTTCTCCGCCTTCGAGGAGCGATCGCGGCCGGGCGGCGCGTGCCTGGTGATCTACGCGCAGAGCCGCGCCTCGCTCGAGCACGTGGCATCGGAGCTACGCTCGGCCGCGCAGGCACGGCGGCCCGGGCTGGCGCCGGGCTGCAAGATCGAGCGGGCACCGGAGGATTGGGCGCTGGGCTGGACCGAGTACCTGAAGCCCGTCCAGTTGACGCCCACGCTGACGTTGCACCCGAACGCGCCACCGGCCGTGCCGGATCCGGGCGCGCTGTACCTGGAGCCCGCGTTCGCGTTCGGGTTCGGCGAACATCCCTCCACCCGCCTGCTGGCGAGCTGGGTGGAGGCACGTTGCCGTGCGCACCCGGGCTGTTCGCTGCTGGACGTCGGTTGTGGCACCGGAGTGCTGGCCCTGGTCGCCTGCAAGAGCGGGGCGGGCAGGGTGCTCGGGGTGGATACGTCCGAGCCCGCCGTGCAGGCCGCGCGCGCCAACGCTGCGCTCAACCGCCTGCCCGCCACGTTCCTGCAGCAGGATGGCGGCGATCTCGACGAGCGCTTCGACTACGTCGTCGCCAACATCGAAGCCCCGGTCCTGATCGCCGCCAGCCCGGCGATCGCCCGCTGCGCCCGCGGCGCGAGAGCGTTCGCCCTGTCCGGCTTCATCAGCGAACAGGTGCCGGAGCTGGTGCAGCGTTACGCCCAGCTCGGGCTGGCGCTGCACCTCCAGGGCCACGAAGAAGACTGGTGCCTGCTCTCTTCTTCCGATTCCTGACGCCTGCTCACTGGCAGACGTCGGCGTTGAGCCGGTGCCGCCAGTCACCCTCCTCGCTGGAGCTCTCCGAGTCCGCCTCGACCAGGCACATCCCCGCGGAGACCTCCAGATTCGCGGAAGGATCCGCCGAGCTCTCCAGGTGCAGCGTGCCCGCTTGCACGGCCAGCTGATCGTCGCTGGCGACGATCGCGGGTTGATCGCCGTCGAACCAGAAGTGCCAGGTGTCGTTCAGCAGCTGGGCCTGGATGCCCTGGACCTGATCGGCGATGTGCTGGAAGGCCAGCGCCAGCTTCAGATCGAAGCCGGGGGAGATGCTGATCTTGGTGCCGTCGCCCTCGGGCTCGAGCACCAGATTCACGTGACGGCCCAGCGCGGAGTTGAGATCGAGCGAGGCCAGCGTCTGACCGTCGTTCTTGATGAACGAGGTCTTGTCACCGAAGCCGAGCCCGTTCAGCTTCAGCTGATCGCTGTCGGCCACGTACTCCAGCGAGCCCTGCAGGCCTGCGAGGAACATCTCGACGGCGCCATGGACCTCGGAGCTCGCCGGGGCGGGTGCGGCGAAGCTGTCGGCGGAGTCGACGACGTCGTCGTGCCCGCCGAACGAGTCGGCGAACAGACGCAGCGGGCCGAGCACGCGCAGCGAGCCCAGGTCCATGCTCGCGAGCAGGCGCCGCGCATTGCCGTCCAGGCGCAGCTGCAGCGCCGGCGAGGTGGCGCCGATCGAGACGCTCAGCCGCTCACCGTCCGAGTCCAACACGGCCTCGACCGCCTGGAGCACGTTCAGGTCCAGCGAGTAATCGCGGGCGTCGTTCTCCACCAGCTCCAGCTCGAGCACGCCCGAGAGCTTCTCGATGGCCTCGGCGTCCTCGCCAAACTCGCGCGCGGTGTCGAGAGCCTCGCCGAGGTTCAGCTTCAAGCCCAGGCTGTGCCGGTGCAGCTCGAAGACCAGCGGCTCGTTGCGCTGCGCGCCGAGCAGCAGCGCCACGTCCACGTCGCCTTCCGCCGGCGACGTCAAGCGCAAGCGCGGCTGCAGCTTGTTCGCTTGCTCGACGCAGTCGGAGTCGTAGCTGGGCGGGCTCGCGCTCCCGGGAGCCTGGGGCTCGGTGTCGTCTTCGCACCACACCTCGGGACCCAGTCGATACGTGGCCGAGGTCGAGGTCTCGCCCTCCAGGTTGGCCGGGATCAGGATCCGCTCGCGCAGCCGCTGCACGAGCTTGTGGGCGCTCTCCTTCAGATCGGCGCGGGCTTCTTCCAGATCGGCCTCGTCGATCGGGTCGCTGGTGCACACCGTCTCGACGGGCGAGCAGCCGTTGCTCGTGCAGCCAGCGGTGCTCCCGCACGACTCGCTGCCTCCCATCAAGCTCAGCGTCTGCGCGACGCTGGTGGACTCGGAGAGAAAGTCGGCGGCGTCCAGCACGCCGTCCAGCGCGCGCTCGGAGTTTTCACTGGCGGTCAGGGCGGCCTGGCTGCTCGAGATCTCGACCAGCGTCGGGTCGCTCTTGCAAGCGATCAGGCCCAACACCAAGCACGACGCGCTCCATCGAAATGCCGATTTGATCATTGCGAAAAACCCTTCTCCCACGTAGCGTGCCGTTGCGGCACCGCTGACATTATCCGGCAAAACTGTAAGCAACTCCGGTGCCAATCCGAGGAGACCTGGCGAGCCACGCTCGCAACTCCGCGGCTGGAGCCAGGAACGGCTGCTGACGGGCGCTCTGGAGCTGCGCGCTGCGCGTGCCAGCGCATCGATTGGATTCACTGACCCGTGAAACCGGAGTCACACCCGTGCGAGGGAGTGACGCCCCCGGGGGCTCGTTTCCTGCTACCTTCGCGGCGCATGTCGGAGACGATCTTTTCGCGCATCATCGCGGGGCAGATCCCGTGTCACCGTATCTACGAGGACGTGCACGTGCTGTCGTTCCTCGACATCGCGCCGCTCGCCCCCGGGCACAGCCTGGTCATCCCCAAGGAGCCTGCACGCACGCTGGACGAGCTCTCGGATGAGGCGGCGGCCGCGCTCGGGCGCGCCCTGCCGCGCATCTGTCGGGCGATCAAGCAGGTGACGGGGTGTGCCGCATACAACGTGCTGCAGAACAACGAGGCGCAGGCGCACCAGGCGGTGTTCCACGTGCACTTCCACATCATCCCGAAGCCCGACGAGGCGCGCGGCCTCGGTCTGCGCTGGCGCAGCGGCGAGCTCGGCGCAGACGCCGCGGAGCTGGCCCGGACGCTGGCGGAGGCCGTCCAGCGCGGCTGATCAAGCGCCCTGGGTCAGCCGGGTGAGCTGGTTGAAGCGATCGGCCAGCTCACGGGCCTCGATGATGTTGTCCTCGATCGAGCAGTACGTCCACGAGCCATAACGGCCGGCGCTGTGCACTCCGCGCAGCGCCAGCAGCGCCTTGTGCTCGGCGACGCTCGCCAGTGAGGCCTGCGTGATGTGCACGTAGGCCGGATCGAGGACCACATGGTGCTCCGAGATCAGCTGCTGGCCGTCGATCACGCCGACCCGCTTCAGGTCCGCCAGCACGCGCGCGCGCGCCGCGTTCAGCTGCTCGGGGTCGAGCCGTACACCGCTCGGATAGCCGAGCTCCACGTACAGGCTCATGCGCTCGGTGCCGAAGATGTTGTCGTAGAAGCCGACGCGATAAAAGGCCAGGTCGCGCTGGGGGTAGTAGATCCAGTGGATGCCCTCGGGGCCCTTGGAGTCGAAGCCCAGATTGAACACCAGCACCTGGTTGTGGCTGTACAGGGCCGGGTCGAACGGGATCCCGCACAGCTGCAGCAGGCGGGGGAAGGACACGCTGCTGAGCAGGTACTCGAACTCGATGCTGCGCTGAGAGGTGCGGGCGATCTTGCGCTGCAGGTCGATGCCCAGCACCGGCTCTTGCAGCAAGATGCGCGCGGGGTCCAGGCCGTGGGCGAGGGCGTTCACGTATTCGCTGGCGCCACCCTCCGGATAGGTGAAGCTGGCGTTGTACGTGGCGGCTCGCTCGGCGCGAGCGCTGCGAGCCCCGAGCTCGCGCACGATCTCCTCCGCGCGGGCGTGGGGGAAGAAGCGGCCCATCGCGTCCACGTCGAGCCGGCCGAGATCGGTCGCATACAGCTTCTCATTGTAGGGGACCAGGAACTTCTCGCTGATGCCTTGCCCGAACTTGGCGTAGAGCATCTCCTTGAAGTTGCGCGGGGCCGCCTCGGGGCGCCGGAACAGATCGGTCAGGCACTGCACGAACTCGTCGTGAGGGAGCTGGTCGATGTTGCGCTGGAACGGAAAGTCGATCAGCTTGCCGGCGTAGTGAATGCGCGCGTCGCGTTGCACGCGGCGCACCCGCTCGGGCCCGATGCGCTGCACCAGCTCGCGTTCGATCTCCGGGTTGCGGAAATGGAAGAAGTGGCCGGAATAGTCCCAGACGAACCCGTCCTGCACGACCGTGCGACAGTAGCCGCCGAGCTCGGCCTCGGCCTCGCAGATCAGATAATCGCGCTGCTCGAGCCGGCCTGCAAAGGCCAGGCCGGTGATGCCTCCGCCGACGATCAGAAATCGCGTCTTCTGCACTGCCGGCGAGGCTAAATCAGCCGCACCCAACCTGCAATTGCCGATTCCGCCAGGGGCGGCGCCGTTCCAGCGGCGCCCGGGCTCGCCCTCGGCGCCTCGGCGCCCCTGCTACTCGCCGGGCAGCATGGCGCTCACGCGGGTGACGACCGTGTCTTCCTCGTCATCGCCGAAGTCGCCGTTGACGCCCGGGGCGGCGCTGATCGTGGGCTCATCCCCGCTGCGGGGCGGTGCGCAGACGACGCGGTTGCGCCCTGCGCGCTTGGCGGCGTACAGGGCGTCGTCGGCTCGAGCCGCGAGCGCCGCGACGGGCTCCACGCCCTCGGCCAGCGCCGAAGCCACGCCGATGCTGGAGGTGAACTTCAGCGTCTTGCCTTCGAACGGCGTCTCGCTGGCCTCCAGAGCACGCCGGATCCGTTCGGCGACCACGTTCGCGCCCACGGCGTTGGTGTTCGGCAGCACGACGCTGAACTCCTCACCGCCGTAGCGGGCCGGCATGTCGCCCTTGCGGCACTGCTCGGTCAGCACGCGACCCATCGTGGCCAGCACGGCGTCGCCCGCGGCGTGACCGTGCGTGTCGTTGAACTTCTTGAAATGGTCGACGTCGAGCGCGACCAGGCTCAGCCAGTTCTTTTCGCGGCGGGCGCGCGCCGCGCAGCGCACCAGCTCGTCCTCCAGCGCGCGCCGGTTGGGCAAGCCCGTGAGCGCGTCCGTGCGCGCCATCGAGGCGAGCGCGTCGTTGGCTTTGCGCAGCTCGGCGGTCAGCGCTTCCTTCTCCTGCAGCAGCTCGCCGAGCTTGCGGATCACGCCTTCGTACTGCTGATTGATGTCTGCGAGCAGGCGGCCCGCGTCGTTGCGCAGCGCCTCGAGGTCGTGCAGCTCACCGACGTCGCTGTCCAGCGCCTCCGCCACTTCGGCGACCTGCCCGGGCAGGGCGTCGAGGATGCTGCACAGCTGCGCCGAACCGAGGCCGATCTTGTGCGCCTGCTCGATCGCGGTCACGCGAGCGCGCTCCACGTCGGGGCTCTCGAACACGCCCGCCACGCACTCGGCCAGCCACGCTACCTGGCCCAGTGTACCCGCGGGCGGCTCCGGCGCGTGGTGGTTGCGGATCGCCTCGACCGTCTCCGGCGAGAGCGTGTAGCTCAGGGCCATGTCCGCGCCCACGGCGGGGTGAGGCGCCAAGCCTTCGGCTTGTTCGCGCAGCACGCGGTGGTGCGCGGGGCTGGAGGCGATCGAGACGGCGAGCTGGAGGTTCTGTTGCGCATGCTGCAACAGCCCGGCGTCCAGGAACAGGCCCGTCGCGAAGCAGCCGTCGAGATCTTTGACGTTGAGCTCCGACGCGATCAGGCGGCACGCCACCGCGCGGCGCAGCGAGTTGGCCATCAGCACCCGGCACGACTCGTCGCCGGGGCAAAAATGGGAGACGAGCAGGCTGAGCGCGACGGTGCGCACACCGCGGATGCCGAGCAGCGAGGCCGCCTGGTTGATGTCGGTCACGGCACGGGAGCGCGCAAAGGCGGGGCTGTTCACCAGCGCCAGCAACTTCATCGCGAACGCGGCGTCGGCGTGAGCGAGCTTGGCCAGGGACTCGATGGTGACGTCGGTGCGGAGCGCCTCTTGTGCGATGCGCGCGGCAGCGGCCGACAGAACCTCTTCGTCTCTGGTCGCGCGAGCTGTGTTCGAGGCAGGCGCGCGGCCGGTGCGGGCGCGCGGCGTGCGCTGACTCACTCGTGGCGGGGGCAGAGCCATATGGGAAATCGACGGACCTTCGAGGCCGTCACTGGCAACAGAACGGCACGCGGATCCAATTGCTGAGCAACCCCGCCGGGGGCGGGCGCAAGCTGCCGAACTCGAGCGCAATGGAAGCGTGCATTGCGGGCGCGCGCGGTCGCGGGCCGCGGTTCGGCAACCACATCCTGCGACAAGGCGGGCGTTGCCGCGCCTTTTGATGCCGCGGCGCAGCGGTCACTGCAGGGCGCCATGGAGCCGCGAGGGAATGGCATTTCTGAAGCTATTTTTGCCGGGCCAGGGCACTCTGTCGGTAGGGCGGCGCGCGGACACTAGTCTGGCGCAGGCTGCCCGACGTACCAGAACGTAGCGTTCCCTTTGTGGCGGTGCGTGCGCGCTCGCCGAGGAGTCCGAGGCCGGATGAGACTCAGAGACGGTAGGCGGAGCCGCCCCGAGCACTCGCATGCGCTCTGGTTGGGCGCGGCGCTGTGCGCCTGCGGCCAGTTCCTCTCGTGCAGCCCCAATGCCGAAGAGCAGCAGGATCCGACCAGCAACGCGCCGGTCGTGCGCGACAATGACGGACCCGTGCTGTGCGGCGACGCCGAGCGCTGCGCCGGCAACCCCGTGGATCAGAACGATCCCACGTATGTGACCACCGAGGGTCCCGGGGCGGTGGTCTTCAGCCCGGAGGACGTCTCGAAGGGCGGAGGCATCCGGCTTTCGGACAAGATGGATCTGCTGTTCGTGGTCGATAACTCGGTCTCGATGGGGGACAAGCAGCAGATCCTCGCGGCAGCCATCCCCGATCTGCTGGCACGCCTGGTCAACCCGCCCTGCCTCGACAGCACGCTGCGGCAGCCTCCGATCCAGCTCGGCACACCGGAAGAGAAGTGCCCGGTCGGCTACGCGCGCCAGTTCGCGCCGCTGAAGGACATCCACGTCGGCATCGTGACCTCGACGCTGGGCGCGCATGGCGCCGATTCGCCCATCGACGGCTGCGCGGAGGGCCAGAGCGATCGGGCGCAGCTGGTGGGTACGCTGTCGCGCGGCCGCGCGACGCCCTCCTACCAGGACCTGGGGTTCCTTGCCTGGGACCCGGAGCGGCGCGCCAGCCCGCCCGGCGCGGGGGACCTGCAGCAGATCAGCTCCAACTTCGTCGACATGATCGACAGGGTGGGCGAGTCGGGCTGCGGCTTCGAGGCGCCGCTCGAAGCCATGTACCGCTTCTTGATGGATCCGGCGCCGCCCGCCTCGCTGCAGCGCGTGCCCTGCAATGCCTCGGACCCGGCGGAGAACTGCGTGCGGACGCAGGGGGTGGACCAGGCGCTGCTCCAGCAGCGGGCGGCATTCCTGCGCAAGGACTCGGTGGTGGCGATCTTGATGATCGCCGATGAAGACGACTGCTCGATCCGCGACACCGATATCGGCTGGTGGCAGATGGATGCGGCGCGCGGCATGACGCGCGGCTCGAGCGCCTGCGACGCCGACCCCAACTCGCCCTGCTGCTACTCGTGCTCCTTCGCCACGCCCGAGGGCCAGGGCTGCGTCCCGCGCGAGCAGGACCCGGCGTGCTGCCCGCTGGCAGCGAACGGAACCGCTTGCACGCCGGAGCAGATGAGCCCGCTGATCACGCCGGAGGAAGAGCGCAGCGAGCTCGGCCCCAACCTGCGCTGCTACGATCAGAAGCGCAAGTACGGCTACGACTACCTGTACCCGGTGCAGCGCTACGTGCTCGGTTTGACCTCGCCCTGGCTGCCCGAGGGCTTCGACGAGCAAGGCCGCCCGCTGCTCGACGAGCAGGGCCAGATCCGCTTCTCGAAGAACCCGCTCTACAGCGAGCCCATCGACGATCAGGGCAACGTGCGCAGCAAGGATCAGGTGTTCTTCGTCGGCATCGTGGGCGTGCCCTGGCAAGACGTGGCCACGCCTGACACGCGCGAGCTGACCGGTCAGCTCGATCTGATCCCCGCGACGCAGTTCGCGGCGAGCGGGCTCTGGCAACGCATCCTGGGCTCGAAGCAGGACGGGGTGCCGCCGCAGGACCCGTTTGCGCAGGAGGCCACGCTGCCGCGCAGCGGGCAGAACCCGATCACCCAGGATGCGATCACCGCGCCCGACAGCCTCGCCTTCAACGCGATCAACGGCAAGGAGCGCGACGTGTTCGACGACCTGCAGTACTCCTGCATCTTCCCGCTGCCCCAGCCGCGCAGCTGCGCTGAGGTGGCGGCGGGCAGCGCCTGCGATTGCCAGGCGGACAAATTCCAGGGCAACCCGCTGTGCTGGGACGCGGCGACCAGCGCCTACACGACCACGCAGCGCTTCGCCAAGGCCTACCCGGCCCCGCGCATCCTGAGCGTGTTGCAAGGGGTGGGCACGCAGGCGGTCGTGTCCTCGATCTGCCCCAAGGACATGTCCGACACGAACGCGCGCGACTTCGGCTACCGGCCCGTGATCGGCACCTTCGTCAAGGAAGCGGCGCGCATCCTGATCAAGTAGTCAGAGCAAGGTGCCGCGCAGCAGGATGCTGGCCATGGTGAAGTAGATGATCAGTCCGGAGACGTCGACCAGCGTCGCCACGAACGGAGCGGACGCGCTCGCCGGGTCCAGCCCCAGCTTGCGCAGCAGGAAGGGCAGCAGAGAGCCCGCCAGCGTCCCGAACATCACCACGCCGAGCAAGCTGCCCAGCACGGTCAGCGCGATCAGCAGGTATTGCGCGCCGTACATGGTGTAGACCCGCATGCCCACGCGGAACGTGGTGAGGTTCTGCCAGATCACGATGCGCAGGAAGCCGATCGTGCCGAGCACTAAACCGAGCGCCACGCCAGCCGCCAGCTCGCGCCGCATCACGCGCCACCAGTCGCGCAGCTTCACCTCTTCGAGCGCCATGGCGCGGATCACCAGCGTGGATGCTTGTGATCCCGAGTTGCCGCCGCTGGAGATGATCAGCGGCACGAACATGGCCAGCACCACCGCGCGGGCGATCTCGTCCTCGAAGTGGCTCATGGCCGTCGCCGTCAGCATCTCGCCCAGAAACAAGGCCGCCAGCCAGCCCGCGCGCTTCTGCAGCATCTTGCGGAAAGAGATCTGCAGATAGGGCGCGTCGAGCGCTTCCAGACCGCCCATCTTCTGGGCGTCCTCCGTGGCCTCTTCCTGGACGACCTCGACGATGTCATCCATCGTCACGATGCCTTTGACCCGGTTCTCCGCATCCACCACCGGGATGGCGGCGAAGCCATGCTGTGCGAACAGGTTGCTGACCTCTTCCTGGTCCTGGTCCTCGCGCACGCTGAGCACGTCCCGGTGCATGATGTCGGCCACGCGCCGGCCGGTGGCGGCCGAGAACAGCTGCCGGAAGGAGACCACGCCGCGCAGCCGCTGCTGCTCGTCCAGCACGTACACGTAGTAGATACTGCCCAGGCGCTCGCGGGCCTGGCGGCGCAGGTAGGTGATGGCCTCGTCGACGGTGGCGTCCGGGCGCACGCGCGCGAAGCGAGGATTCATCAGACCGCCCGCCTCGTCCTCGGCGTAGGCGAGCAGCGCGTTCACTTCCTTGCGCGTCGGCGCGTCGAGCAGGGCCAGCAAGCGCTCGCGCTGCTCCGGAGGGGCGGCTTGCGCCAGGTCCGCCGCGTCGTCGGGCGGCAGCAAGCGCATCCAGGCGCGTTGCTCCTCGGCGGGCAGGGCGAGAAGCAGCTCGGCGTGATCGCGCGCGTGCAGCTCCAGGAAGAACTCCTCGGAGTCGGTGCGCGGCAGCAGCCGGAACGCCTCCACGCGCTCGGACGGCGAGAGGATCATCCAGAGCTCGCGCAGCTCCGGCAGGCTCAAGCCCTCTTTGGTCTCTAGCGCGGGCGAGAGCGTGAGCGGGCCGCGTTCCTCGTCTTCCTTCGATACCGTGGAGATGAGGGGCCCCCGCCGGGAGCCGGGCGCCGGCTTTTGTTCGGAAGGGGGTTCAGGCAACGGCGCCTCTCGCTCGGGGTGCGGGGTGGCCCTGGAGTACCAGCGTCGGCGCGTGCTGCCACGAAACCGTGAGCAAATTCAAGTGCCGCTGCGGTTCAATTGCACGGCGCTCGCGACAAACTGCACCTCGGTGGCGCTGCCATCGGCTTCGCGATGTTTGAACTTCGCCCCCTCTTGCTCCAGGTGCGCGACCCGAGCCGGCTCGATGCGCTGCGTGGTGATCCGCCCCTGAACGCGGGCTTGCGACCCCGCGGAGTCCGTCGGCACGAAGAAGCCGTAGTCTTTGAACGTCACCCGGCAGGAGTCGTCGCCCGTGCCGATCTCCATCCAGCAGCCCTTGCGACTGCACGCCCGCTGCACGTGACCTTCGGTGATGACCGATTGATCCGCGTAGGCCTTGGGGTTCGCGAGCAGCGACGCGAGCGCCACGGTGGGACCCGGCTGGAAGGGCGCGCCATAACTTGCAGTGCCGGAGCTCGCGCTGGAGCCGGCAGTGCCGGCCTGAGCCGGCGCGGGAGCGATCGGTGCCGCGGCGGCTGGAGCAGCCGCGGCCGGAGCAGCCGCGGGCGCTGGCTGCTGGGCAGCAACCGCGGGCGAGCTCGCGGGATGCGGTGGCGCTCCGGACTCGCAAGCCGCGCCCAAGAAGATGGGACAGAGCAGGATCGGGCAGAGCAGGAAACGAGCGGTCCGCATGGTGCTGCTCACTATACCGGGTTCTCGCGCGCCCGCACGCCCTGCCGCGGGCGTAGCCGCACATATTCCAGGAAGCGCGCGAGGCTGAAAGGGCGGCTGTAGGCGTACAGCGCGCACAGGCCAAAGGCGAAGAACAGGTAGCTCTCGGCCGTGTACTTGTCGTCGATCCAGTAGAAGCGCCAGAGCAGCACCTGGCTCGCTCCGGCGAGGGCCACGTACGCCGGACCGATCTCGGGCCGCACTTTGGCCAGTACCGCCACCGGCAAGAAGATGGCGTAGTAGTAGCAAGTGAGATTGGACAGGCAGGGGATCAGCGGCACGGCCAGCGCCATGCCGATCCAGAGCAGTCGGGTCCGGTGCAGCGCCCAGGCGAGCCAGCCCAGCAGCACCAGGTTGATGGCCAGGAACACCGGCCGCAGGTGCTCCTTGCGCTCGGTGCGCCCCGCCTTCCAGCCCTCGAACGGATCGTCCAGGCGGTCATCGCGGGTGAACACCATGCGCCCGCTCCAGTTGTGTACCAGCATGGTCTCGAGCCCCATGTGGTTGGTGAGCGGCGTGTCCTTGTGCAGCCCGATGTGCGCGGCGAAGTCCTGGTAGGCGTGCGGCCCGGTCGCGGCGATGCTGGCCGGCACCAGCAGCGCACCGGCGAGCGCCGCGCCGGCGACGAAGCGCAGCTGATCGCGCTGAAAGCGCCGGGTGCGGATCAGCGTGAACAGCATGATCAGCCCCACGCCGCCGAACATCACCACCGGAAACACGCGCAGCAGCGACGACCAGGTGAGCGCCGCGCCCGCCAGCGCGAACTTGCGCTTGCGAGCCAGGCAGACCGCCGCGATCGCCAGGAACACCCAGTCCTGGCGCAGGAAGGCGCCGCCGGTCCAGTAGAAGTTCGCGGGCGCGTTGCAGCCCCAGAACACGGTCGCGATCGCCATCACGCGCCAGCCGAAGGCCCAGTTGAGGAGCAGCACCGCGCCCAGCTGCAAGCCGATGTCGAGCAGCGCGAGCAGCTTGAAGAAGCCGTCGCCGGCGGGCGCCAGGTTGGCGAACAGCTTCCCCGTCATGGTCCAGACCGGCGGCGGGTTGTAGCCGTGGTCCTGCTGCATCTTTTCCCAGTAGTCGCCGCGCGCCGACTGCTCGAACCAGGCGACGTCCTTCTTGAACGCGTCCCAGCGCTCCGGGGTGAAGTGGTTCTTGCACTGCCCCGGATCGTCGAAGATGTACGTCGACGTCGTGGGGATGATCAGATTCTTCGCGCTCAGGTCGCGGATTTGCCGCCTGCGGATCTGCGCGCCGCGGCCTTGCTCCACCTCGGCGATGGCCGTGCACGTGTACAGCCGATCGTAGCCGACCTCCTGGAAGTACTTCGACCCCAGGTAATAATGATAGAGCTCGTGCCGGTGGTAATAGTTGGGATAGCGCGTGTTGGGGTTGAAGAAGTCGAAGTAGAGCAGGAAGCTCACCACCGTCAGCGCGATGCCGATGCGGCGCGCGGTGCGCTCGGGGACGGGCTGGCCCAGCTTCTTGGCGCGCTGCTCCAGCATCAACAGGCCGGCCGCGACCAGCGCCAGGCCGATCGAGAGTGCCACCGTGAAGCTGTGGAAGAAGTCGTTCTGGAAAAACTTGTACGGCCAGTGCCCAAACAAGAGCTGATTCAAGAACGACGTGATGGCATGCATGGTTCGGGCGGAGGCTAGTCCCGAGGCCCGGTCAGGGCCAAGCTCGAAAAGAAACGGGCCGGGGACGACTCTGTCGTCACCCGGCCCGGTATGGGAGGCCCTCCGAAGAAGCACCGAGACCCGCGTCGCGCTCCACTCGGCTGGATGTTGTCAGCCGATGTCTGGAAGAAGCGCTGCCCGCTGCTCTCGGCGGCGGCTGTGATCAAGCCCGGAACCCCGTGGAGCGATCCCAACTGCGGGTATCCTCCAGGGGGGCGATCCAGCCTGCGCCTGCAGTAGCGGTGATTCCGTACCTCGAAGGGCTCAGACCTTTCACGCTGACCGACCAGCGGTCAACGCACGGAAGGCGCTGGGCACCCTGGGAGATCACGGAGACCCTACGCTCGGATCACCTCCGAGTTTGGGGAATGAGTTTTATGCATCGTTTCTACCGCCTCCTCCGGATCACCCGGACCACCGCGAGAACGCGCGCCGAGATCGTCTGGGCAAGAGCTGCCCGGACCTCGAGCCGATAGCCAACCGTGACGGTCGGCGCGTTCGGGCACGCCACCCGAGCCGCGTGTCGCCAGAAGCGATGACGCGCGGGCGCGGCGTTTCTCTAGGGTGGGTCCAACACGGACCCAACAACGGATGCAGGCGCGAGGGTTCTCCCCCGCCGAATGGGTTCGGGAGCGGGCTCCGACCTGCACGATGCTGATATTCTGACACGGATCCTGGAAGCTTGCATCGAGCTTCGCGCACTTCTGCCAAAATTTGCTGGGTTGTCGCCTGCCTGCGGTCAGGGGGCGATGAGGCGGAATGGCCCCCTTGACGGCGGCCCGGCGCGGCCCCAGTGCAGCCCGCTCGGCGGAGCCCATCTGGCGCGCGAGGCTAGAGCTCCGGCTCGCGGCTGCGCTGCCCCTCCAGCGCGTAATCCATCTGGCAGGGCAGCTCCGGCAGCCCGGCGCCGATGCGCTCGTCGAGGCTGCAGACGGAGCTGGGCGTGGCCGCGAAGGCGTGCGTCAAGGTGCCGCTGAAGCCCGAGACGTTGCCCAGGGCGTCTTCCCGCAGCGTGCCCACGATGTGGTCGGCGCGCCCAATTGAGCAGCCCTTGCGCGTGTTGCTCGCTGGAGTGATCTCAATGCTCACGCCCGAGGCGAACTCGAAGGCCAGGTCCGCGTCGATCTCTCCGCTGGCTTCGCGCCCCCAGAACAGCTCGCTGCCGTCCCGCGAGAGGTCGATCTCGAAGCTGTACTTTGCCGGCGAGCCCAGCGCGCCGGCTCCGCAGCCATTGCTGGTCGAGGTCGCCGCGACGCGGAAGCCGCCGAGATCGGTGCCGGGAAAGCGCCCGGCGCCCGGGGGGCCGCTGCAGCCCGCCGCCAGCACGGCGAGCGCCAGCCCGGCTCGTGCGCTTGGGCTCGTGCACATGCCCCAGCGCTAGCGCGTTTCCGGCGAGCGGGCCAACACTTTCCCGGACTCTGATGCGGGCGCCGGCTCTGTGCTACAGGAGGCGCCCCATGGTTGATCGCCCCGTTCGCTCCGCCGATATCCGCAGCGCTTTCCTGGAGTATTTCGCCTCCCAGGGCCACCAGGTCGTGCCCTCGAGCCCGCTCGTCCCGCAGAACGACCCGACCCTGTATTTCGCGAACTCGGGCATGGTCCAGTTCAAGGACCTGTTCACCGGCCAGGAGCAGCGGTCCTACAAGCGAGCGACCAGCGCCCAGAAGTGCATGCGCGTGAGCGGCAAGCACAACGACCTCGAGAACGTGGGGCCATCGCCCCGCCACCAGACGTTCTTCGAGATGCTCGGCAACTTCAGCTTCGGCGACTACTTCAAGGAGGCCGCGATCGGCTTCGGCTGGGAGTTCGTGACCAAGGTGCTGCAGCTGCCGCCGGAGCGGCTCGCGACCACCTACTTGCGCGCCGACGGTTCGCTGCCTGAAGACACGGAGGCACGCGAGCTCTGGCGGCGCATCAGCGGCCTGCCCGAGGAGCGCATCATCGGCTGCGGTCCGGACGACAACTTCTGGCGCATGGGCGACACCGGTCCCTGCGGCCCCTGCAGCGAGATCTTCTACTACCGCGGCGACAACCCCGACATCTCCCTGTTCGGGCAGGAGCAGGCCGCGGACGGCAGCGGCTGGGTCGAGATCTGGAACCTGGTGTTCATGCAGTTCGAGCGCTCGCAGGACGGTGCGTTGACGCCGCTGCCGGCGCCCTCGGTCGATACGGGTATGGGCCTGGAGCGCGTCGCCTGTATCCAGCAAGACAAGGGCAGCAACTACGACACGGATCTGCTGCGGCCCCTGGTCGATCGGGTGTCGGCAATTTCGGGCAAGCCGTACGGCGCTACCATGTCCCCGGATGACGTCAGCATGCGGGTGATCGCCGATCACGCCCGCGCCACGGCCTTCCTGATCGCCGACGGCGTGCTGCCGGATCGCGCCGGCCGCGCCTACGTCCTGCGCCGCGTGATGCGCCGCGCGATCCGCCACGGCCACCGGCTCGGCATCCAGAAGCCCTTCCTGCACGACGTCGCGCTGGAAGTGGTGTCGTTGCTCGGCGGCCACTACCGCGAGCTGGTCGAGCGCCAGGAGCTGATCCGCAGCATCGCGGAGCAGGAGGAGGTGCGCTTCCGCGAGACCATCGAGCGCGGGCTCGGCTTGCTGGAGCATGCGTTCTCGGATCTCGGCGCCAGGGGTTCGCAGCAGCTGCCGGGCGAGGACGCTTTCCGGCTCTACGACACGTTCGGCTTCCCGCTCGATCTGACGCAGGTGATCTGCGCGGAGCGCGGCTACAGCGTCGACGTGGAGGGCTACGAGGCGGCGCTGGAGCAAGCGCGCAAGCGCTCCGAGTTCAAGGGCGCCGAGGCGGCCGTGGAGGGCGTCTACCGCGGCGCGCTGGAGCGCGTGCCGGGCGGCAAGGTCAGCTTCACGGGCTACGAGCGCGTGCAGGACTCGTCGCCGATCGTCGCGCTGATCGGCGGTGGCGCGCTGGTGGAGGCGCTGGAGGAAGGTGCGCGCGGCGAGGTCGTCACGCTGAGCACGCCGTTCTACGGCGAATCGGGCGGGCAGGTCGGGGACCAGGGCGTGCTGCGCAGCGTAGACAGCGAGTTCGTGGTCGAGGATACGCAGAAGCCGCTGGACGGGCTCACGGTGCATCGCGGCTTCGTACGCAAGGGGGCGCTGCGGGTCGGGCCCGAGCCGGTGCAGCTCGAGGTCGACGTCGAGAAGCGCGACGCCACCCGGCGCAACCACTCGGCCACGCACCTGTTGCACTGGGCGCTGCGCAAGGTGGTGGGCCCGAGCGCGCAGCAGAAGGGCTCCCTGGTGGGCCCCGAGCGCTTGCGCTTCGACTTCACGGCGGGCAGCGCGCTCAGCCCGACGCAACTCGCGCAGATCGAGGAGCTGGTCAACCGAGCCGTCGTCGCCAACGACCCGGTGCGCACGCAGGTGCTGGGCCTGGATGAGGCGCGCGCGCGCGGCGCCATGATGATCTTCGAGGAGAAGTACGGCGCGACCGTGCGCATGCTCACGATGGGCGAATCGACCGAGCTGTGCGGCGGCACGCACGCGCGCGCGACGGGCGACATCGGCATGTTCAAGATCGTCTCCGAGCAGGGCGTGGCGGCGGGCATCCGCCGCATTGTGGCCACCACGGGGCTCGGCGCGCTGCAGTACGTGCGCGACATGGAGGACACGCTGGCGCGCGCCAACCGCGCGGCGAAGGCCGGCGGCGCTGACATCGTGGAGAAGGTCGAGCGCCTGGTGGCCCAGCAGAAGACGCTCGAGAAGCAACTGGACGAAGCTCAGCGGCGCTGGATGAAGGGCGGCTCCGGCGGCGGCGCGGACAGCCTCGTCCAGAACGCACGCGACGTGGGCGGAGTGCGCGTGCTCGGCGTGCGCACCGAGGTCACCGACCGTTCGGCGCTGCGCGAGCTCGCCGAACAGCTGCGCGACAAGCTGGGCGACAGCGTGGTGCTCGTGGCATCGGAGCACGAGGGCAAGGTGCAGCTCGTGCTCACGGTCGCCAAGAACCTGACCGGTCGCTACAAGGCGGGCGACATGATTCGCCACGTCGCCCAGATCGTCGGCGGCTCGGGCGGCGGCCGCCCGGACATGGCGCAAGCCGGCGGCACCGACGTCACGAAGATCGACGAGGCCGTCGCGGCCATCTACGACTGCGTCGCCGCGGCTGCAGCCTGACTTTCGGGCTCCAGGCTCCGGGCTCCGGGCTACAGACTCCGGGCTACAGACTCCGGGCTCCGAGGTTCAGGCTCGTCTCTGGCTCCAGCCTGAAGTCTGTAGCCTCGATGCTCTGAGATTTCTCGGGGAACGAAGGGGGTACGTGAGAGCGCGCTGAGGTTTCCGGAGGAACGAAGGGGGTAAGTGAGAGCGCGCTGAGGTTCCTCGAGGAACCTCGATTTTCACTGGCGAAAGGCCCCGTCGAAGGGGTCGTGTTCGATCAAGCGGCCGGGCGCATGGGCTCGAGCCTCTAGCCCGAAGCCTGGAGCCTCGATCGTTAGTGGGCGGTCCTAGAGTCGTGGGAGGCCGTGGGGGGACGAGCCAAAACCCAAAAAGAGGGGCTCGGGGGTGAGCTCGATGCCCAGGGCATCGTGCACGCCGTCGCGGATGCGGTGGGCAGCTTCGAGGATCTGGTGGCTGGTGGCTCCCTCGTGGGCGACCAGCGCCAGGCTGTGGCGCGTGGAGATGCCGACCGCGCCCCAGCGCTGGCCTTTGTGGAAGCCGGCGCGTTCGATCAGCCAGGCCGCTGGCAGCTTGAGCCGCCCGTCGGGTTGAGGGTAGGTGGGCGGTGACGCTGCGGCGCGGGCGCGCAGGTCATCGAGCGCCGTGGGCTCAATCAGCGGGTTGAGGAAGAAGCTGCCGCAGCTGCGGCCGTTCTCGTCGTTGGGATCGAGCAGCATCGATTTCTCGCGGCGCGTGTCGAGCACGATGCGGCGGGTCTCCACGAGCGTCGCTTCCGGCGGAAGGCGGCGCGCGAGCTCCGGATAGGCGCGGCAGGGCGCGCCGCCGCTCTGCAGGCGGAAGGTGACGTCGAGCACGATGAAGCGTTCGGTGTCGCCAGTCTTGAAGCGGCTCGTGCGGTAGCCGAAGGCGCACTCGCCGTGCGTGAGCTCGACGAGTTGGCCGCTGGCACGGTCGTGAGCGCGCAGCGAGACGATCGTGTCGGCGACTTCTTGCCCGTACGCGCCGACGTTCTGGATCGGTGTCGCGCCGACGTGCCCGGGGATGCCGCTCAGGCACTCGATTCCGGACCAGCCGCGCGCGACGCAGCGCGCGACGAAGTCGTCCCACGGCGCACCGGCTCCGATCGTGATCCGCACGCTGTCGCCCTCGCGCTCGATCGACTCGGAGCCACCGGCGATCGTGAGCACCAGGCCGCTCAGACCCGCGTCGGCGATCACCACGTTGCTGCCGCCGCCCAGTATTGTCACGGGCAGGCTGCGCTGCGCGGCCCAGTCGAGCGCTTCCGCGAGCGCTCCCGGCGACGACGCTGGATCGAGCCGCGCGTGAAATTGCGCGGGACCGCCCAGTCGCAAGCTGGTGGCCCCGGCGAGCGGCACCTGGCGCGCGGGAGCGAAGGTACGGGTCACGCGGGCGTCGTAACGCGACTCTGTGACGCCGACAGGTTTCGGGTGATGACCGGCCGGCGGATTGTTAGAGATTGGGCGAGCATGGCGAAGAGCAGCGGGTTTTGGGGCCGCTCGTGGTATGAAGCGCGCAATCTAGTGGGGTGGTCCGTCGGGACCCCCAGGACCCTCGTCAGGGGTTCGTGCCTACCGCCTCGGTTTTGGACGCTGTGTGCGCCCCGGGGGGTGGCCGTCCGCCAGGCGAGAAAACTCGGAACTCAACAACGGGGCCTGCGAGCCCCGCGCGGACGCAACGGCCGAGCGCCGAGCGCGCCGAGATGTAGACCAATCAGGAGCCAATGACCTTTACAGAAGCGGCGGCGCACGTGTTGCGCCTGGTGGGGAAACCTCTGCACTACAAGGAGATCACCGACGTCGCGATCGAGCGAGATCTGCTCAGTCACGTGGGCAAGAGCCCCGAGGTCACGATGGGGGCGCGCCTGGCGGCTGTCGTGAAGAAGGACCCGAAGGATAATCCGCTGGTGCGCGTGAAGCCCGGCGTGTTCGCGCTGCGGGACTGGGACCAGTCGCTGATCGATCAGGGGCTCGCGGACCGCACGCCGGCCCTGGAGAGGCTCGCGAAGCTGGGCGTGCCGGATGAGGAAGAAGGCGCTTCGGGTGAGTCGCCGCAGGCCTCGCTGGCGCCGGACGCGGAGGAGAGCGAGCTGGAGGCCAGCGGCTATCCGGAGCTCGGCCTCGACGGAGACGAGGACGAGGACATCGGGGACGACGAGCGTGCCCGGGCCGAGCTGGCCGCCGCCGCCACCGAGCTGTTCGTGCCCGAGGAGGACGACGACGAGCCGATCCTCGGTGGAGATCTGGAGACGGAGGCCGTCGAGCGCGCGCCGGCAGGTGAAGGGGGCGGCAAGCGCCGCCGCCGTCGCCGTCGCCGCGGCGGGCGTTCGGGCGGTGGGGACGAGGACAGCGGGCTGCCCTCGTACACGGTGTCGGATGCTCCGCTGCTCTCGCCGCTGCCGAGCGAGGGTGAGGAGGATCGTTCGCTCGAGCTCCGTGCCGACTCCGGCCGCGAGCGCGACGGCCGCGAGCGCGACGGCCGCGAACGCGAAGGGCGCGAACGCGAAGGGCGGGGCGAGCGCGAGGGGCGCGAACGCGGCGAGGGCCGCACGCTCGAGCTGCGCTCCGAGCCGCGGAATGGCGAGCTGCGCCTCGACAGCCGCGAGGGCCGCGAGGGCCGCGAGGGCCGCGCTGGCGATGGCCGCGGCGGCGAACTGCGCGAGGGCCGCGGCGACCGCGCGGAGCGGCGCGAGGGTCGCGGCGAACGCGGGGAGCGGGGTGAACGCGGGGAGCGGGGTGAACGCGGCGAGGGCCGTGACAGTCGCGACAGCCGCGAGAGCACCGGCGTCGAGCCCGGCCGCGCCGCAGAGGACCTGAGCGGGCCGTCCATGCTGGCCTTGCTCGAGCAGCTGTTGCCGCCGCGCTCGCGGGGCGGCGCGATCCCGCTGCGCCAGCTCGCCGAGCAGGGCCTGCGCCGGGTGCGCGCGAAGGTGGAGCTGCAGGCGCTGCAGGACGCACTGACCGACGCCGTGCGCGCGGAGATCGTGCGCGCTCGCGCCGAGCGGCGCCGCCCGCGCTACGTGCTGCATGGCCGCGCGGTGGCGGCCACGGACTGGGGCATGGATGGCGAGGTGCTGCGGCTGGAGAAGGAGCTGCTCGCGGCGGCCGCGCGCTACCGCGAAGCGTTCGCGCGCAGCCTGGGCGAGCGCCTGCAGAGCTTGCCCCCGCGCGCGCTGGGCGAACTGTTCACGTTGCTCCTGAACCAGCTCGGCTTCGAGGACGTGCAGCCGGTGCGGCGCCAGGGCGCGCACAATCAGGAGCTGCACTTCTCCGCCATCGCGCGCGCGCCGAGCGGCGATCGGCAGACGGCGATCATCCTGCGCCGCGACGGACGCGACATCGGGCGGGAGCGGGTGATCGACCTGCGCGGCGCGCTGCACCACTACGCGGGCGCGCAAGCGGGCTTCCTCGCCACCACCGGTCAAGTGCTGAGCGGCGCGCGCGAGGAGGCGGCGATGCCCAACGCCGCTCCGGTGTCGCTGCTCGACGGCGCTGCGGTGGCGAAGCTGTGCGCGCAGCACGGGGTGGGCGTGGCATTTACCGAGCTGCGGGTGCCGATGGTCGACGTCGAGCTCATGGATTCGTTGACGGCCAATTGAAGCGGCTGCTGCTCCTCGTCTGCTTCGGGGCGGCCGCTTGCCAGCGCGCCGCCCCACCCTCGCGGTTTCCGTCGGCGCAGGAGGCCATCGCGCGCATGCGCGAGGAGCACGCCTGTAGCCGCGCGCTGAGCGGCGAAGGCACCTTCGACTACTTCGGAGACGAGGGGCGCATCCGCGCGCGCAGCCTGTACGTGGTGGCGCGGCCGGCGCGGCTGCGCTTCGACGTCGTCAGCCCGGTTGGCGGCGTGATCTCGACGCTGACCTCCGACGGCCAGCGTTTCGCTTTCTCGGATCTGCGCGAGAAGCAGTTCCTGGAGGGGGCCGCTGACGAGTGCAACGTGGAGCGGGCGCTGCGCGTGCCGATCCCCCCCGCCGCGCTGGGCGAGCTGCTCACGGGGCAGGCGCCGATCCTGGTGCACCGCCCCGAGCAGGCCAGCTTGAGCTGGGAAGGGGGCAGCTACCGCCTGCAGATCCAGAGCGAGGTGCAGGCGAGCGAAGAGGTGCGCCTGTTGCCGCGCGACGAGGACTGGCAACGGCCCTGGCAAGAGCAGCAGCTGCGCGTGATGGAAGTCCGCGTGTCGCAGCAGGGGCTGGTGCTGTACGAGGCGACGCTGGAGGACCATCGCTCGGCCAAGCTGGCGGGGCCGCGCGTCGATCCAGACGGCATCGAGCCCGACGTCCCGCCCAGCGGCCCTGCCTGCAGCGCCGAGGTGCCGCGCAAGATCCGCTTTCAGGTGCCGGGCAGCGGGCGCGACATCGTGTTCCTGCAGAGCGAGGTGGTGCACAACCCGCCGATCGTCCCCGGCTTGTTCCAGCAATCACCGGCGCCGGGGATGAGGGTCCGGATGTCGGCTTGCGGCGGGCCGTGACTCACTGGCTCGAGAGAGCCTGCCGGATCGCGCCCGGCTGATCGGTGATGATGCAGTCGACGCCCAGGGCGGCGAGCTCTCTGGCGCGCGCGGGGTCGTTGACGGTCCAGGTGTGAACGCGGAAGCCCTGGCGCTTCCAGAGGCCGATGGTCTCGGCGTTGATCAGGTTTTCTTTGGGATGCACGGCGGCGCTGCCCGCGTGCGGCAGCAGCGGCAGGCGGCAGAGCAGCGGCGAGTCGACCAGCCACGCCGTGGGGATGGAGGGGGCGAACAAGCCGTGCAGTTGCACGATCACCGGGTTGAAGCAGGAGACGAGCAGGTTCTCGGAGTCCGCGCGGGCCTCGGTCAGGCGCGCCACGGCGCGCACCAGCCGGCGGCGGCGCTCGCCGTCCGCTTTGATCTCGACGTTCAGGCAGGCGCCGTGGCGCTCGGCCCAGTCGAGCACGTCGACCAGATGCGGCAGCCGCTGATCGCCTGCGAGCCGCACGGCGTTGCAGTCGCGCGTGGTCAGCTCGTGGATGTTGCGCCGGTCGCGGCCCTCGGTCACGCGCTCCAGCGTGAGATCGTGGCACACGATCACGTCGCCGCTGGCGTTCAGCCGCACGTCGAGCTCGACGCCGTCCGCGCCCTCCTGCAGCGCCAGGTTGAAGGCAGCGAAGGTGTTTTCGGGGGCGGCGTGGCGTGCGCCGCGATGGCCGAGCAGAAGGGGCCGCGTGCGGGACGCCACCCAGCGAGCGCGCAGCTGTGGAGGCACTGGGTTCTCGTCTAGGTCAGAAGTCTGCTGTCATTCGGCTGCGGGGAGCTGCGCGTCGAGCTCGAGCGCGATCTCGTGGGCCACGTGCCGGGCGCGCTGCACATCCTCCGGCGGAAAGGAGATGCCGCCCACGAAGGGGTGCCCGCCGCCGCCGTAGCGGCCGCAGATCGAGCTCAGGTCACGATCCAGGGTGCGCCGGCTCCAGGGGTTGTAACCGACGTTGATGCGGGCCCCGTTCTCCAGGCGCGCCAGGATCACCGAGTACATGGCCTCGGGGTACAGCGCGTAGGTCACGAACTTGCCGTAACTCTCGACCTCGGAACCGCTCAGGTCCACGAGCACGACCCGCTCCAGCGAGTGGGCATTCTTGCGTACGCGGCGGGCGAAGGCCGCCTTGCGCCGGCGGATCTTGGCGTGCAGGGAGCGATACTCGGAGCGGTTGGCGACCGTCTCCAGCGGGGACTCCAGCAGGCGCGGCACGAGCCGGGTGAGGAAGGCGCTGTCGCCGTGCAGCTCGACCACGCTGGCCAGCCGCATCACGGGATGGCTGGAGTCGAGCGCGGCCTCCGCGCTCTCGAACGCGGCCGAATCGATCTTGTCCGCCCAGCGGGTGAGCGGCTCGAGCTCCGGCATGCTCACGCCGTACTGCCGGTCGGCGATGTCGCGCACCAGCTTGGTGCAGGAGCTGTAGCTCGCGTCGTAGTGGAAGGGCTTGCTCGCGCTGCGCGCCTCGAAGAAGGCGCGGTCCTGGCTGCTGGCGAACGCCGTGCGGTGGTGATCGAAGTACCAGTGCAGCTGCTCGCTGGCGCAGAAGCGATAATCCAGGATCGCGTTCAGCTCTCCCGTCAGCAGCTCGCCCAGCGGGCGCTGCGTGGGGGCGTAGCCGCAGGCGTGATAGCGGAAGCTGAGCTCGGACCCCTTCGGGTCCCTCGCGTGCAGAGCCCGCAGCAAGCGCGTGAAGACGACCGCGCTACACAGCCCATCGAAGCAGTGCCCATGCGTCGCCACGACCGCGTGCATCCAGCCATGGTTAGCACACATGAGAGCAGTTTCGAAAAAAGGGTGAGGCTGGAGCTGAACTCGCAGCCCGGCCCGGTTTTTACGCAATCCGAGCTTGGCGCCGCCGATTGGCTCGCAGTGCCCGCTTTCATTCCATCCTTACTCGAAGCAGGTTTGTCCGAAGAGAGCCGGGCTGAAGTGCAGCCGCAGCAGAGCCTGGATCGCGATCACGATTTCTTCGTGTCCCATGCAGAAAAGCCGCCGGCCCCGCTGCGAGTACTGGAAGGCGCTGCGCTGCCGCCCGTCCTGCAGGAGCTGCCCGAACCGCCCGCCCGACTCTTCGTGCATGGCGAGCTGCCGCGCATGCCCTGCGTGGCCGTGGTCGGCGCCCGGCATGCGACGGCCGAGGCGCTGATTTTTGCCAGAAAATTTGCCTTTGATCTGGCGCGTCAGGGGGTGGTGGTCGCGTCCGGCGGCGCAGAAGGCATCGACGCGGCGGCCCATCGAGGGGCGCTCGACGCGGGCGGTGTCACATTGGTCGTTGCACCGAGCGGCTTCGACCACCCATTTCCCAAATGGCATGGCCCGTTGTTCGCGGAGATCGTGGCGCGCGGCGGCTGCCATCTGTCGCCGTTTGCAACGGACGTTCGCACGCGCTCTTCGCAGTTCTTTCTGCGCAATGCCGTGCTCACGGCCCTCGCTCACGCACTGGTGATCGTCGAAGCGGGGGTGCCCAGTGGGACGCGCAACGCCGCGCACTGGGCCCGTCAGCTCGGGCGGCCGTGCTTCGCAGTGCCCTCGGCACCGTGGAACCCGCTCGGGCTAGGTGGGTTGCGCATGCTCGAAGCGGGCCTGGCGCGCCCGCTGTTCACGATCCAGCCACTCTTGCGGCTGCTGAAGGACCGCGGACTGCATGCCATCGCCTTGCCGGAAGGGCAGCCGCCGATGGTCGAGCCGCCAACGAACGTGCCGCAGGTTGCGCCGCGACGCCGCCGGACCCAGGGCAAGAAGAGGGCGGCACCAGCGGCGCCGCCGGGGAGCGCGACGGAGCTCGCCGTGCTGCAGGCGATCGAATCGGGCGTGTGTTTCCCGACCGAGATCGAGCAGGCCCTGTCGCTCGGGGCGGGCGAGGTGAGCCACGCCGTATTACTGCTCACCCTGAGCGGGCTGATCGAGAATCGGGCCGGAATGCTGGTCCGGTGCTGAGCCACGTCAGAGCAGCTCGCTGATGATGCCATCTGAAAATAGCCAGGCGGGCTTGGGGATCGACAGGCGGGGGCCTCGTTCGAGTAGCCGCCCGCGTTCCGCGAGCCGTGTTGCAGCTTGCCGTCGCGCCCGGGTCCACATCTGCGCGCCGGTGCGGGCCTCGGCTCGCTCCACGTCGATGCCCTCGGCGAGCCTCAGGCCCAGCATCAAGCTCTCGCTGAGCTGGACCTCGCCCGTGAGGGCTTCGCTCTCGCTCTCCAGCTGGCGCAGCCGCTCCGGCTGCTGGGGGTCGAGCGCGAGCGCCGTGTCCATGTAGCCGTCCGGTTGCGGGCGGTTGCGGTAGCGGAAGCGCTGCCCCGCTCGCGTGACGGTGCCCCACGCGCCGCAGCCGAGGCCGACATAGTCCAGCCCGCGCCAGTAGCCCAGGTTGTGCTCCGCGCGCTGGCCGGCCCTGGCGAAGTTGCTGATCTCGTAGTGCTCCAGCCCCTGCTCGGCGAGCGCGGCGTCGACCGCGAGGAAGGCGTCCGCCACGGCCTGCTCGGGGGCGAGCGGCAGGCGGCCCTTGCGGGCGCGGGCCCCGAACGCGGTCTGGGGCTCGATCGTGAGCGTGTACGCGCTGACGTGGCCGAGCCCGAGCTGGGCCAGGCGCCGCGCTTCGCCGGCCGCAGATTCCGGGCTCTGCTCGGCGACGCCGTAGATCAGGTCCGCCGAGACGCGCGGCATGCCGGACTGAATGGCGGCCTGGACGCTGGCCAGCGCCTGGGCGGCGTCGTGCCAGCGGCCGAGAAAGCGCAGCCGCTCGTCGTCCAGGCCCTGCACGCCGATGCTCAGCCGGTTCACGCCGGCATCGAGCAGCCGGCGCGCGGTGTCGTAGCCGAGGCTGCGCGGGTTGCACTCCACGGTGATTTCAGCCGGCGGCCGGCCGGGGCAGAGGGCCTCGACAATGCCTTCCAGGACGCGCCGCAACTGCGCGACTCGCCACAGGGAAGGGGTGCCGCCCCCGAAGAAGATGCTGCGCACCTCCTGGGGGCCCAGCTCCGCGTGGCGCGCGGCGATTTCAGCCAGGATCGCGCTCGCGTAGCGCTCGTGCGGGATGTCCGCTCGAGCGGAGGGCACGCTCAAGAAGTCGCAATAGGGGCATTTCTTTATGCACCAGGGGAAATGGACGTACACTCCCAGTCCCCGGTCCTCCGCGACCGTGTCAGACGGGAACACCTGGGGGTGGCCCTTCGGGCCGAGGGGGCGAGCGGACCCCGTCTTGGCGGACGCCTGATCCGATGTTAGCTTGTTCATGAGATTGTTCGGAAACTGGCCCAATGGTCCCGAGCGTTGAGTCCCTCGTAGATCGCGTCAGAGCGTATCATCCCGAGGCGGATGCGGCCCTGATTGAGCGAGCGTACACCTACTCACAGTGGGCTCACCGGAACCAGAAGCGTCGCAGCGGGGACCCGTACTTCGTTCACCCGGTCGGAGTCGCCGGCATCATCGCGGACCTGCACCTCGACACGGCGAGCGTCTGTGCCGGTCTGTTGCACGATGTCGTGGAGGACACCGAGAGCACCCTGAACGACGTCGCGAACCATTTCGGCGCGGAAATCGCCCGGCTCGTCGACGGCCTGACCAAACTGAACAACATCGACTTCAGCTCGCGCGAAGACCGCCAGGCGGAGAGCTTCCGCAAGATGGTCGTGGCCATGGCCAAGGACTTGCGCGTGCTGCTGGTGAAGCTGTGTGACCGGCTCGACAACATGCGCTCGCTCGACGCCATGAAGGCCGAGAGCCAGGAGCGCATCGCCGCGGAGACGATGGAGATCTACGCGCCCCTGGCCAACCGCCTGGGTATGCAGAATCTCAAGAGCGAACTCGAAGATTTAGCTCTCAAGTACCTGGAACCAAAGGCCTATCAGAACATCGTGGACAAGCTCGCCCGCAGCGAGCGAGAGCGCCAGCGCTATGTCGAGGGCGTGAGCCGCACGGTGGTGGGCCTGCTCAGCCAGATGGGCTTCGCCTCCACCGTGACGGGTCGCGCCAAGCACATCACGAGCATCCACCGGCGCATGAAGGAACATCAGTGTTCCTTCGAACAGATCTACGATTTGTTGGGCTTCCGCATCTGCGTGGAGTCGGCGGCGGACTGCTATGCCACCCTGGGCGTCATCCACTCGAAGTGGACCCCGGTCCCGGGCCGCTTCAAGGACTACATCGCGCTGCCCAAGCCCAATCGCTACCAGTCGCTGCACACGACAGTAGTGGGCCCCGGGCAGCAGCGCATCGAGATCCAGATCCGCACCCACGAGATGCACCGGGTCGCCGAGCACGGCGTCGCCGCCCACTGGGACTACAAGCAGAGCCAGTCGGGCGGAGTGCAGCGCGGCGAGGCGGCCAAGTACAGCTGGCTCCGGGAGCTGGAGAAGTTCCAGACGGATCTGAAGGATCCGGCAGAGTTCCTGGAAAGCGTGAAGATCGACCTCTTCCCCGATGAAGTGTATGTGTTTACGCCCCGGGGAGACGTGCGCATGTTCCCCCGCGGCGCGACGCTGATCGACTTCGCCTACGCGATCCACACCGAGGTTGGCGACCACTGTTCCGGCGCGCGCGTGAACGGCCAGCTGGCGCCGATCCGCGACAAGCTGCGCAACGGCGACGTCGTCGAGGTCACCACCTCCAGCGACGCCCAGCCCGTCAAGGACTGGCTCGAGGCCTGCGTCACCACCCGCGCCCGCAATCGCATCCGCGGCTTCCTCCGCGCCGAGCGCCGCGAGAAGAGCATGAATCTCGGGCGCGAGCTGATGGGCACCGAGATGCACGAGGCTGGAATGAGCCTCACCAAGTTCCTGAAGAACGCGCAGGAACTGGCCCGAGTTTGCAAGGCCCACCAGGTGGGCAGCAAGGAAGAGCTCTTCGTCGCGATCGGCTTCGGCAAGATCGACGCGGCGGACGTGGTCCAGACCATCCGCAACCGCCCCAACGAAGCGGCACCCGAGTCCGACAACGACGGCGACGCACCGGTGCCCGAGTTCAAGGAAGGCGCGATCGAGCGCCTGGTGCGCAAGGTCCAGCGCAAGGACACGGGCGGCATCCGCGTCAGCGGCTCCGACGAAGTGCTCGTCCGCTACGCCAAGTGCTGCAACCCCGTCACGGGCGACGCCATCATCGGCTTCATCACCCGTGGCCGTGGCGTGACCGTCCACCGCCGCGAGTGCCCCAAGGCCTTCGACTCCGACCCCGAGAGAAGGGTGGAAGTCAGCTGGAGCTCCAACTCCAAGATCACCCGCCCCGTCTCGCTGCGCGTCCGCACCGAGAACGAGCCCGGCATCCTGGCCAACGTCACCCAGGCCTTCAGCGCCCAGCACATCAACATCAGCGAGGCGAACTGCCGGGCCAGCAAGGACGGCCTCGCCTGCAACGTCTTCACCTTCATGGCCGACGACCTGGCCCAGCTGAAGACCCTGATGCGCGAGCTCGACAAAGTCCGCGGCGTAGTACAAGTCGAGCGCGTCCTCGGCTCCGACCACGGAATGTAGGCGAGGGGCTCGGGCCCGCGCGGAGCCCGGCGACCCCAGAATGGGCCCACTCGGCGACAGGACGGCGGCGCGGCGGCCGCGACGCGGCGTCCCGCGCGAAGCGGCGTCCCGCGCGGCGCGGGCCCCTGCGCGAAGCGGCGTCCCGCGCGGCGCGGGCCCCTGCGCGACGCACAGCTGAGGTTTCTCCAGGAACTTCAACTTCTCGGGGGGCAGGGGGCCACAAAGCGGCCGGGAGCGGCCGGCAGAGGGCACATCCTGAAGTGCGCAGGGCGGGCTGGCCCGAGCCCAGACTCAGCGAAGCAAATTCGGTGTGGCTCGGTGGGTTTACCTGCTTGACAGGTCGAGGGCAGCCATCTAAATCGGGCGCTCTCTCCGCGGGAGTAACTCAGTGGTAGAGTGCAACCTTGCCAAGGTTGACGTCGAGAGTTCGAATCTCTTCTCCCGCTCTGCTTTCGTTGGTTCGTGGGTGCCCCCAACCCACGAACGGGTAGTCGAACGACTACGAGCAAGCAAGCCGGCCGATGGCCGGCTTTTTGCGTTCTGGCCCCTCGGGGGCCGGCGCTGACTGTGTGCTCGCAACTGGCGAGCACACGAGCACACGCGCGAGCACACAACAGAGGAGCGGCTAGGCACGAGCGATCTGCGCATCCCCTGCGCTGAGGGTGAGTTGCACCAAATTGGTATGAGTCGCTGCGCGCGCCGAGGGATCCGCCCGTAGCTGCTCGATCATCCACAAACTGCCGGATCCGCGCCGACCGCGTAGCGTGTGTTCGTTGCGCGAGAACCAGGAGCGCGCTGCCGTCGCGCCAC
>DASTRX010000012.1:0-6815 GCA_035760985.1 Polyangiaceae bacterium
ACCGCCGGTGAACGCGAAGTCGATCGGGTTCTGGTAGATGCTGTCGTTGGCGAGGTTCAGAACCAGATCGCCGTTGACGTTGCCGCTACCGCCGTCGAAGTCGAAGCTCAGCCAGTAGGAGTACCCACCGGCAGTGCCCTGGTCGAAGCGGTTGAGCACGCGCTCCTGCTTCGACACGCCCGAGTTCGAGAAGCCCGCACGGAGGAGGTTGTCATCTTCCTTCTCCTGCACGGTGTCGATCAGGAGAACTTCCCTCTCGAAGTCGAAGATGTTCGCCTTGGCACCGATCAGCGCGTAGTACAGGTCACCGAACTCGGTCGCCTGGATGAAGGCGTTGACCGGCATGAACGGAATCTGGGTGCCGGAATCCGCAACGAGGTCGTCCGCCTGGTCACCGGTGTACGGGACCGCGTAAGCGTTCTGGCCCGCGAGGATCACGTTGTTGCCTTCGGCCGAGGCCAGGTTGCCCTGGACGCCGGCGACGATGGCATCCCAGCCGTCGGCGAAGTCTTCCACGCCGTCATCTTCGAGATCGATCGCGCGATCCCAGTTATAGTCGCGGATGTCGATGCGGTAGATGGTCTTGGCCGCGTCGATCGGCTGGGGAATACCCACCGTCGCCTCGGTCGAGACGCTGTTGATGCCCTTGAACAGAGCGAAGCGCTGACGCTCCAGCTCCTTGCGCGGGCCCTCGCAACCACCGGCATTGCTGCTGTAGGTGATCGTCAGGTAGCGGGTGAAGGGCTGATCGCGCACGTCCAGCTTCGCGATGTCCTGCGCCATGAGGCCGATCTGGTCATCGGAGCTGATGAACGGGACGGTCTCGCACTTGGCGGCTTCCGGGTCGAAGATCGCCGGATCGAGCTCATCGATGAACTGACCCACCTGGTCGATCTGACCAAAGGTCGGACGCTGGGTGCGCTGGAAGGCCGGCGGCATGCTCTGCTGCTGCATGCGCACGAACAGCTGCGAGTCTTCCTTCTTGCCGGGAACGACCTTGTCGTTCTTGATCAACTCGCTGAGGTTCAGGATGTAGTCCATGTCACCGGACTTCGTGCCCTGGTGGCATTGAGCGCAGTTCACCTCGAGAATCTGCTTGACTTCCCGGCCCAGCTCGGTGGTCTCGAACGGGTCGTCACCGGCGACGGCCTTGTCGTCGTCCTTCGCGGTGTTGGTGGTGCTGTCGGGCTTGTTGGACGCCGGACCTTGCGAATCCACAGCCTGGGCACCATCGTCGCCACCCGTCGTGGGCGCCGCCACGTCGGTATCCGGCGGATCGATGTCCGTCGCGCCGTTGTCAATCTCGCCAAAGGAGCAGGCCAAAGCCATCGCCGAGACACCAAGTCCCAGGACGACAGCTCTCAACTGACCCCTCCGGACTCTCGCCGGCGTCTCCGACGACAAAGTTTGTTTCATCACAGATTCCTCACTGATTGCGGCTACGATTGTTAACGTTGCACAGGCGGGAAGCATCCACCTGCCAGTGCCTTAGTATTCGGTTGACCCCCAACATAGTCACGAAAAATCGTCTGATTCTCGGGAGTTTGCACGTGACGGAAATATTCCTTCCTGCAAGGAATCAAGCGGCGCAAAGGCGGACAAAAGGACGACTGCGCGACGCAAGTTAAGGCCCACCGGGGGTGTATCACGACAGGCGAATCAGAGCCCCTCGGCGTAGCACTGAAGCGCACGAATCTCGAGCGCTTTCACGCCGAGCGGCACACCCTCTGGACGGGCTGTGGATCCCCTGTTCACCTGCCGCGGGCGAGAACCTGGAGAGCTGCCTCACAGCGGCGCGCGGGCGCGCACCTCGAGCAGCTCTTCGTCATCCCCGCAGGTGAAGACGAGCTGCATGTTGGATGAATAAATACATTACCAACACATCTTGGTCCCGCCCTCAGGCGGCGCATTGCTCGCACTTACCGTTGAGTGCGCTCGACAGACTGGGGGTGCCCCGCGCGGGCCTGCCCCTCGGGGGGCTTTGCCCCCGTGCGGCGGCTGGCCGCCCCCGGGCCAGGGGGGATGAGCACGCGGGCCCAGCCCGGAGTTGTTCGGGGCCTGTCGGGCCGCGCGTTGATTAGTATCGCCTGGGCATGCGTCGCTCCCTCCTTCAACGCCTCGACTGGGCAGCCCTCGGGCGGCTGAGGCTCGCGGCCCGCCGCGTGGCGGATGGCGTCTGGGTCGGCACCCATGAGAGCCGCCGGCGGGGCGCCGGCCTCGAGTTCGCCGGGCATCGGAGCTACGTCCCGGGAGACGACTTGCGCTGGCTCGATCAGCGCGCGCTGCTTCGCCACGAGCGTCTGCTGATCAAGCAGTTCGAGACCGAGACGGAACGACCTCTGCGGCTGGTCGTCGACGCCACGGCGTCGATGGGCTTTCGGTCGGAGCAGGCTCCCAGCAGCAAGCTGGACTTCGCCGCCCTGCTCGCGGCTGCGCTCACACGCGTGGCGGTGCGCTCTGGCGACCCGGTGGGAATCGATTTTCTGGGTGGAGGGGCCGGCGCGGAGCCGTTGCCGGTCGCCGGCGGCCTGGAGGCGTTCGAGCGCGCGCTGGTGCAGCTCTCGCTGGTGGAGCCCGCCGGTCACCTCGGCGAGCAGGGCGCCGACCTGGAAAGTACGCTAAATGCCGTCGGGCGCCGCACCATCCGTGGCAGCCTGATCATCGTGCTCAGTGATCTGCTGGAGTTCGGCAGCTCCGGCCCGCGGCTGCTGGCGACGCTCGGCACCGCCGGGCGGCAGGTGGTCGTGGCGCAGATCCTCGATCCGGTCGAAGCGCTATTCCCGCTCGAGGGGCCCGTACGACTGAAGGCCAGCGAAGGAGCGCTGGAGGTCGAGACGAACGCGAGCCTGGCGCGCGCCGGCTATCTGGAGGCGCTGGCCGAGCTGCAGGCTCGCTTTCGCGAGGCGTTGAGGATACATGGTGGCGAGCTCGTGATCTGCCGTACCGACGCTGACCCGGTGCGGGCCGTGCGCTCGCTGCTGCGCGCCGCCGAGGGGCGCGGGGCATGAGCTTCCTGGTTGCGGCGGCGCTGGCCGTGGCGCTGCTGGTGGTCGCGCCGATCGTCGCCCACTTGCTGCGGCGCGGGCGCACTCCCGAGCGCATCTTCCCTCCCGCGGCGCTGGTGGCGCGGCTCGAGGCGCACTCCAAGGAGCGCGCGCGGCTCGAGGATCGCACCCTGCTCTCGCTGCGCACGCTGATGGTGGTGTTGCTCTCCATCCTCGGTGCTACCCCGCTGGTGCGCTGCTCGCGCCTCAGCGTGGATCGCCCGCACGGCGCCTCGATCGCGCTGGCGCTGGTGCTGGATGACTCGCACAGCATGCGGACCCGGGTCAACGGTGAGACACGCTGGGATCTGGCCCTGGAGGGCGCGCGCCAGCTGCTGCGCTCGGCGCGCGACGGGGATGCGGTCGCGATCGTGCTCTCGGGCAAGCCCGCGCGCGTGGCGCTCAGCCCGACCACCGATCTGAAGGCCGCGCGCGCCGCGCTCGACGATCTGCAGCAGAGCGACCGCGGCTCCGATCTGGAGAACGCCATCACGCTCGCGCGTTCCGCGATCGCGAACCTGGAGCGCACGGAGCGCAAGCTGGTGGTGCTCGGAGATCTGGCGGGCTCGGCCCTCGACGCGCCGGACCTGTCGGCGCCGCTGGAAAACCTGCGTCAGCCCGCCAACGACTGCGGACTGCTCGAGGCCCGGCGTCAGGGAGATCGGCTGACGGTCACCCTGGCCTGCTCGGCGGCGGCGACCGGCGCTCGCAGCCTGCGCGTGCTCGGCAAACAGCCTGTCGAGAGCCTGTTCGCTGATCCGGCGCGGCTCACGCGGCTCGCGCTCGAGCCGCACCTGGGCAGCCAGGTGCTCAGCTTCGTGCTGAGCGATTCGAACGCGGATTTCGAGCTCGGATTGAGCCCCTCCGACGCCAATCCCAGCAACGATCGCGTTCGTGTCTCGCCGGCCGGCACGGAGCTCGATGTGGCGGTGGTCACCGACGCCAGCGCCGCGGGCGTGATCACGGGCGGCCCGACGGTGATCGAGCAGGGCCTGCGCGCCGTGCGCCCGGAAGCGATCATCCGGCCGCTCGCGATGTTGCCCGATGAAACACGCGAGCTACAAGGCTACGCGGCGCTGGTGCTGAACGATCCGTCGGGCCTCGGCCCCGAGAGCCGCGGCGCGCTCGGCGAGTGGCTGGACGCCGGCGGAGTCGCGCTGGGATTGCTCGGCCCGGCCTGCTCGGGGCTGCAGCTCTCCTCCACGCTGGAGCCCTTCGCCGAGCGCAGCGCGCGCTGGGAGCCCGGCACGGCGCCGCTCGACGCCGACCCCGCGAGCCTGAGCTGGCTCGGACCGGAATCACAGCGCGTGGAGGCGCTGACGCACAGCGGGCGCGTGCGGCTGGACGGAGCCGGCTTGCCCGGCAGCAGCGTCGTCGGAAGCTGGAAAGACGGCGCTCCCCTGCTCCTGCGCAGAGCGGTCGGCGCCGGCCTGGTGCTCACCTGCGGGCTGCCCGCGGGCGTCGAGCAGAGCGACCTGGCGCTGCGCCCGCTGTTTCTCGCGCTGCTCGACCACTTGCTCTCCGAAGCCGAGCAGCGCCGCGGCTCGGGCAGCAGCTGGGTGGGGGAACGCTGGGTCTTCCCTGCAGGTCGTGCGATCAGCGTCGAAGGGCCAGCGGGGCCCCTGCGGCTGGCGACGGAGGGCTGCGACGCGGCGGCCCAGTCCTCCACGGCCTGCGCCCCGGGCGAGCAATCCGCGACCCCGGAGCTCGCCGGGCAGTACGTCGTCACCAGTGACGGCGTGGCGCAGGTCCGCACGGCGCGCATCGACGAGCGCGAGATCACGGAGCCGCCCGGGAGCGTGCGGCCGGCCACTCAGGAATCGGGCGCCGCCATGGACCCGGGGTCCGTCGACGCCTCCCCCGAGCTCGCCCTCGTGCTGCTGGCGGCATTTGCCGCCGAGCTGGCCCTGCGCCTCGGCGGCGAGGCGCGCCGGCGGCAGCGCGCCGCTCGGGCGCTGCATTGAAGTCGTCGCAGCGCGCTCGCGCCCGTGGGGCGCACACCGAGTTTGCACCAGAGGTGACGTAGATCCGGCCCGGGGAGCGTGCTACGTCGTGGCAGTGCGTAGCCCCGGGCCCCGCGCCATCGCTCTCCTGGCGACCTCTCTCCTGACCTGGTTCGGCTGCAGCTCTGCCGGCCCCTACGGCTTCAGCCGGGACTACACCCCGCTCTCCGCGGAGGAGACGGCGCTGCAGGGCAGCGAGCGCTACGATCCGGTGATGTCCAAGCGCCTCCCCGACGAGTGGCGGAGCAAGAAGCTGGATGTGTTTGGTGTCGTGCTGGCGCGCAGCGAAGGCCCGGACGGCCTTGCCGATTTGACGTTGAGCGTGCGGCGCCTGGCGGCGCGCAACCTGTGCGAAGAAGCGGACGAGGACACCTGCCGGGTCACGGTCGGTGACCAGGAGCTGGCGCGCGTGCACGCCCTCGTCCAGCTGGGCCAGAGCGATACGCTCGGCAATGACCGCGTGCAGCCCCGCTCGCTGGTGCGGGTGATCGGCAAGCTCGAGGACCAGCCGAACAAGGAAGACGGCAGCGACGTGCTGCGGGCGGCGTACTACCGCCACTGGCCAGCGGCTCAATTCGTGACCGAGCAGGCCCGTTCCTACATGCGAAGGTAGTCCGATGTTCACGCGCCAATCCCGAGGGGACGCTCCGCGCCCCAAGCGTTCCCGTTCCGCCCGACGAGGGTCCTTTCGAGCCGCGCGCGCGGCCGTCATCGCCGGCGCTCTCACCTGCCTGGGTGTGCCGGGCTTCGGCCCTGCCCTGGGCGTTCGCGAGGCGCGCGCCACGATCGTGGAACGGGTGGTGGCCGTGGTCGCCGACAAGGCCATCCTGCTCAGCGATCTCAGGGATCGAGCCAAGCCCTTTCAGCTGCAGATCTACAGCAGCGTGCCCGAGGGCGCCTCGCGCAACGCCGCGCTGTCTCAGCTCTACAAGCAGCTCGTGGAGCGGCTGGTGGACGAGGAGCTACAAGGGCGCGAGGCGGCCAAGGCGAACATCACGGTGACGGCGCAGGAGATCCAGGCCGCCATCGAGCGCGTGGCCAAGCAAAATGATGTCACGGTGGAACAGCTGCTCGAGGAGGCCCAGAAGAACGGCCTCAACCTGAGCGACTACCGTGCGGAGATCCGGCGTCAGCTGCTCGACGCGAAGATGCTCAACCTGAGGGTGCAGGGCCGGATGCGCATCAGCGAGGACGACATGCACGCCGCCTATCGCCGAGCAGTCCAGGAAGAGCGACGCAAGCTCGAGTTTCGAGCCGCCTGGATCCGGCTGCAGATCCCCCCCGGCAGCGGACCGGAGAGCGCCAACGAGGTGCGGGAGACGGCGGCGCAGCTGAGCGCGCGGGCGCGCGCGGGCGCCGACTTCGCGGAGCTCGCACGAACCTACTCTTCCGACCTGGCGACACGCGATCAGGGCGGGTTGCTGGCGCCGATGCACCCCGGCGAGCTGCCGCCGGAGGTGGACAATGCCCTGCTCGGCATGGAGGTCGGTGAGGTCACGCCCCCCCTTCGCCAGGGCGACGCCTGGCTGGTGCTCAAGCTGATCGAACGCGGGGCCTCTCAGCTGCCCGAGTACGAAAAGGCCAAGCCTCAGCTCCAGAACCGCGTCTATGCGGACAAGATGGAGACCACGCGCCGGCAGTGGCTCGACAGCTTGCGTAAGCGGACGCACGTCGACATCCGGCTGTAATATTTGCGGGGGCACCCCGCGCCCCGGAGTGTTCGCGGGGACACCCCGCGCCCCGGAAAGCGGTCGCGCTTGTCAGATTG
>DASTRX010000013.1:0-13885 GCA_035760985.1 Polyangiaceae bacterium
TTTGATCTCGGCGGGCGGCTTCTTCTTCCAGGAGTCATCGAGCTCGAAGATGCGCCCGATGCGCATCAAGCCCTCACGCCCTACGGTTTGCTTGGCGACGGCAGCTTCCCAGAAACGCCTGCGCGCATGAAACCAGCAAGCTCCGTTGACCCACCTCAAGTCGGAGGCCACACTCTCACATGCCTGCACTCCTTCGTTCTCAATGCATCTCGCTGGCGCTAAGCACGGCGTCGATCGCGCTGGTGTCCTGCGAAGCGCCAACGAACACTGAGGCGGCTCCGACAAGCTCGGAAGCACCGACTCGTTCGCTGTGCCCTGATTGCGTTGAGGCGACGATGGCTGCGATGACGCCAGAAGCGAGTCGCGCATTTTGCTGTGTCGAGACCCGGACGAGCGTTGATAGGCAAGATTCGCGGGCGATTGGTCTTGGCATCGATCGCTATGTAAAGTGGATTGAGGCCGGTTACGAAGGGCCGTTTCAGTGGAATCGCTCTTGGGGCAGTACGGCCGCCAAAGGCTTTGAAGCCCAGACACGCCTGCAGTTCAGCGCTAGCGTTGAACGGGTCGAGTATGTCGACGAAGGGAAGTCCGAGGACTTTCGTAACTCCAATCCTTTAATCTGTCCTAATGTATCTTGCAGCAGCTACCTGGACCTCTACATCCACGTGCGAGTAGCAACAGCGGATGGCGCAGTCAGTGGTGAGGGAGACCTTCACGCCACGACAGCGGTATCGGCCGAATCGCTTAGCGGTGGAGCCGACCTGCCGATTGCCGCGTTTACGGGCAAGCTCGATCTTGGAGTGACTCCCACTGAGCGCCGGACGGGGGGGATGCTGATTGCGCTGCAGTTCTCGGACGCGGGCATGCAGGGCAGTTTGACACCGTGGATTACCGGCGTGGACCCTTCGGAGGGCGGAGTCGATTATCGGGGCCCGTTGGTGGGACAGTGGCCAGTTCCAACGTGCATGGGGAAGGGGCTTCCTATCGGGCTCGATACCGGCTTGGATTCAGCTTCAGGTCGCACCACTCGAGAGCTCTTCGCCGAGGTTACTTCCCAAATTCGAGCGATGTCGACCACTGCCTCGCTGGATCGAGCAATTACTGAGATGACGGTCGAACTCCCCGGTGAGATCGACTACGCCTGCGATAATGGTCCGGCGGGGGTCAATGTGATGACGTCCCTACACTTTCGGAGCACGGACGGGAAACTTGACGAGGTCCTGCCGACCCGATTCCAGCTGGTTTGGGACCCCGGCGCGGAGCCGGTTGTCTGGTCGTGGCAGGCGCAAACAGAGGTGTTGGACAAGGACTCGCTCGAAGCTCTCGCAGGTCCGCTTGCTGAAGGGAAGTCGGAGCGAGAGGCAATGATCGTTGCGACCGGCAATAATGCCGTTCAGGGAACGTGGGCTGTGAATGGGGCCACGGGAAAGCCGCTTACGAGTCTAGGCGTAGAGTGGTGCTCTGAGAATTGTGCACTTAGTGTCGAGTAGCTGGGCGACTGGCTTTGCCCTGCTGGTGGGTGTGGTGCTCAGAACCCGCGACGAGGGCTCCACCCCACGAAGTGACCCCTTGTCCGCGCTCGAGAGCAGTCTCCATGGAGACCATGGGCGTTGCGGCGCGAGGGGAGTGGTCTCCATGGAGACCTGGCCGCGAACAGCGAAAGGGGGCTGTTTCCGAGCCAGCGAGTCGAAGGGCAGCGATGCGGACCGGGCGGCACCGCCGCGAGGGCCGCGGCTTTGCGACTGCGCGCGCTCAGCTCGGGCTGCCGGCGCAAAGTTCACCTGCGCCGCGAGTCAGCACGCTTCCGGTCGAACGCGAGCCACGTCGAAAGCCCCGAGGCTCCGCCCACCACCGTCCAGCTGCAGCCCGGCCCCCAAAAAACGCATCCCTGCGAGCCCTCCCACCGAGAGGGAAGGCCCTTCGTAGAAGCCAACCCCCCGATCGCGAGCTCACGCCTCAAAACGGGGAGTGGCAAGCGGGGTTGGGGCCCCGCGCGCAGCGCCCGCGCAGCGCGGGCGGAGGCGGGGGTGGGGCCCCACGCATGTGGGGCGGGGGTCTGCTTCAGACCCCCGAAATAACTATTGCGCGCCGATCGTGCTCATCACGTTTTCGAGCGCTTCTTCGGCGCCGGCGTCGACCAGGCGCTCGATGGCGCGGTTGGCGTAGAAGCGCGCGAGCGGATGATCGGAGTTGCGCGAGGAGTGGAGGCGCGTGGCGATGCGGCGGCGGATCGACTCCGATTCGGTGTTGAGGAAGGCGTCGACCAGGCGATCGTAGGTCTCGGGCTCGGAGCGATCGCCGAGCTCCGCCGTGGGGTCCGGGCTGGAGTCGTGTTCGGTCGCCGGTTGGGCAGAGCTGCGCATCTGGGTCAGCGGCGGCGGGCGGGAAGGGGTGAAGCTGGCCGCCGGTTGTACGGAGCTGCGCTGGACTTCAGTGGGACGCTGGGGCTCGGTGGAGCGCGGAATTTCGAGCGGTCGCGGTTGTTCCGGCGCCGAGCGGTGGGCTTCTGGCGCTTGCGACGGTTCCATCGCGGGCGCGTTGGAGGGGATGTGCGCCGGGGCGTTGGAATAGGGCTGGGCGCGGCTGCTGTTGCGCGCTACCGCGGGGCTGGAGCCGGCGGCAGGCGCGACGTTGAGGGGGGAGACGCCGAGCGGCGCGTCGAATTGGCCGCGGGTGTTGCTCGCCTGAACCCGGCGGTTGGGGCGGACCGCGCGGCGGCGGCCGGTGGCGGAGGAGGGTTGGGGCGCCGAGCGCTGCGGGAGGAGGTCGAGGTCCGCGAGGTCGCCGAGGTCGAGCGCAGCCACGCTGCGGTTCAGCTTTTCGCGCAAGGCGCTGCCCTCGCGCTGGGCCGCATTCACGACGCTCTGGATGCCCTTGGGCAGCGTGGGGGTGGAGGCGAGCAGGCGCAGCGTGGCCGTGTGCGTGGGCATCTGGTCGTTGCGGTACACGCCCATGTAAATGCCGGCGCCGGAGGTGCCCGACTTGAGGCGTTCGCTCATCTCGTTGAAGAACGTGAAGGGCGTGTTGGCGAGCAGCTCGCCCGAGGCCTCCACCACCAGCCCGAGATACGCGATGTCGCTGATCGCGAAGCCGGAAGGCATGACGCCGCTGCTCTGGAGCGCGTTGTTGACCCAGTCGGTGACGCCCTCGACCGTCAGCCCCGGTAGCTCGCCCTGCGCATAGTTGAGCACGCCGGTCGACATGAGCAGGGTGCGCAGGTCTTCACCGTCCAGGGTGCGGATGGGGTGCAGGCCCTCGCGCTGATTGAGCCGGTTGAAGGCGTCGAGCGGCTCGACGATGATCTCGTTGATGCGCTCGAAGTACTCGTCCAGCGTGACGTTGCCGTGCAACTGCGCGAGCCGCGCGTTGTCGGCGAAGATCAGGCCCAGGTCGGGGATCTTGACCAGGTCGCTCACGGCGCGCACCGCGTTGACCTTGGCGATGCCGCTCTCCTGATCGCCGGGCAGGGTGGTCAGCGTGGTCAAAGGTAGCTCCAGCGACTCCAGCACCCGCACCAGCTCGCTCACCGCCGAGCCGGTACCACCGCCGAGCCCCGCCGCGAGCAGCACCACGTCCGCTCCCTCGGTGTGACGCGCCACCGCTTCGCGAATGCGCTCGGCGCTCTCGGTCACGCACTGGCGGCCGTAGTTCAGGTCCGCCCCGGCACCGTCATAGCCGTCGATGCCGATGTACAAGCGCTGCGCCTCGGAGAGCGCCGGATGAGTCGTGGTTCCCAGCGCGGAGAGCGCAGAAAGATCAGTGCGAGCAGTGTTCAAGGCCATGGCCCGATAACCTCTGCGCGCGAATTCCGCGGCCAGGTTGCCGCCGCCCTGACCCAGGCCAATGACGGCGATATCGAGGGAACGGTCTGACGGTTTCATGCGTCTCTCCGGAAGCTTCTGAGTCTGACTCGTGGGGTGAACGTTTCGCGGGCTATGCCAGGCGCTGCCAGCTTGCCCTGGGCGCCGCCGCCGGGGCTCCCAGCGTACGGGTGATTCCCCCGGGAGCACAGCCAAGCGACCCGCTTCTTTAGCAAAACTCGGGAAAGATCCGAGGTTGTTCGCAACACCCCGCGCGTTCCCCTGCGAGCAGGCTGTGAGCACACGCGCGGCCGAGTAGCCGGTCCTGTTCTCGGGGCTGCCTTGTCGGGGCCGTTGCGCTCTCCTGCCGTGGCTTCTGCCACGAGCAGTGCGCGCCGCGCGCCGCGCTCGGCGATGCTGTTTTTCCGTTGCTGCCGCGCTATGCAGGCACGCATGTCGAATCCCCTCTCGGGCCTCAAGGCAGCGAGCAGCTGCATGTACGACATCGTGAGTCTAGGTGAGGTGATGTTGCGCCTCGATCCCGGCGAGGGTCGCATCCACACGGCGCGTACGCTGAACGTCTGGGAAGGCGGCGGTGAGTACAATGTCGCGCGCGGTCTACGGCGTTGCTTCAATCAGCGGGCGGCGATCATCACCGCTCTCGCGGACAACCCGATCGGGCGCCTCGTCGAGGACTTCATGCTGCAGGGCGGGGTGGATACGCGCGCCGTGGTCTGGAAGCCGTACGATGGAGTGGGGCGCCGGACCCGCAATGGCCTCAACTTCGTGGAGCGCGGCTTCGGGCCGCGGCCGGGTCTCGGCTGCTCCGACCGCGGGCACACTGCGATCTCGCAGATGCAAGTCCAGGACGTGGACTGGGATCGCGTCTTCACGGCGGGCGGCGGCACGCGCTGGTTTCACACTGGGGGCATCTTTGCGGCCTTGTCCGACGGCACACCGGAGGTGGCGCTGCACGCGATGCGACTGGCGAAGAAGAGCGGGGCGTTCGTGTCCTATGACCTCAACTATCGTTCGTCGTTGTGGAAGGACATCGGCGGGCAAGCCAAGGCGCGGGAGGTGAACCGCGCGCTGGTGCCGCACGTGGACGTGCTGTTCGGTAACGAGGAGGACTTCTCCGCCGCGCTCGGCTTCGAGCTGGAGGGGGGGGCCAAGGACTTCAGCGAGCTCGACGTGGAGAGCTTCCGGCGCATGGTGGCGCGCGTGCAACAGACCTTCCCCAATCTCGCGCTGGTGGCCACCACCCTGCGCGAGGCGCACTCGGCGAGCGTGAACGGCTGGGGCGCGGTCTGTGCTGGAAGCGGACAGTTTTGGCAGGTGCCGATCCGCAAGATCGAGATTCTGGATCGCGTGGGGGGAGGGGACTCCTTCGCGTCGGGCTTTATCTATGGCCTGCTGGAGGGTAAGGATCCAGCATGGGCGCTCGACTGTGGCGTGGCGCATGGCGCGCTGGCGATGTCCACGCCCGGCGACACCACCATGGCCACGCTGCCCGAGGTGTTGAAGGCCATGGGCGGAGGCAGCGCCCGCATCGATCGATGAGATAGCGCCGAGAGCAGTGACGCATGAGTGAAGCAACGAGCGACGTGTTCGAACGGCTGCGAGCGTGCCGGGTGGTCCCGGTGGTCAAGCTGCCCAACGTGGAATGTGCGGAAGGGCTCGGGCGCGCCTTGCTCGCCGGCGGGCTGCCCTGCATCGAGGTGACGTTCCGCAGCGCCGCCGCCGAAGGCGCGATCCGCAGCCTGAGCGCGCTGCCGGGGCTGTTGGTCGGCGCCGGCACGATCCGCAGCGTGGAGCAAGCCCGCGCAGCACAGCGAGCAGGGGCTCGGTTCCTGGTCAGCCCTGGGCTGCGCCAGGATGTCGTGACGTACGCCCTGGGCGAGGGCCTGGCGGTGAGCCCCGGCGTTTGCACGCCGAGCGAGGTGGAGCGCGCGCTCGATCTGGGGCTGAAGGTGCTGAAGTTCTTCCCCGCGGAGCAGTTCGGCGGCGTGGGCACGCTGAAGGCGCTGGGCGCCGTCTATCCGGACGTGCCGTTCATGCCGACGGGCGGCATCAACGCCGAGAACCTGGCGCGCTATCTGGCGCTCGACAACGTGCTCTGCTGCGGCGGCAGCTGGCTCGCCGAGACGGCGCTGCTCGCCGAGCAGCGCTTCGATGAGATCGAGCGGCGCGCGCGCGCCGCCGCAGGCATCGCCGGCATCCGTCCCGCGTGAGGCTCAAACCGGCCGCAGCTTGGGCAGCGGCGCTGTGGCTCGCGCTGGGAGCGAACGCCTGTGAGCATCCCCCGCCCGTCGCGCCGCCTCCGCCCCCACCGGCCCCGCCTCCGCCGGAGCCGCCGCGCGTCGATACGCCGCTGCCTCTGCCCACCGATCTGGTGTTCGCGGCGCGCTGGACTGAGCCCGCCGCGCTGTTAAAGCAGGTGCAGGGCTGGGCGGGTGGCGAGCTGTCGCTGGAGCTGTGGCTGCGCGGGCGCGTGGGGCGGCCGAGTCGCCCGGTGGACCTGCAGGCGCCGATCGAGCTGTTCGCGCTCTGGAACGGCAAGAGCGAACCGCCGGCGCTGCGCTGGGCCGTGAGCTTCGCGCTGGCCACCGCGAACCCCGCCGACATCCCGCGCGAGCCGCGCACGGTGGAGTCCCCGATCGGGCTCAGCTGCGCCGAGGCGCATGCGCTCGGCTCGGTGCCGCTGCGCATGGTGTGCTCCGGCTCGGACGCGGCCCTCGCGGAGCTGTTGCCGGCGGCCACGCGCGCTCTGCCGCTGGCGCCGATCGGCTCCGGCAAGCTGAGCTCGATCTTCCACGCCGAGCCCTTGCGCGCGGTCTCCGACGCGACCCTGCGCGCGCGCGCGCGCGCCTGGCTGGAGAGCGCGCTCGGGCTGCAGTCCCTGAACGAGCGCGGCAGCGCTCAGCTGGCCGCGATCGCGGAGGAGCTCGGTGATGAGCTGCGCAACATCGCCGATGACTTCGACGGCGCGCAGCTCGAGCTCGCGCCCAACGCGCAAGAAAAGCAGCTGGAGCTTTCGATCGTGGCCCCGCGCGCCGCGGCCCGCTCGGAGCTGATGCAGCTGCTGATCGGCACGGGCGCGGCCGGCATCGCGCCCAGCGACTTCTGGCAGCTGCAGCTGGGCAGCGAGGACGCCGGCTATCTGTGGGCCTTCAACGCCGTGCCGCTGGCGCGGCTGCGCGGGCCGTTCAGCGCGCTCTTGGGTACGCTGCTCGATTTTCGCGGGCTGCCCAGACGCCTGCAGCAGCAAGGCAGCTGGTTGATCGATCACCTGCCCATGCCGATGGGACCGATCGTGCACGCCGCGGGGCACCTGCCCGCGAGCGGCGACGGGCGCACCGCGCCTGCGCCCTGGCTCGCCGAGATCGGTTGGCAGGCGTTCGGTTTCGCGGGCAGATTCAGTGAGTTCGACAACTGGACGGACCAGCTCGCGAGCGCGTTCAACGATCCGATCCTGGGTCCGCAATTCGGGCGTCTCGTGCGCAGCGCCTGGGGAGCGCGCTGGGTGCCGCAGCACATCAAGCGCCGCCATCTGCTGGCCGCGCCGGGGCTGCCGAAGGGCAGCTTCGTGCTGGAGGTGAGCTTCGCATGGCCGCGGCAGGAGCCAGTGGCTGCCTCCGCGGAAACGCCCGGCGAGGCCCGGGCGCAGGCCGCGCACCCCAGCGCACCGACCCTGTACGTGCTGTTCGTCCCGGATCCCGATGGCGTGAAGATCGCCTGGGCTGCCGACGAGAAATTCCTGGTGTCGCTCGCTTCCAGCCCCGCGCGGCGCCCGCTCTCGGCGACGCTCGCCGCGCGGGTGGGCCTGGGCGAGCTGCACGAGCAGCGCACGTTGATCGGCGGTTTTTCGAGCCTGGCCGCCTTCGCGAACGGCAATGCGGAACTGCTGGGATGGGGCGCGGATCTGGCCTCGGCGGTGGACGTGGCGCCCCACCGCGGGCTGTCTCCGATCTTGTATCGTGTCTCGCAGCGGGCCGAGATCCCCGCGCTCTCGATCAGCGCGAGTCTCGGGCGTGAGACATTGGAGGACTTGCTGTTCCTGATCGCAGATGCATCGCCCCGACCTTGAACGCGTCTGCGCGGCTCGATAGCCGAAGGAGCAACGAGTGGCCGCTTGGCAAGCACTGATCCATTGCCGCGCGGAAACAGAGCGCGCCGGCTGGGGCCGCCCGCCCCAGGCGCTGCGAATTTTACATCGGCGGCGGCCGACTATTTTGCATGGGAATCGGGTGGATAGGCCCCAAACGGGCACGGAGCAGCTATCCTCTGAGAGTTCTCGTTAGCACGCTGACCCGTTTTCTCAGGCCCGGGTTCTTGAGAAAGGGACCATTTCGGTGAGCGGCTCGCCGGGGTGATCCCGACGCGGTCGGTGGTGAGCGAGATTGGACGCTGAATGGGAATATCTATGGATCGTGCAGTCGGCTCCGCGCTTCTGATCATCAGTCTCTCCGCGGCCGCTGCCCAGGCAGCCGAGCCCGCGCCACCCGCCCCGACAGACAGCACGACGAGCGCCGATGCCGCTGGGGCCCCGCCGGCAGCCGCGGCGCCCGCTACCCCCCCCGGTGCGCCCGCGGCCCCCGCGGCGCCCGCCAAGGCTGGCGCAAAGAAGTCTGCAGCGGCGCCTGACGGTGCCGCGGCGGCGTCTGCACCGGCACAGGCGGGAGCGGCCGCGCCAGCGGAAGCGGCTCCGCCGGAAGGCGCTGTGGCGCCGGCTGCGCCCGAGGCCGCGGCAGCTGTTCCACCAGCTGCTCCGCAGGCAGGGGCGCCGGCTGCGCCCGAGGCCGCTGCTCCGGCAGCCGCCCCGCCGGCTCCGCCCGCGCTCTCGGTCCGAATCGGCGTGACCGCGCAGGATCCGTCTTCGGTGTCCTCCAACTTCGGTCAGCCGATCCCGGCTCCGCCGACCAATCCGGTCTCTGCCGCGGCCGCGCCGGCGGACAAGCCTCGAGACACGGCCGCCGTGACCCAGGAGCAGCAGGAAGAACGGCTTCCGTCCGGGCTCAGCATCATGGTCGGTGCCGGCATGAACTTCGGCTCCAGCACCTTCGTGCCGGTGACGGAGAGCAGCCGGTACGTGCGCGACCCGATGGTGGACTGGTCGCTCGCGATCTCGCCTTCCTATAGCTTTCCGGACAACACGCGCGTGTCCGCGAGCGCTTCGATCAACCAGGAGCTCACGAAGTCTGACGGGTTCGACGCTCCCAACACGCTGCTCTTCGGCGACATTTCGCTCGGTGTGTCGCGGCCGCTCTATCAATTCGAGAATGGCCCCAAGATCAACGGCTCGCTGTCCGCGCGCCTTCCAACCAGCACGGCCTCGCGCGCCGACTCGCTGATCACCTCGATCGGAGCAGGCCTGAGCAGCGGCATGAGCTTCGACAAGCTCGGCGTGAGCGCGGCCCTGGGCTACCGCAAGAACTTCCACCGCTACACGCACCCCACGCGCCAGGCCAACACCGGCCGCGGGCTGACCACGCGCGACGGGCTGGTGATCGAGGATGTCGTGACCGGCATCGCGCGCAGCGGCGGCTCCGAGCTGGCGGGGAACACGTATTTCGACGGCGAGAGCAACAACACGTCGATGGTGTTGAGCGGCACGCTGGGCGCCTCCTACTCGCTCACCGATCGGCTCGGCTTCGCCATCTCGTACGGCCTGGCCAAGTCCTGGACCTACGACAGCTATCCGCTCGACGATCTGTCGAGCCCGTACGCCACCAGCGGCCGCGGCCAGCACGACACGCAGACCGGCACGCTGTCGGCGAGCTATCAAGCCCTCGACAACCTGTCCCTGGGGCTCGGGATGGCGACGGCCGGCGGCGTGTTCCGCGCCGACAACAAGAGTTATCGGTTTCCCTTCTATGCCTTCGAAGGAGCCGAGAGCAACATGACAACCTTTTTCGTAAACGCGACGTATACGGAATCCATCCCTCTCTGACCCGCTGTCTCTATGATTCCCACGTTGATGTCGCGCATTACCGTAGTTCGCAGTTGGAGGACCGAATGACCAGAGTTGTGAGCCGCACCAGTCAGCTCAGCGTGCTTGGTATGCACGCGGCTGCGCTCATCGCCGTCGCAGTAGCCGGCAGCGGCTGCGCCGATTCGATCGGTGATATCGATCGTACGCAGCCGGGCCTGATCGCGAAGAAGAACTTCGAGGGTCAGTGGTTCCTTCGCGAGACCGTGGTGGACGTGCCCGAAACGAGCCCGACTGCGTTCGTCGGCGTGAACAGCAGCCTGGAGATGATCGCCTGGGACATCCAGGAGGATCACCTGGTCGGCTACCGCTCCTACGAGGAGATCCCCGGTATCGATGATCGCGCGGCCTCCGCGCTGGCCAAGCCCAGCGATCAGCCCGTGACCCCCGGCCTCGGCTGGGGCCGTGATCCGACGCTCTACAAGGGCGCGCCCGTGGTCGCCTACCGCATCCAGGAGCACGTGGACGTGCAGCGCGGTTACAACCCGCGCACGGGCGAGCAGAACAACATCATCTCGGAGAACTCCAGCGATCGCCCCTGGTACGAGCGCGAGTTCATCCGTGTCGACTGGTCGCAGAACGACGTCGAGAACCTGATGGAGCTGTCGCCGGCGTTCAAGGCCTTCGCCACGATGTCCAGCTACATCCCGCAGAACGAAGGCGGCCCAGACGCGCTCAAGATGGACGTCGACCCCAAGACGGGCCTCGCGACGTACATGGATTTCACCACGCGCTACACCGCCGAGCCCAGCGTGATGGCCTGCATCGCCATGACCAACTCGCGCCTCGGCGACTGCGCCGGCGACGAGATCAAGCTGCGCACCTCGCTGTTGAAGGTCGACCCGGCTGCGGAGCAAGAGTACGTGCCGCTGGTCTACGATGATCGGCGCCAGGGCGAGTTCGGCTATTTCCGCGTGGACCGTCCGACCTACGATCGGCGCCTGGGCAACACCTTCTCCGGCTTGATCGAGGTGGCGGGCCGCCACGATCTCTGGCAGCGCAGCCGCGACGCTTCGGGTGTGCCGCTCGACTTCTCGGTGCGCACGCTCAAGCCGCTGACCTACGCGCTCTCCGAGAACTTCCCGGACGAGCTGCGTGACACCGCCGACGAGATCGCGGCCGACTACGACACCGCGTTCAAGAAGGTGATCTCCGCGGCGCGCAAGCAGACCGTCGAGGAGCTGGAACGCGATCTGGAGAACGACACGGGTGACACGTGTTTGTTCTGCCTCGACAGGAACGAGGACAATCACGCTCGGAACGGCGATCTGCGCTACAACTTCGTGTACTGGGTCGACCAGCAGCAGGCGGCGGGTCCGCTCGGCTTTGGTCCCTCGTCGCTGAACCCGGAGACGGGCCGCAACGTCTCGGCGTCCGCCTATGTGTACGGCGCTGGCGTGGACCGCTACGCCGAACAGGCCAAGGAGATCGTCGAGCTGATGATCCCCGAGGCGCAAGGGGGTCTGTCGGAGGATTCGCTGATCAACGGCGACTACTTCCGCCAGGCGATCCGCGGCGATCTGAATCCGATCGATCCCCGCAAGCTCGATCGCCTCGCGGGGCTCTCGGGTGACGCGCTGACCAAGGCCATGCTCGGCCAGTCCGGCTTCGAGCGCCTGACGCAGCTGGCCAAGGAGGGCAAGGACGGTATCCCGACCGCGGTGCCGGGCCTCGATCAGGCTCGCCTCGCGCGCCTCGTGGGCACCGAGATCGAAGCCAAGATGCTGCCGTCCGAGTGGGCGCGGGATCAGGCCGCAGGCAAGCCCGGTTACCTGAAGTTCCGCTCCGACCTGCTGAAGAAGAACGCTGCCGCGCTGGGCACGCCTGCTCCGGTGGAAGGGCCCCTCGGCTATCTGTCGCTGACCAACTGGTTCGGCCCCGATGCGCTGAAGGAAGTGCAGGACCTCGCGGACGTCACCTCCAGAAACAACATCTGGATGGCGAACTTCGATGATCCCGCGATCGCGGGCCTGGCGAAGGAGTTCGCGGACAACGGCAAGCAGGGTGACGACCTGTTCAACGAGCTGCGCAAGCGCGTGTTCCGCGCGGTGATGCTGCACGAGCTCGGCCACACCATGGGCCTGCGTCACAACTTCGCGGGCAGCGCCGACGCCCTGAACTTCCAGGACGACTACTGGCCCCAGCGCGTGAAGACGATCGATCCCTTGACCACGTACACGCTGGGCACGGCGACTCAGGCGCCCATCCCGGATGCGTTCCTGCGCAGCAACTGCAGCATCACCGAGCCGCTGCAGCGCCGCGAATCCGCCACCTCCACCAACCTGATTCCGGTGGAGGGGACGGGCACCGCGGCGCAGTGCGAGGAGCAGCGGAACGGGAAGATGGCGGAGCTGCAGTACTCCAGCATCATGGATTACGGCAGCCGCTTCAACTCGGACATCCACGGCCTGGGTCACTATGACATCGCGGCTCTGGCCGCCGGCTACGGCGACCTGGTCGAGGTGTTCGACGACGATGCCATGCAGGGCATCGCGCAGGGCTCGCAGAAGCTGGGCGTGGACGTGCGCTCGGCGATGGCCTTGGCCAACACCATCCGCAACCCGATCCTGTACCAGGGCCTGGACAACGCGATGGCGCAGCTGTCCGACACCGGCCAGCGCCTGAGCCACTACACGAACTACCCGGCGCTGCTCGGTGGCTACGAGAACATCAAAAAGCGCCGCTTCATGCCGCGCACCGAGTACCTGACCCTGCTGAACCAGTCGCAGAACCAGACGGCGGCGCAGCGTGCCAGCGTCCCGATCAAGGTGCCGTACCTGTCCTGCTACGACGAGTACGTCGACTCGGTCGATACGTGCCACCGCTACGACGCGGGCGCGGATAACGACGAGATCGTGAACAGCCTGATCACGGGTTACCAGCAGTACTACGTGTTCAACAACTTCCAGCGCGACCGCATCGGGTTCGACCCGTTCCAGGTCGCGTTGCGCACGGCGCAGCGGTATTTCCTGCCGCTCACGAACATGTACCAGCACTGGCTGTGGGGTCGCTTCATCACCGGGCTGACCCCCGCCCGCACGCCCCGCGGCGACCTCGGCCTGATCGCGACCGGCGCCGGCCTCGACCTGCTGCGTGGCGTGATGTCGACGCCCGAGTACGGGCCGCACGTCTACGATGCGTCGACAGGCGAGTACGTCGCGGTCGGCGGCCAGTGCCCGGAGACGGGTGACGTCTTCGTGCCCACCGAGGGTACGGTGGCGTCCGGCGGCCTGGGCCTCTCGGGCACGCTGACCAGCATGCCGATGTGCGTGGACGTGCCGCGCGGTGTCGGGCGCTCGTTCTTCTCGCAGTACGACAGCTCCGGCTACGACGTGTTCCGGCGCGTGCTCGAGTCCGGTCACTACTATGACCAGCTCGCGGCGATGGCGGCGCTGCAGGCGTCCAACGCCTCGGTGGTCGGTATCGGCAGCGACGTGAACGCGGACGCCCGCACCTTCCGCATCCCCTACAACCTGGCCTTCCCGGAGCCGCTGGAGACGTTGTTCGCGAACATCTACCGCGAGGATGACAACGGCTACGCGCCTCACATGGAGATGGCGGGCGGTGGCGCCCGGGTCGTTCAGCGCAGCATCTTCGACGATCCGGAGGCCCCCAGCACGGCGCCTGTGATCGCCCCAGGTCGCAGCTACACGACGCGCGTGCAGTCGCTGGTCGCCGGCATGAACCTGCTCGACGGCAGCCTGAACCCGGCGTTTGCTCGCCAGGGCCAGGTGTCGCTGGTCGGCAGCGGCGAGTCGCGCAGCGCCCCGGATGGGTTCACCGCGGTGGAGGTGTCGGATCCGGCGAGCGGCCGCATCTTCGTGGCCTTCCGCGGCAACGATCCGGCGAGTGGTCCCTGGTACGGTGCGGACCTGCTCGAGCAGGCCCAGAAGATCAAGGACGACCCGAACCTGACCGACAACGATCGTGCGAGCCAGCTCTCCAACATCTTCGGCGACATCGAGCTGGTCCGGACCGCGTTCAACATCCTCGGCCAGTAGGAGTTGTTGGGAGGGGCTGGCGCAGCCCCTGCTGTAGGAGTTGTTGGGAGGGGCTGGCGCAGCCCCTCCCCCCCGCCGCAGCGGCGGGGCCCCCC
>DASTRX010000014.1:0-73108 GCA_035760985.1 Polyangiaceae bacterium
GCACGGAACTGGCGCAAGTGATTGGCAACGAGGCGGCCCCACTCACCCCGCCTCTGGCCCGAGCTCTATCCGCCAGCCCTGACTCTGACTCTGCCGCTCACGTCTCCCCTGAAACAGCCAGAGTTTTCGACAGTAGAACTATTAACCCTGCTTCCGACTGGCTTTCGGCTTGTTCTCGGGAAGATCGAACATCCCGACGAGAAAGACTGCGTGTGTCGTGCCGCCTCCGGAGTTCGAATAGCTGTACTTGCCTGTTGTCACGCCGCAGAATTTCGCGTAGCTCTTCGCAACGAGTTCTCCGGTCGACCCTACGGCTGCAAAGCGCATCACAACACCCGATCCGGTGACCAGACCGCCTAGGTAAACGGGCTTTCCCGCCGAGCGATCAACCTGGATCTCGACGATGTTACCGCTGTAACAATTCTTCTTGCCGCGCTCGGCGTCTGGGTCCTTCAGCACCTTTGCATGCTTCGTCTCCGGCAGCGCTTGGATTTCTTCCCACGTCAGATGGTCTGTAGACCACAGTGCAAAGGCCAGCGCTGCCGGGTCTAGTTCATTCGTGGAGTCTGTGAAGTGTGCGCTAGCGATGCTGATGGCGCCCGCCGTCGTCTTCTCCGCCGAAAGGCGTTCCAGGGAAGAGTGACGGCACCTGAGCGTGAGATCGTGGTCCGCTCGGTGCGGGCGCGCAGACACCAGCGCACTCCAACCCCTGAATCGGATCACGACGCTACAGCGGGAAGCTCACAAGCCGTCCAGCGTCTCATCAGGGAGTGGGAACATGGCGGCAGCAGTTGAACCTGGAGAGATGACGAAAGACTGTCCCTTTTGCGGGGAACAGGTGAAGGAAGCGGCGAAGAAGTGCAAGCATTGCGGCGAGACGATCGATGTCGCGCTGCGCTCCGCCGAAGAAGCGATGCGGATGGCCCAAGCGGGCAATCGCAACCCGATGGTATTCATGAATAACAACGCGGCTGCGGCCGTGGCGGTTGCTCCGGCAGACGGCAAGGCGCGCGGCAGCTACTTCTGGCTGATCGTGTGGGTCTGTGTGTTCTGGCCGGTCGCTATCTGGTACTGGGCGGCGCGCCGCTGGTCCTGAACCTCACCGCAGGATCGCACGCTCGAGTCTTGCGGGGGGCACGCAAGCTCGGAGGGGGATACGGGATTCAGAGCGCGTGGGCCGTACGTCTGGCTCCCCCCGAGCGCCGGGCGCTACCCGCGTCCCTCCTTCGCAAGCCGCTCCAGCACCGGCGGCAACCCCAGGTCGAACATCTTCTTTCGCACGGAGCAGAGAATGCGAGAGACGATGAACCCACCAACGCCCGTGAAGCCAGTGTGCTGCCAGCGCAGGCGGGTGCCGGTGCCGGTGGGCTCGAGGCTGCAGGTGACCGTGGTGACGTCGTCATCGGCGCCGCCGCGCCAGCTGAAGCGAAGGTGGGTGGGCTCTTGCACTTCGAGGACTTCGCAGTCGACGATGCCGTTCCAGCCCGGGGTGGGCTTGCCGATGAACTGGAACTTGGTGGCCACCGTGGGCTCGAAGCCGACGGGGTGGCCACCTCTGCCGGTGGCGGTCCAGGCGGCGACGAGCTCGGCCTCGGTCAGCGAGCGCCAGACGAGCTCGATCGGGACCGGGTATTCGCGGGTGAGATCGTAGCCGCTCATGGTGAGCTCTCTTGGCAGGTCTGTTCCGAGGTGGCGTTGAGCGCTTCGGTGTTGGTCAGCACGCGCCGGAGCAAGGAGTCGAGCAGCGCTCGCTCGCTCTTGCTCAGTCCGCGCAGCACTTGACCCTCGGCCTCGGCAAGCGCGGCGAGGCCCCTGGGGAAGGCAGCCCGGGCTTTGCGCGTGAGCGATGCCTGCCGGGCGCGGCGATCTCCGGGGTGCGGCGCCGTCTCGATCAGGCCGTCCCGCTCCATCCGGGTGAGTAGCTTCGCCATGGTCGGTTGCTCGACATTCGCGGTCCGGGCCAGCAAGGGCCGCGTCATCGGGCTGACGCTCGCTGGGCCGTTTTCGGATGCGCCCTACGGGTAGCTCACGCCGGTGAAGCCCGGAATGGCAACCGACTCGATCGTGTTGCCAGCCGCGAGCTGGTCGATCAGGAACGGGGCCACGGTGCTCGACAGGAGCTGCGCCGGATTTTCCATCATGAAGCGCAGGCGCGCGACGAAGCCGAATAGATCCTGCGCTGAGGTGACGCGGGGCGGTTTGGAGATCTCGCGAGTGGCGGGCGTGACGGTGGCCTCCTCGCACTCGGCGTACGCGAATTTGGGATACCCGGGGAACATGCGCCCGGCGAGCTGGGTGCGTGAGGCGGTCACGGCCCAGAATGTACGGCACTCCTTCTCCACGGCGGACCAGTCGGGCGTGCCGCCCGAGGATGCAGCGATGACCAGGAACGGGTTGAAGAAGACTCGCGCGGGATCGAGCGCGCCACGCGAGGCGACGGACAGCACGTTGTAGAGGTGATTCGTGCAGCGATTCAGCCCCGCCGTGGCGCCGCCGGTCTGGCCCGCGAACAGCACCAGGGCGCGGCTCCAGTCCAGCTCGAGGGGCGCGAGAAAGCTCAGCGAGCCACTCACTCCACCGAGCGTGGCCAAGGCGAAGGTGGCCACCATGACCTGGTCGTAGGAGATGGGAAACGTGGGGCTGCGCACCGCCAGGTAGTCCTGGACCAGCGACTCGAACGTGCGCTTCGCGGGGTTCTTCTGAAAGTCGTCGAGCCAGGTCTTGGAGAGCCTGCAGGCGTAGCCGACGAGGCGGCAGATCGCCTCTTCCTTCCCCTTCCAGGCCGGCACGGCCAGTGAGCCCCAGAACGACGCCGTGTTGGCGGCCTCGACCAGCTCCAGCTGAGTGGCGAGCCTCGTCGCGTCGGCTAGCCAGCTCTCAGCACCGGCCGTGTACGCCGTCACGAGCGAGCCCAGGGCCGGGCCCAGATGACTGATCGATGCCATCTCGAAGAAGCCGCGCACGTCGAGGCGAAAGTCATGCAGGTCCGGCGTGGGCTTCGGTGGCACGAAGACGATGAGCTGTGAGCCGGTGACGATGACGAGCGGGTTGCTCTCATTCTCTCTTGCAACCACATCACGCAGGTGCGCGGCGATGCTGTTGCATTCTGGCTTCTGGCTCTCCGAGTAGATCGTGAAGAGCTTCGTGAAAGCGTTGCTGTCCATGGCATCCTCCCTCGGGACTGGGAACGACCACATCGCCCCGCCACGACAGCGGCGGAAGGCAGTTCCTGGCCCATTTCGCTAGAATGGACCACGAACGTGGAAGCCCCCCGCAACGTCACGCCTCGCCTGCTGCAGCGCCTGCGCGCCGCGCTGCGGACCGCCGCCGATCCGGCGCGCGCGGCCGCGATGCAGTCTTACATGAAGTCGGAGATGCCGTACTGGGGCGTGCCCGCGCCTCGGCTGCGGGCCATCTGCCGCGAGCTGTTTGCCTCATATCCGTTCGAGAGCGTGGCGCGCTGGCGGGCGGACGTGCTCTCGCTCTGGCGCTCCGCGAAGCGTCGCGAGGAGCGCTACGCGGCGCTCGCGCTGGCCGGGCACCGCAAGGCCAGAGCATTTCAGACCCTGGAGGCGCTGCCGATGTACGAGGAGCTGATCGTCAGCGGTGCCTGGTGGGACTTCGTGGATGTGCTGGCGAGTCATCAGATCGGCAAGCTGCTCGAGCTCTATCCACGCGAGATGCGGCGTACGCTGCGAGCCTGGAGCCGGGGAGACGATCTCTGGAAACGCAGGGCAGCGATCCTGGCTCAGCTCCGTTGCCGCGATGCAACGGACACCCAGCTGTTGTACGCCTGTATTCGGCCCTCGCTCTCGTCAAAGGAGTTCTTCCTGCGCAAGGCCATCGGCTGGGCGCTGCGGGAGCTGGCCAAGTACCAACCGGGCGAGGTATTGCGCTATGTCGAGGAGCACGCGCACGAGCTCAGCCCATTGAGCCGCAGAGAGGCTCTGAAGCACCTCCTGCCTCAGGCGGGCTGAGCCCCGCGCAAGTCCTGACCACGCCGTCCGCTGCGCGCGTCAGCGGCTGCTGGCGCGCCTCGTGCACTCTCCTACCACCTCCAGCGACCACCCGGCACGAGCGCGCAGGGTGACGCCTCGGGGCCCAAGGCTCGCGCGGATCTCGCACTCATCACCGTGCCGCACGTGCCTCGTTGCTTGTTCAGGTACATGAGCGTGCAATACTGGCACAATGCGCGCTCTCAAAGCTTGGCACGGCGTCGGCGTGTCTCTCGTGCTGCTCGCCTCGCTGGGCGCGGCCTGCAGCGGTGTAGACTCCACCCAGCTCCTCCCCGGCGCAGTGGGCTCGGGAGGAGCAGCTGGCGTCGATCTGGGCGCGGGCTCCGGCGGCGCCGCCGGTTCCAGCGCTGGCGCGGCCGGGTCAGCGCCTGCAGCGGGAGACCCCAACGGGCCGCAGGACGATCTCGATCTGCTGACGTGGAGCCCGAGCTTCGAGCCCGACTACAACACGCTCCAGCCGCAGCCGTGGGTACAGCCTCTGACGCGGGCCCAGGCGGACGATGTGGACGTCACGCCCGCCACGCTGCAGTTCAAGTCGGCTGCGCACGCCGAGGTGCTGAGCTGGGAGCCCGGGCGGGTGGTCGTCTCGGCGCCCAGCGAGGGCGCGGGCAAGAACCCGCTGGGCTTCGCCCGCCGCGTGGTCAGCGTCGCCAGCGACGGCACGAACATCACCGTGAACACGGTGAGCCTGGGCCTGGAGGATATCGTCACCGGCGACATCCAGATGGTGATCGATCAGAGCGCGGTGAAGAGTGTCGATCTCGGCAAGCTCGACCTGGCCTGGGCCTCCGCTCACCTGTACCAGGATCTCGACATCCTGGAGCTGCCCGAACCCGAGCCGCTCCGGGATGACGAGCCCACGCTGTACGAGCTGGAGGACGCCGATCCGTTGCCGGGCGCCGATCCCGGCCTGAAGAAGTTGTTCAAAAAGGCCGCCAAGGCCGTCAAGAAGGCGGTGACCAAGGCGGCCAAGAAGGTCGAGGAAACGGCGGTCAAGGTCTGGGAGAAGGTCACGCCCGAGACGGTCGAGGGCTCGACGAACTTCAACCCTCAGTTCGATTTCGATCAATCGGAGGGGTTGTTCGCTCTGAACGGTGGTTTCGAGCAGACCTTCAACACCGGCAAGTATCCGATCACGCTGTTCATGGACGGCAGCGCTCAGGTGGCCTCGACGCTCAGGTTCAACCCGGGAGTGCAGGTCGGCGCCAAGGTGCCCTTTCCGGGGCACTCAGCCAAGCCCGTCGCCTGGCTCAACTTCGACAGCCGCGTTCAGACGGGCCTGAAGCTCACGCTCGATCTCGAGGCAGGGCTGCGCTCCGCCGACAACAGCGCAGGCGCGCAGCTCGGCGAGCGGCTGGCGCAAGACGCCGACTTCGCCTCCGAGGTGCTCGGGGAAGCCAAACAGCAGCTGCTCGGCTCGCCCGACATGAAGCCCGCCGGCGGCTGGAAGCGCACGTTGTTCATCTCCAAGCCCGCCTACCAGGTCGTGCTGGCCGACGTCGTGCCCGTGGTGTTCGTCGAGACCTTTCAGCTGGACCTGGAGTGTGGCTTCGAGGCGAAGGCGTCCGCGCAGGCGGTGATCGAGCTGCGCCAGGCCTCCACCTTCAAGTTTGGTGTGCGCGCGGAGAACGGAAAGGCCTCCCTCACCCAGAAGCCCTCCTTCCAGATCAGCAAGCAGCAGGAGCTCGAGGTGACGGGCGGCGGCGAGGTCTCGGTGAGCTGCGGCCTGATCCCGCGCGTGAACGCCTTCATCTATGACACGATCGGCATCTTCGCGGGCGTGCGGCACTCGCTCGTGGCCCGCGCGGCCTTCCGCTCCACGTGCGAGCCGGATCCGCTGGAGACGGCGCCGAAGGGCGCGGTCGATCTGGGGCTGAAGGGCAACGTGGGCGTGCAAGTCGGCGCGCGCGTGCAGGCGCCGGGCTCGAGCTTCGCGGGCACCGCCGGGACGATCGCCGGCATCGATCTCGGCGGTGAACCCTGGCAATACGAATACAACATCTACTCGAAGACCTTCTCGGTCGGCAAAGGGCTGGGCTACTGCACGCCGGGCTGCCGTGACGCCGACCGGAACTTCAGCGAGACGGGCGTGGACTGCGGCGGCGGGCAGTGCCCCTCGTGCGAGCTCGGCCAGGGCTGCAGTCGGAACTCGGACTGCAGGGTCGGCTACTGCAGCGGCGGGGTCTGCAGCACCAACAGCTGCGGCGACGGGGTCGAAGACGGCAACGAGACCGACGTGGACTGCGGCGGATCGTGCAGCAGGTGCGGCGCCGGCTCCAGCTGCTCGAGCGGCTACGATTGCCAGAGCGGGTTCTGCAATCGCCAGTACGCCGCCGAGGGCGCCTGCATCGACGACCACTGCCAGGACGGCGCGCAGGATGCGGACGAATGCGGGATCGATTGCGGCGGTGAGCAGTGCGCGAAGTGCGCGAACTTCGCGCGCTGCGCCGAAGCGGAGGAGTGCCAGTCGGGGATCACGGACGGCCAGTTCTGTGTCGCCAGCGACTGCAACAACCGCGAGCGGGACGGCGGCGAGAGCGGTGTGGATTGTGGCGGTGACACCAGCTGCCGCCGCTGCGGCGCCGGCGAGGGCTGCTCGTCCGACGGCGACTGCTCGGCGTCTGCGCAGAGCTGCGTGCTCGCGGACGGAGCCGAGCGAGGAACCTGCGAGGATCTCTGCCACAACGGCGTGAAGGACGCGAACGAGGCCGATGTCGACTGCTCGCACTCCTGCCCCGAGCGCTGCGGCGCCGGTCAGGCGTGCCGCGATCAATCCGACTGCAGCGAGGGCTTGCTCTGCAACAACGACGTCAACCGCTGCGTCGCGCCGCTCTGAGCGCTGCGGCGCCGAAGAGCCAGCGCCAGCAACACGAGCAGCAGCCAGCCGGCTCGCCTCGAGCGGTGCGGCAGGCTGCAGCCACTGGCGCTGCCCTCGGGGCTGGAGGGCGCCGGCTCGAGCGTGTAGCGCAAGGTGAGCACGTCGTACCAACCTTCACCGCCCGTGTTGACGATCTGGAGGTACAAGCCGGAGCCCGCTTCGGCGGGCAGTGAGAGCGACGCCTCCCAGTACCTGCCGCTGGCCGTGAAGGGTGCCTCGAGCTCGGCGTCGCTGGCCGGGCCTCCACCCGCTCGTGCCCAGCGCAGCGGGCGCCCGTAGCGCCCGAGCAGCCGCGGCGCGAACGGCGCAAGGCCAGCGAGGCTCGCGGAGAGCGCAGCCGGCGCCAGCTCGGCGAGGGCGGGCGCCTTGCGCTCGGCCCCCAGCATGCGCAGCGTCAGCTGCCGCGCGCCGGGCGGCGGGCGCAGGACGAGCTGCAGCAGCCCGGGCTGCCCTGCACCGGGCGCGACGAAGGGCCCGCCCGAGCCCGACAGCGATTGCCCTGGCGACAGCTCGCGCAGCGGCGCGCACCCGAAGCCCGCCTCGTCGGACAGACCGCGCGCGAGCAGCGCTTGCCGCAGCATGGGCAGAGCGCCGGGCAGCTCCGTGCCCAGCCGCGCCCGCAGCGCGAGAAAGAAGCTCGACAGCCCGCCTTCCGGCGTCGAGCCGAGCTGCAGCGCCGAGCGGAGCACGGCGGCGTCAAAGCCCGATCGCTCGACGGCGGGGAGCGCCTGGCGTGCCGCCCAGAGCACCGTCGAGCTCAGCTGCCCGTCCCCGTGCGGATCGCCGGTGAAGCTCTCGGGGCAGCGCGCGCGTGACTCCAGCGAGCGCGTGCCCAGCCCTCCCGGGACCTCGCCGCTCGCGTACTCCGCGATCAGCGGGTCGCCGGTGAGCGCCGCGGCGAAGTAGTCGGCCAGACCCTCCAGCAAGGCGGCGCGCTCCAAGCCCGAGCCATCGCCGGCGAGCTCGCTCGCCGCGGGCGCCGAGCGGAGCACCGCGTGCGCCACCTCGTGCGCGATGATGTCCCCATCGTAGGCGAAGTCTCGCGCGGAGCCCTGCCCCAGCACGAGCACGGGCCCGCCGGAGCCGAACAACGCCGCCAGCGGCTCCTTCCCCAGGTAGAACGCGCCCCCGAGCGGCTCCAGCGGCGAGGCCGTGTCCGCGAGGCGGGCGCGATCTCCCTCGCGCAGGCCGGCGGGGATGCGCGCCGACACGACCACGGAGAGGCGCTCCGGGAGGCCAGCAAACCCGAGTTGCTGAAAGAACGAGAGCGCCCGGCTGACGTGATGGTAGGCAGAGATCTCCGCGAAGGCATCCGGCTGGCTGCGCGTGGCGTCGGTCGCGGCGGGCACGTCGAGCGGCGGCGCAGAGAAGTCACCCGCGCTGTTCTTGCGCGCGAGCGCCGCGAGCCCGCACGCGCGGATCGAGAGCTCGGCCGTGCCCAGCGCGAGCGAGACGATCCGCCCGCGATCCACGCAGCTCCTCACGCGGATCCGCTCATTTTCCAGCGAGCTGCCCAGCGGTGGCGAGGCGAGCGCCAGCCACTCGCGAGCGGGCGTGCGCACCGGATTGCTCGCATAGACCCGAGCGCGCTGTGCGCGCGCGCTGCCCGCGAGCAGGGCCGCGCAAAACGGGGCCGCGCAGAGCAGGATGCGAGCCAGCGACGCAGCGTTCACGCCCCCCGCACGCTAGCATCGCCGGCGGCAGCCGTCGCCGCCGAGCTCGACCCGGTCGGGGACCGGCGCGGGAGCTCCCGGAGCACAGCCGGCAAAGCCCCTGCCCGCGCTTGCGCTGGAGCACGCTCTCGCGCAATCTCTGGCCCGAAATGGCCCCCCCGGACGCGGATGCATCGCTCCTGCCTGTTCCGCCCGCGGCTGGCTCTTCGCGAGACTGGACCGCCTGGCTGTTCGCGGGCTCGGTCGCAGCGATCGCCCTGGCGCTGGTGTGTCAGCCCTTCCCTCCCTGCGTCGATTATCCGCAGCACCTCGCCACGGCCTACAGCCTGCTGCGCGCGCTGCAGGGGGAGCACACCGGACAGCTCGTCTGGATCTCTTTCAACGGGCTGTTCGAGCTCGCCACCGCGCTGCTCGGGCTGCTGCTGCCCCTGGAGCTGGCCGGGCGCATGGTGCTGGCGCTGGGATTTTGCCTGCAGCCCTTCGCCGTCTGGCAGTTGCTGCGCTTCGCACGGCGCCCCGCGGTGTATGCCTTTGCCTGGCTGCCCTGCGCCTACTCCTTTTGCCTCGCCTGGGGCTTCGTGAACTTCGTGCTGGGAGCAGGCCTCGCCACCTGTTGCCTGCTCGCTTGGTTCGAGCAGAAGCCGGCGCTCCGGGTCTGGCTGCTGGCGCTGGCGACCGCTTATGCTCACGTGCTCGGAGGCTGCTTCGTGCTGCTCGGAATGGGACTGGGCGTGCTGACCCGGCGCCGGCCGTGGCGAGCGTTGCTGCCGGGCGTGGGGCTCGCCGCCTACCTGGGCCTCGCCTATACCCAGATCGGGCGCGTCCCGCGGCTCGAGCGCAGCTGGTTGGTGCAGTTTCCTCGCTGGAGTGAACGGCTGCCCTTACATCGCACGCTGCTCGGTTCCTGGGCGGGGCCGTGGGACGAGCTGCTCGCCGGCGCGCTCGTCGCGGTGCTGCTGGGGATGTGCCTCACCGCGCTGCTGGTGCGGGGCAGCGCCCGCTGGACCGCGCACGGATTCACCTGGCTCTGCTGCTCGGTCTGGCTGATCTACTCCGTATTCCCCGCGGTGCTCGACGACTGCTGGTCCTTCTTCCAGCGCTTCGGCCATGTCGGGGTGCTCTGGCTGCCGGCAGCGCTGCCCACCTTCGGGCACGAGCGGCGCTGGCGCCGGCTGGCGGAGGCCCCGCTGCTCGTCCTGGGCCTGCTCGCGGCGCTCAACTCGGTGCTGCACCTGTGCCGCGGTGCGGAGGCGCGCGACGCCAGCGCGATATTGGCTGATATCCCGCGCGGCTCCCACGTGGCGCCCGTGAGCTATGACCTGAGCCGCCAGCCCATGACCGACGCCGCGAGCTGGCTGCACTTTGCCGCCTACGCCATCGTGCGCCGCGACAGCGAGATCCCCGACATTTTCGCGCGCGATCACTGGACGTTTCCGATCCATGAGAGCTGGCCACCGGGCGTGCCCTTGCCGCCCACCAGCTATCAGTGGCAGCACATCTTCGACACCAGCGCTGCCTACGCCCGCTACTTTGACGTGGTACTCGCGCGCACCTCGGACGCCAAACCCAACTTGGATCCGCGCCGGCAGATCTTCGGCGCGCAGCAGGACGACGCCCTGCTGCTGTCTCACCACGGCCGCTTTTGGCTGTATCGCTTCCTGGCCGACGACGCCGGTAGCTCGGCGAAGCAAGCCCACAACGACGCGCCGGGAGCGCTGCGCCGGCCCGCGCGGAGCCTGTGAGGGCTCACGCGCTCCTGCGCTGGCGTCGGGCTCGACCATGGCTGCGCTGACGCGCCGAACTCAGGACTGCATGCGCACGGCCAGATCCAGCAGCTTGCTCGAGTAGCCCCACTCGTTGTCGTACCAGGCGATCAATTTGACGAAGGTCGGGTCCAGCTGGATGCCCGCCTTGGCATCGAACACGGACGTGCAGGCTTCGCCGCGCAGATCGCTGGAGACGACCTCCTCGTCCGTGTAGCCGAGCACGCCCCGCAGGGGTCCTTGCGAGGCTCGCAGCATGGCCTCACAGATCTCCTGGTAGCTGGCAGGGCGTTCGAGCTGGCAGGTGAGGTCAACGACGGAGACGTCCGAGACGGGAACGCGGAAGGACATGCCGGTGAGCTTGCCCTTCAGCGAGGGAAGCACGCGCGTGACCGCTTTTGCAGCGCCGGTCGAGGCGGGGATGATGTTGTCCAGGATCCCGCGACCGAAGCGCCAGTCCTTGCCCGAGGTACCGTCGACGGTCTTCTGGGTGGCGGTGGTCGCGTGGACGGTCGTCATCAGGCCGCGCACGAGGCCGAAGGACTGATCCACGACCTGGGCGATCGGCGCCAGGCAATTGGTCGTGCAGGACGCCGCGGAGATCACGCGCTCGCCCGCGTAGGCTGCGGTGTTCACGCCGTACACGAAGGTGGGCGTGTCGTCCTTGGCGGGCGCCGAGAGGATCACGCGCCCGGCTCCGGCGGCGAGGTGCGCGGCCGCTTGCTTCTCGGTGAGGAACACGCCGGTGGACTCGATCACGACGTCCACGCCGAGCTCCCCCCAGGCGGATTGCGCGGGCTCCTTCACCGAGCTGATGCGGATCTTCTGATCGCCCACCCAGAGGGCGCCCGCGTCGACGCGAACGCTGCGCTCGAACTTGCCGTGGACGGAGTCGTGCCGCAGCAGGTACGCCAGGTGCGCCGGCTCCAGCAGGTCGTTGATCGCGACGATCTGCACGTCATTGCGCTGGCAGGCGGCGCGCAGCGCCATGCGGCCGATACGGCCGAACCCATTGATAGCCATTCGAATCATCGCTGCTCCCGCGTTGGTCGGTTTCACAGCTTGGCGTAGCGCCGCCGGGCCTTGGCTCAAAGGACAATATTCTTGCAAATTGCGCCACGCGGGTCAGACTGAGAGCCATGGCCACGCGTAACAAGCGGGTTTGGTTCGCGCTGGTGCCGGGTACGGGCATGCTGAACATCGCCGGGCCCTGGGAAGTGCTCGGCCACACCAATGACGTGCTGGAGCGCACGGCCTACGAGCTCGAGCTGGTCGGGCCTCGAGGTCCTTCGGCACTGACCGGGCACGGATTGACGCTGAGCGGGGTCCGTCCCTTGCCGCGCAGTCTGCCGCACCCGCCGGACATCCTGGTCATCGCCGGCGCCCCCGTGCGTCGCTCACCCGAGATCGCCGAGGAGCTGGTCGCGTGGGTCGCGCGCTGGTCCGCGCGCATCCCCAGCATCGTCTCGATCTGCACCGGCGCGTTCGTGCTCGGCGCCGCAGGGCTCCTGGACGGCAAGCGCGCGACGACGCACTGGAGCTTCTTGAACGAGCTGCGGGCACGCTTTCCCAGGGTCGAGGTCGTCGACGAAGGGATCTACGTGCGCGACGGGCGGATCTGGACGTCGGCGGGCGTCACCGCGGGGATCGACCTCACGTTGGCGCTGGTCGAGCGAGACCACGGGCACGAGGTGGCCATGGCGGTGGCCAAGCGCCTGGTGTTGTTCTTGCGCCGCTCGGGCAACCAGGCCCAGTTCAGCGGCGCTCTGCAGCGGCAAGAGCAGGAGCCGCCGCGGCTGCGCAACATCTCCGCGTTCGTCCTGGAACATCTGGCGGAGCCTCTGTCGGTGCAGCGTCTGGCAAGGGCTCTGGCCATGAGCTCACGTTCGCTCACCCGGCTGTGCAGCGAACACCTCGGCGAATCCCCGGCCGCGCTCGTGCGCCGTCTGCGCATCGAAGAAGCACGCCGCTTGCTCGAGGAAACAGCGCTGCCGCTCAAGGAGATCACGGCGCGCACCGGCATCGGCGACGAGAGCACCTTCTGGCGCGTGTTCACTCGGCGCCTGGGAGTCACCCCCGCCGCGTATCGCGAACGGTTCCGGATCAGCGCGCCCGCTTAGACGGCAGCCGAAAGCTGGCGGCGAGCGCACCACAGCGCCAGCAGAGCGCCCGAGAGCAGCGGCGGACCATGGATGTCGCGCAACAGCGTGGTCACCACACCCAGCGCGAGCACGAGCGACGCCCCCAGCTTCAGCTGCAGCACGCGCGCCCGGAGCAACACCCAGAGCGCGAGCGCTCCGAGCACGCCGCAGCCCGCGACCGAGCAGCCCGCGCTGTACGGCTGCCAGAGCAGGCCCACGCCATGACCCACCAGCGCACCGAGCCCATAGAGCCCCAGCGTGCGCCCGAACCCGAAGACCCGTTCCCCTGCGGCCAACGCAGCCGCGACCAGCAGCCAGACCGCGCCGGTGCGCCACCAGCCCCCCGGCTCGAGCGCGTCCGCCTGCACCAGCACGGGCGAGAGCAGCCGCCAGAGCTGCCCCGCCGCGACCGCCTGCGGATCCCGGCGCAGCGCAAGGAACACCGCCGGCTCACGCGCTGCCCCTGCGGTGAGCAGGATCGTCGGGCACAGCACGAGCAGCGAGGGGTACCAGCTCCGGGCCCTGCGCTCCCCGGTGGCCATCATCGCTCACTCGCAGGCTCGCCCCGACGGCTCAAGGCGGAGGCAGCTCCGCGAACTGCGGCAGCGCATCGTGAAACGAGTACCACGCGGCCTTGCTGGCCACATGGATGTGCGCCTGCGGGCGCGCGCCGGGATCGCCGTCGAGGAGCGCGGCCGGCACCAGCACGAAGGGCACGTTCTCTCGCACCGAAGGCGCCCCGCCGCCGCAGCGCGTGCAGAACGAGGTGGTGAAACGCTCCGCTTCGGGCGGCTTATAGCTCTTCACCAGCTCGCGCCCGCTGCGCCAGGCAAACTGCGCCACCGGGTAGAAGGTGTTGCTGCCATGCAGCGCGCTGCGCGCTCGCCGGCAGCGCGAGCAGTGGCACTGCAGCCAGCGCGAAGGTTGCCCGCTCACCGTGAAGGTCACCGCGCCGCACAGGCAGGAGCCGTGCGTGGAGCCCGCGAGCGGGGCGCTGTCCAGTGTGGGACGCTCCACCACGCCCTCGAGCGACGTCCAGCCGGGCGGCGCCGCCTCGTGCCGGGGCAGCTCGTCCGCGATCCCATGCCAGACCGCCTTGGAGCCCACGAACATGTGCTCACCGCGGCTGCCGTCCAGCTCGCCCTGCAGGTTGCCCGCGGGCACCAGCACGTGCTCGGCTCCGTGAGGCGACGGCGCCACCGAGCCGCACTGGACGCAGAAGCGGCGCTGCCGCGCCGGCGACGATGGCTGGCTGCCCACGGCCTCCTCCGCGGATTGCCAGCGCAGCTGCTGGCGCGGCACGCGCACGAAAGAGGCGAACGGGGCTCCGTGGTGCTTGCGACAGCGGCCGCAGTGGCAGTGCAGCAGGCTCGACAACGCCCCCTGCACCTCATAACGGACCGCTCCACACAGACAGCTGCCCTCCATCATGGGCGGCACTATGACACGGCAGCCCGCCCGGCTGCAGCCCGTCGCAGCGACAGCGCGCCCCATCGAGGCCCGGGCCGCGCGGCGGTACAAAAGGGGGCTCGGCCCCGCGCGACCCGAGCGACCCCAGGATGTGCCCGCTGCACGGCGGGGGGCGACACCGGGAGCCCCCCTGCTCCCTCGCCGCGCCGCGAGCGTCGCGCCACGCCCGGGCTCGGAAGCCGCGCCGAGCTCGGCGCGGGCTGCTAGGGTCGCCGGACGACCATGGCACAGCAGTCTTCGTCCGGGCGATTTCGCTTCGTCAATCTGGACGGCTCGGAGCCGCAGGGCTTCGGCGCGGTGTTCCAGTGGGCGGTGATCGATCGCTTGCTCGGCAGGCGCCGGCGCGGCTCGGTGGCGGCGCCCGCGCCGCGCGTCGAGCCGGACCTGGCTGAGCTGCAGCGGCCGCCCGCGCCGGGTGAGCCAGCCCGGCTGACCTGGATCGGCCACGCCAGCTGGTTGATTCAGCTCGATGGGGTTTCGCTGCTCGTCGATCCGATCCTGTTCGACAGCATCGGTCCGGGCATTCGGCGGTTCGTGCCGCCGGGCGTGCCGCTCGCGGCGTTGCCGGCGATCGACGCGACGCTGATCACGCACAACCATCGCGATCACCTCGACCTGGCGTCCGTGAAAGCCGTCGGGCGGCCGCTGCTGGGCGGGCTGGGGCTGCGGGAGTTCTTCGCGCGCGAGCAGCTCCCGTGCACCGAGCTCGGCTGGTGGAGCGAGACCCGCATCGGCCCGGTCACGGTGCGCTTCGTGCCCGCGCAGCACTGGAGCCGCCGGGGGCTCAGGGACATGAACGCAACGCTGTGGGGCGGGTTCGTGATCGAGGGCTCGAGCGCGCGCATCTACCACTCGGGGGACACGGCCTACTTCGCTGGCTTCGGCGAGATCGGGCGGCGCGCGGGCGGGCTCGACGCTGCGCTGTTGCCGATCGGAGCGTACGATCCGGCCTGGTTCATGAGCAAGCAGCACCTGAATCCCGAGCAGGCCGTGCGCGCCTTCAGCGATCTCGGAGCGCGCCACTTCGTCGCCATGCACTGGGGCACCTTCCAGCTCACCGATGAGCCGCTCGACGAGCCTCCGGAGCGCCTGAAAGCCGAGTGGCAACGGCGCGGGCTCGATCCAGCCGCCTGCCACATCCCTGCGGTGGGCGGCACGTTGCGGATCGCCCGCGAGCCGCGGCTCTGATGCTCCCGGGGCTATCCGCGCAGCGCGGATAAGTGCTCCCGCGCGCCCACCCCTCATCACACCGCCCGTACCAGAACCGGGCGGCAACCGGGAACCAGCGCCGGCCGTACTGACGGCTCGGGTCCGTGTGGCGGGCCTCGGACCCGGCGAGCATGTCGACGAGCGAAACCCAGGAGCTGCGCAGCGCCGATATCGTCGGGTCTTCCTGGCAGGAAATGGACGCACCGGATAGCGGCGATGAGCTGCTGGGAGCGACGCTGAACCAGACGTACGTCGTGGAGCGAGTGCTCGGCGAGGGCGGCATGGGGCGGGTGTACCTGGCCCGCCACACGCGGATTGCGCAGAAGCGGGTCGCGGTCAAGGTGTTGCACCAGAAGTACGCCGGCAACTCGCAGGTGCAGGCGCGCTTCCAGCGCGAGGCGGAGGCGGCCGCGGCCATCGCGCACCCGAACGTCGTCACGGTGCTGGACATCGACGTCACCGCGCGCGGCTTGCCCTATCTGGTGTGCGAGTACCTGGAGGGCATGGATCTGGCCGAGTACCTGCGCGACGGCAGGCGGCTGGAGGTCGGGGCGGCGCTGGCCATCGCGCGCCAGCTCTGCCGAGGGGTCGGCGCGGCGCACGAGCGTGGCGTGGTGCACCGCGATCTGAAGCCCGCGAATGTGTTCCTGGTGGGCCAGGTCGGCGCGGAGCTGCCCGAGCGCTGGCTGGCCAAGATCCTGGACTTCGGTCTGTCGCGCTTCGAGGCGGACGAGGCGAACCCGCTCACCAAGACCGGTCTGATCATGGGCACGCCGTCGTACATGGCGCCGGAGCAGGCGCAGGGGCGGCGCGCGGATCAGCGCGCGGACATCTACGGTCTGGGCGCGATTCTCTATCGCATGCTCACCGGCCGCGCCCCGTTCGACGAGGACTCGCCGCACGCGACGATCCTGGCCGTGATGAACTCGGAGCCGGCGCGCCCGCGTTCGCTGGTGCCGACCATCCCACCGCACCTGGAGCTGGTGCTGGAGCGCGCCATGGCGAAGGATCCGCAGCAGCGCTTCGCGGACATGGCCGCCTTCGAGCAGGCGCTGGACGCGGTCGCCGCGGCCAGCGTGCCCGTGCCGTCGCGGGCGCCCGCCTCCCCTGCCCGCGGCCGCCAGCCGCAGCGCGCGGCGGGGTTCGATGCCGAGATCCAGGCGGCGCGTCCGCGGCTGTTGTTCTACTCGCTGGCGGCGGTGGTGCTCGCCATCGCGGCCGCGGCGCTGGCGATCAGCGGGATCGAGCTGGCGACCGGACACCGCTTCGAGCGCGTGGAGCTCTACCTGTCGCTGCTCGGCATCATCGGCAGCTCGCTCACGCCGACGGTGCTCTGGGTGCTGCGCGTGCGCAGCAGGATCTGGGACAATAGCTCGCGGGTCCTGGCGGCGCTCGCGCGGCTGCGAGCCGCCGTGCTGGGCGGCATCGTCAGCTACGGGCTGTTGCTGCTCGGCTTCAACGTGCTCGACAGCTTTCTGCTGCGGCTGCTGGAGCGCCCCGAGCTGCGCCCGGTGGACGCCCACTGGACGGGCTGGAACCTGCTCTTGCCGGCGATCGCGTTCACGGCGGCCGGCGCCTCGAGCTGGCGCCGGCGCTTGCTGCAGCAGCCGCCGAGCTGGGCGCGCAGTGTGAGCCGCGCCTGCGTGGGCGGCGTCGCGCTGGCCATCATCGCTGGGCTGTTGTGCGTCGGAGGCTGGTGGCGCGCGAAGCTGGGCGCACCCTGACGCGCGGGGACGCGCCCCCACGCGCGTGACGCAGAGCGCTCAGCTGACGCCCAGCCCGGTCAGCAGCTCCTGCCACGTCTCGGCCACGCTCACCGGCTCGGCCGTGGCCAACTCCTGCTCGGCGCCCAGCCACTCCGAGTACTGGGCGAGGTAGACGAAGTGCAGGCCGAGCGCCTGCGCCACGCGAAAATCCATCGCGCCGTCCCCGATCAAGAGCGCGCTCTCCGGCGGGCACCGGCGAGCCGCGAGCACGCTCTTCACCAGCTCCAGCTTGGGCGCCGGCGAGCCCAGCACGGAAGCGAAGCGGCTCGCGATGCCGTGCGCGGCGAACACGCTCTCCAGCTCGCTCTGGGCAGCGCCGGAGACGACATGGCAGCGCTCCGGGCCCGCCGCCGCGGCCGCGCGCAAGGCGGGAGCGAGCGGCGCACATCCGTCGTAGCCGGCGCGCGAGGACTCGCCGAAGCGACGGGCCGCCAGCGCCACCTGGCCGGCGACGTCGGGATGCGGCGCGATCCGCGTGAAGAAGTGGGCCAGCTTGGCGAAGCGCGACATGCCGCCGTTCTTGCGCCAGAATTCGCTCATCTCCGAGAGCGCGCGCTCGTCGTGCCCCGCCAGCGCGTGGCGCATCGCGCGCTGCTTGAAGCCGTTGGAATCATAAATGATGCCGTCGCAGTCGAAGAAGACGCAAGCAGCCCGCTGAAACAGCGGTGCCAGCCGTGGATCGCGCGCAGCGGGCAACATGGGAGCAGGCTGCAGCTTGGTCCAGCCGCCGCTGCGCCGTCAATGGCGCGGTGGGCACATTCTGGCGACGCTCGCGGCCGCCGGGCGCCGAGCCCCTCTGCCCCGCGAGCTCGCGCTCAGGCGGCGCTGGAGGCCGGCGTGCGCGGCAAGGGGGCGAGATCGAAGCTGGGATATCGCTCCACGAGCGAGAGATGATACGCGATCAGCCGGAACTGGTAGCGCAGCGTAGCGGTGAGAAAGTCGCTGAGCGCCGGCGGGACGCGCTGCGAGACCAGGATCGAGAGCGCCGCGAAGATCCAGAGCAAGCTCGAGATCAACGAGCACAGGATCAGGACCAGCAACGCCGGGATGCTGCGAAACAGTCGCAGCAAGGCGGACGCCGGGCTGGGAGAGCCGCCGGTTTCGATCTCGAGCGTGACCGGAGCGGCGTGCGATGTGGTCGGCACCTCATCGGTCAGCAGCCAGAGATAGGCGTAGGCCGCCGCCAGCCAGCGCAGCACCCGCGTGATCGCCGGAGCGTCTTCGCTCACGTAGCGCTCCCCGCCGCCTTGCTGGATCAGCAGCGCGGCCAGGGCGGGCAGCAGGAAATAGGCGAACCAGTACAGCGAGGAACAGCCGATGGCGCCCAGCGCCAGCAGCAGGAGCAAGCGGATCGCCACGTGAATTCGCTCACGATGCGGCGCTCCGGTAACGTGAAAGGTGACGGGATGAGAGCTCATGGCGCTGGCCCAGCAAATTGCAGGCCAGTTCCCCGCGCGCCCCCCGCGCTCGCGAATTTGCTCACGGCTCGCGCAGATTCTGCGCGGGGCCGCGCAGCTCCGTCGCGCAGCTCCGTCGCTCAGCTGCGCAGCTCGGGGCCGGGGACGCGCGCGGGCTGGCCGTCGAGCAACGCCGCGAAGGTGGGGCGCAAGACGCCCTCGTACACCTGGCGATACAGCGCGCGCTGCTCATCGGCGCCGAGGCGGCCGTAGTGGTGCAACTGCGCCGGCGAGAGGCCGGAGGTGGTGGCGGGCTCGGGCAGCTGCTGGAGCTTGCGTTCGAGCTCGCCGCGCAGTAGCTCGCGCAGCTCGCTCCCGCCACGGCCGAGCGCCCACGCCACGAAGCGGAACGCGAGCTCCGCGTGGCGGGTCTCGTCCTCGGCGACCTGGAGCAGCGCCTCTCGGATCGCGACGTCGCCCGCGTGCTGCGCCTGCTCGAGCGCGAGCACGGCGGCCAGCGTCTCGCCGATGCAACCCTCGACCAGCGCCGCGCGCGCCACCGCGCGCAGCTCGGTCTCGATCGGGGCGCCGAGCTCGGGCAGCGGACCCGGGCCGATCGCGCGCCCCGCCAGTCGGCTCGCGATGCTGAAGGCGTCCTCGGCATGCCGGATCTCGTCCAGGCCCGCTCGCTGCGCCTCCCGCACCAGATGCGCCGGCGCGCCGAGCGCCAGCAGCTGCAGGCCGAAGCGCGCGAAGCTGGCGATCGAGGCGTGTTCCAGCAAGGCGTCGGCTTGCCACAGCTCGCTCAGGCGAGCCCGCTCGCCGAGCGTCAGCTCCGGACGCGCCGCATGGGCGACGCCGATCAGGGCGTCCCGCGCCACCAGCCAGTCGCTGCGGCGCGCCGGCGCCGCCACCAGTGTGCGCTCGGCGATCACCAGCGCGCGACCGCAGCACACGTTGTCGCACGCCTCGTAGCAACACTGCCCTGCTTCGCGCTCGCCTGGCCCGAGCGCGCGGTTGCAGCAGCTGGAGGCCACCCAGTCGTAGCGCAGACAACCATCGTCGCCGAAGGCGGCGGCGACCTCGGCGTCGCTGCGCGGCGGACTCAACGGGACCTGGCCGTAGCCCGTCCGCGCCATGCTGCGCATGAGCTCGTCGTTCAAACAGAAGCGGCTCGGTTGCGAACAGCTGCCGCTCGTCTGGATGGGTCTCGAATCGCCTCCAGCTCCAGCCGCGCCGGGCGCAGTCCCGGCAGCGCCGGCGTTCGTCTCGGCGCCGGGATCGGCAGCGGTCTCCCCGCCGCAAGCCGCCGCGAGCGAGCTCGCGCCGAGGGTGAGCAGCAGGCGACCCAGAACGTGATGGCAGGAGCTCGAGGACATGACAGCCCTGCGAAGCAAGAACTTGGCCAGCGCGCGGCGCAGCGCGAAATCCCGCAATTTCTCGGCTTCCTGGGCCTGCAGCGGCAGCGGGAGCAGCTGTTTGACGTCAGGTTGGCACAGAGCTCCCGCCGGCTCTGGCACAATGTCGAAGGCCGCGGCGTAGCTCAGCTCGGCGCGCTCAGCTCCTTGCCGGCCGAGGCGGGCGGGCGCTCGCGCAGCCAGTCCCGCAGGCGCTCCAGGTCGATCGGTTTGACGAGGTGCTCTTCGAAGCCCGCCGCTCGGGTGCGCTGGCGATCCAGCTCCTGCCCGTAGCCGGTGACCGCGATCAGGGCGATGTCCGCCAGGCCGCGCAGCTCCCTCAGCGCGCGCCCCACCTCGAAGCCGTCCATGACCGGGAGCCCGAGGTCGAGCAGCGCGACGTGCGGCTGAAACTGCGCGGCAAGCTCGATCGCGCGCGGGCCGTCGAAGGCGATGCGCGTCGCGTGGCCCAGCGTGCGCAGCCACTCTCCGAGCAGCTCGGCCGCGTCCGCGTTGTCGTCGACGATCAGGATGCGGAGCGCGGCCGCGCCGGCCGTCACTGCCACCGCCTTCGCGGGCGCCGGCGTCGCTTCCTCCGCCCGCTGCTCGGCGAGCGGGATCTGTACCACGAACTCGGCGCCCCGCCCCTTGCCTTCGCTGTAGGCCTGGACGCTGCCGCCGTGCGCCTCGATCAAGCTCTTGACGATCGCCAGGCCCAGGCCGAGACCACCCTGGGAGCGATCGATCTCCTGCCGCTCTTGCGAGAAGAGCTCGAACACGCGCGGCAGCATGAGCGGGTCGATACCGCGGCCGTTGTCCGCGACCTTCAGGCGCGCGAAGCTGCCCTCGGCGCGGGCCGAGATGCGGATCTGGCCGCGCGGATCGGTATACTTCGCGGAGTTGCTCAGCAGGTTCGCGAGCACCTGCGCCAGCCGTGACGTGTCGGCATGCACGATCAAGCCGCGCGGGACGTCGACGGTCAGGGTGTGTCTGCGATCGTCCACCGCGGGGCTCACCATTTCGATGGCTCGCGCCGCCACGTCCGCCAGATCGGCGCGTTCGCGCTTGAGCTGGACCTTGCCGCGCGCGATGCGCGACACGTCGAGCAAGTCGTCGACCAGGGTCATCAGGTGCTTGACCTGGCGCTGGATGACGGTGCGCTCGCGGTCCGCGCCCTTGACGCCGCGCAGCTCCATCAGCTGCAACCCCGTGACGATCGGCGCGAGCGGGTTGCGCAGCTCGTGACCGAGCATGGCCAGGAACTCGTCCTTCGAGCGATTGGCCGCCTCCGCCTGGCGGCGCGCGAGCGTGAGCGCGGTGACGTCGACCGCGACGACCGTGATGCCCTGGCTCCGCCCCTGCGCGTCCAGCAGCGCCTGGTAGGTGAAGTCGAAGAAGGTCTCCTCGGGAGCGTCGCCGCCGCGCTGGATCAGCACCCGGACGGAGCGCCCGACGTGGGGCTTACCGGTCCGGTAGACCTGCTCCAGCAGCTCATAGATGCCCTGCCCCTCGAGCTCCGGCAGCGCCTCGCGGATCGGCTTGCCGAGCAGCCGCCGGTCTCCGACTAGCTCCAGATAGCGCTGGTTGGCGAACTCGAAGACGTGCTCGGGGCCGCGCAGGATGGCGACGCCGACGGGCGCGTGCGCAAAGACCTCGGCCAGCTGCAGGGCGTGCGCCTCCTCCAGCGAGCGCAGCTTCGAACGCATCAGCTGGGCGTCGACGCGCGCGATCAGCTCGCGCGCGGAGAACGGCTTGACCAGGTAGTCGTCCGCGCCCGCTTGCAGCCCGCCGACGCGCTCTTCGTCACCGGCGCGGGCGGAGAGCAGGATCACGGGCACGGTGCGCGTCTGTTCGTGGTCACGCAGCGCGGCCAGCAGCTGGAAGCCGTCGAGACCCGGCATCATCACGTCGCTGAGCACGACATCGGGCCGGTCCTGGAGCGCCGCGGACAGCGCGGCATCGCCGCGGCTCACGGCCTGCACGCGGAAGCGCGCGCCGAGCAAGCGCACCAGGTAGTCGCGCATGTCGGCGTTGTCATCGACGATCAGGACGCGGGCGTCGCTGTGGGCCGGCGCCGTGTGCTCTCCAGCCAGGGCTGCGCCGTCCGGCAGCCAGCGCAAGGCCTCCTCCACGAACGGCACGGCAGCGCCCAGCAGCTTCTCCGGAGCACGCCCGCGAGCCGCCACGCGCTCCGGCGGCAGGTGCGCGCGCCCCAGCGGAAGGCGCACGATGAACTCGCTGCCCCGCCCCAGCTCGCTGACGGCTCGGATCGTGCCGCCATGGATCGCCACCAGCTCCTGCACCAGCGCCAGGCCGATCCCTGAGCCTTCGTGCGTGCGCGCCGCGGCCTGCTCGACGCGCTGAAAGCGCTCGAAGATGCGGCCCAGATCGTCCGCGGCGATGCCGACGCCCGTGTCGCGCACACGCAGCTCGGCGTGCTCGTCGCCCGCCTGGAGCTGGACTCGGATCGAGCCCTCGAAGGTGAACTTGAAGGCGTTGGAGATCAGATTCAGGACGATCTTTTCCCACATCTCCGGATCGACGTAGACCGGCTGACTCGAGGCGGGGCAGTCGACCTCGAGCTGCAAGCCCGCGCGGCTGGTGGCCGAGCGAAACGCGCTCGCCAGGTCGGCCGTGAGCGCCGCGAGATCGGTGGGCTCGAAGTGCGCTTCCACGCGCCCGGCCTCGATGCGCGAGAACTCGAGCAAGGTGTTGACCAGCTTCAGCAGCCGCAGCTGGTTGCGGTAGACGGTGGCGAGGTCATCGCCGGAGAGCGCGCGCTCCGGCGACGCCAGCGCTTCCTGCGTCGGCCCCAGCATCAAGGTCAGCGGAGTGCGAAACTCGTGGCTCACGTTGCTGAAGAAGGCGGTCTTGGCGCGATCCAGCCGCGCCAGCTCCTCCGCCCGGGCCTGGGCTTGCTCCAGCATCCGTGCGCCCGCGATCGCCGTCGCGATCTGCGAAGCGACGAGCGCGATGAAGGCACGATAGGCTTCGTCCAGCATCAAGCGCTCGCTGGTGCCTGCGACCAGCACGCCGATCGGGCGCGCCTCGCCCTGCAGGGAAATGGGCAGGGCCAGCACCCGGCCCTGCTCGGCACGGGCGCCGGCGAGCTCGAGCGGGTGCGCTTCGCCGCAGAGCAGCGCGCGATCCAGCAGGCCGCCGCCCAGCTCGATCAGCTCCGGCAGCTCCGCCGGCAGCGCGCCCGCCGCGCCCTGGGCCATGCGCCGCGCGCGCTTGCCGTCCGGCTCCAGCAGGTAGATGCACGCGAGCGGGAGATCCGCCGCGTTCTGCGCGAGCACGCGGCCGGCGATCGAGCACGCCTCGGGCACGTTCTTGGCCTGGCGCGTCTCCGCGGCCAGCGCCTGCGTCGCCTTCAAGCGCCGCTCGCCGAGCACCCGTTGCGTCGTCTCCGTGACCGTGACGAGCACCCCGCCCACGCTGCCCCCCTCTTCGCGGATCGGGCTATAGGAGAAGATGAAGTAGCACTCCTCGGCGAAGCCGTGCCGATCGAGCGGCAGCAGGAAGTCGACCACGTCGGTACGCTTGCCGTTCATCACGCCTTCGAACATCGGCCCGATGATGCCCCAGACCTCGGAGAAGGTTTCGCGCGTGCTGATGCCCATCGCCTGCGGGTGCTTGGTCGAACCCAGGATCGGGCGATAGCCGTCGTTGTAGAACTGCGTGAAGTCCCTGCCCCAGGCGATGTACATTGGAAAGCCCGTCTCCAGCAGGATGCTCAGGGCAGTCCTCAAGCTCTGGGGCCAGGCCTCCACGGGCCCCACTGCACGCGTCGACCAGTCGATGGAGCGCATCAGCGCGCCCATCTCGCCTCCGCCAGCCAGCACCGAGCTCGCGCTCTCTCCACCGACCGAGGGCCCGCCAGCGTGCATCGCCCCCTTTCTCGCACCGCGGCCACGAGCCAGCAAGGCCCGCCAGCGCTCAGCCCCGGAAAGGCGAGCTCCGGGTTCGACAAAAGTGCCACTTGTGGGCACCCGGGAGCCAGCCCGATGAATCAGCGCGCCGCGGCCCGTCGCCCGCCGCTCCCGCGGCGAGCACCAGACTTCCCGCCTCGAGCTCAGACCGTCTGTCGTTCGAGGAGATAACCCAGGCCGCCCATGCGGTACCAGTGGTAGCCGTAGGGTTCCATCACGATGCGGTGGCGGCCGCGCGCGTTGGCCTCGCTGTGGTCGCCGGTGAGCAGGTTGACCAGGGTCTTGCCGTGATCGCCGGCGAGCGAGAACTCGACCTGCACGGCCTCGTCGCGCAGGTTGTGCAGCGCGATCACGCCGTTGTTGCGCCAGTCATAGCGCAGGCAGAGCACACCGTCGTTCTTGGTGTCGATGACCGTGAAGTCACCCCAGCCGAACTCCGGGATCTCCTTGCGCATGCGGATCATGCGCTCGGTCCAGTTGAGGAAGGAGCCGGGCTCGCGGCGCTGACCCGCGACATTGATTTTTTCGCGGCCGTAAGGGCCATCGGCGATCACGGGCAGGATGGGCTTGCGCGCGCGGGTGAAGCCGCCGTGCCGCTCGCTGGACCACTGCATGGGAGTGCGGGCGCAGTCGCGCTCCTTCAGCTCGAGATTGTCGCCCATGCCGATCTCATCGCCGTAGCGCAGCACCGGCGTCCCGGGCAGGCTGAAGAGCAAGCTGTAGGCGAGCTCCAGCCGGCGGCGGTCGCCGTTCAGCATCGGCGCGAGGCGGCGGCGAATGCCGCGGTCATACAGCTGCATGCTCTTTTCGGGGCCGAACTCCTTGAACACCTTCTCGCGCTGGCGCTCCGTGAGGCGGCCCAGGTCGAGCTCGTCGTGGTTGCGCAGGAACAGCCCCCACTGCGCGGAAGCCGGCCGCGGGCGCGTCTCGCGCAAGGCCTTGACCAGCGGGCGCACGTCTCCTGCGGCGAGGGCGTAGAACAGGTTCTGATTGACCTGGAAGTTGAACATCATGTGCATGCGATCGCCGTCGTCGCCGAAGTAGTGCATGTCGTCGTCGGGCAGCACGTTGGCCTCGGCGAGGATCACCGCGTCGCCCCGCCGCCACTGCAGGAACTCGCGCATGTCGCGCAGCATGCCGTACTGGCGCGGATGCCGGACTTTGTCAGCGCCCTTGCTCTCGATCACGAACGGGATGGCATCCATCCGGAAGCCCGACACGCCGAGCTGCAGCCAGAAGCCCATGATCTTGCGGATCTCGGCCTGGACCGCGGGGTTCGAGGTGTCGAGATCGGGCTGGAAATTGTAGAAGCGATGAAAGTAATACTCGCGCGCGACCGAGTCGTAGCTCCAGGTCGTCTTCTGCACCCCGGGGAAGACCATGCCCTGGTCGTGGTCTTTGGGGAGCTTCTTCGACCACAGATAGTACTCGCGATACTTGCTCTTGGGGTTCTTGCGCGCTTCCTTGAACCAGGGATGCTGATCGGAGGTGTGGTTGACGACCAGATCGATCAGCACGCGCATGCCCAGCTGATGCGCTTGATGCGTGAAGTCGACGAAGTCGCCCAGCGTGCCGTAGGCCGGGTCCACCTGGTAGTAGTCGCTGATGTCGTAGCCGTCGTCGCGGCGCGGCGACTTCTGGAATGGGTGCAGCCAGATACAGGTCGCCCCGAGCCCGGCGATGTAGTCGAGGCGGCGCACCAGCCCCTCGAAGTCTCCGATGCCGTCGCCGTTCGAGTCGAGAAACGTTGCAACGTTGATACAGTAGATGACCGCGTTCTTGTACCAGAGGTCCTTGATCACGCCGTCATGGTGGCGATCGAGCGCGCAGAGCGGGAGCGCTCTCGGCCGGCAGCAGCAAAAGTCCCCAGGCAAATCCTGCACATGTCTTGACCTTGCAGCGGCGCGGCGGCAGATCCGCCCCTGTCATGCGCGCGATCTGGATTCGTCGACACGGAGGGCCCGAGGTGCTGGAGGTGCGCAGCGCGCCCGATCCGGAGCCGGCGCCCGGCGAATTGCGCATCCGGGTGCGCGCGTGCGGCTTGAACTTCGCCGAAGTCAGCGCGCGGCAGGGCATCTATCCCGACGCGCCCCGGCCGCCGTGCGTGGTCGGTTATGAGGGCGCGGGCGTCGTCGAGGCCCTGGGCACGGCCGTCCAGGGCTGGTCGCCGGGGCAGCGCGTACTGTTCATGAAGAGGTTCGGCGCCCACTCGGACTGCGTGTGCGTGCCCACGGATCTGGTGGCGCCGCTGCCCGATGCGCTGAGCTTCGAGCAGGGCGCGGCGCTGCCCGTGGTCTATCTCACGGCCTATCACATGCTGTTTCGTGTGGCGCGCGTGCGCCCGGGCGACTCGCTGCTGATCCACATGGCCGCCGGCGGCGTGGGCACCGCGGCGCTGCAGCTGTGTCGCAGCATCGGCAACATCACGACGCTGGGCACCTGCTCGGCGAGCAAGCACGACTACGCCCGCGCCCAGGGTTGCCAGCACCCGATCGACTACCGCACGAAGGACTACGTCGAAGAGGTACTGCGGCTGACGGACGGGCGCGGCGTGGACTACGTCTTCGATCCGCTCGGCGGGCGAGACTGGAAGCAGGGCTACTCGCTGCTCCGCGAATCGGGCATGCTGGTCTGCTATGGGCTGGCCAACGCGGCGCGGCCCGGCAAGCGCAGCCTGTGGCGCGCCCTGCGCGTGGTGCTCGCCGCTCCGCGCTTCAGCTCGTTCCAGCTGCTCAACGAGAACAAGGCCGTCGCCGGCCTCAACCTCGGGCACATGTGGCAGCGCACCGACCTCCTGGGTCCGGAGCTGATCGAGCTGGTGCGGCTCTGTGCGAGCGGCGCCATCAGCCCGCAGATCGACTCGACGTTCCCGTTCGAGCGTGCCGCAGAGGCGCACGCCCGCATCGAGCACGGCCAGAACCTGGGCAAGGTGCTGCTCATACCCTGAGCGGAACCTGCGCGCGCCACCGAGCGGCGCTGCCGGGCCGATGGGCCGCCAAGCTTGCTCGGCCTGCGCACACCGCTTTCGTTTCAAGCCGCCGTCGCGCCAACCGTTGATGGGATCCGGCGGCAATGGCTCACAGCATCAGCGCGCACCGCACCGAATCGGGGCTGGCCTGCGGCAGGCCCCGGGCCGCGCTGCTGTGCCTCGCGCTGGGGCTGGCGTGCGGCGACGGCGGCACGGAGCCGCAGATCTCGCAGCGCGGCGCCACCAGCGACGAATGCGAGGCGGGCGGTACGGTGCTCGCCATCGACGGCAAAGAGGTTGCGACGGTGTGCAACGGCACACAGGGGCCGCCGGGCGAGCAGGGCCTGCAAGGAGCGCAGGGCCTGCAGGGCGAGCCCGGCATCAAGGGGGCGGATGGAGCGCCCGGCGAGGCCGGTGAGGACGGCGAGGCCGGCGCTCCGGAGCTCTCCGGCAGCGCTCCGACCACGGCCGAGATCGTCGGAGGTGTGCTGAGCAAGGCAGCGGCGATCGTGATCGTCGAGTGCACGGACGGCGAGAGCTGGGGCGACGGCAGCGGCACCAAGACCGATACCGGCAAGGTGCTGACGGCGATGCACGTCCTGGACGGGATGAAGGCCTGCAACATCTACTCGCAGGCTCCGGTCGCGTTGCTCGGCAGCATGAAATCCTTCTCGCAGCGCGGCACCCGCGACGAGGTCGAGCTGACCATCAACTGGTCGACGCAAGGCGCGGCGATCACCGGCATCACGCCGACGCGCGCAGTGACGCCGAAGCTCGGTGATCTGGTGACCGTCGTCGGCCATCCGGGCGTCTACGATGGCCTGTCGCTCGAGCACCAGTACACCACGGGCTACGTCACCGCGACGGATCTGAGCGCGACGCTCGCCGCCGTTCCGACGCTGAAGAACGCCGGGCTCGCGACGCGCTGGGCGCAGAGCTGGTCGACGGACGCGATCAGCTGGCACGGCAACAGCGGCGGCCCGGTCTTCGACGCGCAAGGCCGCTGGATCGGCGTGCTCGTCGGCGGTTTCAACGGCGATAGTCGCAACGAAGGACCCGATCTGAGCGTGGTGCTTCCGTTGTTCTGAGCGCTCGCGCCGAGGCCGAGAAAGATCGCGCAGAGACATCGCCTTCTCTCCGCAGTAGATCTTTCTGCCGCGAGCGAGCTGATCCCAATCTGGTTCAGCCATGAAAAGCGACGTACTGCGCCCGACACTCGAAACAAACGGGGCTGACCTGCCGTTACCAACTCGGATAGGCTGCTGACGTGCGGATGGCTTCGAAACGACTCTCGACGAGGGCCTGCTTGGCGTGCCTCGTCACCTGGGCAACATTCGGTTCTTTCACGAGGGCGGCGACCGCGAGCGATGTGGGTTTGAGAGGCTGGTTGCCGGGCTACTCCGAAGCGCCGCCCAAGGTCGTCCCCGTGCGCAAGCTCGCGCGCAAGCTGCTGCACCTCGGCCAGCTCGCGCAGGACGAGACACCGATCCAGCTCGGGCCGGCAGCAGCACGCCTGTTCTGGCGCAAGAAGTGGAAGTGGCCGGTACCTGCCGCGGAGCAGAGCATCGCCTGCGGCATGCTCGGCGGACCGATGCTGAGCCTCGGCCTGCCCTTGCGTGCGCTGGGTCAACTGGTCTCGCTGGAGACGCGACTGTCCTCGTTTCGTTACGCGGACGCGGACCTGCAGTCGAGGCGCACGGTGATCGACGAGCTGTCGAATCCGCAGCAGCAGCGTCAGAGCTTCGAGGGCGGCGTCTACTTCACGCTGCCTCTGCTCGATCTGTTCTGAGTCCGGCGCTGTTCCGAGTTCGGAGCTCCGAGTTCGGCACCGTTCCGAGTTCGGAGCTTGTGAGCGACTCCGGGGCAATGCGACTCGCCTCGGCGAATCGCCCCAACTTGCGTGCCATGCCAAGATTCTCGAACGCGGCAGGTGAGTTGGCGTTCCAGCGAGGGCGTTGAACGTCGCAGATTTCCTCGCCGGCGCCGGCCGGAGTCAGCGCGCACCCGAGCTTCACCCACATGGCCCGAGAAGTGCACGCGGCTCCGCCCGATGCGAGACCGCAGTCGCGCGCTCTCGCTCATCAGGAAGGAAGTCGAAGCAATGGCGCAGCAACGCACGCCTCCACAGCAGCGCAACTCCTCACTGCCACGGCCGCCCGAGAGCGCGCCGGGAGCCAACCCCGGCAAGCTGTCGGGCGCGGCGAGACCGCCGGAGGCAAGCGGCAAGCCAGCGGCCACGAGCGCTGGCAAAGCGCAGGAGGCGAGGCCGGCGCCGCCGAGCGCCGCCAAGAGCCCCGAAGGGAGCAAGGCAGCCGGGACGAGCGCCGCCAAGCCGCCGCAGGCGGCGGGCAAGCCGCCCGGGCCCGGCACCAGCAACCTGAAAGACGTGCTGGACGAGCTCGGCGCAGCCAGCGAAGCCGCGCGCCTGCAGCTGCACCTGCTGGCGCTGGAGGCACGCCAGCGCACCGGCGAGCTCAGCGCGCGCCTGGAGAGCGTGGAGCGCGACCTCGATCGCGGCTTCCACCAGGCGCTGGCCAGCGCCGCGGAGCGAGCGCGTCAGCTGAGCAAGACCTTGCAGGCCTCCTTTGCGGGCGGCGCTGCGCAGAAATCAGCGCAGATCCGCGTCGGCGCCGTCATGACGGACGAGGTGCAGGTGTGCTCGCCCGACGATCCGCTGTATCGCCCGGCGCAGACCATGTGGGAGGGCGATTGCGGCAGCGTGCCCGTCGTCGACGCCTCCGGGCGCGTGTGCGGCATCATCACCGACCGCGACATCTGCATGGCGGCGTACACCAAGGGTCTGCCGTTGAACTCGATCCGCGTCGGGGATGTGATGTCGCGCAACGTGCGCAGCTGCGCGCCGGACGACACGCTGGAGCGAGCCATCGGCATCATGGCCGAGGCGGAGGTGCGGCGGCTCTTGGTCGTGTCCGAGGACGGCCAGCTGCGCGGCATCGTCTCGCTCGCCGACGTGGCGCATGGCGCCGCGCTGCTCGGCCATCACGAGGCGGAGGCGATCGTGTTCCGCTTGCTGGGCGCGCTCTCGAAGCCGCGCAGCAGCTCCAAGCACCAGATCCTGGCCGCGGAATAGCCGGCCCTGCGGACGCGCGCGCCTGCGGAGAGCGAAGCTACGCGACGGCTCGCTGAGCCGCGGGTTGCGCGCGCTTCGCCAGGCGCCCGTTGAGCAGCAGCGCCAGCAGCGGCACGCGCTCGACCAGGCCGAAGTGCGCGGCATAGCCGACCACCAGCGCCACGAGCGCGGCCGCGGCGGCGCGCAGCGGCTGAACGAGGCCCGCGCGCTGCGTGTACAGCAGCGTGAGCGAGATCACGAGATAGTGAACGATGTAGATCGTGTACGCGGACGCCGCGGTCCAGGTGACCCAGCGCCGGGGAGCGCGCATCCAGCGCTCGGCGGCACTGAGCAGCGCGAACGAGCAGGCGAAGGCGGTCGCGTAGTCCAGCGCCAGATGCAGCAGGTGCTGCGGCGTGGTGGTGATCGGCTGCAGCTCGAGCCAGTAGCGGGGCCCGAGCAGACCGATGGCCAGGGCGCCCCACAACCAGGGCCGGGCATGGGCGAAGCGGAACACGCGCGCCGAGCGTTGCATGAGCAGGCCGAACGCGAAGTACGGCAGGTCCTCCACGCTCGCGCACAGGATCTCCGAGTACTGGTCGAAGGCCGGCAGCGCCGTACCCCACTTCTCCAGCGCCTTGAGCACGACGCTCGCGGCGGCCGTGACCAGCGCCACGCCCAGCGCTTCGACGTAGCCCTCGCCGAGCAGGCGGTTCAGCCAGCCCGAGAGCACCTGCCACACGCGCAGCAATGGGCGCGCGCTCAGCGAGTACAACATCAGCACGAACAAGAACCAGACGTGCAGGTGCCAGTTCACCGTCGGCGTCGAGGGCAGCGGCGCGCTGGCGAAGTAATGCTGCATCGCTGCCAGCGCGGGCGGATTCAAGACCAGCACCGTGAACAGCGCGGGCACGCCCAGCGACAGCAAGCGCCGGCGCAGGTACTGCCCGCCGCTGTAGCGCTCGAGCATGGCCGCGCTGAAGTAGCCGCTGATCAGGAAGAAGCAGGCCATGCGAAAGGAACCGGAGAAGAAGCGGATCCCCTCGTAGTCACCGAGATCGTAGTCGGCGTGGCTGGCGTGCACGAACACGCCCAGGATCATCATCGAGGCCCGCAGGAAGTCGAGATGATGGACCCGCCCGGCCAGCTTCCGCTCCAGCGTGCGAGCGGGCGCCGCCAGGCTTCTCTCGGCGGCCGCCGCTGCAGGCAGCTGCGGCGCCGCGGGCGGCACGGGCTCCAGCGGCGGCCGGGAGCGCCGCTCGCCGGACGCGGGAGAGCGCGAAGAGAGCGGTGCTGAGGAGGGTTGCGGGAGCGCACGAGTGGTCATCGAAATCCTGGGCAGCGCGCCGAGCGCCGGACTGCTCGCGGTGACCCGCGGAGCCAGCTCGGACGTGCCAAAGCAAGCGAATGCAGAACCGAGAAGCGAACGGCAGAAGCGCAGCGGAACGTGTGATGGTTCTCGAGCGAAAGGGCAAGCAGCTCGCATCACGAAATCGCATTTCGCGGCGAGACCACACGGACGCGGACATGGTGCTCGACCAATTTGCCGCGGCAATTTCTGCTCGTTGCCCCGCTTCGCTACAGCGCTGCGCGCTGCAGCGACGCGCATCGCCTGCTCGAGTTCCGGTGACGACGGAGCGCGCAGTTGCCTGACGCGCAGCTGAATGCCCGACGCAGCGATCGAATGCCTGACGTGCAGCTGAACGTGCAGCGCGCGCGTGTCGTGCTCGACATGTTGCACGCCGGTAACACCGGACGACCTGCAGAGCGCGAAGCTCCGCTTGGCAGAGGGCGACGCGCCCCGCGCCGCCGGCACGACCACCTGGCGCGCTCTCGTTCGCAACGAACGTGAGCGCGTCAGCGCGAAAGACGCGCGGACGATCCACGCGCGGGCAACAGCACCCGGCGCGCACTGTCATCGAGGGCGCGGGCAGTCCCGCGGAGGTGAGATCGACATCGGGATCGAGAGGGCTCGGCGCCACAGCGCGCTCGCCGTCCCCAGGAGAGCCCGCTGCGCGGACCCCCGACCCTACGCCGGAACCGGCCCTCTCCTTCCTGCGCGGCCTGATCACAAAAGGCGCTCGCGCGAGCCGACCGCTCGGTGGCGAGGGCCAGCGCGCGGGCGGCGCTGACCGTGCGGCCTGTGTGCACGCCCCGCCAAAGGGGGTGCGCGGCGGGCGGGGACCGCGTGCCTCCAGGCCGGCAACCCAGGACGCAGAGTGGGCATTTCCTGGCGGGATCCGGCGCGCGATAGCGTCGAGCCCCCTACATCCGGCCGCTGCCGGACCTGGTGGCGCGCTGCGGCGCTCGGCGTGTGCGCTTTAGGTCGCAGGCAGCGCTCCGGTTTGTCCGTAAGTGGACTCATGCCGATTGTTGGCGCTCTCGCGGCCTCACTGGTTATTGAATGTCAGTGTGCCGCGCGGGCGTTCGCGGTCCGATTGGGCTGGGTGCTAAGCTGACCTTCGTACGAGAGCAACGATGAGCGAAGTCTTCGAACAAGTGATGGCGCAGTGTGCTCGTGGTTCTTTCACGGGCCTGTTGCGGGTGCAGACGCGAGAGGGCAACGGCGAGGTCCGATTTCTGTCGGGCATCCAGGATGGCGTGCGATTTGATTCGCTGTCGGGTGACGCCGCGCTCGCGCGGCTGCAGGCGGCGAGTGAGCCCGAGTTCGAGGCGATCGCCGCCTTGCCGCCGATCGACGCGAGCTCGACCACGCCCGTGCCGATCGAGGGCGGGCTGGATCGCATCCACGCCGCGACGCTGATGCGCTATTGCGAGTCGAACTCGCTGACCTGCGCGCTGGAGCTGGAAGCGGGCGGGCAGGTGATGACCGCGCGCTATCGGCTCGGCGAGCTGCTGTCGGTGGAGCCCGACTCGGAGCTCACCGCGCAGATCGCGGAGGCGAAGCAGGGCGCTTATCGCTTCAAGCTGCCGCGCTTCGAGCTGCCGGCAGGCGCGCGCGCCAAGAACGGCGCAGCGCCCGCCAGCAGCGGCACGCCGCACGTCGCCGCGCGGCCCGCGGCGCCCAACGTCGGCGCCGCCTTCAAGCCTGCTGCCGCGCCCGCGGTGCAGCCGGTGCGGGTCGCGGGGGCGCCGCACCAGCGCCCGACCCCGGCAGCGACGCCAGCGGCCGTGCGCGCCGTGCCGGCCGCCGCCAGCGCGGCGCGCTCTCCCGCGGCGCCGGCTGTCGCTGCCTCAGCGCGCAGCGCGAGCGCGGCCTCGCAAGCTCGCCCCGCGGCGGCCGCGTCGCAAGCTCGCCCCGCGGCGGCCGCATCGCAAGCTCGCCCCGCCGTCAGTGCGGAGCCGGTGCGCCCCGCGCCGATCGCCGAGGTGCGCGCAGCGCCCGCCGAACCAGCCCGACCGGCAGCGGCAGCTCCCGCGCCCGCGCCCAGCCCGGTGGCTCCCGCACCCTCCCCCTCTCCTGCCCCGGCGCCTGCCGCCGCCAAGCCGGCCGCGCCCAGCCCTGCTCCCGAGCCCGCCCAGTCGCCGGCTCCCGCCGCTGCGCCGGCGGCCGTCAAATCGCCGGTGGCGAAGCCCGCCGAAGCGCGCCCCGCGCGCCCGGCGCCGCGCGAGGAGCTGGAGATCGAGGAACGTTCGAGCAGCCGCGCGGGCCTCTGGATCGTGATGGCCCTGGTCGTGATCGGGTTGGTGGTCTGGTTCGTGATGGGTGCGCCGCTGCCCAAGTGAAGGCGCGCGCGGCGGCGTGCGGGAGCGCTTCATGGTGGATCGCGAACGTCGAGCTCCGGAGGTCCGCTCCGGAGCTCGCATACGTCTGCGCATCGCGGCGCTGCGCGAGCCGGGCTGCGAATCTTCGGTGAAACACGGGCGCTCCAGCGCGCGTCCGTAGTGACGCGTCGGGCGAGCCTCAGCGCAGCTGCAGGTTCGTTTCCAGCGTCCAGCCCTGGACGTGCTTGCCCTTGCGATCGAACTCGACCCGCAGCCATTGCCCCTGGCGGCCGCGCACCGTCACGCGCTGATTGCTCGGCAGGCGAGCGACGATGCCGCCCGTCTCCGGGCGGCTGCGCACCACGGCACGGTTGGGAGGAAGGTTCGGACGCACCACGGCTTCGGCCGCATCGCTGCTGCCCGCGGAAGAGCCCGCCCCGCGGCGGCGTTTCGCGGACCTGCTCTTGACGGGGCCGTCCTTCGCCGCGCCGTCTGTGGCAGGGCCGCCGCTGGCAGGGCCGCCGCTGGCAGCGCCGTCCGCGACAGCGCCCGTGTCACCGCCGCTGGGCACGTTCGGCGCGTCGCCCGGGTTGCTCGGATCGGCAGCCGCGCTGAGCGCAGGACTGTCCTGTGATGCAACCGTGGCGCCGTGCGGCGCCGTCTTCATCACCAGGTGGTAACCACTGGCGAAAGAGGCGATCACCAGCCCGCCGAAGCTCAGCGCTGCAAATATGCCGAGCCAAGCCGGAGACAGCGTCGCGCGCGAGATCATGGGGAGGCCCACAGTAGCAGCTTCGGCCGAGCCTTGGCTCTTGAAAGAGGGCTGCCGATGGGGTCAGCTACGAGCCATGCCCGAGCTTTTGTCCGTCCACGGGCGTTGTCCGCGCTGCAGCCAGGTGCTGTCCATACCGGCAGGACAGCTGCAGAATGTCTTTCGCTGCGCCCGCTGTCAGTATCGGGCAGCGGCGGCGGCGCTGGTGGAAGAGGCGCGCCACTCGCCGCCGCGAGTGGCGTCCCTGAACGGAGCGGGGCTCGGGGCTTTCGAGGAAGACAGCGAGGACCAGCACACGCGCGTGCTCGTGCCCGGCGCCGACGACGAATCGGAGCGGCCGCTGGAGGCGATCCTGGTGCCGGACGGTTCGACGACGTCGCGCCCTCCGCCCGCGCCCCCTGCTCCCACGTTGCAACGTTTCAACGCCATCGACGGGGAGGACCAGCAGACGCGGCTGCACGTCCCTGGCTCGTTCGATCCGCCGCCGGCGCCGCAGCCGCGGCGCTCGCCCGTGCCCGCCGTCCCTGCGCCTCCGGCGGGCAGAAGCTCGCGCGATGCGACGTTGCTCGGCGTCGCGCCCGCGGCGATGCTCGGGGCGGCGCGCATGCCTGTGCCGGTCCCCGCGATGGCGCCGCTGACTCGCTTCGATCGCGCCGGCGCGGACGCCGAAGATCAGCAGACCCGTTTGCTGCTGCCCGACGACCCGGAGCCGCTCCGGGAGGTGCCGCCGCCGAACGTGCCCGTACTGGCGCAGCCGCACGCATTCCCAGCGTCGCTCGCCGAGCCGCGGCGCGATGGCACGCTGATCGGCGTCGCACCCGCTGCGCCCGCAGCCGCCCCCGAGCTGCAGCGCTTCGATCGCGTCGAGGAAGACGCGGAGGATCAGCACACGCGGCTGGTGGTGCCGGTCTCGTTCGAAGACGAGCCACCCGCTCCGGCGTTGCTGCGTTCCCCGATCGCTCCGCAGCCGCGCGCCACGTTCGAGCCCGAAGAGGAGCTGGGCAGCTTCGAGCGCTGGGGGCGGCTCACGCTGCAGCTCAGCCGTTCGCTCGACGACTGGTTGCACGAGCGCCGCACGGCGTTGCTGATCACGCTGGCGCTGCTGAACTTGCTGGTCGGGCCGGCGCTGGACGCGCTGCTCGGAGGGCCTCGTCACGGGCCCAGCGTGATCGTCAGCAACCTGGTCCTGTTCTTTCTGTGGACCCTGGCGTTCGCCTGGGTGGGCAAGCTGCGCAACGATCTCGGCCTCTGGGATCCGGGCGTGGCCTGGACGCGCTTCTGGACGGGCACACGGCTCGCGCTGGAGGATGCGCTGAGCTTCGGCCGTCTCCCCATCCCGCTGCGCTATCGCGTGCTCGGTGACATCAGCGGCGCGCTCGGCCTGGCCGTGCTGGCGCTGGCCAGCGTGCTCACGATCTCGCAGCTGGTCTACGGCTGGCCGGGCACCGGCGGCGGGCTGCTCGCCGGGCGGGTCTGGGGCGGCGCCCTGCTGCTGATCGCGATCATCGCCCGGCGGCGGGCGGCGAGCGTGCCGGTGGGCATCGTGGCTCCGCAGGAGATCGCCGCGCCCGCGGTCGCGCACTTCCCAGCTGTGCTCGACCTTTCCGTTCCCGTCAATTTGAGCACACCCAGCGGCATGACCCCGCTGCATCAAGTCCTGGAGGTGCTCGCGGAGTGGGTGCCGCGCGAGTGGCCGAACCAGGACAGCTACATCGCTGCCCTGGAGCGTCATTTCTTGCGCCACATGAGCTGGGCGCACGTCGAGCGCGACCGCTGGTTCGGCGCCCGGCGCAGCGACGGCGTGGCCCACTTCATCGTCAACGAGAGCTTGCTGGTCGAGGTGATCCGCGGCTTCGACGCCGACACGGCGGAGCGCCTGAACCAGCGCATGCGCGCGCACGCCAAGATCTGGCGCGGCAAGCCGGCGTTGATCGTGGCCTTCGACGCGAGCCGCTCGGCGATGTTTTCCGGCGCGGGCACGCCGAAGTTGGAAGCGCTGCATCAAGCGTATCCGATGCTGACGGTGCGCATGCCTTCTGCCCGGCTCAGCTTGATCTGAGCGAGCGGCGGCGCGCCGGGCTCGCACCTCGGGGCGCACCGTAGGGGCGGCGCGCACTGTTCCAGGCAGGGGCGCCTGCACGCGCGAGCGGTGTCGAATCGCATGCCGCGAGCCTTGGAGAGATGTGTCGTTGTTTGATACGATGCAGCTCCCTGCAGCGTGCCGCATCGAGGCGATTCCCACGGCCTTTCTCGCTGGATCCTCCGATCCTTCGCGTCGGGGCGTCCGTGTTGGAATACTCCGCGTTGGACTCCGCGTTGGAATACTCCGCGTTGGACTACAGCGGCACAACTGCTGCCACCCTGTACCGAATGTGACTCCAGCCCCATGCTAGGCTGCTGAGCCATCATCAGCGGCGCGCCCGGGCGAGGTGCCCTGCGCAGCCGGAGCAGTTCTCGAGGCCGCCGTGCGGAGCGGTCCCGATCAGAGATGAAACCAATGAAACATGCTTCGCAGTGGGCGCTCCTCAGCGCCGCCGTGGTCGTCGGCATCGCCTACTCCTGTGCTACCCCCCAAGAGGTCACCGGCTGTCCGCCGGGCGCGACGTCCTCGGACTGTGATGTCACCCTGGTGCCGCCCTCGGACTTCGAGGGGCCGGACGCCAGCGTGATCGCGCAGGGCGGCGGTGCCGGTGCCGGCGTCAATCCCCCCGGCGGCGGCGCGGGCAGCGGCAGCAGCAACCCACCGCCCGCGGGCGCCGCGGGCACGAGCTCCCCGTCCACGGGGGGCAACGCGGGCAGCGGCGCCGCCGGCGCGGCGGGCACCGCAGGCGCGGCGGGCGCGGGCGGCGCGGCAGGCAGCGGCGCGGCCGGCGCAGGGGGTACGGCAGGTACGGCGGGCGCGGGCGGCGCGGCGGGTAGCGGCGCGGCGGGCTCCGGCGCAGCGGGCGCCGGTGGGACGACGGCGCAGTCCACGTTCGACCCCGCCTCGTGCGACTTCGACGACCTCACCGGCTGTGGGGCTCCGCTCGGCTGCACCTGCGGCCAGGAGCAGTGCGGTGCTCGTTGCACGAACATCGTCGACTGCCTGAAGACCAATATCACATGCATCACCGAGGCCGATCCGCTGTGCGCGGTCCGCACCAACGGCGTCGGCAAGGCCTGCACCTCCGTCGTGGACACCGGCGGCGGCGTCGACACGACGAATGCGAACCAGCCGGCGGCGATCGTGCGTGCGTTCGTGAACTGCGTGTGCAGTAACCCTCGTCCCTGAGCTCCAAGGCACAACGCGGCGCGGACGGAGCGCTCTCGCTGGCGCATGGCACCGCCGCGCGCGGCTTCGTACCGCAACGGGGCGCCGCCCCGGCGGGCGAAGAACCGCGTATCTATCGCCGGGTTAAGTTCCTGGCTCCGACCCGAATGCGGCTTCGGTGTCGCTTTTCCTGCCCGTCTCTCGCGGAGATGGCACAATATTCTGTGCCACACGCCGCCTGGCACAATGAGGCACCGTCAGGGACGGAGGCGGGGCCCGCAGGGAGTCGGAAACATGCGCGTCGGTAGCTGGCAGTACTTCTGGAGCACATCGCTGCTCGCGCTCGCGCTGAGCGCCGCGGCCCACGCACGCACCGCCGATCCCAAGGAGTGGGGCGACGAGTCCGCTGCCGACGATGACCACCAGCCGAAGCCCGCTGCACCCCCGAGCGAGGCGGCGCCGGAACAGCCGGCGCTGGAGCAGCCCCCGCCGGAGGCCGCCGTTCCCATCGATGCAACACCGGCGGCGGCCGAGGGAGCCAGCGCGGCCGGCTCGGACTATCTGCTCGGGCTGCGCTACCGCGGCGTGTTTCTGCCCGCCGGTGTGCTGCACTGGTTCATCGAGGGCGGCGAGTCGATCTACGTCAACGGCGTGGGGCCGGAGCTGGCGATCGAGGACGGCAATTTCGAGTACGTGCTGTCGGCCTGGATGGCGCTGTACACGATGGACCCGGTCGCGATCAAAGGCACGAACGACGCGGAGGAGGCCTGGGAGATCGTCGATAGCAGCATGAAGTCGCTGTACCTGACCTTCGACTATCTCTGGCACCACCCGCTCTCGGGCAGCCTCGATCTCAGCTACGGCGGCAGCGCCGGGCTCGGCTTCGTGTTCGGCGATCTGCACCGCACGCAGGCCACGCTGCGCAGCGGCGGTACGCGCGGCAACCCGAACGACTACGTCAAGTGTGACGGGATCGACCAGCCGCTGCAGGGCGGCTATTGCGACGACATCAACCATCACTACAACGGCTATGGCGAGCCGAACTGGTTCCACGGTGGCGCCAAGCCGGCGCTGTTGCCCTGGGTCAGCGGGCAAGTCGGGCTGCGCTATCAGCCGCATCCCAAGTTCGTGGCGCGGCTCGATCTCGGCCTCGGCACGAGCGGGCTTTATTTCGGGGTGGGAGCGGACTACGGCCTGTGAGCTCTGACAGCAATCGCACCCCGAGCCCGGCCGTGGCGTTGCCGCCGCGCTATGAACCCCTCTCGCGCTTGGGCCAGGGTGGCGCGGGCGAAGTCTGGGCGGTGCGCGACCGGCACACCGGGCGCCGCTACGCCCTGAAGCTGCTCTCGGTCGATGCCAGCGAGGGGGCCGCGGCCTCACTGATCAAGGAAGCGGTGGCGCTCTCGGGCCTGGAGGGCCTGGGCGTACCGCGCGTGATCAGCTTCGGCAGGCTGCGCTCAGAGGCTCGCCTGTATCTGTTGCGCGAGCTGATCGACGGCACCAGCTTGCAGGAGCGGATCGAATCGGGCAGCGATCCGCGCGAGTGCCTGGGCGCGCTGGCGCTGGCCGCCGAGAAGCTGACGCGCGTGCACCGAGCCGGGCTGCTGCACGGCGACTTCAAGCCGGCGAACATCATCGTCAGCCCGGACGGCAACGACGCCAACCTGGTGGACCTGGGTCTGGCCGAGCCGTTCCGGGAACGCGGCACCTCCGCGCGCGGGCTCACGCCCAAGTATGCAGCCCCCGAGCTGCTCGCCGGCGGGCCGCTGACAGTGCGCGCCGAGGTGCACGCGCTCGGCGTCGCCCTGGGGGACATCCTGGAGGCGCCGACGGCGCGCGAGTCCCTGGACGCAAAGGAGCTGGAGCGCCTGGGGCACGTGCACGCGCGCGCGACCGCGCGCGATCCGCAGAAGCGCTATCCCTCGGCGGACGAGTTCGCCGCCGCGCTGCGCGGCTCCGCCCGGCTGCGCGACTCGACGGTGTCGCTGAACGGCGCCGGGCTGTGGCCGGTGTGCGGCATCGACGCGGTGGCCGCGCGCCTGACGCGCTCGGCGCTGGACGCGGAAGCGGGCAGCTGGATCGAGGTCACGGGCCCGCTGGGCGCCGGCAAGACCGTGCTGATCACGCGGCTCGCCTGGTCGCTCGGCATCGAAGGCCTCCCGCTGATCTGGATCGACGACGCGCTGATCCCCAACTCGGCGGCGGTGGCGAGCGAGATCGCCTCGCTGCCCGAGGAGGCGGACGCATGCCTGATCATCGACGACTTCGACCGGCTCGACGCGGCCAGCGCCCAAGCCGCCGAGCGCGCGCGCGCCCGCGGCGCCTGCGTGATCGTGGCGCGCATGGCCCCGAGCGGCCGCGCGGGCGCCCTGAACTTCGAGGTGCCGCCGCTGAACGACAACGTGGCCTCGGAGCTGGTGACCCGCGCCGTGCCCTCGCTCACGCCGAACGTCGTGGCGCGCTTGCTGGAGGCGTCCGGGCGGCGCCCGGGGGAGCTGCGCCGGCTGATCCAGCGCATCGCCGCCGCCTCGATCGTCTCCGAGCGCGACATCGAGCAGCTGCTCGGCGCCAGCGGCCATCCCTCGGTCAGCCCCGAGAGCCCGCTCGGCCGCGTGCAAGACCTGCTCGATCGCGGGCGCTTCAGCGAGGCCAAGCTCGTGCTCGACGCGGGCGTCGAGGGCGACCCGGTCGGGCTCGCCACCGCGCGCGCTCGCCTGTGCATCGGCCTGGGCGAGGCGGACCGGGCGATCGAGATCTTGACCGAGGTGCGCGCGCTGGCCGAGGCGCGCCCGGACAGCGAGCGCGGTCGCGCGTTTCGCTCCTGGCTGGCGCGCGCCCACATCAGCGTGCTGAAGCCGCAGGTCGCGCTCGAGCTGCTGGAGACCTTGCGCGGCGCGCCCGGCCCACTCGGGGCCGAGGCGCAAGTCTGGCGCGGGCTCGCGCTGTATCACGCCAAGCGCCCGGCGGAGGCGCTGGAGTGCCTGGAAGAGGTGCTGGCGCGCGCCCGCGCCGAGGGCTACGTGCGCGTGGAGGGTCTGGCGCTGGTGTGCATCGGCACGACGCACCTGCATGCCGAGCGCAACGACGCGGCCCGCGCCGCGTTCGAGCAGGCGCTGAGCGCGGCCGAACGAGCCAGCGACGCGAGCACGCTGGCCACGGCGCAGCTGAACGTGGGCGTGCTGTTGCGCACGCGCGGTGACTGGGCGGGCTCGCTCAAGCATTTCGAGGCCGGCATCGACGCCGGGCGCCGCTCGGGGCGGCTCAGCATCGTGCGCCTGTGCCTGGCCAACCTGGCCAACACCGATCTATACCTGGGGCGCCTGGAGCGCGCGCAGACCAGCATCGACGAGCTGGATCGGCAGCAAGCGCAGCTCGGGGCCTTCGGGCGCGCCCAGCTCCTGGGCTTGAAGGCGGATCTGCTGGCGTTCTCGGGCGACACGCCGAGCGCGATGGCTCAGTACCGCGAGTGCGCGAGGGCCTTCGATCAGATCGCGGGCAGGAGCGCCGAGGCCGGTGAAGCGCGCCTGTACGCGATCGTGCACAGTCCGCTCGACGAGCCTGCCGAGATCGACAGCCTGACCCGGGAGCTGGAGCTGTGCCGCACTCAGCTCGGCGAATCGCCCACCCACCGTCCGCTGTTCTTTCTGGCGCAGGCGCGCGTGGCGCGGCTGGCCAAGAACGACCTGGAGGCGCGCGCACACCTGGAGCGCGCGCTCAGCGAGGCCAAGACCACGCAGCAGCCCGAGTGGGTCTGGCGCACGCTGGAAGCGCGCGCCGAGCTGGAGGCCGCCGATGGCCAGTTCCTGACGGCGCAGCGCGACCGCGAGGCGGCCCTGCTGGTGCTGGAGGAGATCGCGGCCCGCTTGCCGCAGGATCTGCGCGAATGCTTCTGGAATGACGAGCGCCGCAAGGGCCTGCGCGCGGAGCTGCAGTACGCCCGGCCTCCGGCAGAGATCGCGCTGGCGCGCACGGTGCGCTCCGGCTACGCGCTCAAGCCGCTCTCGGAGACGACCCGTACTCCGCTGGAGCGCCGGCTCTCGCGCATCCTGGAGATCAACAGCGAGCTGCTCGGCGAGTTCGATCTGGAGCGGCTGACGGTGCGCGTGATCGAGTGCGCGCTGGAGCTGCTGCACGCCGAGCGCGGCTTCGTGCTGCTGCGCCAGGAGGACGGAAGCCTGAGCGTGCACACCTCGCGCGACCTGCGCGGCGACGAGGTGCGCGCCGAGTTTTCGCGCTCGATCGCCCAGAAGGTGCTGGCCAGCAAGAAGCCGGTGGTGAGCCTGGACGCGCGCCGGGACGCCAGCATGCAAGGCTACGCCTCGGTGCACCAGCTGGCGCTGCAGGCCGTCGCCTGTGTACCGATCGCGGGCCGCGGCGGCCAGCCCATCGGCGCGCTGTACCTGGAGACGCGGCTGGCGCCGGGCAACGAGTTCGAGCGCGAGCTGCCCACGCTCGGCGCCTTCGCCGACCAGGTGGGGCTGGCGATCGAGACGGCGCGCCTGGTCACCGAGAACCTGCGGCGCGCTGCCGAGCTGGCCGAGACCAACGCGCAGCTGGAAGCGGCCCAGGAGCGGCTGCAGGAGCTGCTCGGCGAGCGCACGCAGAAGCTGAAGTTGGCCCGGCGCCGCTTGCGCGACGCGCACGACACGCTCTACGGGCACTTCGGCTATCAGGGCATGGTCGGCACGAGCACCGCGATGCGGCGCGTGTACTCCCTGATCGATCGCGTCAAGGACACCGATGTACCAGTGCTGATTTCCGGCGAGAGCGGGACCGGCAAGGAGGTCGCGGCGCGCGCCGTACACCGGGCTTCACAGCGAGCCAAGGAGCCGTTCCTCGGTATCAACTGCGGCGCCATCCCCGAGCACCTGCTGGAGAGCGAGCTGTTCGGGCACGTGCGCGGGGCGTTCACCGGCGCCGACCGCGAGCGCAAGGGGCTGATCCGCGAAGCGGGTGGCGGCACCGTGCTGCTCGACGAGATCGGCGAGATGCCGCACAAGATGCAGGCTGGCCTGCTGCGCGTGCTGCAGGAGCGCAAGGTGCGCCCGGTGGGCGCCACCGTCGAGCAGGACATCGAGTGCCGCTTCATCTTCGCGACGCATCGCAACCTGAAGCAGATGGTGGAAGAGGGGAAATTCCGCGAGGACCTCTACTACCGCATCGTGGTGGTGGAAATTCAGCTGCCCTCGCTGCGCGACCACGTGGAGGACATCGCGCCCCTGGTGGACTACTTCCTGGGGTTGTTCGCCGCGCGCTACAAGCGCGACAAGAAGACGCTGACGCGCGCGGCGCTGCGGCGCCTCGCGAACTACGACTGGCCGGGTAACGTCCGCCAGCTGGAGCACGTGCTGCTCAACGCCTGGGTGCTCAGCGACCAGCCCGAGATCGACCTCCCGGATCTGGAGCTGCCCTCCGCCCCCGGCGCCGAGCGGCTGCGCTCCGTGCCTCCGGTGGAGCAGGAGCTGGAGGCCGAGGACCCGGCGCCGGCGCCCCCTGCCCCGCCCCCCAGGCGCCAGACGCTGTCGTCACACCTCAAGGACGAGAAGTCGCGCATCGCGGAGGCGCTGGCCGCTTGCAACTGGAACCGGGTGCGCGCCGCGGAGATGCTGGGGATGCCCCGGCGCACGTTCTACCGGCGGCTCAAGCAGTATCACCTGCAGTGAGCCGCCGGGTCGAGCCTCAGGCCTGGGCGCGGCTCAGGCCTGGGCGCGGCTGCGCAGGCGGTAGACGACCTGCTTGAGCGGAGCGTCGCCGGCGATCTTGGCCTGATCGCCGCGCTTCTGGTTGGTGTCCACCACCTTCTGCAGCTGATCCGCCGCGGCCGTAGAGCCCTTGGGCGAGAGGAAGTCGATGACCTTCGAGGCGGTGAAGCGCACGGCGGCGTTGTTCACGGCTTCGATGTTACTCACCAGCTGGTCGCGCAGCTTTTCATTGCCGTACACGCCCAGCATGTACGCAGCCTTGATGCCGACGAACTGCGTCTTTTCGCTCTGGTTGGCGCTCTTGGTGGTCGCGTCGAGGTAGCAGGCCCCGTCCTTCCCGCAGGTCTTGAGCACGCTCGCCGACTGCGCCAGCACGCCCTTCTCCAGCTCCGTGCCATACTTGTCGGCGGCCGCCGACACGCTCGCCAGCTGATCCGCGGTCATCAGCTTGATCGCCGCCACCAGCAGCGCCGACTGCAGCTCGTCATCCTTCTTGGCAGCGGCCGTGCGCTGCAAGAGCCAGGGCACGAGCTCGGGATCGAAGAACGAGGTCGCCGCCTCCGCGAGCTGCGGCTTGGCCGCTTGCCCCGGGGGGATCACCGCGTCCTGCGAGAGCGCTGTGAAGCCATCCTTGAACGCATCCTTGATCTCGGCGCTGGGCGGCAGCTTGGTCAGCTCGCGCAGGATCACCGCCTTGTTCGTCTCGCTCTGCGAGTCCTTCAGGGCCTGGATCAGCGCCGGCGCCGCGGACGCATGCCCGATCGTGCCGAGCGCGATGGCGGCGGCGCGCACGTGCGGCGCATCCCCCGCAGGCAAGGCGTTGCCAGCGGCCTTGCGCGCCTTGTTGGCGGCCAGGTCGACGATCTCCTTGTCCTGACCCTGCAGGATCTGGATGCCACGGGCCACCGCCGGCTTGCCGATCTTCACCAGCGCGACGACGGCGTCGGGCTGCACGTTGGCCTTGCCGGGATCGACCAGCACGCGGAACAGCGCGTCCACCCCCTTGGGGTCGCCGATCACGCCCAGCAGCTGAGCGGACGTCGTCTGCCAGAACTGCTGGTTACGGAACTCGGTGACCTTGGCCTTGTCTTGCTCGCCGGGGCTCGGCAGCTCCATCGGCGGCTCGAGCTTGTCGACCAAGGCCGGCGTCCAGCTCGCGACGGCAGCCTTGTCTGCTGCCAGCGCCAGCATCGAGGTGTTCAGGTCGCGATAGACGGGCCCGCCCTCTTCCGAGTCTGCGCGCAGCTTGAGGAAGGCGCCGAGCAGCTTGTCGGAGACCGAGGTGAGCTTGAGGTCGACCGCCGCCCGCGCCGCCCACTTCAAATCCTCCCCGCCGCGACCCTTCTCGGCGAACTCGCCCATGGCCTTGGTCAGCGCCGGCTCGGTGCGCGGATCGCGCAGCGTGGCGAGCAGCTTGATCAGGCGGTGGCGCGTCTTCTCGTCGATGTTGTCGTACTGCTCGACGTAGGTCTTGGTCAGCGGCACCACGATCTTCTCGCTCAGCGCCTTGAGCTCCGGCGAATCGCCCTGCTGGTTGGCGCGGGTGGCCGCATCCTCGTAAAATTGATCCAGCTGCTTGATGGCGCGCGGGCGCAGCGAGTTATCGTTCAGCTTGTCCACCCAGTACTCGGGCTGGCTCTCATCCTGGCAGCCCGCCACCAAAGCGCCGAGAGCAACGACTCCCAGGGAACCCAATCCCACGGAACCAGCTTCTAGCGCCGGCGCCGCCGTGCCGAAGGCCAAGGAGCTGATCAGGGAGAACGCGGCGCGGCGAGTTTGAAGCATGAATTCCTCCTTGGTGGGCACGAGCCTGGAAAAAAAGGTAGGCCGCATTGCGCTCGGGTGTCAACGAAGCCACAGCTCGCGCGCGCTGACGCGACGCATCAGCGCGCTCAGGCGTCAGACGCGAGACGATCGAGCAAGGCGCGATGCAAGCCGGGATTCGCCGCCAGCAGCCCGTGCTCGATCTCCATGCTCTCGGCTCGGTAATCCAGCGGCTCTCCCCGCGCGTCGCTGACGCAGCCGCCGGCGGCGATCACGAGCGCCTCCATGGCGCAGGCGTCCCAGTGCTTGCCCGCGGCGCCGATGGCCAGATAAGCGTCGGCAGCGGCCTCCGCCACCTGGGAGCCCTTGAGCCCGGCGCTGCCCATGGGCGTCACCTGGCGGGGCGCAATGCGACGCAGCGCCTCGTTCAAGGGCTCGGAGCGCCGGGAGCGCGAGATGGTGATGCGCGCCGCGGAGGGCTGCGCGACCTCTCCCACGTGGATAGCTCGTTCGCTGCCGTCGCTGTCGCGTCGATAAGCACCGAGACCGCGCTCGCCGAACCAGAGCGTGCCGGTGGCGGGCGCATACACGGCGCCGAGCGTGACCAGATGCTCCACCAGCAGGCCGATCATCACCACGAACTGGCCGTTGCGCGCCACGAACTCGCGCGTCCCGTCGAGCGGGTCGACGAAGAAGACGCGCTCGGCGCTGCGGTAGCCGACGTAGGCGTCCTCCGGGCTCTCCTCGGCCACGATCGCCGCGTCCGGAAAGCGCGCGAGCAAGCGCTCGCAGATCAGCTGGTTGGCGCTGCGGTCGGCTTCCGTAACCGGGTCGCCCGGGCTCTTGTACTCGACCCGGAATTCGTTGGCGTAGATCTGCCGGATGATCTGGCCGGCGTCCTGTGCGATGGCGCACACCGCGTCCAGGTCGGCACGAGTCACCGAGCCCCTCCCAGCCGAGCCACCTGCTCCCGCGCGCGCGCGACCACGCCGGGCCCGAGATATTCCGGGCCCTGCCCTGCCTCGCGCACCAGCTGATCCAGCTGCACCCGGTTGCGCGGACCGATCACCGCGCTGCTCACCACGGGATTCGAGAGCACGAAGCGCAGCGCGGCGGCGCGCAGGGTCAGCACCTCGCCGCCCAGCATGCCGGAGACGATCGACAGCTGGCGCAGGCGGCTGCGCAGCTGCTCGGTGGTCCAGCGCTCGGCGCGGTGATCGCCGGGCGGGAAGGTCTTGTTGTCGGGCCATTGCCCGCACAACAGCCCGTACGACAGCACCGAGCGAGCCAGCACCGCCACCTGCCGCCCCGCGAAGTCGAGGTTCTCCAGGTCATTGCTGGAGAAGATATTGTAGGCCACCTCCAGCACCTCGGCGCCTCGCACCAGGGCGGCCTGGGCCACTGCCTGCGACCCCGCGCTCACGCCCCAGGCGCCGATCTTGCCCTCCGCCTTCAGCTCGATCAGAGCCTCGCAGGCCGTACCTTGCTCCAGCGTCTGCACGCAGGGGTTGTGCAGCAGCACCGCGTCGAGACACGGCCGTTGCAGGCGCCGGCTGCTCGCCTCACAACGTTCGCGCAGGTACTCCCGATCGAAGCGCTTGCGCGCCGGTGCCGACAGCAGATCCGTGCCGAGCTTGGTCACGAAGCACACTTCGGCGTCCGCGCCGAGCAGGCGGCCCAGACGCTCTTCCATCGAGCCGGAGCCGTAGACGTCCGCTGTCTCGTACAGCGTCAGGCCATAGGCCCGTGCGCGAGTGATCACCTCGTCCTGGACCTGCTCGCTGACGGGCCCGTAGCCATCCCCGGACAGGCCCCAGGTGCCGAGCGACAGCTCTGACACGACACGTCCGGAGGTGAAAGGTCTCGTTCTCATGAAGGCAGGGTGCCAACGTCTGGCACGAGCCCCTTAGCACGAGGCCTCCTCCGATCACCCGTGAAACGCCCAATGGCTCGTCGGCCAAAACCCCGATCCTTGCGGGGTTACGGCTTCAGGGTCCGGCGCTTCAGGGCAGCGTCGCCAGCCAGCGCATCAGGAACGAGGCGTTGAGCCAAAGCAACAGCAGGGCCGCCACGATCCAGGGCCCGTAGCTGCGCGCCCAGCTCCAGCCCGAGCGCACCGGCCGCGCCTCGTCCGCGATCAGATGCTCAAGGCCGTAATCCGCAGCCAGCGACCCCGCCGACCTGCGGCTGCTCGAGTGCGGCGCTTCGTCCAGCTCGCTGCCCTGCTCGGCCGCGACAGGCTCCCCTGGCGCGGGCGAGTACAGACCGAGGTCCGCCGGCGGCTCCGGCTCGTTCATGGCTCGTGCGGCCTGCAGCAGCGCCACCGTGGGGACCGGCGTCGTGATCGCATCGTGCTCGGCCTGGCTCGCGCCCGGCAGAGATCCCGCGGGCCGCCGGTGCAAGCCAGAGTTGCCATTTTGAGCGTGCCAACCCCAGGGGGCGAGGCGAGGTTTCGTTTGCGATGTCATCTGCGGAGATCGAGCCCCATTAGCCTAGGACCAGGGGAAGAGCACTCACCCTTCGGGTCAGCGAGAGCGGAGGTCAGCCGAGCTCAGGCGAGCACCTCGGAGGCGCGCTTCAGATGCTGCGCCACGTCCAGACCGTGCGGGCAGGCCGCGGACGCGCGCGCAAAGTCCACGCCATCGATCCGGCGCGCCGCCTCGGGCAGCGCCTGATACAGCGCTCGCGCCGCGTCGCGCTTGCCGTAGCTATCGTGGTACATCAAGAAGCGCAGCGTCGTCGCGATCGGGATCGGCGCATCGATCGCCCCCTGGCAGAGATGGCCGCAGCCGTCGCAAGCGCTGCTGCGCGTGGCCAGCGCGTAGCGGCGCAGCTCACGCAGATCGAGCTCACCCAGCTTGCCGGGATCGCGCGCGGCCGCCGCGTTCTCGCGGATCTTCTCCAGGCTGTCCATCTCGCTCACGCTGGCGCTGATGCGCTCGTCGGCCCACACCGCCTTGAGCACCGCCTGATACTTGTTCCACTTGCCGGTCTGCTGGAACTTCTGCCACTGCTGCTCGAAGGACACGGCCGAGCCCTGCGTCTTCATCGCGATCAGGCCCACGCCCGCCTTGTGGCAAGCGTCCATGGCCTGGTTCAGCTCCTTGTCGCCGTACTGGCGGAAGTTGTAGCGGAACATCACCGCCTCCACCCAGGGCGTCTTGGCGGCCAGGTGCAGCAGCTCGATCACGTTGCCGTCATGGCAGGAGAAGCCGAAGTGGCGCAGCTTCTGCTGCTTCTTCAGCTGCTCCACCTTGGCCAGCAGCGGCTTGTCGAGCGCCTTCGGATCATTCAAGCCGTGCAGGAAGTACATGTTGACGTAGGACGTCTTCATGCGGCTCAGGCTCTCGTTCAGCCGCGCCTCGAAACCGTCCGGATCCCAGACGTTGCTCTTGCTCGTGATCCAGAGCTTGTCGCGCAGCTTCGTGCGCTCCAGGAAGCTGCCGATCGCCAGCTCGTTGTTGCCGCCGGTATAGCTCCAGGCCGCGTCCAGGTAGTCGATGCCGTTCTTGACCGTCTCCGGCAGCTTGGCATCCCACTTCGTGTCCCAGGGCATCGAGCCGCCCTGGAGCAAGATCGGAATCTTCGCGCCCGTCTTGCCCAGCACGCGGCGCGGCATCGGCGCCAGCTGCTGAGCGGCCTGCTCCCCGCCCTCCGCCAACGCCCAGGCCTGCCGGGCCAGGCCTCCGAGCGCCGCCTCCGCGAGCAGCACTCCCCCACCGACCGCGGTTCCCTTGCGAAGCAGCTGACGTCTACTGATTGGTCTATCGCTCATATTCTAGCCGCCCTCTCGTTGTGGTTCGGGGGACCGGGGTGCACCCCCGCAAAAGAAATCGTGCTCAGGTGCGCTTCACTTCGCTCCCGAGCAAGAGACTGCGATCCTTCGACCGCGATTCACCGATCGCGGTCACGTAGACGGCAGGGTCGTCCTGCACGGGGCACTCATGCTCGCAGATGCCGCAGCCGATGCACAGCTCAGGCCGCATGTAAGGCTGATTGAGCAGCACCTTCTTGCCGTCCCAACGGGTGATCTCCTGCTGGTAGGTGCCGATCGCCTTGGGGCTGGTCGGACACACCTCCTCGCATACCACACACGGCGTCTCCATCGCCCAGGGAAGGCAGCGCCCGCGGTTGAAAAATGCGGTGCCCAGGCGGATCGGTCCTGCTTCGACGTGCGCTTCCTTGCCGAGCTTGCGCGCCAGATCGATCTTTTGGATCGCGCCGGTCGGGCAGACCTCACTGCACAACGTGCAGTTCAGCTGACAGAAACCGGTGCGAAAATCCATGACCGGAGTCCACAAGCCCTCGAGCCCCCCTTCGGTGAGGGTGGAAGGTTGCAGGACGTTGGTCGGGCACACGTTGATGCACTGGTCGCACTTGATGCAACGCTCGAGGAACTCGGGCTCGCTCACCGTCCCCGGCGGACGAATTGCCTTCGCCGAGTAGCTGCGCGCGTTCACGGACTTGGAGAAGCGCAGGAACGGAAACGCCAGCAAGCCGGCGATGCCCGCGAACACCCAGCGCCGGCGCGGCACGTCGGGCGGGGCGAGCACGGTCTCGGGCAACTTCGAGATCACCTTGCGCCCGAACAGCCTGGCGGTGCCGTCCTTCAGCGAGCCGATGATGCGCTCGTGCACGGGCACCGGCGCCAGTCGGAACGCCAGCGCGTCCTCCGGGCAGTCATCGATGCAGTTAAAGCAGACGAAGCACTCGCTCTTGCGCAGCGCCTCTTGCGGGTCGGAGGCGCCTTCGCAATGGCGCATGCACAGGTTGCAGTCGGTGCACTTCGTGAGATCGCGATCGATGCGCAGCAGCGCGAAGCGCGAGAGCGTGCCCAGGAAGGCGCCCAGCGGGCACAGGACCCGGCAGAAGAAGCGCGGGATGACCAGGTTCATGCCGACCAGGCCGATCAGCAGGAAGCCGATGAACCAAGCCCCGGCGAACACGCGCGGATGGGGCGCTCCGGGCCGCGCGGAGATGCCCGCGAGCACGTCGGGCAACGCCGAGTCGAAGGCGGGCTGGATCGCAGTCGCCACCGAGCGCGTGAGCAGGCAGATCGGATCCAGCAGGCCGATCTGCAGCGCGCCGAACGCCGACAGGATCAGGAAGACGACCAGCAGGTAGTACTTGAACTGAAAGATCGGGCGGTAGGCGTTGACCCCGATGTTGTCCTTGTTGCGGCGGATGTTGAACACCCAGCCGATGAACTGGTGCAACGTGCCGTAGGGGCAGATCCAGCCGCAGAACACGCGCCCCAGCACCAGCGTCGGCACCAGGATCCAGAGCGAGCGCCAGAGCCAGCGATACACGGTGTGGGTGGAGACCGCGGTGGCGAAGCTGACCAGCGGATCCAGCTCCAAGAACAGCGAAGCGGGGTAGCCACCCAGGCGCGAGAACCAGGTCACCCAGAGCAGGAAGATGAACAGCGAGAAGCAGAACGCCTGCGTGAGGATGCGCGTGGTGGTGAGCCGGAACACCCGCGCGTACCAGGGGCTGCCGTCGCGGTTCGGCTTCGTCACATTGTGCGCGGCCTGCACGATCGCCCGCGGCGCGGACTGCACGGACTGAAGCACTGGCAGCCGCCTCATCCGACGTTCACCTCTTTCAGGGAGAGCTTGCGCCAGTCCGGCTGCCCCAGCTGGCGCGCAGCAGACTTGGCGAAGTACGCCGGCAGCGCCTCACCCTGCCGCTCCAGCAGATTGTCCCAGCCGTAAGCGTCCGCGGCGAGCGAGTCGCGCGACACGACCACGGTGTGGCCGGGCTTCACGTCGCCCAGGCTGCCCCCCGTGGGACCGCTGCGGAACAAGACGCGCGTCGCATCCAGCACCACGAACGTGGGGCGCAGCATCAGCGCCAGATCGGCGATGATGCCGTGGATGTCCTGGTGGAACTGGTTGCGCCTGCCGCCGAGCAGGCCGTACCAATTCTTGGTCGTCATCGAGGCACGGCACAGGTTGTGGTCCTTGATCGGCGAAACGCCGATCACCTTGTTGGCGCCCACGAACGGCCCCCAGAAGAAGGGCCAGCGCTCGATCCAGGTCGCGCCGGGCGTCCCCAGGAGTGCAAACTCTTCCGGCGTGGGCAGGAACAGGCGCGCCCCCGCCGCCTGGGTGGCGGCCTGGATGCCGCTGCGCACGAAGCAGCTGGACGGCGACTCGATCGGGTTGTCCGCGACGCGGATCTCGCTGGCTCCCGCCTCGCGCACGATCTCGATCAGCGCGGTCAGGACCTCGGGGTTGGTGGTGGCGCCGAGCGCCGCCGGGCGCTCGAAGGCGACGTTGGGCTTGATCACGACCACGTCACCGCGCTCGATGAAGCGCCCGATGCCGCCCAGCGCGTCCAGCGCCGCCAGCAGCATTGGCTTGAGCTGCGTGCCGTGCGCCACGCCCAGCTCCGCGACCGACGGCGCGTCAGGCACGCGAAAGCCACCGTCCGGCAGGCTGCGCACGCTGGCCTTGGGCTTGCCGCGCTCACCGTCGGGGTCGCGCAGCGAGAGCGGCCAGCTCGGCGGCGCCAGGCTGGCCCATCCTGCCGCCGCCACGGCGCCTCCCAGTCCGAGCGCCCCTTTGAGCAACGCCCGGCGCTCGATGCGCTGGTGATCACGCTGTTGCTCCAGCTCCTGTGCCGAGGGCTCGGGCTCGGCCTGGCGTGCACGACGACGCTCGTTACTCATCCTCGCCTCCTTTGGCCGGCTCCGGCGCGGGCTGGGCTTTGGCCCGCACGGCCTCCGGCAGGGCATGCAGCCCCTGCTCGAGCTGCTGCAAGACTTGATGCGCCCGCTCCGCGCTGGGCGCGCTGCTCACGCCGAGCACCCAGCGGTCGCTGGCGCTGGCGCCCGAGAAGCTGCCGAGGAACTCGTCCTTGAACAGCGGCACGCCCGCGGGCGTCTGGCCCGCCGCGGCACCCAGGCTGCGGAAGCCGTCCTGAAACTGCTTGGCCATGCTGGCCGCGGCGGCGGCGTCCGCCTTCACGGCCACGAACGCCTCCATGTTCTCCTGCGAGTTGGCGGCGCTCAGCGAGACCTTGTACACGTCGTGCGCGAAGCCGAAGGAGAAGGCGTTCTCGCGCGCGTAGCTCACCTGCGACGCCGGCAGCTTCAGCTGATCCACGAACAGGTCGAAGGCCCACGGCAGCTCTTCTGCCGGCAGCTTCGCCCGCAGCAGCTCGAGCAGACGCTTCACCTCCGCCACGACCTCGGGCGACTCATCCGAGCCGACGAAGCGCGCATAGTACGGGCCGCGCGTGAGAAACGCCGCGTTGCGATCGAAGCGGAAGGTGCTGCCGCTCTCCACCGTGGACTCCGCGCCGGGAGCGCGCTCGCCGTTGTAGCAGCCGAGCGCGTTGCGCGAAGCGCCGAGGTCGTACAGCTCGATCTCGACGCTGGCTCCGGAAGCGTTCTCGAGCGTGACCGAGTGCATGCTCTTCAGGCCGAAGCCCAGGTAGTACTCGGCGCGGCCGTCGATCTTCACGTACAGATTGTCGGGCGTGTACGCGCCGATCTTGCCTTCGTGGAACGCGCCCGCAGCGAGATCCGTCGGCAACGGGCCGCGCTCGCTCGCGTCCGACGCCGGACTGGCGACAGCTCCCGGCACCAGCGAACCGGGCCCGCGATCGGCGAGCGGTGCGCGCGCGGCCTCCAGGGCCGCGCTGGGCTCGGGGCCCGCCGCGAGCGCCGCGCTCATGTCATACAGGGCAGGGTCCGGATGAGCGCCCCTGTAGCGCACCCAAACGAACACTCCGAGCAAGCCGGCGGCGATCGCGGCGCCCCAGTACACCTCTTGCAAACGATACGTGCGCCGATAGGAGCGCAGCCCGTCGCGCACGAACACTCGCCCCTCGCTCGGGGTGCCGGATGTCCCCGCAGAGCTCGCCCCAGCTTTGCGACCGCTCTGCTCACGGGCTTCGACACGGTTCGTCACGGGGGCGCGAGCATAACGCGGCTCAGCAAATGCGCGCGGGTGATTTCCAGGCGACGTGAAAACGCATACCGCGGCGCGGGCCACGCGGATGGGTAATCTCACGAAACTTTTTTCGAGACCTCACGCCTGTCGCGGCGCTCGAAGCCCTGTTGCGGCGCTCGAAGCCCTGTTGCGGCGCTCGAAACAAAGCATCGAGCGAACGCTGCTGCAGCGACTCGATCGTTCGTCGCTCCTGGCGCGTGCGTGCACGTCATCTCGCGGCAGCGCGAGCGAGAGGCTCCGCGCTGCTGCGGCCGCCGCGCTGCCGCTCGCTTCGAGGATGCGCGAGCGCCCGCCGCGCGCCGCTTCTCCGGAAGCTGCAGCGAGCAGGTGCCCCTCGCTCGCGCTGCTGGTCTGGGGTCAGACCAAGGCCACAAGCAGTGATAATGAAAAATTCCGTTGCTTGGGCAACTTGGCGTGCAATGCTGGCCGGAAGCGGCAGCATCGGGACGTGCCGGAGGCTGCTCGCGAGGGGGGACGCCACGCCGCAGCGCCGTGGGAGGATGCCGAGCGGCAAGCCGTTCCCCGGCGGAGGGAGGGGTGATGCCGACCAAGTTTCTGGAGAGCCTCGTGTTGCTGCTCCTGGCAACGGGCGGTGGCTGCGTGCAGGCACCGCTGCCGACGGGCGACGGTCGTCTCGATCTGACGGTGGTCCCCGAGAGCCTGCTCGCGAGCGGCCGCCCGTTGCAGGGCAGCTTCGAGCTGCACGCGCTGGACGGCACCGCGCACGGGGGATCGTGCCGGTGGACGGTGCCGGCTATCAGACGCGCAGCGTGGCGCTGGCGCCTGGCGTCTACCGCTTGCGCTGGCACCCACGCCCGCAGCTGGATCCATCTCCGGAGCAGGCCGCGCTGGAGCGGGCCAACGCCGCATCGAGCGCCGCACACACTGTCGTGATCGCGTCGAAGCGCGTCACCGCTCTCACCGTGCGGAGCACGCTCGACATGACCCGGGCGGGTCAGCCGCTGGCAGCGATGGCACATCCCCCGGAATGATCCCCCGCTCGAATGCCCCTGATTGATTCCCCCATGCCCCGGTGGCCTCGCGCGTCGGCGCGACCACCGGGACCTGCCATCGACCGCTCAGGGAGCGAGGATGGGCTTGATGTCGCTCACGCAGAAGTTGAAGGGGAAGGGAATGTTGACGTCCGCGGGGATCTGCCAGCTGATCGTGCGCAGCAGCTTGCCGTCGGGGTTATCCGGGAACGGCTCGGTCAGCAGCGCGGCGCCGCCCGGATTCCAGCACTCCTTCGTGATCTGATCGAAGCGCACGTTGACCACGGTCGGGCCGCTGGGCGCCGCCACCACCGGGTAGCAGTACGTGGTCGCCGAGGAGTCCGCGCCGTAGGGCAGGCCCTTGAAGCGGAAGGCGGTCGGGATCTGGGTACCGTCGAGCTTGAAGGAGAAGCCCACGACCTTGGCCTCGCTCGCGTTCCAGCCGACCGCAGTGCGCTGGGGCGGCGGGGCGCTGCCGGCGTCGCTGCCGGCGTCGGCGCCTGCGTCGGCGGCGGGCGGCGGGGCGCTGCCGTTGCCGCTGGCGTCGACCAGCTTCAGATCGACGTCGAGCTCGGCACCCCAGTAGTTCGTGTAATCCATGCCCGGCACGACGGCGGTCGTGCCGTTCATGCACAGCGCGCCGTCCTTGATACCGTTCGTCACCACCGTTCCCTGCGGGCTCTTCACCAGCTGCGCGACGCCGTCGATGCCGGTGTTGTTCGCGGTATCGACGACCAGCGCGGTCGCGCCGTTGTCGTTCGGAGTCGCAGCGGTGATCTCCAGCGGAGTGGCGCTGTTGGCTGCGCCGCCCGTGCCGGCGCCGCTCGCGCCGCCCGACGATTGCTGCCCGCTGCCTGCGGCGCCGCCCGAGCCCGAGCTACCTGCCTGCGCGACAACCTGCCCGGAGCCTCCGGTGTTGTTACGGTCCGTGCCGCCTTCGTCGGAGCAAGCGAGCGCGCCCGCGGCGACCGCTACGAGATAAAAGGAAAGAGGGGTCTTCATTTCAAAGTCCTTTCGATAAGAGTCTCGACTCGTCACTCCGGCCGAACACGTCCGCGGGTGCGGGCCGTCTCGTGCAAAAAGCTGGCGGCGATCGGTCAAGCCCTTGGGTGGCTTCGCGGGGAGCCTGCCAAAACGCTTGTTTACGCGCAAGCTTCCCCGCCAGGCCCAAATCGTGCGAGAGCGCACGAGACCGACATTGTCCCACGCGCGAAGCGGCCCATATTTCAGCTGCGCTAGAAGCACGCCGCTGGAAGCGTTGCCAGGTGTCCTGGTGGATCGCAGCGCGCGCTGATATCCCTACACCGCCCCATGTCCCCCAACGAACCAGATCACCCGGAACGCTCCACTCCCCGCTCTCTGAGCCCTTTCCGGAAAGTGGATGCGCGCGCCACGTTCCCCGAGCTCGAGCAAGCGGTGCTCGAGCGCTGGGATGAGCTCGACGCCTTTCAGGAGTCGAACCGGCGCCGTGCCGGCGCCAAGCCGTTCGTGTTCTACGACGGCCCGCCCTTCGCGACCGGCACTCCGCACTACGGGCACCTGCTCGTCAGCACGATCAAGGACATCGTGGCGCGCTACTGGAACATGCGCGGCCACCCCGTGGAGCGGCGCTTCGGCTGGGATTGCCACGGCCTGCCGATCGAGGCGCTGGCGCAGGAAGCGCTGGGCCTCGCCGGCACGAGCCAGATCCTCGCGCTCGGCGTCGACGCGTTCAACCGGCAGTGCCGGCAAATGGTGCTCACCTACGTCGCGGAGTGGCGCAAGACCGTCACGCGCCTCGGGCGCTGGGTGGACTTCGACGACGACTACAAGACGATGGACGCCGACTACATGGAGAGCGTGTGGTGGGTGTTCAAGCAGCTCTGGGATAAAGGGCGCATCTACAAGTCCTACCGGATCATGCCTTACAGCTACAAGCTGACCACCCCGCTCTCCAACTTCGAGGCCAACAGCAACTACAAGGTCGTCCAGGATCCGGCCATCACCGTCAGCTTCCGCGTGAAGAGCGGCCTGGAGAAGCTGGGGCTCGCGGATTCCGCGGGGACCCCGAGCCGCGTCGAGCTGCTGGCCTGGACCACCACGCCCTGGACGCTGCCGAGCAACCTCGCGCTCTGCGTCGGGCCCGAGATCGAGTACGTGTGCGCGCACGACCCGGAGCACGGTGTGACGTATGTGCTCGCCGAGGCGCGACTGGCCGAGTACGCGAAGCTGCGGCCGGGCTTGCAGGTGCAGAAGCGCGTGCGCGGTGCGCAGCTGGTGGGCCTCGGCTACGAGCCGCTCCTGCCCTACTTCGCCCGGCACCCCAACAGCTTCGTGGTGCTCTCGGACGCCTTCGTCAGCACCGAAGACGGCACGGGCATCGTGCACATGGCCCCCGCGTACGGCGAGGACGACTTCCGGATCTGCCGCGCTGCGGGCATCGAGCTGGTCGACCCGCTCGACGCGGAGGCGCAGTTCGACGCGCGCGTGCCCGACTTTGCCGGGCAGTTCTGCAAGGACGCGGACCCGGCGATCATTCGCCGGCTCAAGCAAGATGGCAAGCTGTTCCACCAGAGCACGATCGAGCACAGCTACCCGTTCGAGGAGCGCACCGACACGCCGCTGATCTATCGCGCGATCGACGCCTGGTACGTCAAGGTCGCCGACCTGCGCGCGGATCTGGTCGCGCAGAACGATAGCGTGCGCTGGGTGCCGCCGGCGGTCGGCTCCGGTCGCTTCGGCAACTGGCTGAAAGACGCGAACGACTGGAACATCAGCCGCAACCGCTTCTGGGGCTCGTGCATCCCGATCTGGGTGAACGAGCAGGACCCCAACGATCGCATCTGCGTGGGCTCGATCGCCGAGCTCGAGCAGCTGAGCGGCGTGCGTGTGAACGACCTGCACAAGGACGTGGTCGACGGCGTGCTGATCCAGCGTGACGGCAAGACCTACCGGCGCACGCCCGAGGTGCTGGACTGCTGGTTCGAGTCCGGCGCCATGCCTTACGCGCAGGTGCACTACCCGTTCGAGAACAAGGACGCGCTCGACAAGTTCTTCCCGGCGAACTTCATCGCCGAAGCGCTCGATCAGACGCGCGGCTGGTTCTACACGCTGCTGGTGCTGGGCACGAGCTTGTTCCAGAAGAGCCCGTACCAGAACGTGATCGTCAACGGGATGATCCTGGCCGAAGACGGCCAGAAGATGTCCAAGCGCCTGAAGAACTACCCCGCGCCGACGCAGGTGCTGAGCGACTATGGCGCCGACGCCCTGCGCGCCTACCTGATCGACTCGCCGGTGGTGCGCGGCGAGCCGCTGCGCTTCAGCGAGCGCGGGCTGCAGGAGATCGTGCGCATGGTGCTGCTGCCGTTCTGGAACGCGCTCAGCTTCTTCACCACCTATGCCGAGGTGGACGGCTACGATCCGCGGCGCGCGGCCGCACCCGCCCTGGAGTCCCGGCCCGACATCGACCGCTGGGTGATCTCGGTGCTGCAGAGCCTGATCGCGGACGTGAACCAGGAGATGGAAGCCTACCGGCTCTACAACGTCGTGCCGCGCCTGGTGCACTTCATCGACGATCTGACCAACTGGTACGTGCGCCGCTCGCGCCCCCGCTTCTGGAAATCGAGCGACGATAGCGACAAGGCCTGCGCCTACGCCACGCTGTACGAGGTGCTGGTCAGCTTCGCCAAGGTGCTGGCCCCGTTCATGCCGTTCGTGACCGAGACGGTGTACCAGCGCCTGGTGCGCCCGGTGGACAGCGAGGCGCCGGGCAGCGTGCACTTCTGCGACTACCCTAGCCCGATCTCGAGCGCGATCGACAGCGCGCTGGAGGCGCGCATGCAGGTCGCCCGCGACGTGGTGGCGCTCGGCCGCAAGCTGCGCGAGGAGCAGCGCATCCGCGTGCGCCAGCCCCTGCGCAAGCTCACGGTGGTACACCGTGACGCCAAGGTGCGCGAGATGGCGCTCGGCTCCCGCGCGCTGATCCAGGACGAGCTCAACGTCAAGGCGCTGGGTGTCGAGGCCGATGAGAGCTCCTTCACCAGCATCAGCGTCAAACCCAACTTCAAGACGCTGGGCAAGCGCTGCGGTCCGAAGCTGAAGACGATCGGCGCGGAGCTGGGCAAGTGGGGCTTCGACGAAGTGGCGCGGCTGGAGAGCGGCGGCACGATCGAGGTCGCCGGCGAGGCGCTCGCGCTCGGCGACGTGATCCTGCAACGCAGCGCGCTTGCCGGTGCGGTGGTCGCGACCAACGGCGATCTGACCGTCGTGCTCGACACCGCGCTCGATGCGGCACTGGAGCGCGAGGGCATCGCGCGCGAGTTCGTCAGCGTGCTACAGAACGCCCGCAAACAGGCCGGGCTGGAGGTCGCCGACCGCATCGTCGTACGCTGGTCCAGCGAGGCGCCGATGGTCCGCGAAGCGCTCACCGAGCACGCCGGCACGGTCGCGCGAGAAGTGCTCGCTGCCCAGTTCGCCGAAGGCGTCACCCGCGAGGTGTGCCGCCTGAACGAGCACGACGTGGGCTACGGCATCGAGAAGGCCTGAACACGGCGGCGGGCGCCGTGCGGGCGCCCGCCTCACCGAGCTGCGCTCAGGAAGCGCCGAGCTGCGCCTCGATGGCGCTGGTGATCTCGTCCGCGCCGGGCTCCACCTTGCTCTCCCACGCCTTCACCGGATGCCCCTGCTTGTCGATCAGGTACTTGTGGAAGTTCCAGTGCGGCTCGCCCAGGGCCTTGGAGAGCAGCGCGTACAGCTCGTTCTGCTCCTCGCCCTTGACCTTCGTCTTTTCGAACATCGGAAAGTTCACGGCGTAGATGCTGGTGCAGAACTTGGCGATCTCCTGCGCGCTGCCCGGCTCCTGACCGCCGAAATCATTGGACGGAAAGCCCAGCACCGCGAACCCGCGCGGCGAGTACTTGGCGTGCAACTTCTGCAACCCCTCGTACTGCGGCGTGTAACCGCACTTCGACGCCGTATTCACGATCAACAGCACCTTGCCCGACCACTCCGAGAGCGTCGCGGGCGTACCGTCGAGACGATGCATCTTGATGGGATAGATCGAAGGAGCGGCCGCGGCGGCGGGAGCAGCGGCAGCCGGAGCTGCGGGAGAGGCTTCGGCGGGAGCCGGAGCAGCAGCGGGCGCGGCGGGCGCGGGCTCCGGCGCTTTCGCGGTTTCGGTGGCCTTGCAAGCCGCAAGGCTCAGGACAGCGGCGAAAGCAGCGCCGCCGAGACGAAAGAGTGCAACAGGACGTGTCATCGAGGCGACCAGTAGCAGAACAACGCTCGAGCTGTCATGCGCAGGAGCCTCCGGCGCCCGCGCGAACCACGCCCTCCAGCGCAAAGTTGTACCGGTAAGCGAACGGTTCCGCGACCCACTGTGGGTCGCCTTTGTTTCGGAACGGCTCGCGCACGCGACAGCGCCCCTCCACGCGTTGACAATATCGGATGGTGAGGCACCTTTGACTACTGATGACGCACGCGCTGTCTCGCCTGATCTCGATCGGCATCCTGAGTGTGGCCGCCTCGGCATGCCAGTCCGCTGCCCCGGTTCCTGCCCTGCACACCGCGGCGGATCAGCGCATCTCACAGCGCGAGCAGCCGCCGGATCAAGTGATCGCCGTGCTCGACCTGACCGCATCGAGTGAAGAGGTTTCGATGCAGGGCGAGGCCGAAGAGCTCGACGCGATCGAGGAAACGGTGGTGGCAGTCGATGCCAACACCTTCGCTGAGTCCGCGCACGCCCTGCGCTTCGTGCCGGTGACCAGGGGTCGCGAGACCGTCGGCGTGCGCGTCTTCTTCAACGACGCTGCTGATGGCAACGACGACGACGGCTATCTCGGCCTCCGCTCCGCCGACCGCATCGAAGAAGTCGAGGGCCTACCGGTGACCAGCCTCGACGCGCTGCTGCTGGCCTGGCGCCGAGTCGGCTGGTTGCCGGAAGTCCGCTTCTCCGTCAGCCGCGCCGGCCGCATGCACACCGTCATCTACCGCCGGCGCGCGCCGGGCATGACCGCCAGCTGGTGAGCGCTGGCGCTCTTCGAGCACTACATCACGGCGGCGCGGCTGCAGTCAGAGCAACTCGATCCGCTCGCGCTCGGCCGCGAGCCGGAATTCGGAGCTGGCGTCCTCGAGCGGCACCAGATCCACCTCGAACCCCCTTGCCTCCCGCTCCAGCTCCACGCCGGCGCGGAACAGATCCGCCGGACCCAGCCCCTCCACCGCCAGATCCGATGTCCGACCCCGGCCGGGCGTCTCCGCGCGCCAATGACCCCACGAGCAGCACCCGTCGCACGCCGTACTTCGACTTCAGGAGCAGGGCCAGGTCCCCGGCCACCGCACGAGCCGAGACGGCGGCTCGCCTGCCCTGTTCGGCCTGCTCCGCCCAGCGCCTCCGCCAGGCATCGATGTAGCTCGCGTACGGGCCCACCTTCCGACGATAGCACAGGGCGGCCGGAACAGCTCCGACCCCGCTAACCTGGCGTTGACAGAGGGGATCGACGCTGCCAGAGTCCGCGGCGGAGAGATGACCGAGTGGCCGAAGGTGCCTGATTCGAAATCAGGTGTATCCGCAAGGGTACCGTGGGTTCGACTCCCACTCTCTCCGCAAAGCCCCGGCGTGCTCAGCGGATGAAGCGCACGCCGACGGCCTGGAGAGGTGACCGAGTGGCCGAAGGTGCATGATTGGAAATCATGTGTACTCGAAAGGGTACCGAGGGTTCGAATCCCTCCCTCTCCGCAAAATCAAGCTGCATCGTTTCCCATAAGTGTTCAGTGCGGCCCACTGCGGGAGGGATTCGAACCGGCGTTGCCCGGTGACGCCTGAGCCCGACACCGAGCTGCAACGACGGAGGGTTCGCGCCGGCGGCCCAACGTCGCGCGGCGCTGAAGGGCGAGCTGCAAGCCACCCGGATCCGAGCATCAGGCCGCTCGCGGGCTCGCCGCAGGCGAGCACCCTCGAGCGCATCCCTCCCTCGCTCCGTTCATTTGATGCCCACACCCGTCGCGCTTCGCGCGCCGACCTCTCCCTTATCCGTGCTCGCGCTCCGCGCTGCGCGCGGATGGGTGAGGTAGACACCGAGCGGCGCTCCCCCTCCCGCTGAGCAGGCGTCGTTCCACGTCACTGATGGCGGCGGGGGTCTGCGACGCGCAAATTCATGTTCCTCGAGGAACATGCCGCGCGCGGCCGTGAGGGGCGCCTGCGACGCGCAGTTCACGTTCGGTGCCGACCAAGCCGCAGCCGAAGGCGGTGGAGCGCCGCGGACGGCCGCGGCTCAGAGAGCGGCACGAATCTGAGCGACCGCGTCTTGGATGCGGTCGCTGACCAGCGCCGCATCCAGCCGAAGCACGCGGTAACCGAGCCGCTGCAGCGCCCGATCGCGGCGCGCATCTGCTGCGCGCCGCCGCGCGTGATAGCCGCCATCCACTTCGACGACGAGCCGAGCGGATACCGCGACGAAGTCACTGGTTCGGCTTCAGGTCCCCCGCGCGTGCGAGCTCGAGGCGCTCAACGGGATGGCCTTTGCCGCGCTGACAACGCGCCCGAACACTCTGGTCGTCAGCGATGGGTGACGGGGGCGACGAGCGGCGTTCGCGCGGGGGTCGAAGGCGCGGCTTGTCCATGAATCCCGCGATGTCGTAGGCTGCAGCGCAGGAGGTTTGGTTTGTCCGAAGATTCGACTCCGCTGCTCACCTATTTTGATATCCGCGGGCGAGCCGAGGTGATCCGGCTGATCCTGGAGGAGGTGGGCGCTGCCTACCGGGAGCGCCGAGTGCCCGAACGAGAGTGGGCGGCGGTCAAGCCGACCATGCCGTTCGGGCAGATGCCGCTGTATCAGGAGGGTGAGCTGGTCATTCCGCAGAGTCACGCGATCTATCGCTACCTGGCGCGCAAATACGGCCTGTATGGGCAGGATGAGCGGGAGCGCGTGCGCTGTGACATCGTGGAGGAGGTGTTCGTCGATGCTCAGAATGTGCTGGGCGGGTTCTTCTGGCACGCGAAGTTCGCGGAGCTGCGCTCCGACTTCGAGCGCACGCGCTTGCCCGAGTTGCTGGCGGGCCTGGAGCGTTTGCTGGCGGAGAACGACGGCGGCCGCAGCTTCTGGGTGGGCCAGAGCCTGAGCTACGTGGACTTCTGTGCCTGGCACTTTCTCGATTACGTGCGTGCTTTCTCGCAGGCGGCGCTGGAGCGGTTCCCGCTGCTGCACGCTTTCAAGCAGCGCATCGAGGCGCGGCCTCGCATCGCGGCGTATCTGGCGTCGGAGCGGCGGCCTCGCACGCTGACGGTCTCGATGGCCCCGTTCGGCGGCACTCCAGAGACGAGCTGAGGCGCTCGCGCAAGGACGGGCAAGCGGGTCAGTCGCCGATCGCGCGCAGCTTTTCCAGCAGCTGCCCGCGTTCGTCCTCGCCGAGCAGCGGCGCGAGCGGGTCGAGGTCGGCGAGCGACGCCGTGCGTAGTTGTTGCGCTTGTTTCGCCCGCGCGAGGGCGCTCAGGATACGTTCGCCGAGCTCGTTCAGCGCCGGGCGGATCTGGCTCTGGAGGTCGAGCTCCGTGGCTTCGCTGTTGCGCCGCTGGAGGGCCTTGGCGAGCTCGATCTGTAGCGCGAACAGGTCGCGCACCGGGGCTTCCGGTAAGCCGTTGCTGCGGGCGCTCTGCACCGTGGCGTCGAGCACGATGCGTTCGCGCGGCAGGTCTTCGATGGGCAATCCAGCCTTGGCCTTGGCGCCGGCGACCAGCGGCATGAAGGCCATGCGGCGCGCGAGCAGGTCGCTCAGGTGGTCGATCGGTCGCAGCAGCTGCGTCTCGCCGAACCAGCGCTGCTGGGCAGCCTGTACGCGCTCGGTGTGGGTCTCGAGCCAGGCTTCCACGGTCTTCGCCAGCGCCTCGCGGCCGGGCGCCACCCAGTAGACCTTGCGCGCGGCCCGCGGCTCGCACTCGGAGCCCCACCCGGGCCGCGCAAAGGCGCGCAGCTCGAAGCTGTCGGTGACGATGGCGCGCACGCGGCCGCCGGCGAGCAGCTCGGGCAAGCTCTGGTTCTGCTCGGTGATCACCAGCTGTGCCTCGGGCCAGCGCGTGCGCGCCCAGGCCTCGAGCACTCCGCCGCGGTTGACGCCCACAGGGGTCGCGCGCGGATCTCCGAGCACGCACGGGCCTCCGCGCGCCACGGCGCGCGTCATGGTACCGACGACGCTGCGCGCGGGTTGCCAGGTCACGCCCGACATCGCCAGGTCGCACTCTGCCTGTTGCATCGAGGCTCGCAAGGTGGGCCAGCGTACGCTGACCCATTCGATCTCGGCGCCGGAGTCCTGCGCCAGCGCGCGCGCGACGTCGATGTCGAAGCCTTGCAGCTCGCCCCCGTCGCGGGTGGTGAACGGAGCGTAGTCGCCCGTCGTGCACACGCGCCACTTCGCGCCCGCCGCCCGCGGGCTGGGTGCCGCCCGCGGGCTGGGCGCCGCCGGCTCGGTCCGGGGCGCGGGTGCAGAGCGCGTGCAGCCGAGCAGCAGCGCGGCGACCAGGCTGGCCCCGAGCCCGCGCGAGCGTCGAACCTGGTTTGCGGTGGGGCCGGGCTGGCGGTGCATGGGCGCCATCATCGGCGCCGACGGGGGCGCGTGAAATCAAATACTGCAGCCCGGGGCAGGCTCGCAGATCCCACTTGCGGTCCAGGCCCGGCGTGCTGCTATTGGCACCTGACGACGGCCTCGACATCGGAACGACAAGCAGAGTGGCTCTGGGGCTGGGATCCCACGCCCGGCATCGTCTCGGTGTGGGCCGATCCGAGCGGACAGGCCAGCGTTTGGCGGCGCTGCGGGCCCGAGCTCGCACTGGTGCGCGAGCAAGCGCGCTATCGCCCCTGGTTGCTGCTCGCCTCGCTCGATGACCTGCGACACCTGGGCGCGGATCTGCAGCCCGAGGGCTCGGGCGCGCGGGTCACTTACCGCGAGCTGGAGGGCAGCGGCGAGCTGCGTTTTCTGGTCAGCGCCGAGAGCTCGCGCGCGCTGACCTCGGCGGTGTTGACGGGAGCCTCGCGGCGCAGCTCGCGCGCGCTGCGCAGCCTGCGGGATCTCCCGGACGAGGAGCTGCTGTCGCTCGCGCCGGAGGAGCAGTATCTGATCGCTTCGGGGCGCACCTATTTCCGCGAGCTCGGCTACGACGATCTCCGGCGGCTCTCGTTCGATCTGGAGACCACGGGGCTCGAGCCGGAGCGGGACCGAATTTTCCTGGTGGCGCTGCGCGACCCCGACGGCGAGACGACGCTGCTGGAGGCGCCGTCGGCGCGCGACGAAGCCGAGCTGATCCGGCAGCTGGGGCGCGCGATCGAGCTGGCGGACCCCGACGTGATCGAGAACCACAACCTGCACGGCTTCGATCTGCCGTTCCTGGCGCGGCGCGCGCGCCGGCTGGGGGTCACGTTGACGCTGGGTCGCGCCCCGGGTCTGTTCACGCGGCCCGCCGCGCGCGGCACGGCGGCGGAAGAGCTCGACGGCGACGGCTCCGGGCGGCCCCGGCGCACGCGCTTCACCGTGATCGGGCGCGAGCTGCTCGACAGCATGGACGCGGTGCTGCGCTACGACTTCGCCGCGCGCAGCCTGCCCGGGCACGGGCTCAAGGCGGTGGCTCGCCACTTCGGGCTGGCCAGCGCGGAGCGCGAGCAGATCGTGGGGGCTCGCGTGTACGACGTGTATCGCACGGATCCGGAGCGCGTGCGGCGCTATGCGACGGCGGACGTGCACGAGGCGTCGGCGCTGGGGCGCGTGCTGGGCGGCGCCGCGTTCGCGCTCGCGCGCATGGCGCCGCGCCGTTACGAGCGGCTCGCCGACGCGGGCCCCGCCACGGGCGTGCTCGATCCGATGCTGGTGCGCGCCTACGTGCGCAGCGGCGCCGCGCTGCCGGCCGCCGCGAACGGAGACGGCACGCCACATCAAGGCGCCGCGCTCTATCTGTTCGCGACGGGTGTCGCGCACCGGATCGTGAAGGCGGACGTGGCCAGCCTGTATCCTTCGCTGATGCGGGCCTATCGCATCGGCCCCGAGCGCGATCGGCTGGGCGCGCTGCTGGCGCTGGTCGAGCAGCTGCTCGGGCTGCGGCTGGAGGCCAAGGCGCGCGCCCGCGCAGCCCCACAGGGCTCGTCCGAGCACTACCTGGACGAGGCGCTGTCGGCCGCGATGAAGATCGTGATCAACTCGGCGTACGGCTATCTGGGCGCGGTGGGGCTGACGCGCTTCGCCGACGTGCACGCCGCCAACGAGGTCACCCGGCGCGGGCGCGAGGTGCTCGATCTGCTGTGCAGCGCGCTCGCGGCGCGCGGCGTGACGCTGCTCGAGGCGGACACCGATGGCGTGTACTTCGCGGTGCCCGAGAGCTGGGATGAGGCCGCGGAGCGGCGCGCCGTGGCCGAGGTCGCCCAGCTGCTGCCGGCGGGGGTGCAGCTGGAGTTCGACGGGCGCTACGCGGCCATGCTCTCGCACGAGCCCAAGAACTACGCGCTCGCCAGCTATCAGGGCGGGCTGCTGCTGCGGGGCGTGGCGTTTCGCTCGCGCCGGGCGGAGCCGTTCGGCGAGGCGTTCCTGCGCCGGGCCATCGAGCGGCTGCTCGCGGGTGACGTGACGGGCGTGCGCGAGGCTTACGTGGAGTGCGCCGGCGCGCTGCGCGCGCGCGCCTTGCCCTGCTTCGAGGTGAGCGCCGAGGTGCGGCTGACCAAGACCCCCGAGCAATATGCCGCGACGCGCGAGCAGCGCCGCGAGCTCGCCTACGAGGCGCTGCTCGGCAGCGGGCGGCAGAGCTGGAGCAGCGGCGAGCGGGTGCGGGTGTACCGCGCACTCGGCGGGCGCGCCGCCCTGTTGAGGCTGGATGGCGAGGACGCGGACGAGCCGGGCTCGGCGACGGTGGCGCGCGCCGCGGACCCGCGCGACTACGACGCCGAGTACTACGTGCGCCTGCTGCGCGACACCTTCGCCGCCCGCCTCGCGCGCGCGCTCGAGCCCGAGGTGTTCGCCGAGGTGTTCGCGGATCCGCGCCAGCTTGGCCTGTTCACCCGCTCGCTCGCTCAGGCGCAGCCGATCCTGACGCGCCTGCGCGACGCGCAGCCGATCAGCTCCCCACCGGCGGCGGACCGCCCGTGAGCGCGGCGAAGTACACGTTGACGTTCGGCGTCTGATTCAGCGCGTTGGTGAAGCTGACGCTGAGCGCCTGGCCCGTGCCGAGCGGCAGCGTGAACGCAGGCGCGGTACCGCTCACGGTCGCCGTGCCCTGACGGGCCTCAGCGATGCAGCTCCTCGAGCGCCTCCGCGATCGAGTTGATCTCATCCTGCAGCTGCTGCACCGACTGCGCGATCTCCAGCGTGCTGCCCTGCGAGATCTCGGCGCCCGCGGTGCGCACCCGCAGCAGCTCGGTGCCCATGCCGTCCATGGTCCAGATCAGCCGCGTCAGCTCCGCCTCGAGCCGATCGGCGTTGTTCTGCAACAGCCGGCGCTGCTCGTGCTGGGCGGCGATCGCCGCCACCGCCCCGGACAGGCTGCGGCGCACTTGCTCGTCCGTGGCCTGCGCGAGCCGCGCCTCCAGCGACGCCTGCTCTTGCTCCAGCCGCTGCAGCGCCGCGGGCGAGGCCTCCGCGCGCAGCGCGCGCTCGCGCGCCAGCAGATCGAGGCAGGTCCGGCGCAAGCTGGAGAGCGTGGTGCGCGCGTCACCGAACATGCCGCGCACCAGCTCCGGCGCCCGCGCGTACTCCTCCTCCAGGCGGTCGCAGGCCTTGCGGATGTGCTCCGCGCGCGGATCCGCGGCCAGCTCGGCGTCCTCGCGCAGCTGCGGCGCCGCGTGCCGGGCGCCGCTCAGCGCCGCCGTCCAGCTGGTGCCCGGGGCCATGCTGGTGTGCGGCGGCACGCGCGCGCCCGCCGCGACGTCCGAGCCTGCCGCGACCACCGCGCCGGCGCCGACGACCGCCCCTTCGCCGACGGAGGCTCCCCAGGACACCGTCGCCCCCGCCTCCAGCACCGCACGCCGACCGACGCTCGCGCCCATGCGCACGACCGCGCCGCGCTCGATCACCGCACCGGCGCTGACGGTCGCGCCCATCTCGACCACGCTGCCGTCGTGCAGCACCGCGTCCGCGGCGACCGTCGCGCCCATGCCGACCCGGGGCCCACCGGGGCTGCTGCTGGCCGCGAGCAGCTTGGGGCGGGAGCGCCCGAGCAGCAGCGCCAGCAGGCCGAAGATCGTGAATGCGGCAGGGATCAGGAACGCGCGGCCCTCGGTCGCGGCCATTCCGAGCAAGACCATCGCCAGCACCGCGAGCGCCCAGATGCCCATCACTCGTGCCCCGCCGCCGCCCGACGGGGCCCGCTGCAGCGCCTCCGACGTGGAGCGCGACGCCAGCGCTTCCGACGTGCGGCTGCGGGCCAGCGCTTCCTCCAGGCGACCGAGGCTGTGGTCGAGCGGTCGCTGCTTCGGGTCCTCGGGCATGGGGCTCTTATGCCCCGATCTACTGCCCCTGCAAAGGGGCTCACAGTTGCCGAGGAAGTGGGATTCTCCGCTCAGCCGGGCGGCTCCGCCGCTGCTTTTCCCGCTGCCCGTGCTCAGCGCGGCAACACTGGCGAGGAGCGCGGCAACGCTGAGAGTGGCAAGGCCTCGCTTCAGTCTGGCTCGGTGAGCGCATGGGGCAAAGCATGGCTCCTCCGGGCGGTCCGCGGCAGTGACCCGATGGTCATCGCCCAGACGCGCCGTGGATTGGCGCGCCGGGCGCAGCCGCTGGCGCCCGGCGAGCAGTGGGCCCTCCTGGCGCCGCACGCGGGCGGACGGCGCCGAGCCCCTTCTCTCGCGCTCCGGTTCAGGACGGCGAACGATACGAGACGCGGTACACCGCGCCGCGATAGTCGTCACTGATCAGCAGCGAGCCGTCGTCGAGCACTTCCACGTCCGTGGGTCTGCCCGACACCTGATCGGTCTGCGTGTTCAGCCAACCGCTGACCAGCGGCTCGTAGGAGACGACTTTGTTGCCGTCGAGCTGCGCCACCATCACGCGATAGCCGTCCTTGCGCGCGCGGTTCCAGGAGCCATGCTCCGCCACCAGGATCGCGTTGCGATACTTCTCGGGGAACATCTTGCCCGTGTAGAAGCGCATGCCGAGCGCCGCGACGTGCGGCCCGAGCACGCGCGCCGGCGGCTCGTAGTTGGCGCACGACTTGCCCTTGCCGAAGGCGGGATCGAGCAGGTTCCCCTGGTGGCAATAGGGGAAGCCGAAGTGCTGCCCGGGCTTGGAGGCGCGGTTCAGCTCGTCGCCGGGCTGGTCGTCACCGAGCTCGTCCCGGCCGTTGTCGGTGAACCAGAGCTCCTTGGTCTCCGGGTGAAAGTCGAAGCCCACGGAGTTGCGCACGCCGCTCGCGAACACCTCGAGCCCGGTGCCGTCCGGCTTCATGCGCGTGATGCTGGCGAAGCGCGGATCGTCGCGCTCGCACAGGTTGCACGGCGCGCCGATCGGCATGTACAGCCAGCCGTCGGGGCCGAACTTGATGTAGCGCCAGCCGTGCCAGCCTTCCTTCGGGAACTGCTCGGTGATGACCTTCGGCTTGGGCGGGTCGTCGAGCTTGCCGTCGATGCCGTCGATGCGCAGCAAGCGGCCGACCTCGGCGATGTACAGCGTGCCGTCGCGGTAAGTGATGCCGTTGGGCGTGTCGAGGCCCTTGGCCACGGTCTTCACCGCGTCGAGCTTGTGGTCGCCGTTCTTGTCGACCAGCGCGTAGACGTTGTGCTCGGTGCGGTTGCTGACGAACACGACGCCCTTCGGCCCGAGCGCGAGCGAGCGCGCGTTCGGCACGTCGGCGGAGTACACCTCGATCGCAAAGCCCGGCGGGAGCTGCAGCTGCGCGAGATTCAAGGGGCCCTTGGGCGCCTTCTCGGGCGGGCCGTTGCGCGCGCTCGTCCCGGGCACGGGCACGATGCCCTCGGGCGCTTCGGTGGCGCCGGCGCCAGGGCTACCGGTAGCGCTGGCGTTCGCGGCGGCCCCGTTCGCGGCTCCGGCAGCTGTTTCGGCGGCCGCCGGTGGATTGGCGCCGGCGCCGCCGGAGGGCGGCGCCTCGAGCTGAGCAGCCTGATCCTTCTTCGTGCAACTCGCTGCACAGGCCAGAGCCACGAGGGCTCCGAGCAGGTGTCGTGCAATGCCACAGGGCTGTAGAGCTCGCATCATGGCGCGCAGTCTGCCCGCACAGCTCCGGCGTTGCCCAGTGAAAAGCGATCACGAGCCAAGATCACGAGAAGCGCTGCAGCCACTCCTGCTCCGTCTTCGGCTTGAAGACGAAGTTGTCGCGGCGCGTGTCGCCCATGCTGGCTGACGGCTGCTTTGAATACAGGTGCCCCGGGAACAGCAGCGCGTCGTCCGGCACCTTGGCCAGGCGCTGGTTCAGGCTGAAGTACAGATCGCGCGGATTGCCCCCCGGCAGGTCCGTGCGCCCGCAACCGTTCAGGAACAGCGTGTCCCCGGCGACCAGGCGATTTTGGACCAGAAAGCACTGGCTGCCGGGGGTGTGCCCGGGCGTGTGGATCAGCTGCACGGAGATGCTGCCCACCGACACGACGTCCCCGCTGTCATGCTGCGCGAGGTCAGAGCCCGACAGCCCGGTGACGCGCTGGACCCACGGCGCCTCCTCGCGCTGCACGTGGATCTTCATGCCCTGCAGCGCGATCAGCTCGCGCACGCCCTGGATCGACAGCCCCATCATGTCCCCGCCGACGTGATCGGGGTGATAGTGCGTCGCCAGCGCGCCCACGAGCCGCATGCCGTCCTTGCCGGCGATCTCGACCAGCTCCGCGACGGCGTACGCCGGATCCACCACCAGCGCCTCGCCGCTCTCGCGATCGCCGATCAGATACACGAAGTTGACCATCTGCCGGGCCACCGGGTCCTGCGTGGCGAAGTCTCGCCCGGCCAGCAGCTGGCGGAAATAGAAACGGTCGGGGGCGGAGGGCGTGGTCACGGGCTCACTCTACTCCGGAACTGCCGCCGCGGCAGCCGAATCAATGCGAGGTGGCTTGCGCCCCGCCGCGCAGGCGCTTGACCAAGAGCACCGCCGCCAGCACGATCGAGCCCGCCACGACGCCGACCAGCACCTGGCTCAGCAGCGGCAAGAGCGCGCCGATCAGGCCCCCGATCACGGGCAGCTCCTGCGCCGACTCGCTCCAGTGATGCACGAGCGTGTGTGCCCCCGGTACGCCGTGGAACAGGATGCCGCCACCGACCAGAAACATGGCGATCGTCCCGGCCACCGAGAGGCCCTTCATCAGCAGCGGAGCGCTGCGCAGCAGCCCCAGGCCGAGCCCGCGCTTCAGCCCTGCGGCGGCCCCGCCCGCCTTGGCGCTGCGCGACAACCAGGCGCCGGCATCATCCAGCTTCACGATGCCCGCCACCAGACCATAGACGCCGAACGTCATCAGCACCGAGATGCCGGCCAGCACCCAGACGCGCGTGAAAAACTCCGCAGCGGCGACCGTGCCCAGCGCGATCGTCACGATCTCCGCGGACAGCACGAAATCGGTGCGGATCGCGCCCTTGATCTTCTCCTTCTCGAGCGCGACCGGGTCCACGGCTGCCGGCAGGCTGGCGTGCTCCGCCGGCTTCTCCTCCGCGCCCTTGCCGTGCAAGAGCTTGTGCGCGAGCTTCTCGCAGCCCTCAAAGCACAGATAGCCGCCACCCACCATCAACAGCGGCGTCACCAGCCAGGGCGCGATGGCGCTGATCGCGAGCGCGCCGGGCACGAGGATCGCCTTGTTCACGAGCGAGCCCTTGCCCACCGCCCACACCACCGGCAACTCGCGCGCAGCCTGCACCCCCGCGACTTGCTCGGCGTTCAGCGCCAGGTCATCCCCCAGCACGCCGGCGGTCTTCTTGGTGGCCACCTTGGTCAGGAGGGCCACATCGTCCAGCACGGAGGCGATGTCGTCGAGCAGGGCAATCAGGCCGGCGGCGGGCATGGCTGGCTAGCTTTCAAAGAATCGCAACGCGCCGTCAACTCCCGCGTACGCCTGCGCGCCGAACCGCGAGGGCAGGCTCGCCGCCCTTTCGCGGCGCCCGCGCTTCGGCATAGGGTCCCGGGCATGAAGCTTTCACGTTACATCTTCGGCACGACCCGGCTCGGCCACGCCGACGTATCCGACGAACGCGCGCGCGAGGTCGCACGGGCGGCGGTGGCGGCCGGCGTCTGGTTCCACACCTCGCGGCAGTACGATGACGCGCTCGAGATCCTGGGCGGCGTCTACGACGAGGACCGCTCCAGCCTGCCGCCCACGATCTACAAGATCGGCGGCAAGGACCTGGACGACGTGCGCAACGTGATCAAGCAGAACCTCGCCCCGTTGAAGCGAGCGTTCATGGAGGTCGGGCAGATCTCGCCGGGCGGCGCCATCGGTCAGGGGCTGGTGGACGGCTCGGTGATCGCCGGCTTCGAACGCCTGCGCGATGAAGGCCTGGTGCGCGGCTTCGTGCTGGAAGTCTTCCCGTGGACCTCGCCCACCGTGCTCAGCGCCCTGCGCAACGGCCACCTCGATGGCCTGATCGGTGCGTACATCTTCTATCTCAACCCCCTGCAACGCTTCGCCGCCAACGCGCTCTGGGACGAGCTCCGCGCACGCCAGCTGCCGCTGATCGCCATGCGCACCGTGGCCGGCGGCAACGTCCACCGCCTGCGCGACGTGCCCGGCGCCGCCTGGCGCCCGTACCTGGTCGAGCGCGCCCGCGCGATCGCGCCCATCTTCGAGCGCTCCGGCGTCAGCGAGTGGTCGGAGTTCTGCGTCCGCTTCGCGCACTCCATCCCGGGCGTGCTGGCCACCGTCGGCTCCACCAGCCGCCCCGAAGGCCTCGCCGAGCTGCTGCGCCACGCGCGCAACCCCGAGCCGCTGCGCGGCGACACGCTGGAGGAGATCTTCGCGCTGCAGCGTCGCTGGTCCGACGAGGTCGACGTGCACGGACAGCCTGGCTCGATGTGAGGGCCCACCGGGGGGATGGACCGGACGCGGGCGCGCCGGATGAGCGGCGCGCAGTGGATGGCGGCTATCACGCGCGGCGGCGCGCAGCAGATGCGCGCCGCGATCGGGCGCTGCAGCGGCTTGGGTACCGCGTGCTCCGGCTCGATGCGGCGCTCGTCAGCGACCGTATCCAAGACGCGGTCGCTCAGATTCGTGCCGCTCTCTGAGCCGCAGCCGTCCGGGGCGCTCCACCGCCTTCGGTCGCGACCGTGGGTCGGCACCGAACGTGAACTGCGCGTTCGCAGGCGCCCCTCACGGCCGCGCGCGGCATGTTCCTCGAGGAACATGAATTTGCGCGTCGCGACCCCGCCTGGCGGCATCCGTGACGTGGAGTGCCGCCGCTCAGCGCGAGAAGGAGGGGGAGGCACGCCCGGTATCTACCTCTCCCATCTGCGCGCTCTAGATGCCCCAACTCGCGTGCTCGGCGCTGCGCGCCTGCGCCGCGGTCTTCCCCAAAGGCGTGCTCGCGCGCGCCTGCCGCGTGTTGCCGAATGGATTGCGCCCACGTGGGCGCGCGCTGCGCGCGCCAGGGGAAGACGCGCGCCATCGCACTCTGAGCTCGCTATAACTGCACGCACGGGTGCAGCGGGTTCGCGATGGGCTGCTGGTCTCGCACGGTCGGGTGCGCATTTCGCCTCCTTGGCCCGGCTCGCGGCCGGGCTGCGTGAGGACGGCGCACGCTCCGCGCCGCGCCCCCCCCGGGGCCTCACTGTGATGTTCCCGCTCGGCGCGGGATCCGCGCTGGCGCGGATCCCGGGCGCGTCACGGATCCTGCGCCGGATGGGGCGAAGCCCGGCCGCGAGCCGGGCCAAGGAGGCAACCATGCATCGCTCACCCCCCCGCTCCGCGGCTATTCCCGCCATCGTCACGCAGCGTGCGCGCGCCATGCGTCAGGCGCTCACGGCGTCGGAGCAGCGGCTCTGGCTCGCGATTCGCGGCGGCGCTCTCGGCGTCTGGTTTCGGCGGCAAGTGCCGCTGGGTCGCTTCATCGGTGATTTCGTCGCGGTGTCGGCACGCCTGGTCGTCGAAGTGGATGGCGGCTATCACGCGCGGCGGCGCGCAGCAGATGCGCGCCGCGATCGGGCGCTGCAGCGGCTTGGGTACCGCGTGCTCCGGCTGGATGCGGCGCTGGTCAGCGACCGCATCCAAGACGCGGTCGCTCAGATTCGTGCCGCTCTCTGAGCCGCAGCCGTCCGGGGCGCTCCACCGCCTTCGGCTGCGGCTTGGTCGGCACCGAACGTGAACTGCGCGTCGCAGGCGCCCCTCACGGCCGCGCGCGGCATGTTCCTCGAGGAACATGAATTTGCGCGTCGCAGACCCCCGCCGCCATCAGTGAC
>DASTRX010000015.1:0-35695 GCA_035760985.1 Polyangiaceae bacterium
CGGCCGCGGCGCGCTGCAGGCCAGCGCCAGCAGCGCGCAGAAACGGATCGGAGCGCGCGTCAGCCGGCTCCGACCAGATCGAGGATCTTGGCTTTGGTGGTGAGACCGAGATGTTGACCGGCGGCCTTGCCGTCCTTGAACACGATCAGCGTCGGCACGCTGCGAATGCCGAGCTTGCTGGCGGTGATCGGAGCGTCATCGATGTCCAGCTTGCCCACCTTCACCTTGCCCTTGGTCGCCTCCGCGACCTCCTCGACGATCGGCGCCAAGCGTTTGCAGGGGCCGCACCAGGCAGCAGTGAAATCCACGAGCACCGTCTCACCCGACTGCAGAACTTCATTTTCGAAATTCAGGTCGTTGAAGACATGCACGTTCTCGCTTGCCATATTTTCTCCGGATCTCTCTCTTTGGTTGGATTCGCGGGCCGTCTGGACCGAGAAGGAACGCGGACGGCGCGGCCGTCGAGCGGCGGCCGGGGAATAATATAAGCAGGGGAATCTCCGCCGCAACGCATGCTCGACGCGCTCCGTCGGCCCGCTGGCGTGCAAGCGTCATTTGCGCGGGGTCCACCCGCGGCGCGCGCGCACTGGCGGTTTCCGGCCGTTTACATGCTATGGCCGGGGCCCAAGCTGCATGGTCGAAGCACGACGAGACCTTTTCGAGACGGCCCCGGGTGGGCTGACGTCGCCAGAGCTCGGCGCTCTGAGCACACCATGGCCGGAGCCATGGACCGCCGAGACCATCATCGAGCGTCTCGAGCCGATGGTGCTGGAACGCCGCCGCGAGCGCTTTCTGGAGGTGATCGGCGCGCGCGTGGGCAGCGTCACCCTGCTGCTCGACGATCTGGCGGATCCGCACAATCGCGCCGCCATCGTGCGGTCCTGCGATGCGTTCGGCGTCCAGGAGCTGCACGCCGTGCAGGCCGCTGACGAGTTCCTCGTGCACCATCTGGTCGCGGCCGGCACCGAGCGCTGGGTGGACGTCTGCCGGCACCTCACGCCGCAGGCCGCCGCGCAGCACTTACTCGAGCGCGGCTTCGAGCTGGTGGAGACGCACCCGAAGGGCGAGCTGGTACCGGAGAACCTGGCCGGCGTGCCGCGCCTGGCGCTGATCCTGGGCAATGAGCACCGCGGGATCGATCCCGTGCTCAGCCGTGCGGCGCGCCGGCGCGTGCGCATCCCGATGCGCGGCTTCGTCGAGAGCCTGAACGTGAGCGTGTGCGCGGCGGTGCTGCTGGCTGCGGCCACGCGGGGCCGAGCGGGGGACCTGCCTCCCGAAGCGCGTCAGCATCTGTACGCGCGCTCGCTGTTTCTGTCGGTGCCACGCGCGGAGCGCGTGCTCGATGCGCTCGCCGCACGCTCGACGAACACTAGTGTTGCGTCTCAGAAGTAACAATCGTCGAAAAGCACCGACCGGTGATCATGCCGGATTCGTGAGGAGCGAGACGCAACACGTCGGCGCCGCAGGCGCCGCATGAAAAACCTAGTGTCGCGTCTACAATGCCGCGTGGCTTGGCCCGACCCGGGCCGCCGCAGGCGAACCGGCCCGGGTCGGGCCACGATTGCTACTAATGAGACGCGACACTAGTGGCTAGCGCGCTGCTGGCCGTTGCAGCCAGCACCGGAGCTTCGAGCTTTGCCAGCAGCCACGTCGCGGCGCGCCAACGGCCAAACATCCGACTGCTCGAGGCCGCATGGGGCTCGACACCTGCGTGGGAGTTGGCTACCAAGTCGGCTCGTGGCTACGGGCAGGCCGAAGCGCGGGCTTCCGTTCAGCATGAGGTGATATGGCAGGGAACGTAGTGGGCGCAGGGCTCATCGTAGAGGGCGAGTTCACGACGGAGGAAGAGGTGGTCATCGAAGGGACCGTGCGCGGCACGCTGACGACGGCCGAATCTTTGTCCATCGGCAGCGATGGCGTGGTCGAAGCGGACCTGAGGGCGCTCTCGGTCGTCCTCGCGGGTCAGGTGACGGGCAACATCACCGCCAACTCGCGCGTGGACATCCAGGCCGGCGGTCGCTTGATCGGCGACGTCAAGGCGGGCCGGCTCACCATCGCAGACGGTGCTTCGTTCCGCGGCAACGTGGACATGGACGTTTGAGAAACAGCATGGCTTACGCATCTGTCATTGGCAGCTCTTCCGTCATCCGCGGCAACGTCCGCGGAGAGACCTCGCTGGAAATCCTGGGCCGGGTGGAAGGGGATGTCGGCATCAGCGGCGATCTCTCGCTCGGCCCCGACGCCGTCGTGGTCGGCACCATCTCCGGTGCGCGCATCGTGATCGGCGGCTCCGTCCAGGGTGACGTCACCGCCAGCGAGGCGATCGTGATCACGGAGACGGGCCGCGTCGTCGGAGATTTGACGGCGCCGCGCATCGGCATGAGCGAAGGCGCTCTGGTTCGCGGCAGCGTGCGCAGCGAAGGCGGCGCCGCCAGCGGGCGCTCCTCCAGCCCGCGCAGCGCCGAGGTGCGCGCGCCCGCTCCGCCGCCGGTAGAGCGCGCCGCCCCCCGCGCAGCGAACCATGCGGCGCCCGTGGCCAACCACGCTTCGGCCGCGAAGGCTCCCGCAAAAAAAGCCCCACCCCCGCCGGTGATCCAGGCACCCCGAGCGGGCGCGCGCGCGCGCAAACGAATGCTCAAGCGCTGAGCTGAGCAACGCCTGGGACCCGATCTCGCCCGGAAGGGCCAGCGCGCAGCTCGACACGGAGCTGCGGGCATTCTCCGGGTTGGAGCCGTCCGGAATACAGCCGCACACTTACTTGGCCGTGCTGAATTGAGCCCGTCAGGCTCGCCAGCTATGGTTTGGGGTGGCACGGCGAATCGCGGGATACATTGCTGCTGGTTACGGCTGGGTGCTGCTCGTCGTCGCTGCGGCGCCGGCAGCCGCTGCCGAGGAGTCGAGTCAGCAGCCACTGACGGATGCCTCGCTGGAGGCTTGGCTGGCGAGCGACCCCGGGCAGGCCGATGCCAGTGTCGATCGCACGGAGCTGGAGCCGCCCCCGCCACCCCCGCGCCGTCACGGCGTGGTGATCGAAGGCAGCGTGGGCGCGCTCGGTCACCTCGGTGACATGAAGCACGTGTCTCCGGTGGCGCCCTGGTTTCGCTTGCAGGCGGGCTACGAGATCTTCGATTGGCTGATGGCCTTCGGGCAAGGCGACGTGGCGCTGGCGAACACATCGTACGCTCATCGCCCGCCCGACCAGCGCTCGTACGCGCTGTTTGGTTTCGGCGTGGGAGCGCGCGCTTCCTGGCAGCCGCTGTCCGCGCTGGGCTTTTACTTGCAGGGGGAGGCCGGGCTCGGCAGCGTCGATCAAGACGTGCTGTCCACCTACGGCTATCGCAAGGCGGGGCAGCTGCGCCCGTACTTCGGCGGCACGCTCGGCGTGGAGTGGTTTCAGATCAACCCCCACTACGGGCTCGCGCTGTATGGTGGCGCGCGCGACTACGTGCAGACCTTCGAGCGCGTGTACGGCTCCCATCCGCCGATCGTCTGGGTCTCCGGACTGGCGCTGCGCTACACGTTATGAGCGCTGGCGCGCTGATCGACAGTGCTGCAAGCACGGCATTCGCCCCTTTGGGGCTTGACTACATGACCCTGCAGACTGATAGATGGTGCGCGGGCGCCGGCGGAGCTGTGCCGTGGGGGGCCGAGTGAATCTGGCAGGCACGGAAGGGAATGGAGTGGGCGAGCTCGCGAAGGGCCCCTCAGCGTCACCCTCCGAGTTTCGTTTCATGGGCCGTATGCGTTGACCGCCTGTGCGGCCGGGTTGGGAATCCTAGCGAATCTCCAGCTGTTACGAACGTGGGTCAAGAAGCGCTGAGCCGTCCGACGGATGGGCCGAGATTTGACAACAGTCCGGCAGAGCTTAGGTTGTGTGTGAGGAGCACGCAGCACTATGCACATGCTTGGCCCACGCTCGGTTCCTAGTCCCTCCGAGGCAGCCGCCCCCAGAGACTCGATCTCGCGGGATCTCGACCGCGGTGTCGCGGAGAACCTGCCACTGGCCTTCCCGATGGCCCGCTGGTTGAGCTTCGACGTCGAGGAGCGGTCCCGCTTCAATCGGGCCCAACTCGTCCTCGACGCCATGGAGACCAGCGCGCCGAACACGGTGGGTGCCCTGGCTCGCGACACGGGCCTGGAGCACCAGGATCTTGGTGAAGCGCTCGCACTGCTCGAAGACTTGGCTCTAGTCGAGTTTGCCGACGATGACGGCAGCGAGCTATCCGTTTCATTGGTAGCGACGCCGGAAGAGCACATCGGCGTCCGCTTTCCGGATGGTCGGGTGCGCTGGATCTTCATCTCGCGCCCGGTGGTGGAACCCGATCTGACGCGCGAAGAGCTGAACTGAAGCGCTGAGGATCGACTGAAAGCTGAGGCCCCGGAGACGGGGCCTCAGCCGTTTTGTGCGCCGGAAGAGCCGCGCCCTCGCTACAGGGCTGCAGTCCAGGGCCTGCGGCTTCGCTACAAGGTTTCCAGCTGCGCGCTCTCCCGCTCCAAGGCCTCCCATTCCTCCATCAGCTGGTTGAGCCGGGCGGCGAGAGCCTTTTCTTCCGCGCGCAGCGCGTTCAGCTCGCTCTGGCTCTTGCTCTCGAAGAAGCCGGGCGAGGCGTAGTCCGCCTGGATCTGCTTCTGCCGCTGCTCGGCGCTGGCGATCGCGGCCTCGTTCTCGGCGCGCAGCTTGGGCAGCTGCTTCTTGCGGTTGCGCAGGCGCTTTTGCTCTTCCCAGTTGGCTCCGTCGATCGCCTCCGGTAGCTCGCGAGCCCGCCGCTGGTCGCGCGACTGCTCGCGCGAGGCCTTGGCGACGGCCTCACGGTCCAGGTGGTCGACCCCGTAGCGCTCGGTGTACTCGGCGTAGCCACCGGGGAACTCGCGCAAGCCGTCGTGCGTGACCTCGCAGATGCGCGTGCACAGGCGGGACACGAACCAGCGGTTGTGTGAGACGAGCAGCAGGGTGCCCTCGTAGCGGGTCAGCGTGTCCGCGAGCGCGTCGATGGCCTCGAAGTCGAGGTGGTTGGTGGGCTCGTCCAGCAGCAAGACGTTGGGCTTCTCGATCGCCAGGCGCGCGAACAGCAGGCGCGCCGCCTCGCCGCCGGAGAGCGACCCGAGCGACTTCTTCACGTCATCGCCGGAGAACAGCGCGCGACCCAGCTGGGAGCGCACGAAACCCACCGGCTCAGCCGGCGCCGTACCCCACAGGAAATCGAGCGCCGTCTGTGAAGGGTCGGCGAGCAGCTCGGTGTGATCCTGCGGGAAGTAGCCGATGCGCGCCTCGTGCCCCCACTCCACCTTGCCCGAGTCCGCCGGCTGGCGGCCGGAGAGCAGCCGCAGCAGGGTCGACTTTCCGGCTCCGTTGATGCCGATGATGCCGAGGCGCTCACCGCGCCGCACCTGGAAGGAGACCGCGTTGAGCACGCGCTTCTCGCCGTAGGCCTTGCTCAGCTCCGAGACGTTGAGCACGTCGCGACCGCTGGGGCGCGCCAGGGGGAAATCGAAGTGGGGTGAGCGGCGAGAGCTCTGGGCGAGCACCTCGATCTCGATCTTCTCGATCTGCTTGGCGCGGCTCTGCGCCTGGCGGGCCTTGGTGGCCTTGGCCCGGAAACGCTCCACGAAGGCGCGCTTCTCGGCCAGGATCTTCTCCTGGTTCGCGATCTCGCGCTCCTTCTGCTCCCTGACCGCGTTGCGCTGCTCGATGAAGGCGCTGTAGTTGCCGGTGTAGGGCGTGATCGTCTCGTAGTCGACGTCGAGGATGTGGTTGGCGACGCGGTCCAGAAACTCGTGGTCGTGCGACACGACGAGCAGGCAGCCCGTGTAGTCCATCAAGAAACCTTCGAGCCAGCGGATGCTGAGGATGTCGAGATGGTTGGTGGGCTCGTCGAGCAAGAGCACGTCCGGGTTGCCCACCAGCACCTGGGCCAGGAGCACGCGCAGCTTGAAGCCGCCGGACAGCGTGCTCAGCGCGCTCTTCTGGGCAGCGGTGGGGATGCCGAGGCCCGCCAGGATGCGGCTGGCCTTGGCCTCCAGCGCGTAGCCGTTGCGCTGGGTCACGAACTCGCCGAGCTCGCTCTGCCGCTGCGTGTCGGGCAGCTCTTGCCTCGCCAGCTGGTCGAGCTCGCTCAGCGCCGCGAACACCTCGGCGTCGCCCTGCATCCCCAGATCGAGGATGCGCGCGTCATCGTCGAGAAAGCGGTCCTGGCGCAGCACCCCCATGCGCGCCGTCTTGAGCAGGTTGAAGCTGCCACTGTAGCTGCTGTCATCTCCGCTCAGGATGCGCAGGAACGTGCTCTTGCCGGAGCCGTTGGCGCCGACCACGCCGTAGCGGCTGCCCGCGTTCAGTTGCAGCGTGACCCCCTCGAACAGGGTGCGGCCGCCGTACGCCTTGCCCAGGCCGGAGATGGTGATCATGGCCCGGGCATTTGTCCGCTGCGTTCCCCTCCGTCAAACGAAAAACCCCTTCCTTTTCAGGAAGGGGTTTTCGGCGGGAGGGGGTCCGGGCTCGGACCCCCTGGAAAACTGCCCGCTGAGATATTCAGACGGTGTCTCAGACCAGCTTGGCAGGAGCCAGCGCACGCCCCGGCGAGGTCGCCGGCTGGACGTCGTGGCGCTCGCCCAGGAGGCTCACTCGGTCCCCGAGCCAGGCGTCGACCGAGAGCGGCCCGGCGCCGACGGTGAGGTAGACGAGCAGCAGCATCAACACCAGTGCCGAGAACTCCAGCGACTGCCCGGCGGTCAGCAGGCTGTCCCCCGAGTGCACCAGGAACACGGCCCCCGCCAGCACGGGCAGCTGCACGAAGGCAGCGAGCCGAGTGGCGAGACCGAACGCCAACAACAGACCGCCTCCGAGATGCGCGATCGCGACGTAGTGAGCGATCGCATAGGGCACGAACCAGCTCTCGCTGGAGCTCAAGTAGCCGAGCACCAGCTCCGGGCGGGAGACGAACAACACACCGCGCACGAACAGACCAATACCGAGGTAAGCACGCACCAGATCAAACCCCAGCGCCGGGCCCGGTCGCATCAGATAGGGGAGGCGGTTGGCCCAGGCTCTCAGTTGCGTCATGTGTGGCTCCTTGGAAGACGGCCCGTCGCGCAGCGCTCGCACGGCGCAGTTCGCGACGCCGAAAGCTAAGCCTGAGCTGACACGCAGGGTTCTGCAATCCAGAGCAGCAGCAATTCCAGTTAAGGATCACGAATCAACGGTGATTGCTGCAATGTTGTGGCGTGACGCGATCGCGTGTTCCTCCGTGAATCAGCGACGCGTCCTGCGGCGTGCAGGCCGCGCGCCAGGCGCAATGGAACTTTTCACGCGCTGCGCGCTCGGCGGCGGCGCTGGCGAGCACGTCGATAAGCGCCGTCCGCAGCGCGCCGATAACCGAGCGCTCGCAGCACCTGCGCGAGCAGCTCCGCGTCGCCTTGCACGCAGTCGAGCAGCTCGGGGCCCGGCTCGAACGGGCCGCCGCGAGCGCGCCGGCGAGCGCGCGCGCTCACGCGATCGAGCACGTCCGCGCGCAGCGCGCGTTGCCCGCGCAGCACGAAGCCCAGCCAGCCCAGCCATTGCGCGTCCAAGCTCGCGGGCAGGGCGAAGCCGAGCGCGTCCTGCAGTGGGGGCAGGGCGCTCACGTCGCGCGGCGCGAACGCCCGCGCCAGCGCCTGGCGCGCCCAGCGTTGGCGTGGCCGCAGCGAGTCGCTCAGGTAGACCACCTCGCGCCCGATGCGAACGCCGTGCGCGGCGAGCGCGCGCCGATCTCGCTCGCTCAGCTCGCCGAGCTGCGCCTGCACCTCGGACGCGGCGAGCGAGCCCAGGTGCTGCTCCAGCTCGTAGCACAGCCCCCGCGCTGCCGCCGACCAGGGCGGGTCGGGCTCCTCGCGCAGGGGTCCGACGACCTCGTGCACCAGATCGCGCGACCACGCGAGCAGCCGGCGCGAGAGGCGCAGCTGCTGACCCGCGCTGGCGCCCTCCAGCGTGAGCTTGATCTCGGGGCGCAGCAAGCTCGCGCCGCGCGTGAGGCGGCCCAGGCGCGAGGCTTCGCCGTCGCGCCCCACGACCGCTGCCTGGCCATCGAACACGGCGCCCGTCTCATCGAACTCGAAGCGCTCGTGCGGAGCCGCGGCCAGATCCTCGATCCAGCGCTCCAGCGACGGCGGCGCCGGCCCCTCCAGGTGCTCGCGCAGGCTGCCGAGCGCTCGAAACGGATGGCTGGAGACGCCGGCGCCATCGCCGGCGGGCGCGGGGCTCGCCGCCGCCAGTTGCAGCGAGTGACGCTTGCGCGCGACGAAGCGCTCCACGAGCCGCTCGTGCAGCGCGTCGCTCAGCCGATCTTCGATCTCCTGCGTGCGCCCCACCCAGTAACCCACGTCGTGGGTCCAGGCCTGCTGCGCGAGGTAGCTCCAGGTGCGCAGCGAGGAGATGCGCGCGGTGAGGGTGTCGATGTCGCCCGCGATGTCGTCCAGCGGCGAAAGCGCGGCCGCGAGCCAGTCGCTGTCCAGCTGCGCGCGCGGGCCGCTCAGCTGCAGAAACACCTGCCTCACCAGGTCGGCGTGCAGCTCCGGCAGCCAGCGCCGGTAGTTCGGGATCTGACACGCCTGCCAGAGCAGCTGCACGTTCGCGGCGCCGCGCGCTCGACCCGCGATCTGCGCGTCTTCCGCCAGCCGCTCCAGCGCTTCCAGATCCGACGCGGGCGCCAGCCGCCGCAGCGAGTCGCGCCGCGCCAGCGCGGGCCGCGGCGCTTCGTGCAGCGAGGCGAGCAGCTCGCGCACGCTGTCGAAGCTCAGGTCACTGTTGCGCCAGGCCAGGTGCCGCAGCGACTCGAAGCGGTGCTCGGCGATGTTGCGCTGCAGCCCCGGCGGCAACGCCGGCAGCGGCGCCAGCGTCCCGAAGCTGCCGTTCTCCAGGTGACGCCCGGCGCGCCCCGCCACCTGCGCCAGCTCCGCCGGCAGCAGCGGGCGCTCTTCCTTGCCGTCGAACTTGCGCACGCCGGCGAACGCGACGTGGCGGATACCGAGGTTCAGACCCATGCCGATCGCGTCGGTGGCGACCAGGTAGTCGACCTCGCGCGCCTCATAGAGCGCGACCTGGGCGTTGCGCGCGCGGGGAGAGAACGCGCCCAGTACCACGGCCGCGCCGCCGCGCCGCTGCCGCACCCGCTCCGCGAGCTCGTACACCTCCGGCACGCTGAACGCCACCACGGCGCTGCGTGCGGGCAGCCGCCCGAGCGTGCTCTGCCCGCGCGCCTCGAGCGTCGAGAGGCGCGGCAGCGTCTCGATGCTGGCGGTGGGCAGCAGCGAGCTCACCAGCGGCCGCATGGTGCCCGCGCCCAGAAACCAGGTCTCGCTGAGGCCCCGCGCATGGAGCAGCCGATCGGTGAACACGTGTCCGCGCCGCGGGTGGGCGGCGAGCTGGATCTCGTCCACTGCCAGGAAGGCGACCTCCTGCGACATCGGCATGGCCTCGACGGTGCAGATCCAGTAGCGCGCGCGCCGCCCCACGCGCTTCTCCTCACCGGTGACCAGCGCCACCTGCTGCTCGCCCAGCTCGCGCGTCAGCCGATCATAGACCTCGCGCGCGAGCAGCCGCAGCGGCAGCCCGAGCATGCCGCTCGGATGCTCCAGCATGCGCTGGATGGCCCGATGCGTCTTGCCGGTATTGGTGGGGCCGAGGAGTGCCACGAGCTTCGAGCTCGAGGGTGGCATCCCTCCACCATACGTCATCGTAACGCCGCCTGCCGGCCAAGAGGGCAGGGGGAGCGGGCCCGCAGCAGAAATGGCCCTGAGGCAAGGCGCCCCTGGAGCGGCCGCTGCGCAAGGCTCGAGCTCGGGTTGCCAGGCAACGCGGGCGGGGACGACGCAGGCGCGCGCCCCCGTGGCGTCTCAGGGGTTGGGCTCGCTGCCGGGCGGCGCTGGACGGCCCCAGGAGGGCCCGCTGCTCGCCCGCGTCGCCGCCGCGACTTCCGGCGGTTTGCGGCGGGTCCGGCTGCGCGCCTGGACCCTGCCGGGAGTTAGCCTCCCGCGCTCACCAGTACTGGTGGACCGAAGGCTTGATCTTCGCCTCGTAGAGCTCCCGCACCTTGCGCAGCGTATCGGCAGGAATCGCGGGCAGATCGGCCGCGGCGAGGTTGTCCTGGACCTGCGAGACGCGGCGCACGCCCGGGATGGCGCAGGTCACCGCCTCTTCCATCAGGATCCAGCGCAGCGCCCATTGGGCCATCGTGGTGCCGGACGGCACGAGGCTGCGCAAGCTGTCGACCGCATCGAGCGCCAGATTGTAGTCGACCCCAGAAAATGTCTCACCGCGATCGAAGGCCTCGCCGTGGCGGTTGAACTGGCGATGATCGTCGGCCTCGAAGCTCTGCTCGCGCGTCAGCTTGCCGGTGAGCAGACCAGAGGCCAGCGGCACCCGCGCCAGGATGCCGACCTTGCGCCGGGCGGCCTCCTTGAACAGCAGCTCCGCCGGGCGCTGGCGGAAGATGTTGTAGATCACCTGGATGGACTGGACGTTCGGGTACTCGAGCGCCTTCAGGCCCTCCTCGACGCGCTCCACGCTGACGCCGTAGTTGCGCAGCTTGCCGGCCTTCACCAGCTCGTCCAGCGCGGCGAAGGTCTCCGGCTGGAAGTAGACGTCGGTGGGCGGGCAATGCAGCTGGAGCAAATCCAGCGCGTCCACGTTCAGATGGGTCAGGCTGCGCTCGACGAAGCGGGTCAGGTTCGCGGCGTTGTAGCCCTCGGCGACGTGCGGACTGAGCCGCCGACCCGCCTTGGTCGCGATGTAGAACGTCTCGCGGCGTTCCTTGCGCAAGCGCGCGAGCAGGCGCTCGCTGTGGCCGTCGCCGTAGACGTCGGCCGTGTCGAAGAAGTTCACGCCCAGATCGAGCGAGCGGTGCAGCGCGGCGAGGCTCTCCTCGTCGTTGATCTTCCCCCACGAGCCGCCGATGGCCCAACAACCCACGCTGATCGTGGAAACCTGGAAGCCCGTCCTGCCGAGCGATCGATACTGCATCCGGTCACCCTACATTGTCGCCCGAGGCTTGTCACTCTTGCTTCGGCGTGCCCGGAACGCTACTTACCCGGACCGTGAGCGACGGCGAGCGGCGCACCGCTTTGTATGCGGAACATGAGGCGCTGGGCGCGCGTTTCGTGCCCTACGCGGGTTGGCGGATGCCGGTGCAATACCGGGGGGTGGCGGAGGAGCATCATGCCGTGCGCAGCGGTGTGGGGCTGTTCGACGTCTCGCACATGGGGCGGCTGGTGTTCACCGGCGCCGAAGCCGTGGCGGTGATCGACGGCGCGATCACGAACGACCTGCGCAAGCTGCCCGAGGGCAAGGCGCTCTACACCTGCTGTTGCGAGGCGAGCGGCGGCATCCTCGACGATCTGATCGTTTACAAATATCGGGCGGAGGGCGAGAGCGCCGAGCGCGTGCTGGTGGTGTGCAACGCCGCCAACCGCGACAAGATCTCCGCGCACCTGTCCGCGCTCGCTGCCGGTCGCTGCGGATACGAGGACGAGAGCGACCGCACCTGTCTGATCGCGGTGCAAGGGCCTGCCGCGCTGGAGCTGATCGCGACCCTGGGCATCCCGCTGCGGCTGCCCGAGGAGCTGCCGCCCTTCCACTTCCGGCGCAGCGAGCTGTTCGGGCTGCGCTGCGCGGTGGCGCGCACGGGCTACACCGGGGAAGACGGCGTCGAGATCTTCTGCGCCACCGAGCACGCGCCCACGCTCTGGCGTGGGCTGCTGGAGGCCGGGCAACGCTTCGGCGTACAGGCGATCGGCCTGGCCGCGCGCGACACGCTGCGGCTCGAGGCGCGGCTCGCCCTGTACGGCAACGAGATCGATCAGACCACCAATCCGCTGGAGGCGGGCCTTGGCTGGACGGTGAAGTTCGAGGGGCGCGAGTTCATCGGCAAGGCGGCGCTGCTGCGCGCCCAGGAGCAAGGGCTGACGCGCAAGCTGGTCGGCTTCGAGATGATCGGTCGCGGCATCGCGCGGCACGGGTACCCGATCGCGAGCCCCACCGGCACGGCGCTCGGGCACTGCACCTCCGGCGCGCCTTCGCCGACGCTGGGCGTGAACATCGGGCTCGGCTACGTGCCGCCTGCGTACAGCGCGCTGGGCACGGAGATCGTGATCGACTGCCGGGGCCGGGCGGTGCCGGCGCGCGTCGTGCAGACGCCATTTTATCGACGCGGAGCCGCTCCGCCCGCAGCTGCCGGGAAGCCCTGAGAGGACGTTGTCATGAGCCAAGCCACCGATGTGAAAGACGACCGCCGCTACACCAAGGATCACGAGTGGGCGCTGAAGAAGGACGGAGAGCTGCTGGTGGGGATCAGCGCCTTCGCCGTCGATCAGCTGGGCGACATCACGCTCGTGAACTGGAACGTCGCGCCGGGCGATCATGTGAAGGCGGGCGATGTGTTCGGAACGGTCGAGAGCGTGAAGACCTTGAGCGACCTGTTCGTGCCCGTATCGGGTACGGTGAAGAAGCTCAACGCCACGCTGGAATCGGCGCCCGAGCGCGTGAACGAGGACTGCTGGGGCGAGGGCTGGATGCTGGCGCTGCAACCGGATGATCCGGCGGCGTCCGAGTCGTTGCTCAACCCCGCGGCGTATCGCGAGCACATCGCCAGCCTCGAGCACTGACGGGGAGTATTTCAGGGGGGAGTCACTCGGGGGGAGTCACTCGGGGGGGAGGCGTTCCGCGGCGCGGCACGCAGCAGCGCGGCCGCGCTCAGTCTTCGGGAACGCGCATCGGGTTCGCGAACCAGTCGAGCCCGCTGTGGCGGTGCACGGTGAGGCGCGCGAGGTCGAGCCCGATGGAGGCGAAGTAGAGACGCTGGTCGCCGCTGCCGAGCGTCGCGCCGCCGAGCAGGGTCAGCCCCCAGGGGCCACCGAGCACCAGGTTGCCGATCGCGCCTGTGGAGTTCACGCCCCACCAGCGCTGGTACACGCCCACGTCGAGCCCGAGCCCGAACTCGCCCCGCGCAAACCCGCGGCTCACGCCGCGCGCGACCACCGCCAGATCGACGCCCGAGCCGAAGTACGCCTGCGCGCGAAACAAAGCGCCGAGCACCAAAGGGTGCGTCGCCGACGTGCCGAGCCCGGTGTCGAGCTGAAGCGCGGGCTGCGTCTGCTGCTCCTGCTGATCGATCACTCCGGCGCCGCCGCCCACGTACAGCCAGGACGTGGCCTGTGCTGCCGCGCCGGAGGGCCACAGTGCTGCCGCTGCGATCACCGCCGCCGACGTTCCGAGAGGGCGTAACCTCATGGGCTTCGGGGTAGCATGAGAAGGGGCCGAGGGGTCAAGGGGTCTAGGGCCCCTCGACCCGTCTTCCCGTCAGGGGCGACGATGCGCTGCGTTTCGGAGCTCGTCCTCGATCTCGTCGGCGCTGAGCGCGCCCTGGCGCCGGGCGACCTCGCGCCCCGCTCGGTCCAGCACGACGAGCGTCGGCACGTGCTGGATGGAGGCGAACGGGCCCTGGCCTTGCTGCGTCGCAAAGTCCACCATCACCACCGGGAACGGCAGCTGCAGGCTGTCCCGGTAGGCGGGCAGGAGCTCGGCGTAGCGCGGCGCCTCGACCACCACGGCGGCGGCGTTCGCGCGCGGCGTGAAATGCACGATCACCTCGGCGAGGCGCCGCAACAGCAGCTGCGAGGCCATGTCATAGGTGGCGACGAAGGCGAGCGCGGTGACACGGCCGCGCGTGGTCGCGCTGCTGACCACCAGGTCTGCGCCGCCAGAGAAGCTGAACTCCAGCGCTTCCGAGCCAGGGCCGAGCTCCGGCGCAGCGTCGGGCTCAGCAGGCTCGGGTGTGGGCTTGCAGCCGAAGGCGAGGCAGAGCGCGCACAGGCCGAGCTTCAGCACCCGCTCCTGGAGCGGGCCGCTCCGAGAGCGCCGCGGAACGGAGGGCCTCGAGACCGACAGCACTCACCCGCCCCGACGCACCCGCGCGCTTCAGCCGCCGAAGCTCGGCCCGAACACGTGCGCGAAGGCGCGCAGCGCGGGCGGCAACTGCCCGTGCGAGCGATGGTGCGCCACGATCGTCAGCGCCAGCTCATCGATCACACCCTTCAACGGCGTCGCCTCGACCACGACACCTTCCACGCGCTGGCCGGCGCGCGGGACCGAACCCATCGAGACGATCGGATCGTGGCGGACCCAGTCGAAGGACTCTGCGACGCGATAACCGCAGGCCATCACCTGCACGAAGTCCATGTACAGCGGGGCGACCAGCACGGCCACGCGCAGGTGCCCGGCGCCCATGCCCACCAACGCGCGCGTGGCCTGGCGGGGCGCGGCACCCGATTCATGCGGGCCCAGCGCGGACTGGATGCGCTGGCGGCGCTTGCCATCCGCCTCGACCGCGAGCAGCGGCGCGTACACGGCGATGCGCGGCACGCCGACGACCAGCGCGTCCTGCGCCAGGCTGTCGATCCAGGCGTCGCGCCCCGAAGCATCGAGCTGCTCATAGGCGAGCGCCGCCGCCTGAGCCGCCTCTGCGTCGTTGGCGAGCGCGCCGAGCCAAGCGCGCCACGCTTGCACGCTGCGCGGGCACGGTTGCAACGCCGCCGCAGGCACGGCCGCCGACGATTTCGCCGCCGGTTGCTTGGAGGACGGCTGCTTCGACATGAGGGGGATGCTCTCCGGAGTGCGCGGTTCGCTGACCTCGTCCGTGGGCTGAACGTGCATGGAGGTACGCCTGATAAAGCATCGGGCGAGCGGTAGCAATCGCAGAACGAGGCGTGGGACAAACCTGCTTTTGTCAACTGCTCGAGGGGGACGTTTTCTCCGCTGACACTTCTTCTCTCTGATGGATTCCCGTTGCGGGAATACTTCCACCGAGCAGCGCGCGTCGCGTCGCACGCGGCAACGCGGCGTGGTTCTGCGCAGATAGGTCGGCGGGAGGATGAGCCCAGCGCAGTCGTGTCGGCCGGTTCGTCTCGTTCGGATGACCGTGTTCCACCTGCAGCGGTCTGCACCATCGCAGACGCGGGTGGTACGAGCGGGACTGGCCTGTGGCTAACTCGTGAGTAAGCTCGAGAGCATGACCAACGATGGCGACAGAGCAGCTGCTCCGGCAGCCTCTTCCGGTGAGGACGACGAGGACGCGCCCGCTGCTGCCGAGTACGGCGATCTGCTCGACGCGAAGTGGTTGGAGCGCGAGGTCGATGTGCTGGAGCCGGATGACGATGTCGTGGACGTCGGTCTGACGCTCGACCTGGATGATGACGACGAAGACGACGAGAACGCCTACGCCGTAGATCTCGATGTCGGAACTTTGCTTACATCGTTGCTGCCAACGGGAGTCGATTCAGACTCGCTGGATCCGGCGCTGAACGACGGCTCGCTGGCAGCGAGCGCGCTGAGCGATGTGCTTCTTCCCGAGGGGCGCGCCGCGAAGGAGCGCGCCGAAGATGACGAGGCGGTGGGAGACGATGAGCGGTTTCCTGCCTTCGATGACGCGAGCCTGCTGTCCGATCGCCCCGCCGTGGACGACGATGGCAGCGAGGGCGTGGCCTGACGGATCAGCGCGACGGGCGCGTATCGAAGCGCAGCAGCCGCGGGCTGAAGCCGCAGCGCTGGAACATCGCGTGCGCCTCGCTGTTGAACCACCAGGAGGCGAGCTCGACGTCGCTGGTGCCGGTCTCGGCGGCAGCTGCCAGCGCGGTCTGTAGCAAGGCGCGGCCGATGCCCTGGCCCCGAAAGGCTTCCGTCACCGCGATGTGATCGATCTCGTGCCAGTGCCGCTCGCGGCAGAACACGTTCTCGGGGCGCTGATGCTCGGTCATCAGCAGATAGCCCACCGCGCCCGCCGCGTCCAGCTCCGCCAGCCAGCAGCGCGTGCTCGGCCTGTCGAGCAGGCTGCGAAACCACTCCTGCAGCTCGGCCGGCTGCGTCGGCTTGAAGAAGTCGGGCCGCTCGCGCACATGCAGCGCGTGCAACGCGGCGTTCAAGCGCCCGAGCAGCGCTGCATCGTCGGGTCGCGCGCGGCGAATGCGAGCGGCGGTCATCCCTCGGGCTTGCGCTGGGCGAGCGCTGCCGCAGCTCTGCGGTACAGCCGGCGCACGTGTGGGTTGCGGGGCGCGAGCCGCAGCGCGGACGCCAGGTGCCGCTCCGCCGCCGCCAGATCGCCGAGGCTCCGGTCCTCGAACTGCGCGGCCTCCGTCAGCCACGTAGCGGCCTCGGGCAGCGCGAGCTTGCGCCCCGACAGCTCGCAGGCGTCGCGCAGCCGAGCGTAGGCGAGCGAGGCGCCGCGCAGGTCGCCGAGCGCCGCTCGCCAGCGCCCCTCGAGCGCGAGCGCTTCGTAGCGGCGCTCGCTCGTGGCGGGGACCTGCGAGACGCGCGCGATCGCCTGCGGATGATCCCCGCAGTGCTCGGCGAGCAGGCGCGCCAGCTCGATCAGCGCGTCGGCGGAGACGTTGGCCCTGGCCTCACCGAGCTCGACCGCGCGCTCCAGCAGCGCCAGCGCGCGTTCGGTGCGGCCTTGCCCGAGCAGCGCGCGCCCCAGGCCATAGGTGGCGTCGGGGTCGGCGGGCAAGTAGCGCAGCGCGCGCTCGAAGAGCTGGCCCGCGGCGCGCGCCAGACCGCGCGCCACCAGCTGCCGCGCCGCGCGCAGCAAGACCTCGTGGCGCTGGGCCGCGCCGGCGGCGGCCGCCTCCAGGCTCTCGGCGTCCGCGAGCGCGCCGCGCTCGTCGCCCCACTCGACACGCGCCTCGAAGCGCGCCCAGCGCACGGCAGCGACACCGGGCGCGCAGGCCACGGCTCGGTCCAGCGCCTCGCGACGTTCCGCGGCGCTCGGGCTCAGCTCCGCCAGGCGCTGCCACAGCCCGGCGGCGAGCGGCGCGTAGGGCTCGCTGCCGGCGGCGTGCTGGATCGCTTGACGAGCGCCGGCGAGGTCGCCGATGCGCGCCAGCAGCACCGCGCCCGTCAGCCCAAACTGGGTGGCGGGCAAGCAATCCACGAGCATGCCCAGCGCCGCTTCGCCCCGATCGGCGTGCGCAGCATCGATCTGCGCGACCAGCAGCACCAGCTCCGGATGGCGCGGTGCGCGCTCCAGCGCCTCGACGTAGCCGGCGCGCGCCACGTCCAGATCGCCCGCGGCGAGCGCGTCGTCGGCCGACGTGCACAGCTGCGCGAGCTCCAGCGCGCGCAGCGCCGAGGACGACGCGCCTCCAGGCGGGGCCGCCTCGGAGAGCGCCAGCGTGAGGCCGTCGGCGCCGACCGCCAGCTTCTCGATCTGCGACGCGGCCGTCGCCGGCGTGCGCGCGCCGAGCGACGGCGCGAGGTGACGGCACAGGCGCTGGGCCACGCGCGAGAGCGTGAGCACGCGCCCGTGGCGCTCGGCGAGCTCACCGAAGAGCGTGTCGGCCACGCGCAGCGCATGGCCGAGCGGGACGCCGAGGCCGCCGGTCCCGCGCGCGTGGCTGACGATCACGCGCGCGTCCTGCCCACTCGGCGCCCACTCCAGATCAAATGCCAGGCTGCCGAGCTCCCCGACCAGGCCCACGCCCACGCCGTGTTCACGGGGCCACAGCTGCGGCGCCGCGCTGGCGCGTCCGAGCGCCTCGCGCAGGCGCGGCCGCAAGTAGTGGGCGAGCGACGCGAAGCTGGCCGCGAGCTCGAGCCGCGTGAGCTCGCCCCGCCGGTGCCGGAAGCTGTCGACGCCGCCGGACAGATCCACTGGATAGCGCAGCCGGGGCAGGCTCCAGGCCAGGTCCTCGACCACAAACGGTTCCATGCGCAGCGGCTCGTACAGCTCCAGCCCCAGGGCGCCGCCCGCCAGCGTGAGCCGCAGCGGTACGCTCTGGCGTGGGGGCTCGTGCTCGCCGAGGGAGCCGCCGCGCTGCCCCCCAGCGGGGCCGCCGCCTCGCTTGCCAGGAAACCTGGGGCTGGGAGGAGGGCGTCGGGAGGGTGCTTGGCCCACGGTCCCAGACTAGCAGCGCGGCTGCGTTTTGGCGAAGGATCTGCGCGAAACCCCGCTGTTTCAGGGGGTCTCGAGGCTTCAGGCCCGGCTCGGAAACAAGGTGCGGCGCTCCTCGCGCAGGATCGGCGTGCCGATGGGCAAGCGGCTCAGCGGCCCCAGCTGCACGCGGAAGGTCGCGCCGCGGCCGGACTGGCTCTCGACCGCGATCGCGAAGCGGTGGTCGTCCGCGATGCGCTTGACCACGGCCAGGCCCACGCCGGTGCCCTGGGCGCGTGTGGTGAAGAAGGCGTCGAAGATACGCTCTTTGGCCTGCTCGCTCAGGCCGACGCCTTCGTCCTGGACCGTCAGCTCGGCCTTGCTGTCTTCGCCGGAGCCGAGGATCCGCACGCTGACGTGCACCTCGCGGCCCGCGCTGCTGGCCTGGACGGCGTTGCGCACCAGGTTCCAGATCAGCTGGCGCAGCTGCGCGGAGTCGGCGCAGATCAGCGCACGCTGCGCGCCCTCGTAGCGGACCCGGACGTCCGAGACGGCGCGTCCGGACTGGGCCGCCAGCGCGACCACGTCGCGCGCGGTGGCCGCGGCGTCCACGCAGCTGAGCTGGGGCCGCCGCGGCCGCGCCAGGTTCATCATGTCGCTGACCAGATCCTCGAGCCGGCTGGCTTCGCTGACGATGATGGCGCACAGCCGGCGGTCCTCCTCGCTGAGAGCGCTGCTCACGCGCAGCAGCTGGATGCAGCCGGAGATGGAGCCGAGGGGGTTGCGGATCTCGTGCGCGAGCGCGGTCGCGACGCGCCCCAGCGCCGCCAGGCGCTCGGCGTGATCCGCGCGCTCCTCGGCCGCAACCAGGCGTCCACCGGCGATGCGCAGGCGCTCGGCGAGGCTGCCCGCGAGCACCGTCACGACCAACATCGCCAGCAGGTTCACCACGCCGGCGTAGAGCAGGTCCTCATTGGCGACGTGGTAGACGGCGGCGGGCTGATCCGGGGGCGGCAGGATCCATTGCTGCGCGAGGCCGAGCAACAGGCCGCCGAAACAGAGCGCGCTCGCGCCGAAGGCGAGCGCGGCGCCGCGAAAGCCCGTCAGCATGGCGCCGATCACGCAGCTCAAGCCGTACAGCGAGGTGGCGCCGCTGGAGGGGCCGCCCGACAGGTACACGATGACCGTCCAGACCAGCGGATCGACGATCAGCTGCAGCATCACCAGCAGCTGCATGTGGCGGCGCTGTCGCAGCAGTGCCGCGTACAGGGCGGTGACCCCGAAGGCCAACGCCAGCGTGCCGAGCGCGGTCTGCACCGTGAAGGTGGCCCAGGCGAGCTCGCTCTTGAAGTTCAGGAGCCCCAGCAGCCCCAGCACCAGTGAGAGGAAGAGCAGGCGGAAGCCGGTCACCCACGCGAGGCGGCGCTCCAGCGGTGCAGCGGAGGGCTGGGGCGGCAGCGTCGTGTCGGCCATCGGGCAGTCCTGGAGCCGAGGGGGGCGAGTCTAGAGCCGAGCCCCAAACGCGGACCCGAGATCGCTCCTTACCTCGGGAAAGGCAGCACTTCGGGCGGGGAGGGGGCCCGCGTCGGACCCCCTCATCGCTCAGTTCCCCTTGATGTTGCCGGCCAGCTCGAAGATGGGCAGGTACATCGAGATCAGCACCACGCCGACCATGCCGCCGATGCCGACCATCATGATCGGCTCCAGCATGCTGGTCATCGAGGACACGGCGACGTCCGTCTCCTCCTCGTAAAAATCCGCGATCTTGTTCAGCATCTGATCCAGCGCGCCGGTCTGCTCGCCGACGCCGATCATCTGCACCACCATCTCGGGGAAGACCTTGGCTTCCATCAGCGGCTCCACCATGTTCTGGCCCTCGCTGATGCGCTGGCGCACGTGCATGATGCCGCTCTCCAGGATCATGTTGCCCGAGGTCTTGGCGCAGATCTCCAGCGCGTCCAGGATCGGCACGCCCGACTGGAGCAGCGTGCCCAGCGTGCGCGTGAAGCGCGCCACGGCGATCTTGTTGAGCACGGGGCCCATGATCGGCAGCACCAGCAGCGTCTTGTGGAACAGGCGCTTGCCCTTGGGCTGCTTGAGCACGTAGGAGATGCCGACGGCCGCGCCCACGGTGACGGCGATGGTCAGCGGCAGGAAGGTGATGAAGCCGTGCGACAGCGCCACCATGAAGCGCGTGAGCGCCGGCAGCGAGTCCTTGCCGCCGCCGAACTCGGCGAACATGTTCTCGAACGCGGGGATCACGAAGGTGAGCATGACCGCCATCACGCCGACCGCGATCACGGCCACGATGGTCGGGTAGCTGAGCGCGCCCTTGACCTGCCGCATCAGCTTCTGGCGCTTCTCCAGGTAGATGGACAGGCGGCCCAGGATGCTGTCCAGGATACCGCCGGCCTCGCCGGCCTGGACCAGGTTCACGAACAGCTCGTCGAAGATGCGCGGATGCTTGCGCAGCGCATCGCTGAAGGTGGAGCCGCCTTCGACCGAGCTCTTGATGTCCTTGAGCACCGTCGCGAACGCCGGCTTGGGCTGCTGCTGGGCCAGGATGTCGAGGCACTGCACCAGGGGCAGGCCGGCGTCGATCATCGTGGCGAACAGGCGCGTGAAGGTGACCAGGTCCTTGACGTCAACTCCAGTGCCGATCTGGATGTTGATCTCGTATGGCTTCTTCTTGACCTTGACCGGGTTCAGGTTCTGCTTGCGCAGGCGCGTGTTGACGGCCTCGACGTTGTCGGCAACCATGGTGCCGGCGCGCAGCTCGCCCGTCCGTCCACGAGCTTCCCAGGAAAACTCAGCCATTGGCTCTGATCCACGACGAAATCCGGCAAGTCCTTAAGCGCTGGGTCACGGAGCGCGGGGTCGCGCCAGGCGCGGCCGCGTATGTCGCACGCTTCGACGGCAGCAACTGGCGCAGCGCCGAAGGCGCCGCTGGCGTGCACTCGGGACCGGGCTCGGCGGAGGTCACACCCGCGACCCTCTACGACCTCGCTTCGCTCACCAAGCCGGTGATCGCGTGCACGCTGGCGCGGCTGGCGCGCGCGCAGAGGCTGGGCTGGGAGGCGCCGCTGGGGGAGCTGCTGCCCGCCGTCGTGGGCAGCGCGAGCGCGGCGCTGCCGCTGCGTCTGTTCGCCTCGCACCGCGCTGGACTGCTCGCTCATGTTCGCCTCCGGGACAGCGGTGTTGCGCGCGAGGACTGGCTCGGGCTATGCGCCAGCGGGCGCCGCGCCGAATGTCAGACAGCGCCGCCCGATCACGGCTTCCCGCCGCTCTACAGCGACCTCGGGTACATCTTGATCGGCGCGCTCCTGGAGCGGCTCGGGGGCGCGGAGTCGCTGGTGCAAGCCGAGGTGGTCGCGCCGCACGGGCTGGAGCTCGACTCCGCGCGCGGCTGGGAGCGGCGGCTGGGCGCCTCGGCGTTTCTGGAGCGGGTGGCGCCGACCGAGATCGTCGCTGACCGGGGCGGTCTGATCCGCGGCGCCGTGCACGACGACAACGCCTGGGACCTGCAGGGCACCGGGCTCGCGGGGCACGCCGGGCTGTTCGGCACGGCGGCGGCGGTCGGAGGCTTCGCCCGGGCGATGCTGGATGCGCTGGCGGGGCGCCACCCGGACTGGCTGGGCGCGGCCGAGGCGGGGCTGCTGGTCCAGCCTCGCCCCGGAGGCTCTCTGCGCACCGGCTTCGACGGCAAGGCGGAGCAGGGGTCGTCGGCCGGCGCTCGCTTCGGGCCGAGCTCGTTCGGGCACCTGGGCTTCACCGGGACGAGCGTGTGGTGCGATCCCGCAGCATCGCTCGCGGTCGTGCTCCTGACCAACCGCGTCCACCCGAGCCGTGAAAATGTGCGAATCAGAGACGTCCGGCCGGACATCCACGGTCAGTTGTTTGGTCTTGCGGCTGGCCTATGACGCGAGGTTCCCTCACTCGAGAGCGTATCGAAGACGGCCGAGGCGGCAGAATCGGCGCATTCGCTGGATTTCCGCTGCTCCGTGTTCTTGGCGGGAGCGTCGTTTCGAGGCATAAAATGGAAGGCGATGTGGAAGCTCTGCGTGGTCGACGACGAGTCGAACCGCACCGTGGTGAAGTTGGTGCGCTCCGACTACTCGCTGGGCCGTGCCGAGGACAGCACCATCCGTCTGACCGAACGTAATATCTCCCGTACCCACGCGCGGCTGTATCGCGAGGGGGACTCGGAGTGGACGCTCGAAGACAAGAACAGTTACACGGGCTCGTTCGTCAACGGCGAGCGCGTCTCCGCGCCTCGGCAGCTCAAGCACGGCGACACGATCCAGCTTGGTGACTACCGGCTGGAGCTGCTGGATGAGTCGCAGCAAGCGATCGAAAGCCGCGCGCTCGACGCGCTGGTATCGGCGGCACAGCTGCCCGATCGCTTCGTGGTCGTGCAGGGGCCCGGCGTCGGCACGGTCTATCCGTTGACCGAGCAGAAGCTGCTGGTTGGCCGTGGCGAGGAATGCCAGATCGCGCTCGACGATGCCTCGGTGAGCCGGGTGCACGTCGAGGTGCTGCGCACCGAGCACGGGCTCATGATCCTCGATCAGGGCAGCTCCAACGGCCTGCGCATCAACGGCGCGGATCTGCCGAGCGCCATGCTGCGCAGCGGCGACGTGGTGGAGCTGGGAGACGTGCGGCTGAAGTTTGTGCCCGCCGGCGTCGAGGACGTGGTCACTCAAGCGGCGCCGCTCTCCACGCGCGCGGCCGAGATCGACTCCTCGCCCCGCAGCCGCACCGGCCGCGGCACCATGGCGCTGTACGGCGGCGGAGCGCTGCTGGTGGTGGCGGTGATCGCGCTCGCGGTGCGGCCCTCCGAAGACACGCCGACGGCCACGTCGGTCAAGCTCGAGCCGCCCGAGACCAGCGAGCCCGTGGCCGAGGTGACGCCCGAGAAGGCGCTGCCGGCGCGCGCGGATGGCGCCGCGCACCTGCTCGAAGAGGCCAGCAGCCTGGCCACCGAGGGCGCGATCGTGGCCGCGCATCGCAAGCTGTCGGAGATCCCTCAGGACAGCAGCCTCCGGCAGAGCGAAGCGTTCAAGAGCATCGAGCGGCGCTGGGCGGACGAGATCTTCAAAGCCGCCGAGGAGTCGCCCGATCCCGTCGAGCGGCGCAGCTTGCTCGACAAGGTGGCCAAGACGCCGGAGGTCGATCCGGAGCGGCGGCAGCGCGCCGCCACCGAGCTCGCCAAGCTGGAAGAAGGCGTCTCCTCCGTCGACGTCGCCGACTTGCCGAGCGCCGAGAAGAACCACGGCAAGAACGCCAAGCCGCAGACCAGCGTGGCGCTGGCTGCCAACAAGCCGAAGCCGCCTGCGCCCGCTCCCTCGCCGACGCCGCGCCGAGCGCATGCTCCCGTCGCACCGCGCACTCGCACCGGCGATGATGGGGCGGACGCTCGCACGGAGGCGCCCGAGGCGCCCCCGCCGGCGACGCGGCCTCCGCCCAAGCAGCAGCCGCCAGCGCCGGAGCCGGGTTTGCCGGCATCGGAGCTCACGCGCGAGCCGCCGTTCTGAGCCGAGGGTCTCAACCACTCTGCGCGTCTGCGCCTCTTCCTCCCTGCGCGCGTCTGCCCCGCCTCGCATTGACAGGTTAAATGCACCCGAGCCACTCTGCGCGCGGTGCAGCGCCAGGCCATCGTAGGGCGGCTCCAAGCGGTCCGTGACGCGCTGCGGGAGCGGTGGACGCCGCTCCTCGTGCTGTCCGCGGCGTATCGGCTGGCGCTGCTCGCTCTCGTGATCTGGGCCTGGCAGCGCGGGCTGAGCGCGGCCTGGCACTTCACGATCGACGACGCCGGCATCAGCTACGCCTATGCCAAGCACATCGCCGAAGGACTGGGGCCGGTAGCGGTCGTCGGCGGCCCGTGGGTGGAGGGCTACTCCAACCCGCTCTGGGTGTTTCTGCTCATCCCCTTCCAGTGGCTGGGATTGGAGCTGCCGCTGGTCGCCAAGTGGCTGGGAGTGTTCTGCTCCGCGGCGGCGGCCGCGCTGGGCGCGGCGTCGCTCACGGTCGGCGCACGCGGGCGCGGCTGGGGCGCGGTGCAAGCGCTGTACGCCGCCGCCCTCGGCTGCTGGTTGGAGATCGCGGTCTGGGCCGTCGCCGGTCTGGAGAACTCGCTGTTCTGGGCGCTGCTGGCCGGGCTGGCGTACCTCGCCGTGCGCGAGGCGTCGCAGCCCGGAGCGCGGCGTTGGTCGGGTCTGGTCGCGTTTGGTCTGTGCATCACGCGCCCCGAGGGGCTGCTGTACATCGCGCCCTGGTTGGCGCTGCAGGGCGTGCAGGCGCTGCGGCCTGCCACGCGCCCGGCCGCGCTGCGCGCGCTCGGCCTGTGGCTGATCCCGTTCGCCGTGTATCAGGCGCTGCACTACCTGGTCTTTGGCCACTGGGTGCCCAACACCTTCCACGCCAAGTCGAGCCCCTGGAGCTGGAGCGACAGCGAGTCCTACCTGCTGCAGAGCGTGCGAGAGAGCGGTCTCTCCTACGCCTTCCCACTGATCGCGCTGGGGCTGCTGCGGCGATCGCGGCTGGAGCTGCTGCTGGGCTGGGCCTGCCTGGCAGGGCTGGCCTTCATCGCCTACTCGGGCGGGGACTGGATGCCGCACGGCAGGTTCCTGTCCCTCTTTGCGCCTGCCGCGCTGGCGCTGGCGGCCGCGGGCGTGGACAGCGCGAGCCGCACTCTGGCGCGCTGGACGCGGGGGCGGCTGCCGGCGGAGCTACCCGCGCTCGCGTTCGGCGCCGGCTTGCTCTGGTTCTGGTGGCAGCAGCAAGCGCCGCGGCTGGCCCGGCTGCAGCGCGAGGGCTGGTGCCACTTCTGCGAGCGAGTGCAGGCGACGAAGGCGGTGCAACGGCTGTCGCGGCGCGCGCAGCTCGATCCTACCACGCTGCTCACGCAGGATTTCGGCGGTCCTGCCTGGCTCTCGGACAACCAGCTCATGCCGATCGACTTCCTCGGCCTGTGCGATCGCAACCTGGCGCTGCTGCGCGAGGACATGCGCGAGCAGCACGGCAATCTGCGCCGCGATTTCCGCTTCTACCAGTACCTGTTCCACGAGCAGCCCCAGCCGCCGAGCTGGCTGAGCTTGCCGCAGAACTTCTGGCCTTATTTCGACAGCTCCGCCGAGTGGCGGCTGGACTACTTCCGCCTCGACTGGCGGCTGATGCCGCGCACGCGCGGCTACTTCGGGCTGCACAAGGCGGAGCTGGTGGATTACTTCGCCCCGCTTCAGCGCCACGTGTTTCGCCCGCTCACCAGCGCCCTCACGCTGGTGGGGTCGGCGGCGTTCCGCGACCTTGGCGCGCTCCCCGCCGAAGGTGCGGAGCTGAAGGTCGCGCCGGGGGTGCGGGTGAGCGTGCTGGTCAGCGTCGTCACGCGCGCCCTGATCAGCGGCGAAGAGCAGCTGGAGCTGCTGATCGAAGGCGCAGGGGAGCAGGTCGCGAGCAAGCCGGTGAGCTTGACGCGCGGCCTGGACAAACTGCCGTATCAGCTGTCGAGCGGTGATCCGCTGAGCGTCGAGTTCACGCTGGAGCTGCCCCGGTCTCCAGCGCCCGCCTATCGCGTGCGGCTCGGCGCGTCGCGGCGCGGCGCCTCCGCAGCGGAGACGGCTTGGCTGGAGCTGGAGCCGCTCGCCGCGGGCGCGGTGCTCGAGCCGGCGCGGCGCCTGCTGCCGCGCTATCCCGCGGCGCTGCCGCCGCCGTTGCACTCCGAGCTGCGCGCGCTGCGGGCCGCCGTCACAACGGGCATCGAGCAGCGCCGGCGCTTCGGCTTCTCCACACCTCCCGACGCGGCCCTGGTGAGCCAGCTGACGGAGCTGGGGCGAGGCTACCAGCGGGATGGGTTCGCGGCGGACGCCTATCTCGCGGACGTGTGGGCGACGCAGCTCGACGCGAGAGCCTGGGAGAAGCTGAGCGATCGCATCTTTCAGCTGCGACGTGCGCCGCTCGACGAGGGCCATCCGCTGGAGCTCAGCCTGCTGCAGAACTACTATGCCCGCGGCGATCAGCCGGCCCTGGCCGCGCTGGTCGGCTTCTACGTGTCGCGGCAGCGGCTGGACGAGGCGCGCTTCTTTCTGCGCTTTCGCCCCGGCGACGGCGCCGCCGCGGAGCCGTGGCTGAGCCTCGACGCCGCGCTCGAGCGACTGGCGACCGCCGTACCGGGGGCCGCGGGGGAGGCCGAGGCGGCCGCCGCGGAGGCGGCGCTCGACTCGGTGGCGCGCGATCCGTTCGGCGGCGCCTTCGACTTCGAGGCGCCGGGGCTCGCGGGCTGGGAAGGGGACCGCTCGGCGTTCTCCATACAGACCCGGAGCGAGCTGACGAGCCTGCGCGGGTTTCACGGTCAGAGCGTGCTCTCCTCGGCGGTGGGCTCGGAAAAGGCGCGCGGGGCGCTGCTCTCGCCGCCGTTCCCGTTGCGGGGCCACCTGCTCACGTTGCTGGTCGGGGGCGGGAGCTCCAAGCGCCGCGTGGGAGTCGAGCTGGTCGTCGACGGCGAGGTGCTGTACAGGGCGGCCGCGTACGACTCGGATTTCATGTTTCCCGCGCTCTGGGACATCTCGGCGCAGCAGGGAAAGACGGCTCGCCTGCGCGTGTTCGACAGCAGCAAGGACGCACATGTACTGGTCGATCGAGTCTTGCTCTGGGATTGACGCGCGAGCTCGCGAGCGCTGGCGGCGGCTGGAGCTGTGGGCGGACCGGATCAGCTTGCTCGGCTTCGGCGTGCTGGCGCTGATCATGATCGCCACCGTGCCGGACTACGGCCTGACTTACGATGAGCCACCGCACGTGCGGCTCGGCGAGCGCGTGCTCTGGTTCTACACGAACGGCTTCGGTCACAGCAACACGCTGGCGCGCTCGTCGTACGGCGCCGGCTTTGATCTGTGCGCCGCGCTGCTGCGCCGGATCTCGCCCTGGGACGAGTATCGCACCAACCACGTGCTGTGCGTGTTCGTGGCTCAGCTCGGCTTGCTCGGGACGTGGAAGCTGGGGCGGGCGCTGGCCGGGCCCGCGGGCGCGCTCGCGGCGTTGCTGCTGCTGGTGCTCAATCCCGTGTACTACGGGCACCAGTTCAACAATCCCAAGGATGTCCCGTTCGCGGTCGGCTACGTGTGGGGGCTGTACGCGATCGCGCGTCTGCTCGCCTGGTCTCCGGCTCCGGGCGAACGCTGGCAGCGCAGCGTGCCGCGCGCGCTGCTGCTGGCGTTGACCCTGGGCCTGGCGATGTCGGTGCGCATCGCCGGGGCCGTGCTGATCGGCTACCTGTTCGCGTTTACGCTGCTGCGCGCGCTCGACGCCGTCCGGCTGAAGCAAGGGCTGGAGCGCAGGCACGCGCTGCGCGCGGCGGCAGCGCTCGCGCTGCTCGGAGCGGCGGGCGCGCTGGGCGGTTGGGCGGTGATGTTGCCGTTCTGGCCCGGCGCTCTGGAGAAGCCGCTGGACAAGCCGGTCGCCGCACTGGAGACGATCAGCAACTTCGTCAATTACGACAGCCCCACGCTCTTGCGCGGCGCGCACATCTCATCCAATCACTTGCCCTGGGACTACCTGCCCACGTACTTCGCGGTGCAGCTTCCGGAGGGGGTCTCGCTGTGCTGGAGCCTGAGCCTGCTCGCGCTGTGCGCGCACACGGCCTGGTGCGTGCGGCGACGACGGCCCGTGGCCTGGCTGGGATGGCTGCTGGTGGTGGCCACGCTCTTGCCGCCGGCGTACGCCATCGTACGCCGCTCCACGCTCTACAACGGGCTGCGGCACTTCTTGTTTCTCATGCCGCCGATCAGCGCCCTGGCCGGCGCAGGCCTGACTTCCGCCGTGGCCTGGCTCACGCTGCGCCGCCCGCGCTGGGCGCTCGTGCCGGCGCTGCTGTTCGGGCTGTTCACGCTGGATCAGCTGCGGGCGCTGGTGAGCCTGCATCCGTTCCAGCACGTGTATTTCAACCGCGCCTCGGGCGGAGTGGCCGCGGCCGTCGATCGCTACGAGACCGAGTACTACGGCGCGGTCTACCAGCAGCTGCACGCGCAGCTGATCGAGCGCATCTGGGACGAGCGCCGAGATAGCTATCTGAAGCAGACCTTCAGCGTGGCAGGCTGCGGCTCCAAGCTGTTCTTCACGCGCAACCTGCCGCTCAACTTCCAGTACACGACCCTGCGCGACGCCAACCGCGCGGACTTCTACGCAACTTACGTGCGCGACGACTGCCTGCATCGCTTTCGCAACCGGGCCTTGATCACCACCGTCGAGCGCGAGGGCGCGCTGCTGGCGGCCGCGCGCGACATGAAGGCGAAGGTCGGGCGCAAGCCCGCCGGAAGCAGCCGATGAGCGCAGCGGTGAGCGGCCTCGAGGCGGCGGCGGGCCAGCCCGAGCTCGGAGAGGCGCGCGAGCGCCGGCTGCGCCGCTGGGTGGCGGCGCTGGCGCTGCTGCCGACGCCGCTCTGGTTTGTCGGGGCGGTGTTGCTCGATCGCGGCCCTGCCTGGCGTGCGGAGTACCACGCGGGGCAGGAGCTCGCGGGGCCTGGCGCGGTGCTGTCGGAGCGCCGGCTGAGCCGGCAGTGGGATCGCCTGGAGCGCGACGTGCCGGGTGGCTTTGATGTGGCCTCGTTCTCGGCGCGCTTCGACACTTGCTTGCAGCTGAGCGAGCAGCGCGAGCTGCCGTTCTTGCTGGTGGCGACCGGCGCGGCGAGCTTCTCGATCGACGGCCAGGAGCAGCTGCGCCTGGAGGCGAGCGCAGAGCGCCGTACGCTGGGCAAGAGTATTCAGCTCGCGCCCGGCACGCATCACCTGCGCGTGGAGTTCTCCGCGCGGGGTTGGTCCGGCATCGGCCTCTATGCCTCGTTCGACGGCCGCGCCCCGGTGGCCGTGCCGCCCGAGCGGGGGGACGCCGGGGCGCGCTGGTTTCAGGCGCGGCCCGGGGCCGAGCCGTGCTCTCGGTGAGGCACGCTCGGCGGGTGCAGCCCGCGGCTACGCACCTCGAGCGAGCAGGGGGTGTGCTCTCCTACACCTTTGGGCGCTCGGGTCGAGCCCGGAGGAGGGCCGCGCTAAGCTAGCTCATGCGGGAGAGCCAGCGGGGGCGGGCGCTTGGTCGGGGCGCCGAGGTCGCGAGATGTGTTCTGACGGTCGCGGCGGGCGCGCTGTGCGCGACGGTGCTCGCGTGCTCTTCCAGGCCGGCCTCCACGACCGTGACCCCGGACGGCAACTCCGGCGGCGGCGCAGGCCGGGGCGGCGATCCCAACCAGCTCTACGACAGCTGCGACCTGGGCGCGTTCTCCTGCCGCGGCGACACCGCGGTGCCCTGCGACGGCGGTGATGCCGCCAGCGAACGCGACTGCGCTGCGCAGGGCGCGCGCTGTCAGGCGCCCTTCGGCTGCGTGGTGTGCACGCCCGGGGAAGGCAGCTGTGACGGAGGCGCTGCCCGGGTGTGCAATGCCCAGGGCACGGCCTTCGAGCAGTTCGAGTGCGATCCGCTGCAGGGCATGGTCTGCGAGCCCGACGGCTGCAAGGGCGCCTGCTCTCCCGCCACGCTCGGCGATGGCTACGTGGGCTGCGACTACTACCCGACGGTCACACCGAACCCCGTGTTCAGCGGCTTTCACTTCGCGGTCGCCGTGGCCAACAGCGGCGACGGCGAAGCCTCGGTGACCGTCACGCGCGGCGGCCAGACGCTCGCGCAGCACGCGGTGCCGGCGGGGCAGCTGCAGGTAATCCAGCTGCCCTGGGTCAGCGAGCTGAAGGGCGGCGACCAGAACGCTTGCCAGCAGCCGCCGCCCGCCGGAGCGACGCGGCTCGTGCCGAACGGGGCGTACCGCCTGCGCTCGGATCGCCCGGTCAGCGTGTATCAGTTCAGCCCGCTCGAGTACCAGCTGACGCCGGCGCCGGAGAGCTGCCCGCTGCGGGCGCAGTGCCCGGGCAGCCCAGCGCGCGACGAGGGCTGCCTCTCCTTCAGCAACGACGCGTCGCTCTTGTTTCCGACCAATGTGCTCACCGGCTCCTACACCGTGCTGAGCTGGCCCAGCACGCGCGCCGGGCAGAGCTTCGTGAGCATCGTCGGCACCGTGCCCGGCACCCAGGTCAACGTGCAGGGCCCGGGGCGCGTCGCGCCGGGCGCGGGGATCTCGGAGAACGGCTCCGGGCAGGTGCTGATCGGGCCGGGTGACGTGCTGCAGATCGTGGCCGAGGCCGCCAGCTCGCAGAGCTTTGGCAGCGACCTGAGCGGTACGCTGATCAGCGCCAGCGCGCCGGTACAGGTCATCGCAGGCAACTCCTGCGGCTTCGTCCCCGAAGCCACGACCGAAGCCTGCGACCATCTGGAGCAGGCCATGCTGCCCGCGGAGACGCTCGGACAGGATTATCTGGTCACGTTTCCGGCAGCGCCCGCCAGCCAGTCCCCGCAGGTGGTGCGCATCCTGCCCGTCGCGGCGGACACGACGCTGCACTTCGATCCCGCGCCGCCGGGCGTGGGCGACAGGGTGCTCCGGAGCCCGGCGGACGGTCCACTCCAGCTCACGGGGGTGATGCAGGACTTCCGCATCACCTCCGACAAGCCCATCCTCGTCACGCACTACCTACAGGGTCAGAGCTCCGTCGACAGCGGCGCCGGCGATCCTTCGATGGCGATCGAGGTGCCGCGTGCGCAGTATCGAGACAACTACATCTTCAGCGTCTCCCGGACCTACGATTTCAACTTCGTAAATGTTGTAGCGCCGCGCTCTGCAACCGTTCAGCTCGATGGTGAACCGCTGCCCGATTCTGCCTTTGTCGCGATCGGCACGACCGGCTACCGGGTGGCGCGCTATCCGTTGCCCGCGGATCGCGAGGTGTTCCGGATCGAAGGCTCCGCTCCCTTCGGTATCGTGGTGTACGGCTACGGAGCGTTCACCAGCTACATGTATCCGGGGGGCCTCGATCTGAAGAAGATCGCCCCTTCCATCATCCGCTGAGGCGACGCGGATGGCCTCCGCCCGGAAGCAAGCTCATGCGCGATACGAATCTCAGTGCAGTCGTTGGTGATCGATCGTCTCGCGCGGCGTGGTGGCGCCGCTGGGGCGCGGCGCCGGCGCTGGTCCTGCTCGCGCTCGGCTGCGGAAGCCGGAACCCGAGGGCGCACGATCTGCGCGGCGACCAGGTCCTCACCTCGGGCGATGCCGGGCTGCCGGATGCAGGGCAGGGCGACGGCAACGGCGGCCCCGTCGGCGGTTTTGATCTGGATCCTGACGGCAACGGCTCGCAGAGCTCCTGCTTGCCCTTCACCTGCGAGGACGTGCACGCCGAGTGCGGCGCCGTCACGGACGGCTGCGGCGGCGTCTTGCTTTGCGGCACGTGCAGCGGCGGCAACGTCTGCTCCGAACGCAATCACCGCTGCGAAGCTCCGGCCGCGATCTGTTCCGCGGTCGGCTTCCAGTGTGGCCTGGTGGCAGACGCCTGCGGCGTGGGCGCCAGCTGCGGCACCTGTGGCGCCGGCGAAGTGTGCGACGGGCGCACCGGTCAGTGCGGCGCGTGTGTGCCGCTGCAGTGCGGCCAGGGCTCCTGCGGGAGCGTGCCCGATGGCTGTGGTGGAACACTGGACTGCGGCGCCTGCGCCGACGGGCAGGCGTGCGACGCGCTGGCCCATGTGTGCGCCGCTCGCGTGCCGACCACCTGCGCGGCGGAGCGCGCCGAGTGCGGACAGCGCTCGGACGGCAACGGCGGCATCCTGAACTGCGGCACCTGCCCGTCGGGCCTGGCCTGCGTGCAGAACGAGTGTGTGCCGCCGCTGCCGCCGCTGGAATGCCGGCACCAGAACGCCAACTGCGGTGGCATCACCAGCAGCTGCACCGGCCAGCGCGTGGAGTGCGGCAGCTGCCTGCCGGGCGAGAGCTGCATCGACAACCGCTGCCGCGCCTGCGTGCCCAAGACCTGTGAAGAGCTGGGCGCGGCGTGCGGAACGGTCAGCGACGGTTGCGGCGGCACGCTGACCTGCGGCACGTGCGCCAGCGGCAGCTGCTACAACAACCAGTGCTGCGCGCCCAAGAGCTGCGCGCAGCTGGGCGCGAACTGCGGTACGGTCTCGGACGGCTGCGGCGGCAGCGTGGAGTGCGGCACCTGCCAGGGCGCGGAGACCTGTGGCGGCGCCGGCACCGCCAATGTGTGCGGCGTCTGCCAGCCGCGCGCCTGCACCGGCAACTGCGGCCAGCAGAGCGACGGCTGCGGCCACGTGCTCGACTGCGGCAGCTGCGCCAGCGGCGACGTGTGCGTCGAGGGCCCCTACACCTGCTGCACGCCGGCCACGAGCTGCACCGATCTGAACCCCGCTGCCGAGTGCGGCAGCATGGCGGACGGCTGCGGCGGCACGATCGACTGCGCCGGTGGCTGCTCGGGCGGCAAGACCTGCGCCGGCGCCGGCACGGCCAACGTGTGCGAGCTATGTCAGCCGCGCACCTGTGAGAGCATCGGCGTGCACTGCGGGCAGGCCAGCGATGGTTGTGGCGGCGTGCTCGAGTGTGGCAGCTGCAGCGGCTCGGGCCAGGAGTGCGTGAGCGGCAGCTGCTGCAAGCCGCGCAGCTGCGAGGACGCGAACGTGGCCTGCGGCAGCGTGCCGGGCGGGGACGGCTGCGGCCGCCCCCTCGACTGCGGCTCCTGCAGCGGCAGCGACGTGTGTGTGGCGGGCGGCTCCAGCAGCTCTTACTGCTGCCATCCGCGCACCTGCTCCTGCCAGGGCGGCATCGGCACGGGCGACGATGACGGGTGCGGCGGCGTGCTCGACTGCCCCGTCTGCCCGCCGCGCTGAGCACGCCGGAAGGACTTCGAGGGAGACATGACGAACAACGCTGAGCGAGTGCGCCGGCGCCCCGCCCGGGCCGCCCTGCGAGCTTCCACGCTGCTCTGTGCCGCAGGCGCGCTCTGGGCCTGCGGCCACCACGCCTCGGACGGCCCCGCCGTGGAACAGGCCGAGGCCGACGCCGGTGAGTCGACGCTGCCCGAGGCGGACGCGGGGACGCCGCCGGCGCTGGCCGAGGCGTTGCCCCCCATCTGCAGCAGCGCGGGCTGGTGCTGGGCGTCGCAGGGACTGCAGGGCAACACGCTGCGCGCCGTGGCGGCGAGGTCCACCAGCGATGTGTGGGCGGTCGGCTCGCTCGGCCTGCTCTTGCAGCTCGATGGAGCAACCTGGCGCGCGCACTGGGCTCCAGCACAGAAGCCGCTGCGCGCCCTGTGGCTGGACAGCGAGGACGTGTGGGTGGTCGGCGACGCCGGCACGGTGCTCCGCTATCGCTCGGGTGAGTGGCAAGCGGTGCAGATCCCCGGCCTCGACGCCAGCGTCGGCCTGCGCGCGGTCGCGGGTGAGCCCGGCGGGCGGCTCTGGATTGCCGGTGAGGGCGGTACGCTGTTCGAGCGCCGCGCGGACGTCTGGGCGCGCATCGACGCCGGCACGACCGCGGCGCTGAATGCGCTGTGGGCGGGCGGAGGCGAAGCCTGGGCCGTCGGCGACGGCGGCAGCGTGCTGCACCTGGAGAAGGACGCCTGGGCACGGGTCGACGCCGGCACCACGCGCAATCTGAACAGCGTGCACGGCCGGGGCAGCCGGGTGTGGCTGGGCGGGCAGGCCTCCGAGCTGCGCCAGTGGAACGCCGAGACCAGGAAGTGGGAGCGGCCGAAGGGTGAGGGCGCGACTCCGCATGGGGACGTGCTCAGCCTGCAAGTGGCCGGCGCCGAGCTGGTGTACGCGGCCAGCAGCGACGGCAACGTCTATGTCTGGGACGGCGCCAGCAGCTGCCCGGTGCCGGGCGACGCGGGCGCCAGCGAGCCTTGCGCGAAATGGCTGCCCGCCCACGCCACCGGGCGCGAGCTGCCGATCCGCGGGCTGTGGGCGAGCGGCGAGCAGAGCCTGGCGGTGGGCGACTACGGGCTGCTGGTGTCGTTCCAGGGCCGCGAGCGGCGGGTGATCGGCGACGGCGCGCTCGACAATTACCTGGACGTGGCCGGCTCGGGCGCAGACGATGTCTGGGTCGCGGGCGACCGGCTGCTGCAGCTGCGAGAGGAAAAGCAGAGCCCGCGCTGGAAGGAATTGCTGCGCGACAGTCCGCGCGCGGTCTATTCGCTGCAGGTCCCGAGCAGCGGTCAGCTGCTGGTCGCGGGCACGGGCGGGATGGCCCGCAGCTACGCCGACGAGGCCTGGGCGGAGATGGACGTGCGGGCGGACGCGCTGCTGCGCGGGCTGTGGAGCGATGGTACCGGAGGCTGGCTCGTGGGCTCTCGCGGGCAGGCCTGGGGCCTGCTCAACAGGCGCCTCTGGACGCCGACCAGCACGCCCACTGATCACGATCTGCGGGCGGTCTGGAGCTCGCCAAAGGGCATGGCCTGGGCGGTCGGTGAGGGCGGGGTGATCCTGCGCCACGACGGCATCGGCTGGGCGGCGATCCCGAGCGGCCCCGAGGGCGGGCTGACCGTGGATCTGCGCGGTGTGTGGGGGAGTGCCGACGACGATATCTGGAGCGTCGGCACCGGCGGCAGCGCCGTGCACTGGGACGGCAAGGTGTGGACGCGCGCGACGCCGGAAGCGTCGTTCGCGCTGAACGATGTGTGGGGCCGTGCCAGCGACGAGGCCTGGGCGGTCGGCAGCGGCGGGACCATCTTGCACTACGACGGGCAGAGCTGGCAGCCCGAAGCCAGCGGCAGCGAGCACGCGCTGAACGCGATCTGGGGTGCCGGCGATCGCGTCTGGGCGGTGGGCGAGCACGGCACGATCCTGGTCAAGCGCCTGGATCCGCGCTGAACCGGCCTACGCCTCGTGCGCGCGCCCCTCGGCCTGCGCGCGCGCCTCGCGCTGGGAGCGGGCCGCGCGCAGCTGGCCGCTCAGGTAGGAGAGCGCCGTCTCCACGCGCAGTGGCTCGCGCCCGGCGCGCACCGGCTGGAACCCGCGCGCGGCAAACTCCGAGAGCTCGTGCTCGATCAAGCCACCTTCCGGGCCGATCACCAGACTCAGCGGCTGCGCCGAGACCGGCGCCAGCGCGGCCTCGACCGGCGCATCGGCATCGGCGAGAAAGCGGTTCGAGCTCGGCACCCACTGCTCGAGGCGCTGCTCGATCAAGGTACGAAAGCGCTCGACCAGCAGCACTTCCGGGCGATGCGTGCGCCGCGCCTGCTCCAGGCCGCGGCGCAGGTGCGCGTCGATTGTCGCCGGTTCGATGGCGTGGCTCGAGAGGTGCGATTTCTCGACGCGGCGGCTGCGGAACAGAATGATGCGCCCGAAGCCGAGCGCCGTCGCGTGCTCCAGGCAGCGCAGCAGCACCTTGGGCCGCGCGAACGCGAGCAACAGCGTATCCGCGCCGGGCGGAGGTGTGGGCTGGTCCAGCACGCAGCGCAGCTGGACCCGCTGGCCTTCGATGTTCGTCACCTCCGCGCGCCCCTGCGCCCCGTCGACGATCCCCACCCGCACGCTGGAGCCCGGCTTGACCTTCAGGATCTTCAGCAGGTGACGCGCGCGGTGATCCGACAGGGTCAGATCGCCGGAGGGGCTGGGCTCTGAGGCATCGAGTAGAACGATGTTCACGGGTTCACCGGTCGCCTTGTTTTTTTCATTCCAGCATGGTCAGGTCAACCATGCTTCGGTTTTTGCTCCGGCAGGCCTCGGCAGGTTCGGATGGGCGGGCTGTGCTCGCCGCGTTGCTGGCGCTGGCGGGTGTGGGGTGCCATTCGGAGCAGCCCAAGGCGCCCGCGCAGGAGCCTGCGCCGGAGCAGGCTCCCGCGGATCTCCCGGCCACGCTCGCGCAGGCGCCCAGCCCGCCCATCTTGCTGCAAGAGGTCGGCTTCGCGAGCCCACGGGCGGCGCTGTACGATCCC